>NC_002942.5:2477500-3100000 GCF_000008485.1 Legionella pneumophila subsp. pneumophila str. Philadelphia 1 | reverse complement strand
CGTGAATGATTACTGGGGGTAGAGCACTGTTTCGGCTAGGGGGCTGTCATGGCTTACCAAACCGATGCAAACTCCGAATACCGGCTAATTGAATCACGGGAGACACACGGCGGGTGCTAACGTCCGTCGTGGAGAGGGAAACAACCCAGACCGCCAGCTAAGGTCCCCAAGTACTAGTTAAGTGGGAAACGATGTGGGAAGGCATAGACAGCCAGGAGGTTGGCTTAGAAGCAGCCACCCTTTAAAGAAAGCGTAATAGCTCACTGGTCGAGTCGGCCTGCGCGGAAGATGTAACGGGGCTAAAACTAGTCACCGAAGCTGCGGATGTGCGCGAAGGCGCACGTGGTAGGGGAGCGTTCTGTAGGCTGATGAAGGTGCATTGAGAAGTGTGCTGGAGGTATCAGAAGTGCGAATGCTGACATGAGTAACGATAATGTGGGTGAAAAGCCCACACGCCGGAAGTCCCAGGTTTCCTGCACGACGTTAATCGGAGCAGGGTGAGTCGGCCCCTAAGGCGAGGCTGAAGAGCGTAGTCGATGGGAACCAGGTTAATATTCCTGGACTTTTTATAAGTGGTGAAGTGGGGACGAAGAAGGCTAGGTGAGCCAGGCGTTGGTTGTCCTGGTACTTGCATGTAGGGGGGAAGACTTGGCAAATCCGGTTTTCCATAACTCTGAGGTGCGAAGTGGTTCTGACCTTTTGGTACAGAGAAGTCATTGATGCCCGGCTTCCAGGAAAAGCTGCTAGCCATAACTTATAGAGAACCGTACCGCAAACCGACACAGGTGGACAGGTAGAGAATACTAAGGCGCTTGAGAGAACTCGGGTGAAGGAACTAGGCAAAATGGTACCGTAACTTCGGGAGAAGGTACGCCCTTTCTGGTGATGGGATTTACTTTCAGAGCTGGAGAGGGCCGCAGAGACCAGGTGGCTGCGACTGTTTATTAAAAACACAGCACTCTGCAAATTCGTAAGAAGACGTATAGGGTGTGACGCCTGCCCGGTGCCGGAAGGTTAATTGATGGGGTTATCTTCGGAGAAGCTCTTGATCGAAGCCCCGGTAAACGGCGGCCGTAACTATAACGGTCCTAAGGTAGCGAAATTCCTTGTCGGGTAAGTTCCGACCTGCACGAATGGCGTAACGATGGCCACACTGTCTCCACCCGAGACTCAGTGAAATTGAAATCGCTGTGAAGATGCAGTGTACCCGCGGCTAGACGGAAAGACCCCGTGAACCTTTACTATAGTTTTGCACTGGACTTTGATGATGACTGTGTAGGATAGGTGGGAGGCTGTGAAGTGAGAACGCTAGTTCTCATGGAGCCGCCCTTGAAATACCACCCTGTTGTTATTGAGGTTCTAACTTGGTCCAGTAATCCTGGATGAGGACAGTGTATGATGGGTAGTTTGACTGGGGCGGTCTCCTCCCAAAGAGTAACGGAGGAGCACAAAGGTACCCTCGGTACGGTCGGACATCGTACCAAGAGTGTAAAGGCAAAAGGGTGCTTGACTGCGAGAGTGACGGCTCGAGCAGGAACGAAAGTTGGTCTTAGTGATCCGGTGGTTCTGAATGGAAGGGCCATCGCTCAACGGATAAAAGGTACTCCGGGGATAACAGGCTGATACCGCCCAAGAGTTCATATCGACGGCGGTGTTTGGCACCTCGATGTCGGCTCATCACATCCTGGGGCTGAAGCAGGTCCCAAGGGTATGGCTGTTCGCCATTTAAAGTGGTACGCGAGCTGGGTTTAGAACGTCGTGAGACAGTTCGGTCCCTATCTGCCGTGGGCGTAGGAAAATTGAGAGGAGCTGCTCCTAGTACGAGAGGACCGGAGTGGACGAACCTCTGGTGCACCGGTTGTCACGCCAGTGGCATGGCCGGGTAGCTAAGTTCGGACGGGATAACCGCTGAAAGCATCTAAGCGGGAAGCCTCCCTCAAGATGAGTTTTCCCATGAAGCCCGTTGAAGACTACGACGTTGATAGGCAAGGTGTGGAAGCGCAGTAATGCGTGAAGCTAACTTGTACTAATTGGCTGATTGTCTTGACCATATAATCTGAGTAACTTCAGAATGTGATATTGATTTGTATACCTGATACGTATCGTGTAAACTCTGACTCTTTACCAAACCTGTGGCTTAATAAAGCAATCAAAGCCTCAGGTAAACCAGTTTTCCTGGCGACTATAGCGATTTGGAACCACCTGATACCATCTCGAACTCAGAAGTGAAACATTTCCGCGCCAATGATAGTGTGAGGCTTCCTCATGCGAAAGTAGGTCATCGCCAGGGTTTTATTCCTTATAGCGGCTCTCAAGCCGCTTCTTTTATTTTCACATGTTTTTTTCTATTAATTAAATCCTCTATTGACCAAAGTACAATCTGATATCAAAATAATTCCTATTTATTAGCAAGCATGACATTGTTTAGGTGATTCCAGTTCAATAGTATTGATAGAGAATGCTTGTTGGTTCAATTTGGTTTATTAAGGATAGGCTGCAGACTTTAATGTTAGTACAAGACATTCGTAGGTTTCTTGATGAGTTGAGGGAATCGAAAACTATTCTTCCCTGTGATAAAAGATTATCTGCTATTTTACAAGAACATTTCTCGCATAGAGAAAATCATGAAGAGTTAACCTCCAATGATATTCAATTTGTTTTGCAATGTTTTAGCGAACGCTGGATTGCTGACTCAGAGTGTGATTATCTGCTTTATCCTTCTCAGGCAAACCAGGTTTGGATCAAGTTGGCTCATGAGATAGAACCATTCACAGATAAAAATTATTTGCAAATTTTGCTGCCCCACGTAACCAATCAGTTTGATTTTAATAATTTAACTCCATTGACTGAAACCGTTCGATTGGAAAATTTTTATCTTGGATATGATGGAAAAACTTTATATAGAAAAAGAGGATTATGTGAACATTTGCTTGATAATCAATTTGAGTTATCCACTTGTAGAACACTAAAGACTAAACAATGTGAAGTAATGACTATTGAAGAATTAACGAGGTTATATAAAGGAAAATATTGCAATGGAGAATTTTCTATTGATAAAGAAAAATTTGATAATTTTTGGGATTTTCTATACAAAAAAACTTTTCCCCGAATGCAATCAAGAGGTGAAATTCCATTAGAAGTACTTCCTCACTTGCTTATGTTAATTGAGAGTTATTATCATTTAAAAAATTCTGGAGCAGATTTTAAATTATTTACAGCAGAGATTCACAAATTTTTTAAAATATTATATCAGTTTAAATTAGAAAATATTAATTTTCTCTATGGAGTTAAAATTCTATATCATGGGAAAGAATACTATCTATTAGAACTTTTTGTTTTAATCAATATGGCGCAATCTTATGATGTGGATGAACAGTTAAAAGCTATAATGAGTTGGCTGTATCAATTTAATCCCATATTAAAGGCATCAAATAAAGGGTTATTATCTTTTTATGCAGAATTGGAACCAAAATTCCACTCGGAAGGTCACTTAGAGAAGAGAGTAGAAACTGGGACAGACAATTTATTGTATCGTATTAAAACTTTTTTAGTGTCATTATTTGTTACCCCATTCGAAGTTTTTCCTTTTTCAGGTAAAACAATCAGTTTTTGGGATATCAAAAATGTAATCTTTTCAGAAGGACAAGAGATCTATAATCAGTTTGCTCCTTTCATAATGACGAATAAGTTAGACGCTTTAATTGCAGTCTATAAAAAGACAATGGATGAGCACATTATCCTTTGCCAAAAAAATAAACACATTTGTAAATGGCTGACACACTATCAATCAACGCTGGATTGGTATCAGCTGGTAGAGGCGGGTGATTTATCTAAAATGGATGTTTATTGGTTTGACCCGGAATTATTATTTCATGTTTTAGTACATTTTAGATTGATTAATAAATCATTGGGCGAAAAAATTGTTAATTTTTTGGATGAATTAATACATACTTATGCTCAAAATAATAATGAGTTTCAAATTCAACTGAGAGTCAATATTTTATTTTCCAGATTCTTGAAGAGTTTAGATGAACAACAGAGACGAAAATTAATTTTAACTTTGTCATTGTTTGATCCTGTAGAGGCTAAAAGTAAATTTTTAACGAACTGCATTCATTATGTGACAAACCGACTATGTCAAATTAGTATGCATCAGTTAGACAGTTCCCCTAATTTTTTTGGCACTTACCAATGCATAGATAGTAAGAAATTGTTAATTAATAAAACAGATGTAAAGCAAGTGAGTGCTATTTTGGAAGCCTTTAAAGAAATGCTTCATTCGTTAGAAGAGCGTTGTAACCCTGAGCAATTGGAAAATATGCTCATTTTCCTGCGAAATATAAGCCGCCCTATTTTGACTGTTGCGGAAATAGAAGAGGCACAACAATCAGCCCGAGTTATCGATTATATAGGCGCTCCGACCTGACTTAATTAACTGGAATTATCCTAATTCATTATTGTGCATTTTGAACTCATCGCATTGATATGGATCGATTGTCTTGGCCTAGATGAGCAAAGCTTGCTCCAGTGCGCGAATTGAATCATAATTAAACAATTTGTCTTATTTATGCTTTTGAAATTATAATATGTCAAATCTAATAGAACTTGCTTTAAGAAACGCGGCACTTGATAGAACAAAACTTTTAAGTCAGGTACAAAAAATTGAATTTTTAAATGGTTATGATCCCAGGTTTGTCGAGGGATTGATATCATTAGAAATGATAGGCGATATTGATGAATACGTTGCTTCTTTGATGTATGTTAAAATGACTGATAAATACACTCAGGAGGAAAAAGAGCAATTAACAGATACTATATTAACCATCAATAATGATCGATTGATTTCATGCCAATATCGCTTTCCTCAATTATATCAAAAATTAATGCAAGACCAATTTTTATCTACTTTCTTTTCAAGTTCGCATTTGCTCCCCAATATTGCTCCAGGCACAAATAATCAATCTTATGAAACAGTAAGTACTAATAATAAAATGAAGATGGAGTCAGCAAAGTTATATGGGCATTATGAATATTATCAATGTGTTGTCGCTTTAATCACTCAAATTGATGGTTCTCGATATTTTTATCATTTGAATCCAAACCGTATCTTTGGTGATTACATGGGTAGTGCGCCTTTGAAATTATCAGGTAGTGAACTTAAAGATGTAAAGGATATAACCTTTATCCTTCACCCGCGAAGTATGGTTGATTATCGCGAATTTCAAAGATTACAAGAGAGAAATATTGTTTTTAAAACCGTTATGCTACCAGTGGGGGCAAAGTCGGTATCACTTAGTTATGATACAGATAAAGATGTATTGACGGTTAACAATCTTGAGGCAGGACAAACTGTAACATATAACAATCTGCTACAAACACCCCAATATAATAGATATCAATATACACCTGAGCAATATTTCATGACCCAACTATATAGAGGCCAAACATGGGCAGAAGCACTTGGCGAGGCATTGGATAAATATATTGTTACAAGACAAGAAGGAGCAACCTGGTGGGATCTTAAACCATTATTTTTTAATCGTAAGACTACAAAAAATAATATGATTGCTGCTGCGCGGATCAAAAAGGAAATTGAGGCTGGTGCTACCTCATTTGATTTTACAGGGGTTAGCAGGAATGGCTTGCTTAATCAATTATTAACAACTGCTGTTGACTATCAATTAGAATACCAGCGTGGATTGCAAAACGGGGTGCTTTCGGCTGAAGACCTAACAACAAGTGCTGCGTTACGTTGATAACTGATTATCTATTTTCGGAAGAGCTTTTTGTTTACTCTTTTAAACTATTAAATTGGGCACATAATTTTGTAAAATTTTCATATCGTTGGGTTGAAATCTTTCCCTTATTTAGCGCATCAATGATCGCGCATTGGGGCGTATTAATATGTGTGCAGTTGCGGAATTTACATTGGGACAAATAAGGTTTGAATTCTTTATATCCTTGAGCAATCATAGAGCAATCAATATCCCACAAGCTGAATTCCCGAACGCCTGGCGAGTCTATCAAGGCACCACCACTAGGTAGATGATAATAGCGAGAGTTTCTTGTAGTATGTTTGCCTAACTCTGAGACCATGGATATTTTATCGATCGCAATATTTTCCTCATGTGGCAATAAACTTGAAATCAATGATGATTTGCCTACCCCCGATTGGCCAACAAAAACACTGATTTGATTATTTAATGCTTGTTTTAATGGTACTATTGTGTCTGGGGTTTGGTTACTTGCCATGATGACGGGATAGTTCAGCAATTGGTAATCCATCATGAGTCGCTGCTGAAGTGTTTGACAGGGAAGATCAATTTTATTGAGAACGATCACCACGTGTACTTGAAGTATCTCTGCCATAATCAAATAGCTGTCAAGTAATGGCCAACTAATCTCTGGTTTTGGAGCAATCACTACAACCAGTTGAGTGATATTTGCCGCAACGGGTCTCTTTAACCCCTTCTGACTGGGCCTTGCCAGTAAGCTTCCCCTGGGATAGATGCTCACAACTACCCCTTGTTTCTCACCTTCTATCTGCCAGATTACTCTATCACCAGCCACCAGTGTGTCAAGATTAGGTCGGATAGAGCAAAGAATTCGTTTCCCCTGATTGTCTTCAATTTCTGCATGCCTGCTAAATCGAGTAATGACTAAACCATCAGCCAGGTTATCGGAGTTATTTCCCATGTATTCATGGTAGTTTTTCTGGATTTTAGCTATACGGGCAGATTGCTGCTTATTGATTCGTCTTTTACTCATAGTGTCAATCTATACTATAATTGATGCGATTAATAATACAGTATGAAGGTAAATCATATTTAATGAAAGTCTACTTGGTAGGCGGTGCAGTTCGTGATCGATTATTAGGAATTCCTGTCCAGGAACAGGATTGGGTAGTCGTCGGAGCAACGCCGGAAGAATTATTAAAAAGAAAATATAGGCAAGTTGGGCGGGATTTCCCCGTTTTTTTGCATCCTGAAACGAAAGAGGAATATGCATTAGCAAGAACAGAGCGTAAATCAGCTCCAGGATATTATGGATTCATTTGTGATTTTAGTGAATCAGTGACGTTGGAAGAGGATTTGGCACGACGAGATTTAACGATTAATGCCATGGCTATGGATGAACAGGGAAATTTAATTGATCCATATCAGGGACAGCGAGATCTCGAAGAGAAATTATTACGTCATGTGTCCTCCGCTTTTGTAGAAGATCCTGTTCGGGTTTTACGTGTTGCCCGTTTTGCCAGTCGGTTTCATCATCTTGGATTTAGAATAGCCAATGAGACTCGTTTATTAATGTATTCCATGGTTAAACAAGGTGAATTAGCTCATTTGATCCCCGAGCGTGTTTGGCAGGAATGGCAAAAAAGTCTTGAAGAAAAAAATCCTGAACAATTCATTCTTTCTTTACGTTCCTGTGATGCATTAAGAGTGATTTTGCCAGAAATTAACTCATTATTTGGTGTGCCTAATCCACATCAATACCATCAAGAAATAGATACGGGCATTCATTCATTAATGACATTACGGGCATCATCTGAGCTTAGCGAAGAACCATTAGTACGATTTGCTGCTTTGGTTCATGATTTAGGCAAAGCCTCGACACCAATTCAGGCATGGCCTAAACACCATGGGCATGAGGAGGAGGGTACCAAGCTGATTCGAGCATTATGTGCTCGCTTGCGCATTCCTAATGATTATCGCGACTTGGCCGTTACAGTGGCGCGAGCTCATTTGAATATTCATAGGCTATGCGAATTGCGTCCTAACACAATCGTCAAGCTTTTGGAGCAGGTAGATGCCTTTAGACGACCTCAATTATTTCATAAAATATTGATTGCTTGTCAAGCAGATGCCGAGAGTTGTGGCAAAACAGTGGTCTATCGCCAAACTCAATTATGGAATGAAATATTATCTGAATGTGTTAAAGTGACGCCACAAACTTTTATCGTACAAGGTTATGAAGGTAAAGCGATTAAGGAGGCCATGCATCAAAGTCGTGTGGCTTGTGTAGAGCGAATTATGACTTCTTGGAAATCAAATGAAAAATAATCAAAATTTAATTTGGATTGATTTGGAAATGACTGGCCTTGAGCCAGAACAAGATAGAATTATAGAAATGGCCACGATTGTAACGGATCCACAACTTAACATTCTCGCAGAGGGACCTGTCATAGCGGTGTCTCAGCCTAAAATTCTTCTAGACAGTATGGATGCATGGAATACAAAGCAACATAATCAGTCGGGATTGGTGAAGCGAGTTTTAGAGAGCAATGTCAGTGAATCTCAAGCTGAACAATTAACGATTGAATTTTTAAAACAGTATGTGGATAAGGGAAAATCACCCATGTGTGGCAATAGTATCTGCCAGGATAGACGTTTTTTATATAAATACATGCCTGAGTTGGCTGCTTATTTCCACTATCGGAATTTGGATGTCAGTTCGTTGAAAGAGCTGGTATTGCGCTGGCGTCCAGAATTAATGAATGGAGTAGTTAAGGAATCGAAACATCTTGCTTTGGATGATATAAAAGATTCAATCAATGAGCTGATTTATTATCGACAACATTTTATTAATTTGCCGGAAGTAAAAAATGACAAATAGAGAACGTTTAGAATTACCTAATGGCGCTAAAAAGTTATTACTTCATTCCTGTTGTGCTCCTTGTTCAGGTGAAGTGATGGAAGCGCTCATTTTTTCTGAGATTGACTTTACTATATTTTTTTATAACCCCAATATTCATCCTCTCCAGGAATATGAAATAAGAAAAGAAGAGAATATTAAGTTTGCCCAAAAGCATAATATCCCCTTTATCGATGCCGATTACGATAAAGAAAACTGGTTTGCTCGAGCCAAAGGATTGGAATGGGAGCCAGAAAGAGGCAAGCGTTGCACTATGTGTTTTGATATGCGATTTGAAAGAACAGCACTCTATGCTTATGAGCATGACTTTCCTGTTATCAGTAGCTCTTTGGGTATTTCACGTTGGAAAGATATGAATCAGATCAATGATTGCGGAGTGCGGGCAGCAAGTCATTATCCTGATTTGATATATTGGACTTATAATTGGCGAAAGAATGGCGGCTCTGAAAGAATGTACGAAATTGCCAAAAGAGAAGCATTTTACAAACAAGAGTATTGTGGTTGTGTTTATTCTTTACGAGATACGAATGCCTGGCGCAAGCAAAATACAAGAGATCGCATTAAAATTGGACTTAATTATTACTCTGCAAGCAAGAACGAAGGAGACTTATGAGTAAGCATTCGCATGATGGAGCACACCATCATGAGCATGGGGAAGTGACTTATGACAGGGCTTTTATAATTGCAATTACTGCGAATGGCCTTTTTGTTGTGATGCAAATTATTTTTGCCTATTTAGCGAACTCTACCAGCTTGCTAGCAGATGCTTTTCATAATTTAGGTGATGTATTAGGGCTGATTTTAGCATGGGTAGCAACCGGATTAATGAAGAGAAAACCTACCCATAAAGCAACTTATGGATTTAAAAAAACCTCTATTTTAGCGGCATTGGCCAATGGAGCGTTACTGGTATTTACTTGCGGGATCATAGCGACAGATGCAATGTATAAGTTATTTTCACCGACTGAAATTCAAGCTGTCTCTGTGATGATAGTCGCTGCGATTGGTATAGTCGTGAACTTCTCTACAGCGCTCTTGTTTTTACGGGGTTCTGACGATCTTAATATTCGAGGAGCTTATTTGCATTTATTTTATGATGCTTTGATCTCGGTAGGTGTTGTTTTATCAGCGGGTGTATTATACCTGACGGGTTGGTTATGGATAGATCCGGTTGTCGGACTATTAATTGCATTAGTGATTTTGAAGGGCACCTGGTCACTATTTGCGGATAGTTTCAGATTAATTATTGACGGTGTTCCCCGTGATATATCCTGGATTAAAGTCAGTGATTTTCTCTTGGCTATCCCTGGTGTAAAATCTATTCATGATTTACATATTTGGGCAATCAGTACGAAAGAAAATGCACTTTCCGTTCATTTATTTATGCCCGAGGAGTCATTATCTGATGACTTGCGTAGAGAGCTGGTTGAAAAATTAAAGCATGATTTCAGCATTCAGCATGTCACTATTCAGGTTGAAAAAACAGAAACGGAATGCAATGACGCATGTCATAATCCCAGGATAATCATTTAATTGGGGCTGGATTTACGACCCCTAATTTCTTTGTTTAAAAAAAGGTTTAATTTATTCATTAATTGTATCTAAACGCCCTTATTAAAAACATTTTTTGCTTTGCATTTCGAGCTGTGTCTTTCAGTTTTTAATCAATTAGGATAATTCATCTTTTGTTATCAACTCCAGACCTTTTTTATAACAAGAGCCACTGGATAAGGGGTCATTTAGCTTTTCATGGAGTTTGCCAAGTTCGATAAATGCTACGGGCGTGGGGTTTAGCTCAATAGACTGTTCAAGATAATGTTTGGCTTTTCCCCATAAATGCCGCGAGAGGCACATTCTCCCTAAACATAGGTACAATGCGGCTGAGTGAGGATTTTTTTTGAGTAATGATTCAGCAAATAACAATTGATTTTCTTCACAAGGGAGCAGGCTATAAAGCTCAATTAACCGATTATCCAACTCTTTGCGAAGGCATCGCTTTAAATGATATTCTGCCTGATCGTAATCCTGATTCCTAATCAGAAAGCGGGCATATTCTGCTGTAATTGCAGTATCGTTAACCAGTGTTTTTGGCAGCGTCTGATACAATTTGGTAATGCCATCTGATTGATTGTGTTTTGCCAAATCAATCATTGCTTGCAAATAAGTATTTTTTTGTAATTGTTCAAAAGCTTGATCTGAAATAATGTGGTTCTTTTTTAAATCAGGTAAAAGAGCGATCAACTGCTGCCAATCTTTTATTTCTTCATAAAGATTCATTAATAATTTCAAGACATAAGGATGGCGTGGTGCTAAATCTTGAAGATGCTTTAATGTGGCCAATGCCTGTTCCCATTGGTGATTGGCCAATTGTAATTGCGCTTGGGTTAATTCAACAGCAATTTTCGCTTCGGGCATAGATTGCTGTGCTTCCCTAAGATAATGATCGCGAAGCTTGCTATCCCCCATTTTTTGAGCAGCTCTCGCTGCTGTTAAATAATTAAGTAAAGGAGTGTCGGTGTTTGGCAGAGCTTGTATTAAATGATTTTTTGCTTTTTGCCAATAGCCCTCGCTATATTCTATCAGTCCCTTTCGAGTCGTGGCTTGAGCTTTTTGTGCCAAGCGTCGTGAGTGCCATTTATTGACCATGCCTGGCATTCTTGTAATTTTATTGCAAAACTGAACCAGGCCATAGATTAAAAAAAACAGAAAAAACAAGCCAAAAACAGAGACCCATAAGGTAGTTTCAATAGTCCAGTTATTAATAGCTATTAAGACATAACCTGGATCCTTATTGAGTTGAATACCAAGGAACACAGAGAGCAGTAAAATAATAAAAGCAAACAGAACTCGTATCATTCTTAATTTTCTCCTTTCTTGCTGTTTGCTTGATCGACCAGCAACTCTTTATTGTCAATCATTTGATTGATTAGCGGGATGGCTTGTCCTACGACAGGTTTTTCCTGAGTTAATTTTACATTTTGCAAAGTGGACAATTGCTTAATCAAAACGTCGGTGTTTTGGGAAGATTCATTAAATACTCTTTTAAGATTTGCAATGGCCTGGTTTAAAGCAAACTGGTAGACTGCGGGGTTATTATTTAAAATAGCCCACTGCGCTTCCTGAAGGTTAAGGCGGATATTCTCTTTTATTGCAGATTCATATAGAGGGGATATAAGTGGTTGAATATTTTCATTGTGGCGACGAATAACAACCAATTTCTCCAGAAAATTCACACTGTCTTGCAACCGATTTCGCCATCCAGTTTTGCCAGACTCTTCAGACTTGGTGATATGGTTTAGCACTTCCTGTTGATCTACTACGGATTGAATAGAAAGATTATTGATAGCCGCTTGGGCCGCATCCAATTGACTTAATATCCCTGTGATATCAACAACAGAAATTGACTTTAATTGGGCAATTTCTTTGGCGATTGTCTGGCGAATGGTAAATATTTTGGGGATATTCATACCTTTCAGTAGCGCATCAGCTTGCTGTAAAAGGGCGACAGAGGTATTAAAATTATCACTCCAATGAACATTGATTTGCGCTAATTCAAGATAATAACGTGCCTTTAAAAGAAGCCAATCATTATTTTGATACAATTTTTGCTTCATAGCTGTTTGTAATTCTTTATTTAAGCTATCCATTTTGCTTGTTAAATCACTCTGAATTTGCTGAAGATGATTGGCATTGTTATCCAGGAGCTTTTGGACTGTATTTTGCTCTACTTTTATTCTTTCCAATTCATCAGTTAAATTTTTGTTTTCAACAAGCTGATGGTTTTGAAATTGTTTCTCCAATTGAATGGAATAAATAGAGACGATGATAGCAAGGAACGCCAAAAGCGATGTCAAGCTGATTATTAAGGATAGGTATTTACTACCGAAGAAAGAGGCTTTCATTTGTTGGTTGATGTCGGGCTCAACTTTAGATGGTTGTTGCGGTTGAATTGTTTTTTTCTGTTCTTCATTGCTATTGGCCATGGATTAATCCTTATAGTCAAATAACGCACCTATCATCCTTTCTGGATGGCTAATAAGAATCTTTTTAATTCCAAATAAAGAAGCTACCTTTGCAAGTCGGTCACTAATGACCAGGCAAGGTTTGTTTTGTAACCACATTTGCCCCTCTATGCTAAACATTTTAAAAAGATTATGTATGGACTGCTCACTTGTTAACAGTATAATGTCCACCAGGTCATCGCGCCACAGAGAATTAATAAATTCTTGGTCGATGGCTGGCATGACTCGTTTATAGACTGACAGAAGACATAGTTTCGCTCCCTTCAGCATTAAATATTCTTCAATCAGTTGCCTGCCTCCTTCTCCTTTCACAAGCAGAATCGTCTGATTTCTTATTTGTTGCAACGAATTGAGAGTCAGTAAATGCTCGCTGTCAGGTAATTCGGGGACATCACTAACCTGGATATTGAATTCATTGAGTACTCTGGAGGTGCCTTTACCTATAGCAGTTACCCGGATGCTATTTGGCCAATTGATGTTTTTGGAAGCCAGTTCCATCATGAAATAACGAACGGCATTTGTACTGACAAAAATGGCCTGATTTACTGAGGTCAAATCAGGCAAATTATTTATCCAATTGGTTTCAGACGCCATTATTTCCATCGTGGGGCAGTCGATGGGTATTCCGCCAGACTCGATAATTTTTTTATTAAGCACTTGTGCTTGCTCCCTGGGTCTGGTGTTTAATATGCGAAGACCATTAAGTGATTTGGTCATGATGGTATCGTACTTAATAAGGACATTGCACCTTTAGTCATTAATGACTCGGTACACCTGTCTGCAATGACTTCAGCTTCTGCAATTTTCCCTTGTTGCTCATCATCAATCATTTGAGAACCATCCATATTAAGTACTTTTGCTCTCAAAAGGAGGAGTTTCTCCTCAGTAATGGTACAATAAACAGCAAAGGGTATATGGCAATTGCCTCCTAATTTTGCGTTGACGCGTCGCTCAGTATGGACACAAAGAGCAGAAATTGGATCATTTAAGCCATGAACCAGCTCCTGGATTTCCAAATCGTCAGTTCGGCACTCAATACATAAAGCGCCCTGAGCACAAGTAGGCAGCATAATGTCATCGGGTATGAGTTGGGTGATGTGATGTGCCAAGCCCATTCTTTCCAAGCCTGCGGCAGCAAGAATAATGGCTTGATACTCTCCTGACTCCAGTTTGCTGAGTCTTGTATGGATGTTTCCTCTTAATGTTTTGATTTGCAAATTGGGATTGTAAGCCAATAGTTGAGATTGACGTCTAAGGCTTGATGTACCAATAATCGCGTTTTTGGGGAGAGCAGCAAGACTTTTAAATTGGGGACTTATTAAAGCGTCAAAAGGGTTATCTCTTTTGCAAATGGCGGTCAACAAGAGGCCATCCGGAAGTTGTGCTGGCATGTCTTTAGTCGAATGAACAGCCAAGTCCGCTCTTTTATCCAATAATGCTTCTTCTAACTCTTTAACAAATAACCCTTTCCCTCCTGCGGATAATAATTTATCTTTAAGAAACCGATCGCCAGAGGTTATCATGGGTAATAATTCAATGCTTAGATTTGGCCATTGCTTTACAAGCATTTCCCGTACATGATTAGCCTGCCATAGTGCAAGCGGGCTCTGCCTCGTTGCGATTCGTATAATTTTTGCGCTCATGGAATAGACGGTATATGTTCTTTGGGTAAAGATCATAACATTGATTCTAATTTAAAAAGAACCCCATTGAGATAATAGGTACGCAAATCTTGTCGGGCAATTGATTTATAAATGAGCATTCCTACCGGTTTGAGAATTGGTTTATAGTGCCAACCCCCAATTTCTTTGCTAAAAAATTTTTTAATCCTGTCATTTATAGTCATTTAACAATCAAATAACTATAGCTTATCTAAGCTCCTTATTAAAAATTTTTTTTGCCTCGACCTTGGAGCTTTGTGTAAGTCCTATAGAGCATATCCCATGCACAATCCCTATATTTTATGATAGGCTTTTCTGGTAGATAAAGCGCTGAAAATCAGGGGCGTTTTTTAGCTGGATTTAAGGATAAGAAATGTCACAACTAAAAAAAATAGTGAAACATTTAGATGAATCAATGCAGCGTAGTTTGTCTAATTCTGCTCATCAATTGGTTGCAGTAGGCGCGATAGCTTTTGTGGGATTTCCTTTATTTTATGTTATTTGGGCTTTCTGGTTGCCTCAGCCTTATGAAAACCTGCCACTCCGTCTTATTGGAAGCCTTTTAGGTTTGGGATTGATGCTTACTCCTTATTGGCCATTAAAATGGAAGCAATATTTATCTTGGTATTGGTTTTTAACTCTTTTGTTTACTTTGCCATATTTTTTTACTTTTTTATTTTTAATGAATCAAGCAAGCGTTATTTCTGCGATGTCTTTGTTGTGTGGTGTATTTTTACTTGTATTGCTCGTTGATTTATTGAGTTTATCCATTGTGTTGATACTGGGGTTTAGTTTAGCCCTTGTAAGTTATTATCTTGTTTCTCCGCAAATGTATTTTGGAGAAGAGCATATACAAATGACATTGGTGATCATATTTACCATTATTGCAGGTTCTACTTTAAATTATAAAACAGCCATGTTGCAACAACAAAAATTGGCTGGCATGGCTGCTGCTGCAGGCATGATTGCCCATGAATTGCGTTCACCATTGTTAGGAATAAAGAGCGGCGCTCAAGCTTTAGTCCAATATTTGCCAAGATTGATTGATGGTTACCAATTGGCTAAAAAACAAGAGTTAATATCCTCACCTTTACGTGACAGATTGTTATTACAGCTTGGGGGAGTCAGCAATCGAATTGTTAGTGAAATTGATTATGCTAATACGATCATTGATATGTTATTAGTCAAGGCAAGTCGCGATAATATTTTGCAAAATTGCATATTAGAGACTTGTTCTATAGCAGAATGTTTGTCTGAGGCTATTACCAGATACCCATTTCAGTCACCAAGAGAAAGAACATTAATCACATGGACTGGTGATTTTCAATTTAAAGGCTCTAAGTTGTTAATGCAGCATATTTTATTTAATTTAATAAAAAATGCACTTTATGTTATCGCAATGGCACAGCGTGGGGAGATTAATATTTGGACTGAATCTGGCGATAAGTATCATTATTTGTATTTTAAAGACACAGCAAAAGGGATGAGCAAACAACAATTAAATCGATTATTTAATCATTTCTATACTACTACCTTTATGGGAACAGGCATTGGTTTATCATTTTGTAAATTAGTTATGAATGCGTTTGGTGGTGATATTGTTTGTGAATCTAAAGAGGGCGAATACGCTTTGTTTATACTGAGTTTTCCAGGCTCGGTTTAAAATTGGTTTTCTGTTGAACATACCATCATTCGTCTTAAAAGACGTAAGGATGGTATTGAGTTAGAGAGCTCCTGTGATTCTCTTCTGCTAGAGTTTGGCCGTTTTTACTGAGATAGCGATAAAAATATATGTCCAACCAGTGACGATCAATTCAATCGCGATAAAAAGCCCAATGATCCACAGCCCGCTAACTGGCCATTGCATTAGAATTAATATCCCAAGAATAATGGCGGTGATTCCGGCCAATAACAACCATCCCCATCCTGTGGAATCTTTTAAGGCAAAAGCCATAATCATTCTTGTTAAACCAATTACAATAAGCACCGCTGCCAGAAAAGCTGTGATTAGAGTAGATGCTAAAAACGGGTCATACAAAACAATGCATCCCGCTGCAATATACAACACTGCAATAAGCGCCTGCCATATCATTCCTTTCCACTCTTTGTATTTAAATACGTCTATAATGTGACTTATTCCCCCAACAATTAATAAGGCACCGAAAAAGAACATACTTACCAAGGTTAGACCAACTACCATTCCAAGACCAACACAGCCAAGGATAAGGAAAAATATTCCAAATCCTAAAATCCATCCCCAGTTTCGTTTTAACTCATCCACTGGGGGTTGGTTAAATTCTTGTGAATTAGCCATATCAATATCCTTTTTTGATTTCTTAGCTAAGATAAGGTACTTATTTAATAATATAGACTTATATTCAATAACTTGTCTAATTTTGAGCTTTGATTTTAAGAGCGCTTATTTTGAATACTTACTCCAAAAAGCCCGGTGAATATAAAACCTAAATAATTTGGTTATAATAAACAATCATGTTACTTTATTCACAAGTTAGCCAGGTTCTGATGATGGAGCCACAGGTTATTTGAAGTTCATAGAAAGGATATAACTTTGGAACGTTTTGCTCAGGAGGAGCCATGCAACATTTCTCAATACCTACCTGTTACTTTCCAAGCACTGCGGTTTTTGTCGACGACAGTCGGGATTTCTTGCTCAATTTCGTATTGCAGCTGGATGAGGGTTTGGCGTACCGTGTATTTGATTCCCCTTTTGAAGCTTTAGATTGTATTAAACAAAAACGCTGTGAACTGGAATTATTAAGTGAACGTTGTCTCAGTGAATACACAGAAGCAAAAAATTGCCCACTAACTAATCATACCATTAATCTTGATTTGGCTGCTATTCATGCCGAGGTTTATAACTCTCGACGATTTTCTGAAATTTCAGTAGTCGTTGTTGATTATGCAATGCCGGGTATGGATGGATTAGAGTTTTGCAGGCGAATCGAAGATACTAATATTAAAAAAATATTATTAACTGGGCAAGCAGATGAGAAGCTGGCAATCGCTGCTTTTAATGAGGGATTAATTCATAGATACATCAAAAAGAGTGATCCGGATGTCGCCAGTCTCATTACTCAAAGCATCCATGACCTGCAGTTACAATATTTTCAAAGCATGTCTGATATGATTGTACGCATGCTTTCGGTGACATCGCCAAATTGTTTACATGACAAAAAATATGCTGAGTTATTCTGGCGTTTATGCAGGGAAAAGGGAATCGTTGAATTTTATCTGGCCGATAACTCAGGTAGCTTTTTGATGCTGGATGATGATGCCAACATCAGTTTTTTAATCGTGAAAAACGAAGCGGATATGCAGTTACACTATGATTTGGCTTTGGATAATGGAGCTAGTGGAGATGTATTGGACCAATTGCATAATGGAGAAAAAATTCCTTGTTTTTGGCAATCTAATTTAGTGACACCTCAATGGAATGAATGGTCGAATTGTTTGGTTCCTGCCAACCGATTTGTTTCTGATGAAACCTATTTTTATGCTTATGTGCAAGGGGCTGTTTTGTTCGATGTGCGCCTGGATAAAATTCTTTCTTATCACCAATACCTGGAAGAGTTAGATGCAGAGGAAATGTTTCTGAATTAATAGGAATTCTATATAAAGAGCACATAATTCTTATTTGAAATGTTAACTGTTCAAATGAGCCGCCAATAATTAGAAGTCGTGTTAATTACCCTTAAACAAAGGAATATCGGGTCTTTTTCTTGCAAGTCTGACCAGGCACTCAATCACTCTGAGCAAGTCCGATTTTTCGTGATGCGCGCTGATGGATAAACGAATCAGGCATTTATTTTTGGGAGTGGCGGGTGAACAGAACACGGCTCCAAAGATGTCTTCTTTTTCTAGCTCATCCCTTAACCAAAGCGTGTTAGCCTCGCTGCCTGTAACTAAAGGGACTATTTGAGAGCCACTACTTCCTATATTAATTCCTTCGCATGATAAGGCTTCTCGTAAAAAATCAGCATTGGTTTGTAATTTTGCTCTTCTCCATTCTTCTTGAGTAATAATTTCTAATGATGCGCTAAATCCTGCTAAATCATGAGGCATTAAAGCAGAACTAAAAATAGAGGGTAGAGATGAATATCTGATATATTCTATAAGTTGCCTATCTCCTGTAATGATGCCTCCCCGTCCTGATAAGGCTTTAGCCAGGCTTGCTGTTATGATGTCTATTTGGCTTGATAATCCCAGTTTAGCCACCATCCCCTTGCCTTGCGAACCATGCGTACCTAATGAATGAGATTCATCGACGATGAGCAAACATTTGAATTTTCTTGCAATGTCAGCATAGTCAGCCAATGGACTAATCGTACCCAGCGTACTATAAATAGAATCTACTGCAATTATTCCTGGCCCATGGTGCTCAATTCGTTTTTTTAGTGAATCGACTGAATTATGTAGAAACGGTATAGATTTGGCTCTTGCTGCTTTTACACCAGACCAAAAAGACATATGGGCATAAAAATCCAGATACACTGGTGTATTGTACTTGGCCAGGGTTTGTATGAGACCAACGTTAGCGCTCCAGCCTGATTGAGTGAGCAGGGCCGCAGAATAATTTAAAAAGGAACTGAATTTCTTTTCACATTGGCTGAGCAAAAAAGAGCTGTTATTTAAAAATACAGCAGATTGCATTTGACCATTACCATATTTTTGCATCGCAGCAATTTGCGCTTTAATTAATTGCGGATGTTGACTGATGTTTAAATAATCATTGCTCGAAAAAATCAGTGAATTTGCAGTCGGGGTTTTGCCTTTAAGTATGTGTTTCCCTTGCCAGGATTTATTGACTCGTCCCTCGTAATATTTTTCCATGGAATGATTGATGTACTCAGGATAAGCATGGTTTTGATGTTTTTCTTTTCCATTGATATATTGAGTCTTGTTATCAATTGTTTGGTATTCTGTATTGCTCATCCATAACTCAGATTCTTTTCCCTTGTGTGCAGTTTAGCACAATGGCTGATAGTGGAAGGATCTTTTCAGTAAAAGTCTAAGTATTCAGCTAATGATTTTATAAATCATTGGGCCTATTGAAATCTTTCTGGAAAAAAAAGTCACTTGTCGGTATGATTTTTAAATTAACTATTAGAGGACGGATAAATATGAGGTTGAATATTGCGCTGATCTTGTCTTTTTTTTCAATCATGCTTTTTGCAATGGACGAGGTGGATGAGCAACAAATTTTACAAAGAATTCAACCGGTTGGGAAAGTTCGAGTTCAAGAGGAGCAGGGGAATAACATAGAAGCTGGAGCGACTAAAACGACTGTTGTTGATTCCAAGAGCAAAAAAGAACCAGGCCAAGATATATATGATAAATATTGCTCCGTATGTCATAGAGATGGATTGGCAGGGGCGCCCAAGTTTCAATCGGAGGCCGATTGGAAACCTCGTTTGGCAAGTAAGAAAATAGATGATTTACTCGCTTCTGCAATCAAGGGGTTGAATGCCATGCCAGCAAAAGGTACTTGTATGGACTGTTCTGATGCTGAATTAAAAGCCGCGATACAATATATGTTGCCGAAATCATGAAAAAGCTTACTTACAGAAAAATACAATCTTTTCAGGTAATTATTACTTTATTGGTAATATTCGCTTCGTTTTACCTTGAATATGCTGTTGGACTACAACCATGTCCTTTGTGCTTGATGCAGCGAATTTGTGTATTTATTTTGTTAGGGTTAATGGGGTTGTCTCTGGGAACCTTGAAAAAAGCGCATATAGTAAGCTTGATGCAGTTTCTGGTTGCGTGTGCCGGTTTGTATTTCTCTTTAAGGCAATTGTGGTTGCAATCTTTACCGTCAGATCAAGCTCCTGCTTGCATGCCTGGGCTTGATGTATTAATTCAGTATTTTCCATGGCAAACTGTTGCTAAAGCCCTATTTTGGGGAGCAGGGGATTGTGCTGAAGTGACCTGGACTATGTTTGGAATTTCTATGCCTGGGTGGGCTGCCATGTATTTTCTGTTTATGGCGATAATGGGGCTTTTTCTGTTTTTTCGAACCCGAACGATCAATTAATTCCTGGCATTAAACGCGTGCTTTCGTTATCATTCTTTGTTTTATCTTGCCGTTTCTGCGAATGAACACTTTTTCATGTGAAGTACTGTACCAGCATTCGGGTACCAAAGCTCGTGTTACACGTGTGGTTACGCCTCATGGTGAATTTATAACTCCGGTATTTATGCCAGTTGGAACCCGTGCAGGGGTCAATAACATGATGCCGTCAGAACTGTCTGCTGCGGGTACTCAAATTATTCTGGGCGGTAATACCTATCATATGTTGTGTGCGCCTGGCATGAAGGTGATAGAAAATGCAGGGGGGATGCATCGCTTTATGGGGTGGCATGGACCTATGCTAACAGACAGCGGTGGTTTTCAAGTTTTTAGTTTATCGAAGAACAAGGAAATTTGTTCTATAGATGAATCTGGTGCTCATTTTAAATTGCCTGGCAGTAAGGGGATTATCCATATGACCCCGGAAATGTCTCTGGAGACCCAGAAAATAATTGGTGCCGATATTATAATGGCATTTGATCAGTGTACTCCTGACAGCTGCTCCAAGGATGAAGTAAGTCAAATCATGTTGCGGACCCACAGATGGCTAAAACAATCGATTGACTACCATCAACAATATCCCAACTCTCGATACGGATATAAACAAGCTTTATTTGGCATTGTGCAAGGAGGAGTTTTTCAAGATTTACGTCGAGAAAGTGCTGATTTTGTTTCTGCAATGAATACGGATGGTATTGCAATAGGTGGAGAAACTGTAGGCTTTGATATGGATACTACAGTGGAAGTCATTCGTTGGGTGTATGAGTATCTTCCGGGCAATAAGCCACGTTATACTATGGGAGTTGGAATGTCACCTCAAGATCTGTTGGATGTGGTGGCGGAAGGTATCGATATGTTTGATTGTGTTGCACCAACACGTAATGCCCGACATGGTGCCTTATATTGTGGTAAATTGGTAAGAGAAGGGAATTGGCTAAAATTTCAAAGCGAACATGAAAATGGACGAATTCAAATAAAGAAATCATGTTTTGCTGATGATTTGGCACCTGTTATGGAGAGTTGTTCTTGTTATACTTGTCTTAATTATTCAAGATCCTATTTGCATCATTTATCAAAACAAAAAGCTAATTTATTTACTGCTTTGGCAAGCATCCATAATGTTCATGTTTTGCATGATGTTTGTAATCACATGCGTCATTTGATAATAAATTCCTAAATTATTTAATATTAAGAGGTGAAATAATGGTTTTAATTTCTACATCCATGGGTGATATTCATATCAAATTAGATACAGAAAATACCCCATTAACTGCAGAAAACTTCCTAAATTATGTGCGTAAAGGTTTTTATAATGACACGATTTTTCATCGTGTTATCGATGGTTTTATGATTCAAGGCGGCGGTTTGAATACAAATATGGAGCAAAAAACAACTGCCTCTCCAATTCAAAATGAAGCAAAAGGAGCGAAACCTAATAAACGTGGAACCATCGCAATGGCGAGGACAATGGATCCCCATTCTGCAACAGCCCAATTTTTTATTAATGTTGCAGATAATGGTTTTCTGAATTACAGTGGCGACCATCCTCAAGGTTACGGTTACTGCGTATTTGGAGAAGTAGTTGAAGGGATGGATGTGGTTGATGCTATTGCTAAAGTGAAAACAGGCCAACGAAATGGTCATGCAGATGTCCCTGTAGAAGAAATAAGCATCATTGAGGTTAGAGAATTGGCTTAGCGAGAAAATATATGGCTGAAATAGCATAGGTTTTTCATGGCAAAAGTATATTTTCTTTAATTTCATCCCCAGTAGGAAGAGGGATCTTCCTTATACATGCAGGAAGCCGCATTTGCAAAACAGCGTGCCATTTTTCAGAGGCAAAATATCATGGGGTATCTCTAAGAGATTAACATCATTATTTAAGTGTTTTAGTGAAAAAAAACGTTATTTTTTTCTCCTCTTTATACTCTCTGAGTAATCAAAAATTGGAATTTCAATATGAAAAAAAATAGCCAATAAGCGTGCGGTAAAAATGCATAACAAAGTGATAATGATATTTAAATTATGAGGGATATGAAAATAGTCTAATGTTATAAACAGAAGCGCACCAGCCAGGGCAATAACAGCATATAATTCTTTTCTTAAAACCAGAGGAATGTCATTACATAAAATATCTCGCAACATTCCCCCGCAAATCCCGGTAATCATTCCACTGATTACTGCAACACTTGGTGGCATACCATGGGCGAGAACTTTTTGTGTACCAATAATAACAAAAGTTGAGAGACCAAGGGCATCAAGAATTAAGAATACTTTCATTATTCTAACCAGTGAATGAGCAATAAAAATAGTTAGAAAAGCGCATACTGAGGTATATAAAAGATATTCCGGGTGAGCTACCCAGGTCAGTGGATAGGTGTTAAATAATGTATCCCTTACAGTCCCTCCTCCCAGTGCAGTGATTGACGCAATAAGTAGCACCCCAAAAAAATCCATTTTTTTACGTCCTGCTGCCAGGGCTCCTGTAATCGCCTCTACACAAATCCCCACAATAAAAAGATAATGAAGTAACATATGATTTGCTGCTATTTAAAAAGACAATGATAGCACTAATAGTACAAATGAAGAAATGCTGTACTTCGACTAGAATTTAATAGTAAGGTTTTAATTATTTTGGCAGGAGCAAATTGATGAATAATACGATCGATAATCAATCGCAAGAAGAATTAACTCATTTTGATGCAAATACGCCCCAGAGTATCATTCAATTGGATAGAAAGCTCAGGGAAATGAAAAGCGAAGTCGATATGAAAATAAATGATCCTTCATCTTATAATGGGGATGATAAAGAAGTTTATTTTCAAAAATTATCAAAATTATCTGAAGAAATAAATGAAGCAATCAAGAGCTTGGACGCATTGGTTAAAATGGTTGATATTCAGGATGAAGAATTTAAAAAAGATTTTTATGAAAGTGATGTAATGAAAGAGTTTAATGAATCCGTCATGAAAAGTTTTGATAAATTGCCTGAATGAAAATAGATTTTAAAGGCTCTTAAAATAAATTTTGAGAGTGTAAAATAGTTAAATCAACAAGCTCTTCTGCAATACTATTTGTCGCACGAACTGTTTCAGGGGTAATATTCAAAATACCCATATTGAGCATTTATCTCTCTCATTCGTCTTATTTTTAGTGTTGGTATCGGGCAGGTTATTTGAAATTTCAACACACATGACCATGGGTAATCACTAAATTGACATATCGCAATAAAACGATATAATTAAAATATGAACGTAATAAATATATTAAAAGCGCTTTCTAATGAAAAGCGACTACAGATAATCAGATGGCTAAAAGAGCCAGATAAACATTTCAGTTCGTCGCACTGTGATGTGAGCAAAGATGGTGTTTGTGTTGGCTTAATAGAAAAAAAATCAGGCTTATCTCAATCCACGGTATCTCAATATTTATCACAATTACAGCAAGCTGGTTTGATATTCACTGAGCGTAGAGGACAGTGGACCTATTGTAAGGCGAATGCAAGCCTAATTAATGAATTTATAAATGAATTGAAAGTTATGATTTAAAAAATTTTGCTTGAATAAATCGAATATTTGCGATATTCCAATGTATTGTTATGACATGCAGGAGATTTATCATGGTTAACTCCGATTTAATTTTAAGTCCTTATCAGCTTAATGATAAAATTACACTAAAAAACAGAGTCATTATGGCTCCTATGACTCGTAATATGGCTAACGATGATTTCAGTCCAACCAGGCAGATGGCAGATTATTATGCTCGAAGGGCTGATGCCGGGTTGATTATTACAGAAGGCACTATTATTAGCCCTGATGGTCAGGGTTATAGCAATGCTCCAGGAATATTTACGCAAACCCATATTGACGGTTGGAAAATGGTAACTGATGCTGTGCATGAACGGGGAGGGAAAATATTTTTGCAAATTTGGCATGTTGGCAGGGTATCTCATCCGATTTTTTTACATGGTAACTTACCGATTTCTGCTTCAGAAACGATGATGACAGGTAAGGTCCGGCGTGCCGATGATCTTTATTATGGAAAATCAAGGGCGGCTACATTAGAGGAAATTAATGAGTTAATCCAAAACTATGCGTTGGCTGCAAGAAGAGCGATGATAGCCGGGTTTGATGGCATTGAGATTCATGGTGCCAATGGTTATTTGATTGATCAGTTTTTACATTACCATACCAATCAACGTCATGATCAGTATGGACAATATCCAGAGAATATGGGGCGATTTGCGCTGGAAGTGGTAAAAGCCTGTATCAATGAAATAGGTGGGCAATCTGTAGGATTGCGCCTTTCTCCCGGAGCTTATCTTAATGAAATTGTCGGAGATGAGCGAGATGCCATGGTATTTCGATATGTATTGGAAGAATTGAATCACTATGGAATAGCTTATGTGCATACAGGTAATTTTGATGACGGTATTCAATTCAAAGAATTAGGGTTCAAAACGATGACAGAATTTATGAGAGCTCATTTTAAAGGAACCTTAATTGCCAGCGGTAGCTATACGCTTCACCAGGCAAGAAAAGATATTCAAAATAAAAAATACGATTTAATTGCTTTGGGAAGGCCATTTATTGCTAATCCCGATTTAATGAATCGTATCAAGTGGAATGCCGATTTTCTACCTTATGAAAACAGAATGTTGGACACCTTGTTTTAGGCACTTGAGCGGGGCATTCAATTACCTTTCTTGCTTTCTGTATTACCGGAAAATTTTGGAATGAAGTGATGAGAAAGGCACAAGGAGATGATGAGAAAGCGTCTTGGGATGCTAAATATGGAGCATTTCAAATGTTAATATCCTGGGAAGTAATTTTGATTTCACCATCGACTTGATTCGCAAAAATCAAAGTATATTCGGGGACCTCAAGCCAGGTTGTTGTGTTTTCAGTTAATGGCTCAGACGCAATAATAATGCTTGAATTAATGGTTCCCCCTTTCATTTTATATTCATTTTCATAAAATCCATATCGTTCTCCATAAGTGTACCATAGTGAATGATAGGTGAAATGTGTCGATTGAGTAGCGTCTTTGGGTTTCCAGCCGTAATCCAAACAAAATCGAGTCGCGGCAATAAAATCACCATTGGTTAAAAAAAGATTAACTGGTGAGTTAATGACTATGTTGTTTTGTTGGCGTACCGTTTTTAAAATTTTTAAAGTGGCAATTACAGCATTTATGATTTCAGAGGCATCAAAATGACCCTTGGGATTTTCTAATTGAGAAAGAAAAACAGCATAGATCCACTCACTATCTGTAGTTCCTTTAATATATTTTCTGTATTCCGTTTTAACATATTTCAGCAGATCATAGCGCATGGTTTCAAAGTTATGGAGCATACCATTGTGTGCTAAAGCAATACTGGTTACGGGATAGAGAAATGGATGCACGTTTTGATCAGTAACTACTTGCTTATCATGATAGGACACCCCTCGTAGATGGGCGAGAAGACAGTGAGGTGCTATTTTTTCTGCTAAATTATGTAAATTTTCATCGTAAAAAGGAAGTTTGGATGTTTTATAGACATAAGCTTGTAAGGGGTTAATTGAATTTCTATCCCAAGCAGCCATACCCAAAACCCGCCAGATTTAATAAATAAGGCAAATATTTGGGATGATAACTCTGTTTAATAAAGGAGTTATCCGGTTTATAAAGTAACTCTTCAACTACTGTGGGTTGCCCAAGGTAAGACAATATTCTGCACATAGTACCTCACTGATTATATTTTTCTATGTTCAGTCGCACGTCCAATTTTTTTAAGGAACGAGCAAGGGAAATGATAGATCCACATATCAAATTAAATAATTTGTACCAGATCATGGGTTTATTTTTTTGGAAATATTGAAGTTCGGCTTCAGATATTTTTAATAAAGTTGCTGATTCGCAGGTAATAAATGTAATTGAAAATTTAGTGTCACTCAGAAAACAGGCCGTACTGGCAAACAACGAGTCAGGACCAATAACAGACAATTTGGCAATTTTACTGTTTTGTATGACATTGGACTGAACCGCCCCATAGATCACTATATAACATACCGGTATGGTTTCATTCTCGTGAATCAATACGCAATTTTTATTGGCAGTTAGTGGTATCGCGTGTTCAAGCAATTCATCGGTTTCATCTTGAGTAAAAGAGTTAAATAAAGTCTTTTTATAAATTTGGTCTTTATCAACTCCACTCTCATCCAGGGTGTGTATTTTAGGTTGTGTGAAAGTCTGAATGACTCGCCCCAAAAAAGATAAGCTTTGCATATCAGAATGAGAAATAAAATCAATAATTTTGTCGTGTAATTGTTTTAAACGACCACAGGCCTGATAACCAATTGCTTTCATGATTTTGTATTTGGCCTCAGGTGAAAATGCCGGCATCAGTTCAAAATAGGCAGAAGGGATAAATAAGCATGTCACATTGTCCTTAGCAACCGCTGATGTGGCACTGGGCTCATTGAGGAGAAAGGAGGTTTCTCCCAAAAAATCACTGGCAAGACAAGTTTCTATCTTGGTTATTCCTTTGCCTAAGGTTCTGGCAATAAGATCAACAGTTCCTTTTATAATGATGTAAATGCCTTTTATTCTATCCCCTTGATGAAACAAGATTTGATTGTTGGAAAATGGTACAAGTGTACAGATTGCCAACATATTCTCCAGTTCTTGATACCCTAGAATATTGCCGAAAGCACTTTCCATTAATGGTTTGATTTCCAGGATTTTTTCTTTCGTACTTAAGAAGGTTGTGTCATCCATTTCCTATCCTTTGAATCACTTAACCATAGTTCGCATTGTGCTGCTACCAGCTTGCTAAATGAGCCATCTTGTTTATAAATTTTATTTATGAGAACGCTATCATTTTGTTTATTGATGACGTCACTATACAGTTCCTCAATATATTCGCTGTTTCCAAGTCCATTAATGTATTGTTCAATTTTTTTTATTGTTTCAAGAATGTCATCCATGATAGGTATGGGTCTGTCTTTATCAGTGACAGTTAATTCTCCTTCCAGACCATGTCTGCTGGCTTGGAACCGGTTGTAATTATAGACATAGTATAAATCATGAGACAGCTGGACAGATTTTTCTTCGAGGAGATAGAGTGCCAATGCTTGAATATAAGCAGTAATAAGAATCGATTTTCTAAGAGTTAAAGGGGTGTCGCAGACTCTTATTTCTATTGTACCAAGTTCTGGTTTTGGTCTAATGTCCCAATAAAAGTCTTTCATATTTTCAATGATTTTCCAACGATACATTTTGCGATAATAATCAGAGAATTCTTGCCAATTTCTCAGATAGGGAATGACACCACTTAATGGAAAAGCATTAAAAATAGTCGAGCGTGATGAGCAATAATTTGTATTAATACCCAGATAGAAAGGCGATGAAGCGCTGATTGCAATAAAGTGAGGGACATATCTTGCCAAGGCATGAGTTAAATAAATAGCATCGTCTCCTGTTGGGCAGCCGATATGAATATGTTGTCCAAAAACAGTAGCGCGCTTGCTGAGATAACGGTATTGGTTAAATTTTTTTTTGAATCGTTTCGATGGAAAAATTTTTTGCATGGTCCATTGTTGAAATGGGTGTGTCCCTCCGCCGCAAAAAGCAATATCAATGCTTGCAGCAGTTTCTACTAAAATTTTTTGTAGCTCTAACAGTTCGTCATACATTTCTTTAGCGGATTGATGAATTGATGAATTGATTTCAATCATGCTTTGCGTAATTTCTGGCTTAATTTGGTCGCGATAGCGCATGTCTTTTAAGGCTCTCATCAATTCTTTTGAACGAGAAACCAGAGACAATGAACTGCAATCAATAATCTGAAACTCCAATTCAGTTCCAATTGAAACAATTTTGGATTTTTTAAAAGATAATAATCTCATTCCTTTCTCTGACTATTATTTTCCTTGTTTAAGTATAGCAGATAGGTTTTTTGGTTAGATGATTGTTTAATGGGAATAGATATGAAGATTCATGTTTCCCCAAACCCATAAAAATTGTTCAATAATTTAGCTTGTTTGCTGCTATTCCAGGGTAATTAAAGTGGGAGTTCATTGTATGAATTTAATACTTCCATGTTATTACATGAAAAGTGAATATTTGTTATTGTCGACTTTGAGTATGCCCTTATTTTGAAGGGGAGTTTTTTACATGGACTAGGGAATGCCAAAACGTCTCATTAACAAGAATATCGATATATACAATTATCCTAATGAATTCGAAGATAATTTAGGTTCCATTTCACTGGGCGACTTGCATGGCAATGCAATCAAGCTTATCCATTTTCTTTTCCGTCATAAAATAATTAAATTTAAAACAGAAATTATCAATTTCCACGAAGCTTACCAGCAATTTGTAACAATTTATGAACAATATGACGATATGGTTCAAGAATATTTGGAAATTCGTACGCTTCTTCAATTGATACAAATAAAAATAACTAACGCACAGCAAAGAATTTTAGACATTGAGCAAAAATTATCACTTGCGACAGACCATCAGAAAGAGTTTTCTCAATCATTATTGCAACTTAAGAAGCCAATAGAGGCCAATTTACAAATGGCTGAAAAGAGTAAAGCTGGCCTGGAAGAAAAATTAAGTGGGTTGAAAACAAGGCTGCCATCATGTATTGAGCGATTTAATAAGTTCATGACGCAGATAGAAATTAATGATATTAAAACGCTTATTCGATTGCTGGGTGATGAGGTGGCCGATCGGGGGAGTTGTGATTATTTCACTTTAAGAATACTGGACTTCCTTTATCAAAATCAGATTGCAATCAAGATCATTTTATCCAATCATGGGTACGAGTTTATTCATGCTTATGAAAAACTTGTAGTCGGTCAACCATTTAAACCCAAAGGTTATATTGGGGATATACAAATTAAATCATTCTGGGGTCTCCAATTATTACTGGAGCAAAGTGTCATTACTGAGGAGGAATTGAGAAGTTTAGTTGAGAGAGCTTATAAACCAACTTTAAAAATTATTGATTACTCTCTAAGCGAGGATGGTATTACCTTGTATAGCCATGCTCCCATACGCTTTGATAGCATTCGAATGGCAGCGTCTCAGTTGGGTGTCACTTATAATGATTCCACCAAAGAAGCATTGGCTGAAACCATAGACCAACTTAATGCCCAATTGCAAATTTATATGAAGAACAACATGCTGCATTTGTTATTTGAGAATAATGAAATTAACGATCCAACCAATATGACTGATGAAGAGAGAAACGCATCGCCGTTAATTTATTTAGTATGGAATCGCTGGAATGAAAGCAAAGAAGTAGAGAATGCTCGACCAGGAAAATACAATGGCTATTTTGTCACGTATGTTCATGGGCATGATCCTTTTCAAAGCCCATTAACTTATGTGTATAACCTGGATACTCTGTGTGGAAAATACTCAAGAGTGGGTGAGGAAGAGCAAATTAACAAGGCCTTCCAGTTTTTGACTGAAAATAGACACACCAATGTGGATAAAACAGCAAGTGAAAGCCTTCTTCGCAATATATCAAGGTATAAAGTGCTGGATTCGGATGAATACACTTTAAAACACAAAATCCCTAAGACGTCACTTGAATTGGCAACAGATATTCTCGATTGTAAAATTAAGGAGAGTTTAATAAAACTGAGCTTGCTCGGGAAACCAAAAGCAGTATCAGGTTCGCTGAGTGTAGACCAGAATATTTCTATTCCTAATCAGGCGTCTCTGGGCAAATGACCGACTCTCTATGAAGCACTGAGTTTTAGAGATAGACATAAAATGCGCACAAAATGCTTCGAAAAAATTGAGGTACGTACGTAGATTATCGAGCTCTTTAAAAATCAAGTAATTCATTATAAAGTCGGGGTGGATTCTTATTATTCAGTGTGAGTTTAAAATTAAATATTGAGAAGGAAAATCTTCATAATAACTAAAAAATGGATGCAGCAAATTGGAGCAATATGGCCCTGTTTTTTAAAAATCTTCTTGATGAGTAGAAAATAACTCACGAGTAAAGGCATAAGATTTGTGGCTTGCTATTGAATAAATCACATAATTTTCATTTATCTTGGTAGCAAGGGAGAAAGCGATGGGAAAACCATGTTTAATTTGGTCAAGATAATATAGCTCATCATAGTGTTTTACATTATTAAAGTGTGTGCCAATCGCCTTGAGTACATAATTTAAATCACTTGGGATTATAGGTTAGCTCATGTTGCTAAAGAAAACTGTTAAATAAGTTACATTCCATGGCAGGAGTAGAGGATAGGGGCAGCAATTGATTGTGTCCTGTAATACGCATTAAGGAAATATGAATGAAAGTCATATATGCCCAATACGTCTCTAAAGACATTGGATACTTTACTTTTAAAGGCGAAAAAGTTCTCTAAAAGTTGAGAGTGGAGCACTATCTCTTTTGGGCTATTTTCCATGAAAGTTTCTTACTCTACGTTCTTTGCGAGTGTCTAAAATGGCTCACTGAAGAGATAGCCAAATCAATTATTTTTTTGGACTGTTCTTCGGTGGCATTGATGAGACTAATGTCATTAATCAAATCCATCAAAAAGTCAGACACATCATCTTCCACAAGCTCACGGTTATATAGACAAGCTGCTTTTGTAAAAATATGATGGAGTAAACTTTTGCTTATCGTGATGTGTTCCTTAGATGTTCCAGGATCATTATGGGTTTCACCAAACAGAAGCCATCCTGGTGAAACATTTAGTTTCGATGCAATTTCTATCAGCTTGACTGGATCGGGAATGACCTCTCCACGAAGGTATTTTCTGCATATTTGCAAAGAGTAACCTGTCATTTCAGCTAATTTATGAATACATACTCCTGATGGAGAGCGTTGAGAATTATGCCCTGCTGCAATCATGGCATCACGCAAGCGGTAAGCAAACTGTTTTGTCAAGTTAACTTTTTCCATATTGGAGTAATAATTTTAAGATATTAAAAAGTGACAAAAGTGTAGCAAAGGGTAGTTAAACCTGCAAATATATCCATTAAATGGAAACAAATTGTTTCTACTGGAAATCATTGGTTGATTTTTGGTGTTAAATGATTATAATGGGTATTGAAACGTTATAACACGTTTCTTTAAGTCCAAATATCGGACGCTGATGTTACTTGAAGGAACAAGTATCACCGGGTAGTCCAAGTGGTTTAACCATAGCGGTTAACCTCGCATTGCATGGCTTGAATGAACCCCTTCATTCGGGCCATTTCTAAGTTTTAAAGGGTGATATGTTCTAGATTTTTGGATTATTTAGAAAGCAGAAAACAGATTCTGATAAGGGTAATCTTATTAGCTTATGACGGCTGCTTTTTCCTTTAATTAGCTCGATTTGTGTTTTTGGAATTTTGAAAAATTGGGATATAAAGAATAAAAGCTCATTATTCGCTTCCCCTTCTTGCGGTTTGGCATGGAGCGCAATATGCAGCCTGTCATCAGAAATGGCCATGAGTTTTGATTTCTTGGCGTTCGGTTTGGCATAAATAGCTATTTCTACATGGGAATGTATGATTTTAAACCACATAATGTTTTAAATGCTAACGGACGCTTTATCATTTTACCTTGTTCCCAAGAGAGTTGGAATTAGCTTTTCGTGCTCTTTATTCTTTCACTAATGCATTTTGGGGAAAGCAAGAGTGTTTTGCGGTTTAGTTGAGAAGGGTTGCATTTGCAAAAGAGTTAAAAGGCAAGATTGATAGGCCATGCTCATCCAAAATTTTAATGTCATGTTATCTTGCTTTTTCATTAGATAAAAATGATATGATTTGGATGATTGCATTTCCATGAATCTTATGTGTATAATTCATGCCAATTTTCATTCAGGTTGAATTATAGGCACGTAGCTCAGTGGTAGAGCACCACCTTGACATGGTGGTGGTCGGTGGTTCGATCCCACTCGTGCCTACCATAATTCCTGGATTTCTAGTAGAATCCCTAAATTGGTAAACTACTGCACTGAATTATTAAAGGTTTGAACCCTGCCATGCAGGGTTTTTTTTTAACAAGAACCTGAAAGATGGAAAGACGGATAAGATTATGCCAAATGTTAAATTACCAGATGGAAATGTAAAACATTTTGAAGCGCCACTCACTATTTATGATGTGGCACATCACATTAGCCCTGGATTAGCTAAAGCAGCGATAGCAGGCCGTGTCGATGGCGTCTTGGTGGATACATCCTATCTTATAAAAGAAGACTGCTCTTTGATTATCGTAACCGAGAAACATGAAGACAGTCTTGAAATAATCAGGCATTCTACCGCTCATTTATTAGCTCAGGCTGTAAAAGCCTTATTTCCATCCGCTCAAGTGACTATAGGTCCTGTAATAGAAGACGGGTTTTATTATGATTTTGCTTTTGAGCGCTCGTTTACTCCCGATGATTTGAGTTTAATCGAAGCGAAGATGCATGAGCTGGCAAAGGCTAATCTTTCGATCACTCGTCGAGAATTACCTAGAAATGAAGCAATACAATATTTTAAGGATTTAGGCGAAGAATATAAGGCAAAAATTATTGCTGATATACCCGAAAATGAAGCGCTCTCTCTATATAGGCAAGGTGATTTTGAAGATTTGTGTCGAGGTCCACATGTCCCCTCCACTGGGTTTTTAAAAGCATTTAAATTGACAAAAGTAGCTGGCGCTTATTGGCGTGGTGACTCAAATAACGAAATGTTGCAGCGAATTTACGGCACTGCCTGGGCTGATAAAAAATCCCTGGAAGAATATTTGTTTCGTTTGGAAGAAGCAGAAAAACGTGATCATCGTAAATTAGGCAAGGCACTGGATTTGTTTCATTTCCAGGATATTGCTCCGGGAATGGTTTTTTGGCACCCCAAAGGATGGACTATTTATCAAGAGCTAGAGCATTACATGCGAAATCGCCTGGTCGATTTTGGCTATCAGGAAATTAGAACACCGCAATTAGTAGACAGATCGTTATGGGAGAAATCAGGTCATTGGGCGAACTTTAGAGATGAAATGTTTGTTACCGAAACAGAGAATCGACATTATGCAGTAAAACCTATGAGCTGTCCCTGCCACGTTCAAATTTATAATCATGGTTTGAAAAGTTACCGGGATCTTCCTCTCAGACTATCTGAGTTTGGAAATTGTCATCGCTGTGAGCCATCAGGCGCGCTGCATGGGTTGATGCGGGTACGCAATATGGTGCAGGATGATGCTCATATTTTTTGCACTGAGGATCAGATTCAATCTGAAGTGGCTATGATGCTGGAGTTAGTGCAATCCGTATATAAGGACTTTGGGTTTACTGAAATAAAATACCGATTGGCTTTGCGCCCTGAAAAACGAGTCGGTTCAGATGACGTTTGGGATAAGGCGGAAACCGCCCTTAAACTGGCTATGCAGGGAAGAAATATTGAGTGGGTGGATGCGCCTGGAGAAGGAGCATTTTATGGACCTAAAATTGAATGCTCTCTCTCTGATTGTTTAGGTAGAATTTGGCAGTGCGGAACGATTCAAGTGGATTTCTCTATGCCTGCACGCCTTGAAGCAAGCTATGTTGCTGAAGATGGAAGCAAGCAAACACCGGTGATGTTGCATAGAGCCATTTTGGGTTCTTTCGAACGATTTATGGGAATATTAATCGAACATTATGCAGGTAAATTGCCATTATGGTTATCCCCAGTGCAAGCGATTGTGCTTACTATTAGTGAGAAGCAGAATGAGTATGCCGAAAAAGTGAGGAAAACTTTGCAAAAAAGAGGGATTCGCGCCAATTTTGACTTGAGAAATGAAAAGATTGGATTTAAAATTCGCGAGCATACTTTACAAAAAATTCCTTATTTATTGGTTGTTGGCGATAAAGAGGTTGAAAATTGTCAGGTAGCTGTTCGCACTCGAGATGGCATTGACCTGGGTGTGATGACAATAGATACAATTTGTGATACCTTAACGCAAGAAATTATCCGTAAAGGATCAATATAAATAAACGAACTGGAGGATTAAACCATTAGTGCACCAACTAAGCGTGAAAATGATCGCGCACGAATTAATGAACAGATCACTGTACCTGAGGTACGCTTAATTGATGTCGATGGTAACCAGGCAGGAATTGTATCAACGCGAGAAGCGTTAAGGGCAGCAGAAGAAAGCGGATTGGATTTGGTGGAAATATCTCCAACAGCCAAACCCCCTGTTTGTCGTATTATGGATTATGGTAAGTTTCTCTTTGAACTGAGTAAAAAACAAGCTGAAGCAAGAAAGAAGCAAAAACAAATTCAGGTCAAAGAATTAAAATTCCGTCCTACGACGGAAGATGGAGATTATCAGGTCAAGCTACGCAACCTGATCCGTTTCCTCAATCATGGTGATAAGGTCAAAATCACATTGCGTTTTCGCGGTCGTGAAATGGCTCATCAAGAACTCGGTATGAAGATTTTGGAACGTTTGCAAGCCGACACGGCTGATGTAGCTATAGTGGAGCAGCATGCAAAACGTGAAGGAAGACAATTACTGATGGTATTATCACCCAAAAAAACCAAGTAACGAATGCGGAGTATATTGTTATGCCGAAGTTAAAGTCACATCGTGGAGCAGCTAAACGCTTCCGAAAGACAGCGAGTGGAGCGATTAAACGTCGCGGCGCTTACAGAAATCATATCCTCACTAAAAAATCTACTAAGCAAAAGCGTCATTTGCGTGTAGAAGCAGGTACTTTGAAGCCATGCGATGCGCGTTTGGCTGAACGTATGTTGCACGGTAGTTAACGGGGAGATTGAACAATGCCAAGAGTAAAACGTGGTGTGACAGCAAAAGCGCGTCACAAGAAAATTTTAGACCAGGCCAAAGGTTATTATGGTGCCCGTAGCCGTACCTATCGAGTTGCTAAACAGGCTGTAATTAAAGCTGGTCAATACGCATACCGAGACAGAAGGCAGAAAAAGCGACAATTCCGTGCTTTATGGATTACTCGTATCAATGCTCAAGCTCGTGAATGTGGGTTATCCTACAGCCGCTTGATTGATGGTTTGAAAAAAGCTTCCATTGAGCTGGACAGGAAAATCCTGGCTGATATGGCAGTTCATGATAAAGTTGCCTTTGCTGCTATTGCAGAACAAGCCAAAGCAGCTTTAGCTGGTTAATTTTCAGCCTGCTTTTTTTGTTATTGCCTTTCGTTTATAAATCTCAATTCGGAATAGCAATCTTAAATAAAAGCCGGTTTGTAAAATAAAAATTATTGAGGAGGCTAAGGCCTCCTTTTTACTTGTGGGTAGAACTATGTTGGTACTTATAAACACCATACAAGAACAAGCTTCAGAAGCAATCAAACAAGCCACGGATATAGTTGCTCTTGAACAAATTCGTGTTGATTTTTTGGGCAAGAAAGGCAAGCTCACCGAATTGCTAAAAGGACTTGCTAATTTGTCTGCAGAGGAAAAACCCAAGGTAGGTCAATTGGTCAATCAAGCAAAGCAGGGAATTAGTGCTTTGATTGAAACAAAAATGATCGAGTTGAAAGAAAAGCAATTATTAGCCAAGCTGGCAGCAGAGCAAATCGACGTTACTCTTCCCGGTCGCAATCATTCCACAGGTTCCCTACATCCTGTTACTCAGGTAAAGCATAGAATTAATGATTATTTTAGTCGTTTAGGATTTGATATTGTTGAAGGTCCTGAAATTGAAACAGAATTTTATAATTTTGAAGCATTAAATATCCCTGGCCATCATCCTGCACGTGCGATGCACGATACGTTTTATTTTGGAGACGGACGCTTGTTGAGGACACACACCTCTCCTGTACAAATCAGGACAATGGAGCAGCGTAAGCCACCTTTTCGTTTAATTGCTCCTGGCCGAGTTTATCGTTGTGATTCGGATGTAACCCATACCCCTATGTTTCATCAAGTGGAGGGATTACTCATTGATAAGCAAGCCACTTTGGCCGGGTTAAAGGGTTTGTTGCAAGATTTCTTCGCTTATTTTTTTGGTCGGGAATTGGCATTAAGATTCAGACCTTCCTATTTCCCTTTTACCGAACCTTCCGCAGAAGTGGATATAGAATGTACTCAATGTAATGGTAAGGGTTGCCGCTCTTGCAAGTTTACAGGCTGGCTTGAGGTATTGGGTTGTGGTATGGTCCACCCTAACGTTTTAATCGCAGTGAACATTGATCCGAATGAGTATCATGGATGGGCTTTTGGCATGGGTATGGACAGATTGGCAATGCTTTATTATGGCATAGATGATTTGCGTATGTTATTTGAAAATGATTTAACTTTTTTACGGCAGTTTTAACCATTATAAAAATAATGAGTCCCGGATTTTATTTTTATGTTTCTTTATGATTGTCTTTCATATGGTACATAAATGATACAGATTAGACCAAATTGTAGTCCGGGATAATTCCCATGAATACTGAAAATAATATTTTATTATGTAGTTGATACAGGCAAATAGTTATCAGTAATTTTATCTCTATTATCATAAAGAGAGCAAAATTAACGGATGGAAACTTTGAGCCAAATGAACAGTTACAGAGATGAGGACTTTAAATGAAAGTAAGTAAGTTATGGTTACGAGAATGGGTAAACTTCTCATTAACTGAACAAGAACTGGCTGAGCAATTGACCATGGCTGGCTTGGAAGTCGACGCAGTGAATCCTGTAGCTGGCCAATTCACTCATGTCATTGTTGCTGAAGTCCTAGATACCAAGCCTCATCCAGATGCTGATAAATTAACCTTATGTGAAGTGAATATCAATAAAGACAAGCCGTTGAAAATTGTTTGTGGTGCGGCTAATGTGAGGCCTGGTTTGAGAGTTGCCCTGGCCATGATTGGGGCACACTTGCCTGGCGGTTTGCAAATTAAGGAATCCAAATTGCGTGGAGAATTGTCTCAGGGCATGTTGTGTTCTGCGACAGAACTGGGACTGGCAGAACATTCCGAGGGGATAATGGAACTGAGTGATGAGGCACCAATTGGAATGGATTTACGCGAGTATCTTGCCCTTGATGACCATGTATTTGATATTGATTTGACTCCGAATCGCGCAGATTGCTTTAGTATTTTGGGTGTCGCGCGGGAAGTGGCTGTTCTCAATAAATTACCCTTAATAGAGCAACCCATAGTTACAGTGCCGCCAGCCATCGATGATGGTCTTCGAGTGAATTTAATTCATTCCGAGGCATGCCCCCGATATTGCGGTCGAATTATCCGTAATTTAAATCTTGAAGCGAAAACACCATTATGGATGGCTGAGCGCTTACGTAGAGGCGGCATTAGAACGTTGCACCCTGTAGTCGATGTGATGAATTATGTCATGCTCGAGCTTGGACAACCCATGCATGCTTTTGATTTAGCAAAAATTAATGGTGAAATTAATGTACGTTATGGCGTTTCGGGCGAGCAATTAGAATTATTGGATGGTCAAGAAGTTGTATTAAACGACAATGTGTTGGTAATCGCCGATAAAGAAAAGCCTTTGGCTATGGCCGGAATAATGGGAGGAGCTAATAGCGCAGTTCAAGAGCAGACACAGCATGTTTTCCTGGAAAGCGCCTATTTTAATCCGGTGACAATTGCCGGAGTTGCCAGAAAATATGGCTTATTCAGTGATTCGTCACAACGATTCGAGCGGGGAGTGGACCCTTGTTTGCAATCAAAAGCTCTTGAAAGAGCGACGGAATTGATTTTATCTATCTCAGGTGGCGAAGCTGGGCCAGTGATAGAGTCTTTTGACAAAAAGTTTTTGCCAGGTACGGTTTCCTTTTTATTTGATACAACAAAAGTGAAAAAGTTAACCGGGCTGTCTATCCCTCTAAACGAAATGAAAAATTTACTGGAAGGTCTAGGTGTTGTCATCATCAAAGAAACTAATCATTTTTTTGAGGTCACCATTCCCTCTCATCGAGTCGATTTGCAACAAGATGCTGATTTGGTTGAAGAAATTATTCGTTTATATGGCTATGACAAGTTACAAGCTCAGCCAATGCAAACATCAGTACAAGCTGGTTTAATCAGTGCCAAGGAAAAAATTGCGACACACGTTTCATCGTGGTTTAGTGCCAAAGGCTACCATGAAACCATCAGTTATAGTTTTGTCGATCCTGAGTTGCAGGAAGCGCTTTACCCACAAAAAGAGTTTATGGAACTGCTTAATCCAATTTCCTCTGAATTATCGCAAATGCGTGCGGGAATGTGGCCAGGCTTAATTGCATCTATGATTTATAATAGCCACAGACAACAAACCGCAGTGAAATTTTTTGAAATAGGCGTGGTTTTTGATCTGGACGGAGGGCAATTAAAGGAGCGTTCATGTATTGCTGGCTTGTTAATGGGGGAGCAAGGCAATTTGAATTGGAGTGAATCTGCCCGTTTATTTGATTTTTATGATTTAAAAGGGGATTTACAATCCTTGTTTGCTTCATTGAAGCTGGATGATGTTGAATTTATTCAATCATCTCATCATGCGCTTCACCCCGGCCAGTCAGCTCAGATTGTGATTAACGGCAAGCATTCAGGCTGGATCGGTGTGCTGCATCCTCGCTTGTCGGATGCCTTTGATCTTGACCAGGATGTGGTTTTGTTTGAGTTGAATCTTGAATCATTAATCAATCCGACTATTCCTCTGTATAAGCCTATTTCCAAATATCCACAAATAAGGCGCGATTTGTCTTTCCTGGTTGATAGGCAGATAAGTGCCATGCAGATTGAGCGAGTAATCAGAAATACAGTTAAAGAGGATTGGTTAAAATCGTTTGACGTCTTTGACGTGTATATGGGTAAAGGTATTCCAGAAGATAAAAAAAGTATTGCTGTGGCTATGACACTACAAGACGATACTCGAACTTTAGTTGATGCCGAGATCAATTTAACAATTAGTGCTATAATCAAGAAACTGGAAAATGAATTTTCAATCCTTTTGAGGGAATGATCGTGAACGCACTAAGCAAAGCAATAATGGCAGAAACGTTGTGTGACGAATTAAAATTAAATAAACCAGTTGCTAAAGAAATGGTTGAAAATTTTTTTGAAGAATTACGCCATGCTCTTGAAAATGGTCAGCATGTGAAATTATCCGGTTTTGGTAATTTTACTTTGAGAGATAAACCACAAAGGCCAGGCCGCAATCCAAAAACAGGTGAAGAAATTCCTGTGGAAGCCAGAAGGGTTGTTACCTTTAAGCCAGGTTTAAAATTAAAAACGAAAATTGAAAAAATAGGAAAGTAGTTTGTTGTCTCATTACACCAAGCATGTATTCATATGCACAAATCAGAAAGCACCGGGTAAGCAATGTTGTGCTAATTCCGGTGGAGAAGAATTTTTTGATTTTATGAAATCAAAATTGTTAGAATTTGATTTGCATGGCCCTGGAAAAATCCGGGTCAGCAAATCAGGATGCCTTGGACGATGTGGCTCTGGTCCTTGCATCGTTATTTATCCAGAAGGAGTTTGGTATACTTATTCTTCCTTTGAAGATATTGAACAAATCATCAAGTACCACTTAATTGATGGTAAGATAGTAGCGCCACTTCTGCTAGACAGATAATTATTTAGGGAAATAAACTTTTTGTGCTTTCCTGGCACGAAAAGGCTTTTGATAAAATTAAGCGTTGGTTAATTCTGAGCGAGTAGTCAGGCCCAGTCTCTTCTAATGAAACAAAGAGATGAAAATTAGTATCGGGGTTTTCTGTTGATTCAGTATGAACTTACGTCAATAAGATAAAAAATACTTCACATTTAGTCATTAATCTGATGTTTTTATTGAGATTTGATTAATTGTATATATTTTTTTATCCATTTTACTTGTAGGTTGTTTCTGTTTTGGTTAAAATCGCCCGTCCATGATAGAAAGATTACCAATTGAGGCGGTTCGGAGTTTATTTAATGAAGACATTTAGTGCAAAAGGCAATGAAGTCAAGCGTGACTGGTTTGTTGTCGATGCCAGTGAAAAAGTTTTGGGTCGCTTAGCTACAGAGATTGCTCGTCGTTTACGTGGCAAGCATAAAGCTGAGTATACTCCCCATGTTGATACAGGCGATTACATTATAGTCACTAATGCAGAAAAGGTTATTGTGACTGGTCGCAAGTTTAAAAACAAAATGTATCATCATCATACAGGGTTTCCTGGAGGGATCAAATCGGCATCCTTTGAAAAATTACAGGATAAAAATCCAACAAAAATTATTGAGCTTGCTGTAAAAGGCATGTTGCCCAAAAACCCGTTAGGTAGAGAGATGTATCGCAAGTTGAAAGTATATGCTGGCAGCGAACATCCACATACTGCGCAGCAACCGAAGCAACTTGAGATTGAGGAATAAGTATAATGGCTGAAATGAAGCAATATTATGGCACCGGCCGTAGAAAAAGTTCAATTGCACGTGTATTTTTACGTCCTGGGAAAGGTGATATTAAAGTAAACGACAGAACTTTGCAGGAATATTTCTGTCGAGAAACATCATGCATGATTGTAATGCAACCTTTGGAAACAGTAGATCTTCTTAATAAGTTTGATGTCTACATTACTGTAACTGGTGGTGGTATATCTGGCCAAGCAGGAGCTGTTCGTTTGGGAATAGCCAGAGCATTGGTTGCTTATGATGAAGATGGTTTGGCCGAAGGCGCTGAGCCAAGTCCCGATTCGTTCCGTCGCAAGCTAAGAGCGCGTGGGTTATTAACTCGCGATTCAAGACGTGTGGAACGAAAGAAAGTGGGGCTGCACAAAGCACGCCGAGCTACTCAGTACTCCAAGCGCTAATTCTATTACTTTTTTCCAAGCCTCGTTTTATACGAGGCTTTTTTATTTTCTAAGAAATAAGTTATCCAACCGTTTGAAAAATTGTTATTCTTTGTTATAACTAACGGGAGTTATATTAGGCGAACTGGCTCCAGTTCATAGACCATAATCAGGATGATTAAGCAGTGAGCGAAATGACTGATCTCAATCAGGATGTAAGTAATCATAATCAAGACGAACAATTGGATGAAGAGCGGCGTCGTTTTTTGTTGCATACTACCTGTGTCTTAGGCGGGGTAGGCGCTGCATGCGCCTTAACTCCTTTTATTACTTCCTGGTTACCAAGCTCTAAAGCACAAGCAGCAGGTGCTCCAGTCAAAGTTGATGTCAGTAGAATGGAGCCTGGTGAACAGGCTATTATTGAATGGCGTGGCAAACCAGTATGGATAATTAAACGAAGCAAGGACATGCTTAACCAGTTACAAAAAGAAGATGAGTCTCAACTGAGGGATCCCGATTCTTTGGTGGATCAACAGCCGGAGTATGCGCAAAACAAGTTTCGCTCCATTAATCCCGAGTTTTTGGTTTTAATCGGGATTTGTACTCATTTGGGTTGCTCTCCAAAATACAAACCTAGTCTTGGTGAGTTAGGCCCCGATTGGCCAGGTGGCTTTTTTTGCCCATGTCATGGGTCAATGTTTGATCTTTCAGGCAGAGTATTTAAGGGCGTTCCTGCCCCTATCAATTTGGAAGTACCACCTTATCACTTTTTAGATGAACACACCATTGTGATAGGTGAGGATGCAAAATAAGGATTAAGGCATGAATGGGTTAGTCAATTGGTTAGATGAACGTTTCCCTCTTGTTAGCACTTGGAAAGCGCATTTCAGTAATTATTATGCACCTAAAAATTTTAATTTTCTTTATTTTTTTGGATCTTTAGCACTGATAGTTTTAGTCAATCAAATCATTACTGGTTTATGGCTAACCATGTTTTATACGCCAAACGCGGAGCAGGCATTTTCTTCAGTTGAATTCATTATGCGGGACATCAATTTTGGCTGGCTACTCCGTTATATGCATTCCACAGGAGCTTCTGCTTTTTTTGTTGTTATCTATTTGCATATGTTTAGAGGCTTGCTTTATGGTTCTTATCAGAAACCACGGGAGTTAGTTTGGTTACTGGGAATGTTTTTATACCTCTTGTTAATGGCAGAAGCATTCTTTGGTTATTTATTACCCTGGGGACAAATGTCTTACTGGGGTGCTGAAGTGATTACTTCCTTATTTGGAGCGATACCTTATATTGGCAAAGGTCTTGCTGTATGGTTGAGGGGAGATTACTCTGTTGCAAATCCGACGTTGCAGCGATTTTTTGCCTTGCATGTCATAGGAATACCCATTTTAATGATCATCCTCGTGTTTTTGCATATTGTTGCATTGCATAAAGTAGGCTCAAACAATCCGGAAGGGATTGATATCAAGAAGGCCCTGGATAAGGATGGAAAGCCTTTGGATGGAATACCCTTCCATCCTTATTACACTGTGAAAGATTTTGTAGGTATCATAGTCTTTTCAATTTTATTTTTTGCGGTTGTCTTTTTTGCCCCTGAAATGGGGGGGTATTTTTTAGAGCATGCTAATTTTGTGCCCGCTAATCCAATGGTGACTCCAGATCATATTGCTCCTGTTTGGTATCTCGCGCCTTTTTATGCCATTTTAAGGGCTATTCCTGATAAGCTAATTGGGGTGGTGTGCATGGCTGCTGCCATATTATTGCTTTTCTTTTTGCCCTGGCTCGATAAAAGCAATGTGCGCTCTGTAAGATATAAAGGAATGTATTCCAGAATAAGCATTACCTTGTTTGCGTTTAGCTTTCTACTTTTAGGATATTTGGGCACAACTCCGGTTACACCAGTAAGGTTGTTTTTAGCTCGAATTGCCGCTGTTATTTATTTTTCTTACTTTATCTTGATGCCTATTTATAGTCGTTTTGAGAAAACCCGGCCAGTACCTACACGGATAGGTGAAAAATGATGAAAATAAAGGTGTTATTAGTTGCTGCATTGGCATTTTTAATGTCAAACGCTGCTTTTACAGAAAATTTAACAATGGATTATGTACCGGTTGATATAAACGATAAAGAGAGTTTGCAAAGAGGGGCAAAGATGTTTATGAATTATTGCTCAGGATGCCATTCTCTCAAATACATGCGTTATAACCGCATGGCTCAGGATCTTGGATTAACTACTTTTGATGGTCAGATTGCTGAAGATTTATTAAAAAATAACTTAATTTTTACTCAGGCCAATATTTATGATCCCATTCAAATAGCTATGTCACCTGAAGATGCCAAGCAATGGTTTGGTATGGTGCCTCCTGATTTGTCTTTAAGTGCGCGAGATAGAGGGCCTGTTTGGATATATAATTATTTGAAAAGTTTTTACAGCGACCCTTCCAGACCTTTTGGTGCTAATAATTTACTAATGCCTGATGTTGCTATGCCTAATGTTTTGGAACCCTTGATTGGAAAAGTCATTTTAGTCAAAGATAAAAATTCGCATGCAAATAGTTTATTAGTGGTAAAACGAGGTGAGATGTTTGAAGGCCAGTTTGACAGCGCATTAAGGGATTTAGTCAATTTTTTGGTTTATGTAGGTGAGCCTGCCAAGCTAATTCGTTATAAATTAGGAGTTTTTGTTCTTTTGTTCTTCTGTATTTTCCTTATAGCAGCTTATTCACTGAAGAAAGCTTATTGGAAACAATTAAAATAGGAATAGGCTGCTTACTCCTCAGTTTTGTAAAAAGTACTACATTTTTGCCTTTTATACAGAGTTCAATCTCAAATGGTTGTCTTCAGAATCAGAAAATATATCTGGTTTCTTGTATCGAGTTCACGCTAAAATAAGAAGATTTGCTCAAAGTAACCCAGAAGATTAAAAATGTGATAGAATAGCAACCTTTGTGCACTAGAATATAAAAAGCCATTTTAACAGGCTTAAATGAATTGATAGGAGTAAGGTAATGGCAATCGTTGCAAAGCGCACCATAATGTCTTTATTTTCTGATGTAGATGATGTTTATAGTCACCAAGTTCGTATCGTTCTGGCAGAAAAAGGAGTTAATGTTGAAATTCTTGCAGTAAAGCAAGATGAGCCTGGAGCTGACCTATTGTCTATTAATCCTTATGGAACCGTTCCAACATTAATTGATAGGGAACTTGTATTATATGAAGCAAGAATCATTATGGAATATTTGGACGAACGTTTCCCTCATCCTCCATTATTACCAGTTTATCCAGTAGCCCGTGCGGAAGCTCGCAAAATGATGCATAGAATTGAACAGGATTGGTATTATTTAATGAACGCTATTTTGCGGGAGGAATCTGTAGAGCAAGCCAGAGCTAATTTACTTGAAAGTTTAACCAGTTTAGATCCTGTCTTTGCAGATAAACCTTATTTTTTAAGTGATGAGTTTTCGCTTTTGGATTGTGCATTGGCTCCTTTATTATGGCGGTTACCTAAATTAGGTTTGGAAATTGCGCCTAATTTTAAAGGAATAATTTCCTATATGCAGCGTGTGTTTAAACGTGATTCTTTTCAAACAAGTTTGACGGACGCTGAGAGACAAATAAGAGCAGCATAATTATGGCAATGACATCAAACAAACCCTACTTGATTCGTGCTTTCTACGATTGGATTGTTGATAATGATTTAACACCCTACATTCTCGTAGATGCATCAAATCCCAATGTGCAGGTTCCAAGGGAGCATGTCCAGCATGATAGAATTGTATTAAACATTTCTCCCTCAGCGACCCGAGGACTTTTATTGGAAAATGATCGCATTGTGTTTACGGCACGCTTTTCTGGGCAAACAGAGCAAATTTTTGTTGCTCCCAATGCTGTACTAGAGATTTATGCAAAAGAAAATGGCAGAGGGATTGCTTTTTCAGTTGACGAAGATGATGAGCCGCCACCTAAAACTTCTTCTTCCTCTGAAAGTGCTACAAAAAATAAGCCATCACTAAAATTGGTAAAGTAGACGGCATGGTTTCTTTTAAGCGAATCGTAGCCAAGAAGCACTGATTTTTACAGCATGATCTTGGCATAGCGATATAAAAATATTTTGTGGTCGTTATATCAAATTTACGTTAATTTGGAGCCAAGAGGTGAACAAGCTAGAAAATGCTCTGTATCGTTGTGATCAAATTAAAGCTTGTGAGCAGCAAGCTGCAACTTTGTATCAAAAAGACGAAAATGCCTTGATGGCTCTGGCTGGCGCAGAGGCATTTTCTTTCTTACAGAAACTCTACCCGCATGTAAGGCATATAGCCGTCTTCTGCGGCGCTGGCAATAATGCAGGTGATGGTTATGTCTTGGCCAGATTAGCTCATGAACAAGGATTCTCAGTTACTGTATATCAATGTAAATCAATAGAAGATTTACCTTCCGCTGCCAGGAATGCCGCACGCCAGGCATTGGCATCTGGAGTACATTGTCAATCCGCAGATGAACCTTTAGATGGCGATGCCGAATTAATTGTTGATGCATTATTGGGTATTGGATTACAAGGAGCCGTGTATGGGGTAATAGCCAACGCGATTCATCAAATCAATGCCAGTGGGTTACCGGTATTATCAATCGATATTCCATCTGGTCTTAATGCGGATACAGGATTAGTAGAGAATATTTGCGTCAATGCGACTGCCACAATTACTTTTATCGGACTTAAAACAGGAATGTATACTTTGGATGGACCAGATTATTGTGGTGTGATTCATTGTGCTCATTTAAACCTGGAGGCATGTACAACTAAATTAACCCGATTTGCTTCCCTGCTGAGGGATTCTACCTTGCCATTGCCTCTCGCAGCTAGAAAAAAGAACTCTCATAAAGGTGATTATGGACATGTTTTAGTGATAGGCGGAGGCCCAGGAATGCCTGGAGCAGTGAGCTTGGCAGCCAAGGCAGCACTCAAGACGGGAGCAGGAGTAGTTACTGTTGCAACCTGGCCGGATTATGCGAAGAGCGCTTTACCCTTAATTCCTGAAGCGATGATCTGGGGTGTCAAAACAGCAGGGGAGTTAATGCCTTTATTAGCAAAAGCTACGGTTTGTGTTATTGGGCCTGGGCTTGGTGATAGTGATTGGGCTAAAACCTTGTTTTTAACTGCCATTACAACCCAATTACCCATGATTATTGATGCTTCAGCGCTGAGATTACTTTCTCAACATCCCCAAATGGATGACAATTGGATTTTAACACCTCATCCTGGTGAAGCTGCCAGTTTGCTTTCATGTACTGCAAGAGATGTTCAAATGGATAGATACCATGCGGCATCTGCTATACAAAAACAATATGGTGGTGTTGTGGTATTGAAAGGAGCAGGCACGGTTATTCAGACCGCGGAAAAGAATATTTTTGTCTGCCCTCAAGGCAATCCAGGTATGGCTACCGCAGGCATGGGGGATATTTTGAGTGGGATTATTGCCGCTTTTTGCGCCCAGGGTTTTACCTTATCCGATGCTGCAAAGTTAGGGGTGTGGGTCCATGCTGTTGCTGGAGACAAGGTTGCTGAAAAATCAGGAGAAGTTGGGGTATTGGCGAGCGACTTACTTGATGAAATTCCAAGCATTTTGAATTGTATCTAGTGCGATGATTTATTAAGAAGGTAACCTGAGTGTTACTGAGGTAACAAACTCTGTTTCAATACTTGTGTATAACGGTTTGGCTGACAGGCTTTTTCTAAACAGATACATTATGTAGTGTTCTCGATATGGCTATTGAAGATAATGATAATTTCATAACTTTGGATTTGGTTAGTGAACAAGAGAGCAAAAGATTTGCAGAAAAATTGGCGTTTTGTATCTCAGCGCCTTTGGTGATTACTTTAAGTGGTGATATAGGGGCCGGAAAGACAACCATTATTCGCGCAATGCTAAAATCACTCGGGGTAATTTCAGCCATCAAGAGTCCAACTTTTTCATTAGTTGAAAGTTATAATTGTGGTCAATTTCATATTCATCACTTTGATTTATACCGTATTCACCAGGAAGAAGAACTGGAGTATTTAGGTTTTAGAGACTATTTTTCCAATCAGAGCGTTTGTTGTATTGAATGGCCTGAACATGGTGGAAAAACATTGCCTCCAGTCGATATTCAGTTTAATTTAATAATTAAAGGGACTGGGCGCTTAATACAAATAGCTGCATTAAGTGTCGCGGGTAAAAGAATTTTAGCTTGCCTGGCGGGTGAATGATGATGAGAGCGTGGGTCTTAAGTCTGTTATTATATCTACCAAGTTCTTTTGCTGTATTTTCTGCACAATTAAAGAATATTACAGTTTCTCAGCAACCAACCATGACGTCTCTTTATCTTTCTATACAAGGTTCATTTACCCATAAGCTATTTACCTTAAGTCAGCCCAATCGTGTGGTTTTAGACTTAAGTGATACACAATTAGCCGTCAATATCAGTCAATTGGGTTTAATCAATTCGCTTATTCAGCAGGTAAGAAGCGGTAGTCCCTCCAAAAACACGCTCAGGCTTGTCATGGATGTAAAACAACCAGTCAAGGTGCGCTCATCTTCATGGAAACCGAAAGGAGAATTGAATGGGATCAGAATTGATCTTGTTAATGATACTCCTTTAGTCATAAATAATCGCAGGCAGTTGAGTTCGCCTGTTAAAACGATTAAAGCTCCAGTCCAGCAAACCCAATCAAAAATATCCAGCCAGCCATCAGAACAACGAATAACTGTGCATAAAACACCTGTTCAGGTTCCTCATAACCCATCAAAAAAACCTTTGCGTGATGTTGTTGTAGTGTTGGATGCAGGGCATGGGGGCAAAGATCCTGGTGCAAGAGGTCCGCGTCGTAGTAACGAGAAGGATGTTGTGCTGGCCATTACTTTAAAACTTAAACGATTGATAGACAGACAACCAGGTATGCGCGCAGTCCTGACACGCTCGGGAGATTATTACGTTGGACTTAGACAACGCCTGGATATTGCCAGAAAATATAATGGTGATGTATTCATTTCTATCCATGCCGATGCATTCAATAATCCTCACTCTAATGGAGCCTCGGTATTTGCCTTGTCACAAAGGGGGGCCACCAGTGAAGCAGCACGCTGGTTAGCAGAAAAGGAGAATTACTCTGAACTAGGTGGAGTGAATTTAGGTGAATTGGATGATAGTAATGGGGTAGTACGTTCTGTTTTGATCGATTTATCACAAACTGCAACAATAAATGCTGGTTTGGAAATGGGGGGAAAAGTATTAGGTCAATTGGATAATTTTACCAATTTGCATAATAACAAAGTGGAGCAAGCCCGTTTTGTTGTTCTGAAATCTCCAGATATTCCTTCTATTTTGGTTGAAACCGGTTTTATCTCAAATCCCCGTGAGGAAAGAAATTTAACCAACCCTGCCTATCAGGAGCGATTGAGTCAGGCAATATTTCAAGGACTAAAAAATTATTTTTGGGATCATCCTCCTCATGGGACTCGAATTGAGGCTATGATTTCTCCAAATTTTCATATCGTTAAAAAGGGTGAAACTCTTCCTGCTATCGCTGCTCGATATAGGGTATCTGTGAACGCATTACAATCAATTAACCGCCTTCAGGCAAGGGCAAGACTTATGCCCGGGCAAAAATTAGTGATACCTGGCACATGGTCTTAAGGATACATCAACTTTCGCCAGCAATAGCCAATCAGATTGCAGCAGGAGAAGTTATAGAAAGACCTGCTTCGGTAGTCAAGGAGCTGCTGGAAAACTCTTTGGATGCTGGTGCCAGTGTGATTGGTGTCGATGTCAATTATGGGGGATTGCTGCAGATTACGGTTAGTGATAATGGTTCAGGAATCGTTGGAGACGACTTGCCTTTAGCTATTGCAGCTCATGCAACCAGTAAAATCAGAACGCTTGATGATTTATATTCCATTGATAGTATGGGCTTTAGAGGGGAGGCATTGGCAAGTATTGCCTCTGTTGCCAAAGTGACTATCATTTCAAAGCCTGAGGAGCAGGACAATGCAATGATGTTGCGAGTAGAGGGGGAGAACAGGACTCTCTCTCCTTGTGCGCGCAATATTGGCACTACCATTGATGTTTCTGATTTGTTCTATAATGCCCCAGTTCGTAAGCGGTTTTTAAAAAATGAAAAACTGGAATTTCAAGCTATTGAAATGGTTGTGAAACGGTTTGCATTAAGCGCTCCTCAGATTGCATTAACGCTTAAGCATAATAAGAAACTGATTTTTTCATTACCGCCAGCCTTAAGTGAGCAAGCCAAAGCCATTCGTATGGGTCGAATTTTGGGCAATACTTTCATGAGAGAAGCTATTTTTCTTGATGTGGAGCACAGTGGTATGCGTCTTTATGGCTGGATAAGCAACCATCGCTTGCAACGCAGCCAGAATGATAGGCAGTGGATTTATGTGAATCAACGCATGGTAAAGGATAAATTACTCCAACATGCAGTGAAACAAGCGTATGATGGCTTATTGCATGCAGGCAGATTTCCAATTTGTTTGTTGTATTTTACTTTACCTGCTTCTGAAGTGGATGTGAATGTACATCCTACAAAGCATGAAGTGAGATTCCAACAGCCCCGCCTGGTACATGATTTTTTTACTTCCCAATTGACGAAAGCGTTGCAATCGACTCTTGACCATTCAGAAACAATGGAATACGCATATGCTGCTTCCTCTTGTAATGAGCAGCAAAATACAGTTTCGGAACCTTCCCATATCTGCAATGACAGAGAGTCCTATGAAGGGGCAAGAGCTTTATCCCCAAGCTGGAGTGACAATTCATTATCATCATCTATAACCTGCAAAGGGTATAAAAAAACCAGCTCTGTATATCATCCAGAAACAGAGTTCCAGTGGGTTATCTTAAATGAGCGGTTTATTTTGGTTTTGATAAAGCAACAGCCTTACCTTGTAGACATCGTAACATTGTTTCAAGAATGGATAGAAAAGCAGCTAATGCAAAAGGCATTGCCCTTGGAGAGCCGGCCTTTATTGATCTCAATTCGTTATCCATTACCAAACCAATGGATACATAAGCTGGATCACTTAAAGCATGAGTTGACTCGTGTTGGAATACAGATTGAGTACCCTAATGCTGATGACTTGTTAATTCGCAGCATCCCTTTGAATGCGCCCTATTTAGATGTTCGTCGTTTTTTTAATGTTCTCTGCGAACTGGATTTTTTTGATACTGAGCAATTGATAGCGTTAATTAGCCGTTCTCAAATGTTTGACCCAAAACAATTAACAGTTGAAGAGCGTATTGAAATGAATCAATTGTTGCTGGAACTCTCTCTTCAAGAAGAGAAATGTAATACATGTAAAGCGTTAACCATTGATGATTGTCGGATGTTATTGCATGAATAAGCTAGTGTTTTGTTTAATGGGACCAACTGCTTCAGGAAAGACAGGATTAGCATGCGAGTTGCTAACTCATTTCCCTTTTGAAATTATTAGTGTTGATTCCGCCATGATTTATAGAGATATGAATATTGGGACAGCAAAACCTTCAATCCACGAATTACAGAGAGCGCCTCATTATTTAATTGATATTAAAGATCCGGTTGAATCCTATTCGGCAGCTCAGTTTTGTACAGACGCTTTGTCTTTGTGTGCTGAAATCATCAAAAGAGGGAATATTCCTTTGTTAGTAGGTGGAACTATGATGTATTTTAATGCCCTGCAAAAAGGGTTAGCCACTTTGCCTGAAGCCGATGAAGCTGTTCGTAAACGACTGGAGGAGGAAGCCTTATCACAGGGTTGGGATTTTCTTTATCAAAAGCTAAGTCAATTAGATCCGGTAACAGCAGCTCGCATTCATGCTCATGATACGCAAAGAATTCAAAGAGCGCTGGAAGTTTATTACTTAACTGGTTCAACGTTATCAACCTATTTGACCGGACCCCATGAACGGCCTGATTATTATTTTGTTAATCTTGCTCTTTTTCCTGAGCAAAGATCCTGGTTGCATGAACGTATCGCGCAACGGTTTGATGCGATGCTTAGTGAGGGATTCATAGAAGAAGTTCAACAATTGCAAGCAAAATGGCCTATTCAAATCAACTTGCCCTCCATGCGATGTGTTGGATATAGGCAAATACTCCAGCACCTTGCAGGCCACTATGATTATGAAACTATGCGAGAAAAAGGTATAGCAGCAACAAGGCAGCTGGCCAAACGGCAATTAACCTGGTTGAGGCATTGGGAGGGGGCTTTATTTTATGATTCGCAAAATGTGGGATTTAATACAGATATTATAGCGAAAATAAGGGAAATATTAGATAATACTGTCTCTAATTGACATCATGCCGCAAAGGAACAACATGAGGAAAACAACAAAAGAACCTGCAAGTGCTAAAAAAAATTATGTCGTACATAGACATCAATTACCATTGAGTTGCCCAACAGATGAGATGGAGTTATGGAATGCTCATCCCAAGGTTTATTTGCCTATAGAGAAAACCGGGGTGGAGGTTTGCCCTTATTGTGGCTCTCGTTTTGTATTGCAGAATGATTAAATCGGTTTGTGTTATAAGGCTTTCAGCTTTAGGGGATGTTTTGATGTTGGTCCCACTGATAAGGACCTTGCAAAATAAATTGCCTAATGCTCAATTGACCTGGATTATTTCAAAACCTGCCTTTTATTTGGTGGAAGGAATGGAAGGCGTGGAGTTTATTGTTATTGATAAACCTAAAACGCTTGCTGACTATTGGCGGTTTAGGAAACAAATGTTGCCTCGCCAGTTTGATGTGTTGTTAGCGCCTCAAGCCAGTTTTAGAACTAATTGGCTTATTCCATTTATTAAAGCTAAACGCAAAGTTGGCTATGATTCTCACAGAGCGAATGATGGCCATCGTCTGTTTATAAGGGAAAGCATTTCTCCTGGATTGGAGCACACACTTGAGGGCTTTTTAAAATTTGCTGAGCCTTTAGGTGTCACTGAAAAAATAATCCACTGGGATTTACCGATTACCAAGGCAGATTATGAATGGGCTCAAAATCATTTGCCGGAACAAGAAAGGCCAATTTTAGTTGTTAATCCCGCAGCCAGCAAACCTGAGCGCAGTTGGTTGGCGGAGCGATACATTGAGGTTCTGAAACAGGCGCAAGTTAAATGGGATGTCAAAGTTGTTTTAACCGGAGGGCCAGGCGATCATGATAAATCATTGGCAGAGGAAATAGCGAAAGAAATTCCAGTGGTTAATTTAGTTGGAAAGACAAAACCTAAGCAATTGTTGGCTGTGATCAGTAAAGCAAAAGCAGTCTTGTGTCCTGATACAGGACCTTCTCATATGGCGGCAGCGGTAGGCACGCCTGTTGTGGCTTTGCATGCTGTTACCAATCCCTCTATTTCTGGCCCGTATACTTTTCAACATTTGGTAGTTAACAGGTATTCGCAAGCTATCCAAACTGTATTAGGAGTGAGTCCAGAGAAGAGTGTTTGGGGTACGCAGGTCCATGGATATGAAGCCATGAAATTAATTACCGTAGATGATGTAATGGAAAAATTAACTGAAATATTTTCAGGACTTATGAACAATACCTAATCTTTGTGCGGGAAAGGCTTTTAATGAGAGCATTTCGCTTATGCTCATTAAAAGCTGTTTGCCCTTACCCTGGTGATTTCCCCAAGTACTGATTTTGATTTTTGAGGAGCATAGGATGCAACTTTCTTCTGAGCAATGTGATTTTTTTTTCACAAATGGATATTTGGTAATAAATAATTTCTTTTCAGAATCTGTATGCGATCTATTAAAGCAACGCATTGAAACATTGCTTGAAAATAATCAGGCAGAGATACCTAAAACAATTTTTTCCACGCAAACCAACGAACATGCAAAAAAACAATATTTCCTTGATTCTGGAGATAAAATTCATTATTTTTTTGAGCCGGGTGCTTTTGATGAAGCCGGTGATTGGCTACGTCCTTTTAATCAATCAATTAATAAAATTGGACATGCTTTACATGAATTGGATCCTGTTTTTAGGCAATATTCCCGAGATGATCGAATTAAGAAGATAGCACATCAGCTTGGGTTGAAAACACTTGGATTGGTCCAATCGATGTACATATTCAAACAGCCGGGAATAGGGGCTGAAGTACTTTGCCATCAGGATAGTACCTATATTTTTGGTGAGGATAGTGATGCTTTAGGGTTTTGGTTTGCAATAGAAGATGCTACTTTGGAAAATGGCTGTTTGGAAGTGATTCCAAGCCCGTGTACCACACCCTTAAAGCAGAGGATGTTTCGTCGAGAAAACGAAATTTATTTTGAAAATTTCGATTCAAGTCCTTGGCCAGAAGAAAACAGTGTCCCTTTACCTGTTAAAAAAGGCGCTTTAATTATACTACATGGCAGAGTTCCACATAAAAGCCAGGCTAATTTTTCTAATCAATCCAGACATGCCTATACTTTGCATTTGGTTGATATTTCATTACCTTATCCTGAGAAAAATTGGTTGCAATGGCCTAATGGGATTCCTTGTTTATAACATCACTAGTTTAGAGATCTCAGAGAATACAACATCAAAAGCTTCCAATTTTTAGAAAATTGTGTTGGAGAACTCTATAATTTACAAGAGGCTCTTGGTAAATCATTTTGGAAGAAATCCCGAATGGATAATGAAAGTTTGCTTGCCATATTGAATAATTGGTCTGCAACCAATTATGCAAAAGGTAACTATATCCTAAGAGAAATCTCCAGCAAGTTTCTTGCAAAGATATCTATCGATAGTAATGATTACTTACTCGATGCTGGTTGTGGTGATGGCAGTTTCACTCAAATGCTAGCCAATTTAGTCCCTGATGGATATGTTCTTGGCTTGGATCGATCAAAAACAATGATTGATTATGCAAACAAACATTGTAGGAGTATCAACGTTCGTTTTGATATAGGGGACATTCAAGAACCTATAATTTACGGGCCATTTGATAATATTTTATCATTTTGGTGTCTTCACTGGACTGATTTGGAAAAATCATTATCCAATTTATATCATGTCTTGAAACCAGGAGGTAAAATTTGTGCAATTTTTTCTTCTGGCAAACAAAGCACTTTGTTTGAAGTGTTAAACAGCCTGCAATTTCAAAATCTTTACCCTGATGTCGCTAAAAATGTCGTGCAATCTAAAATGATGCGGGAGAATTATTCTGTTCAATGCCGAAGGGCATTGGATAATTTGCCATTTAAAAGCATTTCTTTTGTTGTAGAACATTGCCAAGTGGAATTACCTGATCTCGGGTTATTTGAAAACTTTATACACGGTGCCCCATTATTCAAGGATCTCCCCGGTAAAATGTATCAAGATATTGTAAACGGCATGGTGCAGTTTTTTGATGAGTACTGCAAAAAAAAATACGGTGGAAAATGGGTGTATGAAACCACTCCCTATTTTTTAACAATTACCAGGGAGTGAAGAATCATTGTAATTAAATTATATTTTAGCGAATAAGTCGGCTTTTTTCTTTCAAGGAATCCAGAAAACCGCTTATGGACTAACATGGGATTGTCTACCCAACTCATCCAAATCGACAGTAATTTTATCGGGGACACTGGGCGTAAAACAAGAACTCAAGCATTTGGTAATTTGTCGATTCAAGCAGACTCCAACGCACATAGAGAAACAAATAGTAGCGGGAATACTCGAAATATATGCTATTTGCGTTGATGGATCGACAGCTGCTGCTTTCAGGATGTAATAAATACCAACGTGCACTCCAGCCATCAATGTAGTGAGGGTAAAAGCAGAGCATTTTACAAAACATTCATTAGAACTAAGATTGGAACTGCATTCCTCAATTTTTTCGTTCCTGGCTTCCACCTTGGTTTGATAGTCCTCAGTTAATTCGTGGGTTAATGCCTCTAGCTCCTTGTCAATAAACCCTTTTTTTATCTCAGGGGGAGTTTCAAGCGAGTGCAACCTGAAAAAGAGATTTGCATTGGTTTTTTGAATGACATTAGCAGCCAGGGATTTTAAACTGGGGACTTTGGATGATTTATCTTCAAAGGTTGTTGGCATGAGTTTTCTTAAAATGTAAGTTAATTAATTTTGCCAATTTGACCATATAATTTATTTATTGTCTATATAATGATGCGGTATATACTGCTGATTACCTCATTTCACATGCGATTTTTATGAGTCATCATATATTGGTAAGAGACATCACATTCTTGATCCTTTAGAGCATAATAAATCAAAATTGATTGTTATGATTGAGGAAGGTGATTGGCCTTCCTCATTTCAAATTCAGCCAAGCTTTATTTAGGGCTTATCCTATTTTGTTATTCATTAGGTGTTCGGTGCTTGTGTCCTTTTCTTCCTCAAATAATTCAGGAAAATAATCACTCCAAAAGGAAGGTGATTTATTTTTATTGGTCGGCTGCTTTCCAGATTGAATGGCTGGTTTATGATTAATCTCGGGAGCTGTATGGAAATTGGGTGAATGCTTTTTCATGGCCTCATAAGAAGAAGGAGCCGGTTCTGGTTTTTCCTGAACTTTGTCTTGCAAATGTTGCAAGGGTTGCTCTTTAAAGCGGTATACATTGAGCAAGACAAAACAAGCCTGGGTTACCATTAATGCCACACCAATAGCAGGGTTTAGCGCAAAACCAAGGGCGACTAGCAGACCGCCGGCTATTAATACTGTTGTCAAATTGTACCCTAAGCTAATTAACAAATTCTGGTTGATATTGTTTACTGTTTGTTTTGATATGGCAAAGGCATTGGCTATAGGCAATATAGTTCCACTTTGTATAATGGCTGAGGCGTGTTGCTGGGTGATTTCATCGCTGTCTTGAGACAGTACTGCTATACCGAAGTCGCTCGCAGCAAGAGCGTTTGCGTCATTAGCCGCATCTCCAATCATAGCTACTTTTAGTCCCTGATTTTGTAATGATTTAATATAAACTGGTTTGGATCTATCTTCTGTATTGATAGTTGTAGCGACACAATTAGCATGTACTTTCTTAATGCCAAGAGCTTGCGCATAGCGATAGGCGGTTTTTTCATCTGCACCAGTGCATAGATGCACTTCTTTTCCCATTTTAATTAATGCATCAACTGTTTGCTTTGCATCTTTTCGTAAGGGGTCGGTGATGACCAGATAACCTAATAGTTGTTTGTTTCTGGCTAGAAATACCAGGCTATCGCCCGCAACCAGATTCATTTGGTTTTCAAGCGAAGATGTAGAAATCCCTATTTCCTGCATTAAGGTTTTACTGCCAATAGTATATTGAATACCATTAATCTCTGCTGAAATGCCTGAATGGTTTGAATGATCCAAATTAGCAATATTGAATTTTTGTTTATTGATTCCTTGAGTAAACGATTGTATTGCTTTTCCGAAAGGATGTTTTGATTGCCCCTCCAATACATTGCAAATACTCAGAAAATGCTCAGAAGAAAGATCGGCATCATTTAATACCGCATATTCTTTAACCACAGGAACGCCGGTTGTTAAAGTGCCATTCAAGTCAAAAATGACTACATCAATTTGTTCTGCTAATTGTAATACCCTGGAATTTTTAAACTGCACACCGTGTTCGGCTCCTTTATGAATTCCAGTTTTTACTGCTAGAGGAATAATTAAACCAAGAGTACAAGGGCAAGCAGAAACCAATACTGAAATAGCGCATTGTATCGCAAGTGCTGGTGTAGCAATCAAGCCGACAATGATCCCTGAAAGGATGGAGAGAGCAATAATGGATGGGATAAAATAGCTAAGAAGCTGCCCTGTTTTTATCTCTATCGGTGCCTTTTCAAGTACAGATTGAGCTATGCTTTCATCAAGACGGGCAAGGTATGACTCTTTTGCAGTTTTTAGAACGCGGAGGGTGAGTGGTTTTGCATCATTTGCCAGACGCATTCCGGCAAGTATTTTTTCACCACTACGAAATTGTTTAGGTATGACAGCACCGGTAATGATGGTGGGATAAATGAGGGTGTCTTGCTCACAAACGCTATCCAATGGTATAAGCTCACCTGGTTTCACTTGTATAATGTCATTGGGTTGAATTTCTTCAATCCTCGTTTTTTTAAAATCAGAATGGCGATATAATCTGACTTTTTGTGGGGTTCTGTCTTGAAACTTGGTTGAGCTTATTTTGTCTTTGATAGTGTCCTCAATAGCGATACCAATATGCCTGAATCCATAAATAAGTAATCCTGCCTCAAACATCATAGGTAACCACGGTACAAAGAATGAAGCAAGCGACACAATAAGAACAGAAACAGTGCTAATTGAAAACAATGTGTCCATTGTGAGTGTGCGAGATTGGACTAACTTTTTCCAAGCCTCGTAATAAGATTGGGCACCAAGCGCAATGGTTAATAAAATGCTGAGACCCGCTAGGGGAATCATTACAGCAAGAGGTAAACCGCCTATAGCCATCGTCAGGATCATTAAGCTAGCACCAGTGACACAACCTAGCCCTCCAAGCAACCAATGGGAAGTGATTATTTTTTTTGCGCTGCTAAATATTGTGGATAATGTGCTGGCTTCTTGTTGAGCTGCTGTCTGTTTTTTCTCGGGGAGGAGAGTAGGTTTCTCATCTTTAATTGGAGGGAATTCATGGTTTTCACAAGTAAACCCTGTGTCATCAATTAGTTTTTTAATGATTTTCCAGTTGCTTTCATGTTCATTTTCTCTTTCTTCAGAAAGAGATATCACAATTTTTTTGGGGTCTGGGGTGCTCATGTCTGCATGAAATGTATTGATTTTGATTAAATTGGAATTTCTTAAAAAGGACTCTATGGCATTACTGCAACTGGTGCAATTCATTCCGCTGACATAAAAAAAATAAGGCTTGGACATAATCGCTCGCTGAGTTAAATGGTTAACTCATCCTGAGAACTTTGTACCGGATTTATCAATCAACACCAACCATCGAGCAAAAATTGCATTTTAATGCCAGGTCTATCATTTTTAGTCCAGAGGATGTGCATCACTGTCATTGAAATGATATTGTGATATTCCCTTATACCAATAACCTGGACTTTTGGTGTTTGTTGTAAGTCCCGTATTATTCCATTGAGGATACAGCATTTTTAAATTAGGTTAAAATCATATCATACCCATTATTTTTTTTGCATCTTGATTTTAGAGCTTGTTGATATTTTGTGATATTGCTATTGTGAATTGGGTTATAAATAATTTTTGGAGCAGAACACATTTTGCGTGCCCTCCTATTGCCAAGAAGAAAAACCATTCTCGTGCTATTGATAGCCATTTATTGCGCTTACGACCTGATGGTTGCATTGTATACAGCTTGGGATTTCACAACGGATGATGCTTATATCAGCTGGTATTATGCGCGACAGTTAGCGAGTGGGAAAGGACTATTGTGGCATGCGACTCTGCCTCCAGTAGAGGGGTATTCCAATTTTTTATGGATCATCATTGCTGCATCGGTCATTAAATTGCAATTACCTCTGGTTAGCAGTATGAAGGTTATTTCCTGTTGTAGCTTGGGATTGTCATTACTGTTTTTATATCGATTGGCAAGACTTTTTTGTAGCCCTCTATTATCCATATTACCCGTTTTTTTATTTAGCCATTATACAGGAGTGGCTTGGTGGACGGTCAGTGGATTGGAAACCTTATTTTACTGTGCCCTATCTTTGGCATTGATATGGCAATGTACCTTGGCATTCGGTTATCACACTGTTAATGACAGTCACTGGATCAATCGATTTTCCCTTGACTCAACCAATCATTGGATAATAACCAATGTGCTCTTGTTATTATTGAGCTTAACACGATTTGAGGGAATCATTTGGATAATTCCTTTGGCTGTTTTTATAGGATGTCAATATTTGAGAGATCACAGGGAGCTGGTTTTTAAAGATCATAAGAGATTGTTCTTATGGGTTTCAATTACTTTTGTTTGCTTTACATTACCTTATCTTGTGTATTTTATTTGGAGATTAATTTATTTCGGTCATTGGATTCCTAATAGCTATCGTTGCAAAGCGTTAGCTTATGGGCAGTTTTTGGCAGTAGATTTGGATTATTTTCTTTTTATAACACCTTTACTTATATTATCGGTACCCTATTTATTATCTGCTAAGAAAGATTGTCGCCATTCTTTACTTTGGTTGCCCTCTGTTTTGTATAGTCTGTTGCTTTGGAAAGCAAATCCTGTGGTTACCTATGGTTTAAGATTGTTTTTAAGTCCATTCGCTCTTTTTTCCATATTACCTGTTTTAGGACTTAATCAATTTATACAATATTTTAAACCCTTTAGATGGGATCCTGAATATCCAATTGCGGGATTAATGTTGTTTATTACCTGGTTTTTTGTGCCGGGGAATGATTTAAACCATTTATCAAAATCAGTTATAGAATATAATGAACGTGCTCAAAATAGAATGACTATTGCTGATTTACTCAACCGGAAAGCAAAAAAGGGCGACAGCGTTCTGTTAGATGATTGTGGGATTATTCCGTTTTTTTCTCGAGAAGACATTCGATTCATAGACGCGCAATGTTTGAATAATAGCGATTTAACCCAAAAACCATTTAAAAACGATTTAAGTCTTTACGCCGATTATCTCAATTCTAAAGTGAGGCCTGACTGGGTAATTACCAATTACTATCCTATGGAATCACATGGTGATTATTTGACAGATTTGTTAGATGCGAAAAATTTTTTTAAAAACTATCATTTAGCTAGTACATTAAGCTCGGGCTTTTATTTAAACCAAAATCAACCGCAAGGGAAAAAGATGATTGATTTTGTTTATCAAATTTTTAAGCGGGCGTACAATAAGCCCCTGGAATTAGAATCCCAGGAGCCAAAGTGATGACCATTATTGCTCAGAAGGAGAGCCTTGACTTGAAAAATCAGCAGTGGGTTGAGCGGCTTTTAAATTTTGCAATAGCATAATGCTATTGGTTAATAATATTCGTTCTTGTATTTGTCTGTCCAAATACATTTGATAATTAATTTCAGCCAGCAATATCGCTATTTCTTTTTGAACTGTAGCAGGGGATGCGTCATTAATTTGTTTAATCCATTGTTGGTTTGGTTGTCCAGGAGTGTTGGAGGCGGTAGGATCAAATAATCGTCGAGTAGCCATGTTAAATTCATTCAGCGCTTGGCTTGTGATATTAGCGTTACTTTGGTCTGCACTCATATTTTGAGGTAACCTTTTGGATAAAATATAGTAGAGGTTGCTCACGCCAACAGAAGTTTGCGCTGCATAAACACGCAAATTATTAAAATAACTGCTTAATGTTGCGGCTGCTTGTTTTTGTTGGACTTCATTATAGCCTGCAGAATTGGGTTTTGCAGTGGCTTGATTCCATAACTCACTGTATGCACTCAACTTGGGTAAGGAAGGAGGGGTGACTTGAGCGCTTGCGTATCTGATAAAATTAAGCGCTTGCTGGGCTTGGCTTTTTGCCGTTAATCCAGAATCTTGCCCAGATTGTGACGCAGAGGTATCCATCAGTAAGGGGGCAATCAAAGAGTTACTGTTCAGTTGACTTATAAGCGGTTGATTGTATTTGTAGGAATAAAAAGCAGGCGTTGAACCAGAGGTTTGTGCTGGCGGCAAAGTGCCAATTACATTTTGCATGACCAGATTTTGATACATGAGGTTACAATTGGGTAACCAGTTCTTTTGTTCATTGTCCATACAAAAACTGTAATCCGGGGTGCCCAGAATATTGAATACTGCCTGACTGACTGGGTCATTTAAGTATGTCCCGGAGGTTGTGATTTGAGGCGCTGAAAAAATGCCAGGTGTTGTGGGTGTTTGGGCACTAGCTGTTGATTGATCTATTAAGCCGTTCGCTGTAATTTTCCCATCTGCGCCGGAGGATGGGGCGCTGAAATTTTGATATTTAAAAGTAGTATTTGCCAAATTATTAATTAATGAATTTCCTTGTACCTTATCGGTAACAAAATTCATTAAGCTCTGCGACATGGCATCGACAGGAATAGCGCCCAAAAAGGTATTATAGGCGTAATTTTGAACGAGTTGAACTACATTGGAATTGAATAATTGCGAATAAGGCGGGTTAGGGGCTTTGCTGGATTGAGTGATATCATAGCCTAAATATTTTCCCAGGTTCGTCAGGTAGGTCACCAGATTGGAGGTGTTGGTGCTTGTCTGTTGTCCAGATGGGTCAGCAGGTTGAGCAAAAACAGATAAAGTGGTAAAACAAACCAGATTGGCCAAGGCCAGTTTAGGTAATACTTTCATTATTCATCCCCTTCGAGTGCTCGTAAAACGAGTTTTAGACGGTATTGGCAAAAAACTCGCGATAATAACCTTAGTCTTTCAAATACAATATTGCGTTTTAGAAAAAAACCTGCCGGGTCACTGCTGCTTAAACTGGTTTCTTCCGCATGGATTAACACCCGGGAGGCGCTTCCAGGATGGACTGTGTCTATTGCTTGGAGCAAACGTAAGCCTCTTCCTGATTTAATATTCCCAACGATACGAATAAATTTATCTTCTTCTGCTAATAAGCCTAAGTCAATTTTTTCAATATCATCAAGTTCTTGCCCTAGCTGTTTCATTGCTTCTTCCAGTTCAGGATTCCCATCAAGAGTCCAGTTTTCAACACTTTCCATAAAAGTGATAACCCTGTAAATCATGGGGTCAAGGTACTCAAACCAGTACTTTGCGGAGGCTTCATGGCTTAAATCAGGCATTATTTACTCTTTTTTTACTGAGATACGTTGATAGACGAAACAACTACTTAATACTATAGTATATTATGATATATAAAAGTCCATTACTTAAAATTGTGAAAAAGTAAAAAATATGAAAAAGAAATCAGGATCAAGGATCGTAAGAGTTTTTACAAGGATTATCAATGTTCGTAAATGGTTCGATTGGGACAGAATGAAGTCACTCACCTTGTATTTGGTGAATGGCATTAAACGGTTATTCATACCTCAGGAACCAACCCATATCGAATCATTTGATGAAGCAGCCAGGAAATTAAAATTGAGTGAGGCTGACTTGGTAATCAAACAAAAAGCCTTGTTCAGACTAAGCATAATTATGGTTGTCGCTGCTTTTATGATACTTATTTATACGGGTTATCAATTTTTATATGGTTCATGGAAAGCTACAATAATAAGCTTGGTTGTGGTTATGATCGCATTGGTACTAGCCTTTCGTTATCATTTTTGGTACTACCAAATTAAACAACGTAAATTGGGATGTACTGTTAAAGAATGGTACAGGCAAGGGTTATTGGGTGAGAAAGAATGAATAAATTAGCTATTACGGTCCTCCTTTGCTTTTTTCCTGCGCTTGCACTGGCTGAAAATGGAGCCTTGAGTTTCGCTCCTCCGGCAAGCGATTTGTCCGTTGTTTTTTTAGGTAACCTATTTGGTGTAGTCGATGGTGTATTGCACGGCACTGGAAGCCAGATAATGGGCAATATGTTTGGTGTTTTTAACTCCGCTGTCCTTGCGCTGGGCGGTATCATTATAATGTACACCCTTATGGTTTCCACCATGAACACGGCCCATGAAGGGCAAATGCTCGGGCAAAAATGGTCTTCAATCTGGATTCCTCTTCGCTCCACCTTCGGCTTGGCTTTGTTAATACCCAAGGCATCTGGTTATTGTATGATGCAGGTATTCTTTATGTGGGTTATCGTGCAAGGCGTTGGTGCAGCCGATAAAATATGGGAAGCCGCCTTGAGTTATCTCAACCGGGGTGGCGTGATAATACAGGCTCAGGCCGATCCAACCAAGAGCTTGCAAGCAGCCGGATCTTCGTCTTCCGGTGTTGCAAAGGGAGCGTTAACTATATTGGGTGGCCAAATCTGCATGTTGGGTTTACAAAAACAATTACAAGCACAAAGAGATCTTTATTTGAGTCAAAGTAAGAGTCCACCTTGTGGGGGTAATCCTACTCCTGAAATGAATACTTTTTGCCGCACAGCGATTCCTGATTTCATCAGTACGGTAAATTTTGTCAAGAAACAAAATGATGATACGCCTAAAGATCTAACGGCAAACCAGCCCGCTTCTTTTGAACTGGACATGCCAAATTTCGATAAAAGTTCACCATTTTATTTCTTAAACGGGATTTGCGGCACAGTCAAATGGAATAATATTTCCGCTTTGAACTCAACGAATCAAAGTGATAATAAAGGGCTTGTGACAGTAGGAGGGGCTGGATCCAATTCATCCATGGGCGCTAACAGCTTAAATATAACTTCTTCTCAATTGCAAACAGCCCGATTGTCTCGCGCGATTGCCATACAGCAAATGTATGTGACTTTGTCTACTGTGGCACAGGTCATGGTTAATAATGATCCGGCGTTTTCAACAACCACGTCTACCGGAAACTCAAAAAATGATTTTTCCGCTATTGCCAAACAGCAGTTTGGAGTTCCTTATAAGTCATCCGGTGAGGTTTGCACTGAGTATCAACAAGTTTGCCAAACATGGGGGTCGGTACCCAGTTCCACCGGATCTACTACAGGAGTATTGTTTAATGGCACCGAATTTTTAGGTGCAATTAATGATTATAATGGCATTATGATGCCAACTCTCAATCTGATAAGACAAGCTACGTCTAAAGAATTTGATAAGAAATCCCGTGATTTTATTGCAGAAGCCAATGCCAAAGGATGGATCATGGCTGGCTCTTACTTTTTTGATTTGGTGAAACTCAATGGAAGCGCAACTGAGTTTGCAGACCAATTTGATACGGGAACAGGCCTAGATAAGAGTAGTTTTGATCCCACACAGCTTACCAAACCCTTTGGAAAAACGTGTCAGGATCCCTATTCATTATTGTGTACCTGGTTTCAAAACAAGAGTGATAAGCTGATTCAAATCCAGTCACTAATCGATGGCGTACCTGCTTTAGGTCAGGATGGCGTCAAGCAACCTGATCTTAGTGATAATCCTCAACGACAGTCTGTGAGTGGGCCATTGTCCTCAACAGTCTATGGATTTGTCAACAATTCCATGATGGTTCAATTGCCAGGTCAACCAGGAATAAAACCGTTGACCTTTGCCAATCTGATTAATTTTAAAGTAGATACGTCGCTTTATTATATGAAGCACCAGGATTTTGATTGCGGCAGGGTGAAGATTTTGTTCTTCTCGTTTTGCCTTGGCCGTATGATGGGTGACTTATTTTATAACTATGTTTTCAGGTATGTGTACAACTTCTTTTTAGCCATATTCGGAGAAATGATTAATTCCATCGTCATGGCCTTTTTAATGATTCCTTTACAAGGCATGAAAGATATTTTCATAGTGGGAGTGCAAACGCTGACACAGCCTGGAATAAACCCCATTGTCGCATTGGCTAATATGGGAACGATGTATATTAATTTTTCTGGTACTTTGTGGCTAACGCTGTTGAATATGGCAGTGGTCAGTTCACTAATACCACTTTTTGGTATCTTTATCTTTGCCTTGATTATGATGGCTATGCCTTTGTTGATGGCATGGATAGGGACCATGGTATCCATAGGATTTGTTACAGCATATTATATACCTGTTTTACCTTATATGATTTTCACTTTTGGATCATTTGCCTGGCTGATAGCCGTTATCGAGGCTATGGTGGCTGCACCTATTGTCGCCTTGGGTGTTACGCATCCAGAAGGTAATGAGGCTTTTGGTAAAGGTGAATTTGCCATTATGATTTTGGTTAATGTCTTTTTAAGACCTTCTCTGATGATAATAGGATATATTGCAGCGATTGCCTTGTCTTATGTTGGCGTGTGGATTTTGAATGCCGGATTTGATCATGCCATTTCCTACATCCAATCGGATCAAGGAATAGAAACATGGGAAAAAGGCACCAGTTCGAATGATGCGAAGAGGTTTTTCCAGAGCGCCGGGAACTGGACTGGAGCAAAGATGGATACATCGCAATGGGATAATTTTAAGGATAAGTTGACAGGTGATTATCAATCAACTGCATTAGAAGGTGGGTATACAGGCTGGGCAGGAGTGTATGCTTTCTTCTTCTCCATCTTAATTTATACCAGTATGTATTTAATTATTGTACAAAAAGCCTTTACACTGATTGCTCACCTGCCAGATAAAGTGCTGAGATGGATAGGTGGTAGTCCGGAATCTTTTGGTCAAGAAACAATGCAATGGGGTGAGGAAGCCAAAGGTAGAGTAGAGAAAGCAGGCGAAGCTACTTATGGGGCTGAGAAAGCTATTGGTGACAAATTGGGGGCTAAAGGGCAAGAGATGCTTGGCAAATTGGGGCCTCAAGCTAAAAAGATTTCGGAAAATGCGGGTGATGTTTCAGGGAAAGGTAAGAACAGTGGAGGCAGCCAGACTGGACCAAGCTCGAAACCTGATACAGGTCAACAACTGGGCGGTTCTGATAGTGGTACCCCAACCAGTACCCCACCTCCCGAATAACATTCAAAAACAATATAATAAGAAGGGCTCGCAGGAGCCCTTCTTATTATATATGGGTAGTTCATTTTATTAAAACTTTGACAGGTAGCTATTAATGCTGTTTGGACAGCCTTTTAAAAAGGAGGATTAATATGTTAGTCACGAAGGAAGTGGAATATGAGGATGGTGATACTGTATGCAAAGGTTTTATTGCCTATCATTCCAGTGCCTCAAAACCATTACCTTGTGTCATGGTTGCTCATGATTGGGGGGGGCGTGGAGAGGGAGCTTGTAACAAAGCGAGACAGCTTGCTGGCATGGGGTATATTGGATTCGCTATAGACATGTATGGAAATGCCAAGCTAGGTAAGGATAAGGCAGAGAAAAGAGCTTTAATGACTCCTTTCAGAGAAAATAGAGGGAAGTTAATCACTCGTATAAATGCGGCCTTCAACAAAGTGGTGCAGTTGCCTGAAGTGGATAGTGAGAAAGTGGCTGCTATTGGTTATTGTTTCGGTGGTTTGTGCGTATTGGACTTGATACGTTCCGGGGCACCGCTTAAAGGAGTTGTCAGTTTTCATGGGGTATTATTACCTTTAGAGGGTGAGAGTAATAAGTCATTAAATGCGAAAGTATTGATATTACATGGTTATGATGATCCCTTAGTACCAATTGAGCAAGTTAACCAGTTCGCTATTGAAATGACAGAAAGGAAAGTGGACTGGCAGGTCCATGTTTATGGCCAAACAGCTCATTCGTTTACTGACCCTGGTGCGAATGATGATGAAATGGGACTGCATTACAATAAATTAGCGGATCAACGTTCCTGGCAAAGCACTCAATTGTTTTTGCAAGAGTTATTTGCATGATTTATTGATATTAGACTTTTACATCAGCTGGTTATTTTGTTTTGGAGCAAGACGCAAACGTTTTGAGGAGAAGAGGTTATCTGCAGAAAATGAGCACCATAGAAACGTTTGCAAAGCAGCAATAAAACGAAAGAGGCAGCTTAGGCAATAGATTGATTGGAACTTTATAAGTTGAGTAATTTGATGGCATTGGAGAGAGTCAGCTCCTCCATGCGCTTTGCAGATAAATCCAATTCATTAAATATTTTTTTTGAGAAATGCAGCCACTCTGGAATATCCATTTGACCGAGCTGTCCTAAGTCCGAGCTGTAAATGACTCGAGGGAGATGAGTTAATATTTGAGAAAAATCTTGTTTTTCCTGGTACCCAAGGATAAAAGTTAAGGCAGTCTGTTCCACCCATAACCATTCATTTTTAATCAACTCATTGAGTTCGGTGAATTTTAATCCGATTAAAGGATTAGATGGTTGGCTTAATAATAATGAAGGAACATCATATTGATTACAGGCATCAATCAATCTATAAATCTCATCTCTCGAGGCAAGTCCTGAAGTTAAAACAATAGGGTAGTCCCGGGTCATTTTTAAAATATCAATCACTTCTTTGCGTAGTTGTTGTTTTGATCCAAACAGTGTTTCACCCTTTTGAGTATCTTGTTTTAAATTATCATGAGTTAATTCTCTTGATAGTTTTGATTGAAGTTTACGACCTGTGATAGTTGGGAAATCAACAATCATTTTACCTGAAAAAAGAGGTTGATATTCACTCAAGGCGCGAATGACTACTCTATAATTTATTCCTCCATTGATATGATTTAACACAACGGAAGGAAAAACGGGCAAACCCATTTCTTGCGCAATAGTTGCCTGAACACCAGTACTGCCAATATGACTTTTTAAAACGACTGCACCATATAAAGAGTGATACAATTTTCCCGCTTCAATTGCATTTCTGCGACGAATATAAAGATCAGGGGCCGCATGGTGGTGTATGTCTATGAATTTCAATTTTTCAGGCGAAAACACTACGACTCTCTTTTTTTATTAATACCTAACCAGGGTTGTTCATAGCAATAATCTTCTCGAGCTTGCTCAAGTGTCGAACCTGATGCAATAGCGGTCTTAATGCGTTCCTCAGTTAATCTTATGGCAATTGTTTTATTCACTACCTCCTGAAGGCGATCATTTGGGATCACCAAGACTCCATTGTCATCAGCAAAGATAATGTCGCCAGGATTTATTGTAACTCCATTAATGGATAAAGGGCATTGTTCATTGGCTTTGTAAACGCGATTCTTACCAGAGCACATATAAATTCCCGTACAAAAAACAGGATAGTTTGTTGAGCGAATTGATTCGACATCTCTCACTGCCCCATGCACAACAGTGCCCATGATGTTATTTCTCAATGCGGTATGTGTTAATAGGTCACCCCAAACGGTGCAATCAATTTGACCATTGTTGTCAATAACTATTACCGAATGTTTGGGAACCTTGTCTATATAGTTTGCGGCATTATGGAAGGCTGTTCCTTTTTTTTCTCTGGGTAAGTATTGGATAGTATAAGCAGGCCCAATAATTTTCATTCCCTGCGATAACGGTTTTATACTCAATAATCCGCCTTCGATTCCACAAGCGTCCAGTGCATCAGAAATTTCTGCGGAATTACAATTTATTAATTGCTGAAGCAAGTTGGGCATAGTATCAGACTCAATTAAATTTTCTTTAGGGGTGGGATTAAAATCCTTTGATAAACAAGAGGCATTCAATCGCGCACAATGTTCAATCACTGCATTCGCCATATCTGTCGTAGTGGCATGCCCACCCAGATCATAAGTAATAAAACGCTTTTCCTTTATGACTTGCATTACGGCATTGACTATTTTTTTTGCTCGGTCAGGATAACCAAAATGATTTAACAGCATGCTAATCGTTAAAAACATAGCTGATGGATTGGCACAATTTTTTCTTATTCTTGGCCCGCTTCCATGTACTGGCTCAAAATAACTCCCTTTATCGCCAATATTAGCACTGGGTGCAAGGCCTAATCCCCCCATGACTCCTGCTCCGACGTCGGATAAAATATCACCAAACATATTTTCCGCGACGATTACTCCAAATTTTTCCGGGCTTTTTATCAACCATAATGCTACGGCATCGACATTGAGTATGTCCGCCTGGATTTTCGGGTATCTTTGGGCTGTGCTTTCAAAAATTTTCCTGGTAAATTCGCCGCTTTCTCTAAGAACATTTGGTTTATCTGCTAAAGTGACTCTAGGCATGCCGGTTTGCATGGCATGCTTAAAGGCGAAATCAAATAAACGGGTTAAACCGGATTTTGATTGCAATCTTAAGGCACAACTTGCTTCATCAGCTGGAATCGTTTGCCAATGTTGGCTTTCTGCTAATAAACTATGTATTGCTTTTGGTAATGGAAAATAATCAAATCCGCAATACAATCCTTCGCTATTTTCTCTAATGATACAAAAATTAAACGGCTTTGATTGGTCATCAATGGAAAAACAGGGACGAACATTCGCAAAAAGATCCAAACCTTGCCTTAACTGAATGACGGGAGAAACATAATAAGGATTGCTCTTTTTAAGCGCGTTGCTTAATTCCTGTTTGGCTTCACGTTGCGGCTTGCTGGTAATCGCTCCTAGCAAAACGGTATCAGAGGAGGCTATCAATTGCCATGTTCTGGAGGGGATTGCTGCTCCTTCTTTTTTCCAAAATTCCCAGCCAATATCACCATAATTCAAGATTACAGGAACATCAAGGACTTCAAAAACAGGAAGTGTAGCCTCAGTCACTTCAATACCAATCCCGTCACCTGGTAATACAGCAATTTTTATAGGATCAGTGGATTTCATGATTCAGGGCCTTAAATATAATTTTTTTGCAAAAAGTGGGGTTGCTTTCTAGGACTCGCATACTTGCTTCGGGAACTACAATCAATTGGCCACATGGTGGTTTTATCACGTTATTGGTATTAACCAGTTGTGATTTTTCACCTATTAAATGAAAGTGATTCACATTACAATGATTTAAAATCGAAACACAATCTGTTTTCAATACTTTGGTTAAGCCAAAAATAAGTCGCTTGATCGCAAGTTCCCTATTTAAATACCGCAGCGAAGTGACAGGAATGGGATGAGGAGCATAAACTGCTTGATAAAGCGTGGATAATGCTTCTTCCAGTTTATTTTGCGAACAGAGCGAGATGACTTTTTCAAGTTTTTCTCTTAAGGAGGAATCTGAAAATGTGGGTGTAGAAAAAAGAATAATTTGTTTTTTTTCCCCGTTCAATATGGAAAAACATTGTTGAAGAATAACACCACCAAAAGAAAAGCCAACAAATGCATCATAAATTTTGATGAGTTGTTTTAGTTGCTTTTGCCAAATTCCATAATATTCTTCATCGGGACACTCATGCTGCTTGACAAGAGGATCAAGACATTCAATGGAGTAATAAGGATTAAGAAAAGATAAATTTTGGCTTAAGTGCCTCAGACTAGAGGATTGAGTTGAAACAGGACCGATAATCAATAATCTTTTTTTTGCCATTGTATTCTCTACTTATTCCTGGAAGGTCTATGATTTTGCCAGCTTAATTTTGAAAGTACGTTGCTTTCTGGAGCATCAAATCTTGGGGAATCAAGGTGTCCCAGCCTTATATTCCTATATTGGAAATATAAGCATTTTCTAGAGCTTGCCTGGTTTATAGCTTTTCAGGTCTGCTGTAGACAGATCAGAAATTCCCCTTATGAATTCACTCATTTCAATAGGTTCTTGTCCTATTTTCAAGGCATCTCTTACATAATTAGCTGCTGTCAACACATCTTCCAAATTGTATTTTTTTATATTGTTCGCATGTAAATAAGCGATAAAAAATTCAGTTTTTAGATTACCTGTTCCCTTGCCCATTCCTGCCAGTGAGGCATCAATAAAATGAACCCCGGCGTTTACCGCCGCAAGAGCGTTGGCTTGCGCCAATCCAAGGTTATCATGAGCATGAAATCCAAAAGAAACTTTATATTGACGGGTGTATTTTTTATACAGGCAATTTATCCTGTCAGGAAATAAGCTTCCATTAGAATCAGCAAAATAGATCATATCCGGTTCGTGTTCGCTTACTTCCTCAATCAAACTATCCAGTTCGCTTTCCGTATAATAAGAAATATGGATGATGTTCACTGAGGTTTCAAAATTCAAATTCTTAGCCAGTTTAATCAGAGGGACAGCATTTACCAGATCACCTTTTGCTATACATATTCTTATTAATTTCACACCGCAATTTTTTAGCTCGAACAGATCCTGTTCGTTTACATTATGAGGATGAACCATCACTGCAATTTTTGCTTTTTTTATTAGAGATTGGCAATACAGGAGATAATCTTGGGGACACATTCCAGCTTTCCCTATATTTTCAATAGGGTGAAGTGAACCATTACGGTAGCCAATTTCAATGTATTCAATACCTGAGTTATCAAGAGGAAGTAGTATTTTTTTTAAATCATCATCCTTAAAATGAAAATTAGTTCTATGTCCACCATCTCTTAATGAGGCATCTAAAATCGATACAGGATTCATTTAATACCTCGTAATAATAATTTAACCTCATTATTATTAAGTATAAACTTTAAAAGACCACTTGCAAAATGAGCATGTTCAATATGTTGTTCAATTAAGCACTTTAATCTCAAATTTCTTTCATTGAGATTGGTGAATTATCAGAATTTATCATGGAGTGAACTACCTTTACCTGAGCAAAGTGATTTCAGAAATAAATTTATTATCAAATAAGCTCACTGCCAGGTATTGGAAGTAAAGATTGGGAAATGACATAAGTTTTAGGTGAGGTGAATTACCACACGGCTAAAAGAATTAATCCCATAATGATAATAAGAATAGAGCTGCGGACATAAAAAGCGGTCGGTTGGTTGTTGTAGATAGAATATAAGTAAGACAACGGATGGCGGGTGATGAAACTGCGCATAATTTTTTTTGTGACTTTTTGTGGGGTTCCTTTCATTGGAAACTCATGAATTCGAATACTGGGCTTATGATTCACTTCCAGTATGACGCCATTTGATTGTTCTATAGGAATATTGATGATATCCGAACATTCCACATCTATCCCAACCAATTGCAAGTCGAGTATTTTGGCTGCTTGAAGCAATAATTTACGATTTTGCTTGCACATCTTCTTGTTTATGGTGACATAGGATCCACCTCTTGTTGCATTGCTTGTATAGCATAAAACAATTTGTTCTCCAAAAGAGGGGATGTAATTTTCTGTTATGCCCAGCTCTTGAAGTTTAATCCGCGCTTCCTCATCTAAAGTAATTTCACCTAAAGCTTCATTGATTCTTTTTCTGTTTAAATTTTCTTGTTTAATCAACTCATGTATGGGATGTACTCTATCGCCAGTTACAGCGGCTGGGTAACGTTGGACTATGCCAAGGATACGGTTATTAAAAACCAATACACGGTAAGAATTCAGTTTGCCGTGGAATTCTTCTATTATTAAGCACTGATAAGAGGAAAAATATTTTGTTAAATGGCTTTCCAGTTCTTCCCATGTTTTTATATTGCATAAAACACCGATTCCCAGCGAACCGTCTATTGGTTTAATGACTAAGGGAAAGTTTAATTGTGCAATTTTATCTTTATGCAAATTCCGTTGAAATTCACTACAGTTTAAAGAGATAGCTTTGGGAACAGGAATACCCGCTTTTTCCAATAGTTTAGAGGTACAATATTTATCAATAGCAATATTGGCACTACAGCTATTATTAAAAGGAGTTTCATTTTTGCAAAAATGGTAGTTATTCTTGCCCAATTTAAGTATAAAACCATCAAACTCCTCCACAGGTATTACTGGCAAGAACAATTCCTTCGCGCTTTCAAAATATTGCTGTGCATTCCTCTCTATGGTAACGTCTCCTTGGAATAATGAAATGCAATAGTAAAAGAATATAGTATCATAACCGTAATAATCGCTATATGTCTCTACTTGAGAACGCTCATTTTACCGCTTGATTTTATTTGCTTGTCAGAAAGATGAGAGAGAATATCATGGGCAACACACGGAATCTTTATTCTGAAAAATAGGACATTTTAATGAAGCCATTTGTTTACCTGACCAACCAATTTCTAGAGCCAATTATTCCCATGCTGATTCCTGATTGGAACATTATTCATGGTTGGAAAATGGCTTCACGAGTGGATCAATCCCGGGTTGTGGCTTTAGCCACAACGGTATGGGATCAGATTGACCATTCGTTTTTAATGCAATTTCCTAACTTGAAAATTATTAGTCACCTGGGAATAGGAACGGACAATATTGATATTAATTTTTTAAAGCAAAATCATATTATTCTGCATTCACAACCTAATGCAGGTGTTCATGACACAGCAGAACTTGCTATCGCTTTATTGTTAACACTGTCGCGAAGGGTGATTCTAAATGATCGCTATACCCGAAATAATGAATGGGTTGAGAAAAAGCCCCGTTTTCTAGGCAACCATTTATTGGGAAAGCAATTGGGCTTGGTTGGATTCGGTCAAATTGGTGAAAAGATAGCGCAATTTGCAGAGCCTTTCGGGCTAAAAATTGCTTATACGGCCCGAAGTCAAAAAAATAGCCCTTACTTGTATTGTCCAACAGCCGCAAATTTAGCATCTATTAGTGATTTTTTAATCATTTGTTGTTCCGGCGGTATTGATACACAACATTTAATTAACAAACAGGTTTTAGATAATTTAGGGCCAGAGGGATATTTGATTAATGTTGCGCGAGGCAGTATAGTGGATCAAAACGCTCTGATTGATGCTTTGCAACGCCATACAATCGCTGGTGCCGCTTTGGACGTATACCAGTATGAACCGGAAGTTCCTTTCGCTTTAAGGCAACTTGATAACGTCGTCTTATCACCACATATGGGTAGCTCAACTAAAGAAAATTTAAACCAGATGTTTCAATTACAGGCAAAACATTTAAACCAATATTTAAATGAGTCTTTGTGGCAAAGGGAAAGCCATGTAACTCTTTTTGAAGAACAATAATTATTTTTTATCAAATATAAGGATATATTATGCCCAGTACTTACATTCTAAATACCAATGACAAGGCGAGAGAGCGTCTTTCTCTGCAACATCAATTGTATGCCAAGAGCAGCCTGGATTTACTTTCTGAGGTTGGGCCTTCAGCGGCAATGACTGCTCTGGAGATAGGGTGTGGCTCTGGTGATATGACCCTCGAATTAGCCAAATTAATTGGCCGGGAGGGCAGTTTGCTTACTATAGATTTGAGTCAGGATCAACTGGATCATACTCAACAACGAACCAGAACCTATAGCAATATACGATTTAAGGTGTGGGATGTTAATCATCTTTCAGATCTTGGGGAAAAATTTGATTTGATTTATTGTCGAATGGTTTTACATCATGTGGCTGATGCGCGCTCTGTCATTCTCCAAATGAAAAATTGTCTTAATTCTGGTGGTTTCGTCGTATGTGAAGAACCCTCTTTATTTGATTCTACCTTTTGCTCTCCTCCTTCACCCTCCTATGACCAGTTTACACAATGGGCGAGGTCATGCTTTAGCAAAAGCAATCGGGATTTTCAGATAGCGCATCGATTAGAGCAAGAGTTTTCATCCTGCGGTTTTGAAATTGAGCATTGTTCTTTATTTCAACCCTTGCTCAGAACGAACAAAGAAAAACTAATTTATTCAATGGCGCTTGATGATTTGACCCCTCAGCTTTTAGAGCTTGGCATAGCTAAAAGGGAGGAAATCAAACAATTACATAATGAACTTGAGGACTTAGCGAAAACAAATTCTACTATGTGCTGGATTAGAATGCATAAAATAATAGCAAAACTTAATTAATAAATAATAAAAACAGGGGCTGACGGTAAAACGAATTTAGTCTATCCAACTCCTGTTTTTAATCCAGTCTCTGATTCTTTTATCCTTGCCTCAATGGACGCGTGAAAGGGTTGAGGTAAACTTTTAATATAAGCGATTACCGTGTCATGATCACTTTGACCAATATGGATTATTTTTCCTCTTTTCATAACTGAAAAAACTCCATTCCCGCTGGCAAGAAAATCTGAAGTGGCTATGGTATACATCTTTTCTCTAAGCAATGGTTTATTTTGATGTCTAATTTCAATTATTTTATGTCCCAGAGGTTGATGTGAATCATAGGTGTAGGCAAACCCGGAAATTTGTAACATATTGATATAAGAGCCCATCCATTGTTGCTCTAACAAGTCATAAATATCATTTCCAGTTAAGGTAATTGTGACTATCCTGTTGGAAAAGGGTAAAATAGAATAGATATTTCCCCAGTTAACTTCCCCAGCTTTTAAATCATCACGAATTCCATTGGGATTAGTGATACCCAGATCGGTATTCATTACTGTTCTATAAGCATCTGCGATCAGATTCCCTAAACTCGATTCACCATCTTTATTTTGTTTTCTTAGCAGATCATATTCTGCAGTGCCTACATGGTTATTTATCATTGGCCCAATTTTATCTTCTGCTAATTTAACAATTTCCAAGGCTTGTGTATCCGGATTTGTTCCAGGCCATCGATTAGCATAAGTTGTAATAATTTTGGCTGATTTGTTTTTTACCGTATGATTTTTGGTATCGATTTGGAGGGTAACTTCAGCAAAAGCAGCACTGTAACTATTCGCTTGTGTGACCAGGATCTTATGCCCATTGCGATTTGGAAGGAAAGCATTTAGAAATTGATGGGTGTGACCACCCATAACAACGTCGATTTCATCACCAAGGGAATAAACTATTTCTTTAATATGACCTTCTACTGCTGAGGTAGTTTGGGTGTCTCCCTCATAAGGAATTTGATTTCCACCTTCATGAATCAGGACAATAATAACATTGACTCCTTTCGCTTTAATTTCCGGGATGTAATGATTAATACTGTCTGCTTCATCTAAAAATTTAACTCCTTCTGCGTTTGCTGGAAACATAGAGTCCGCCGCATCTTTTAAAACAGCGCCAATAAATGCTATGGGAGTATTATGTATCCGTTTAATTATGTAGGGTGGGAAGAGAGGTTGTTCTGACTTGGCGTCAACGATATTCGCAGAAACATAGGGATAAGATGCACCCGGATAATTGGGTAATGAGATCCATGAATCGGTCGGTGGATTATTGGTACCATAAATTAAATCAAACATGGCCTTTTGCCCTTTGTCAAATTCATGGTTTCCTACTGTGGCAACGATGTTGCAAAGAGGATCCATTCTTGATTCGGGCTTGCATTGATTATTTCCCAAGCCATTAATAAATAAAATACTGGGTTCATCATTCAACAGTCCTGAAGAAGGGGGGGAGGCTCCAACCAAATCACCCATGATGGTAATTATTGATCGATCTTCCATTCCCAATTGAGCTTCTTTAAGATAAGCGGCCAGGACAGCTGCCCCGCCAACAGGTTCATTTTTTACGGCTCTCCCACTGCTTATTTGACCATGAAAATCATTAATGCCTAAAATTTTAATGTTGAGGGTTGGCGAAGCTGTGCTGTGCTGATTGACGGAAGCCCAATTGAGAGAAGAGCCTAAAATTAACAAAATAAATAAGTTAAAATAATGATATAGGCTTTTCCTGTGAAACATCATGAATCGAATCCTTGAGCTTGATTGTTTTATATGCGGTATATCAATGATTTTTCTATGGCAAGTGCAAACAGATTAATTTTGATTATTGTTGATATTCTTTGGCCCCAGCAATGATTAATTTATAAACTCGCTCACTGATAATCCCCTGTTCAAATTTCATTTTTGCGTCCCAAGTCATTAACTGCCCTTTTTGCCTCACTAACTTACGAGTGGCTGAAGTCACTTCGTTAGGGTCTCCCTCCAATAGAATATCTCTCACTTCTTCATCGAATACCAGATACTCCCTTAGGGCTACACGTCTTTCATCAACGGTTGGGACCAGTTTTTGCCAAATGCAAAGCCTAATTGTTTCAAGAATATCGATGGTTCTTCCCAAACGCTCTTCCCCGCTAAAAGATGTGACCAGACGTCGCATTGTTTCTGCAACACCAGAAGTATGCAGGGTTGTGTAGACAGGGTGCCCTGTTAAAGCGGCTTCAAGAGCGGCACTGATGGTTTCTGCATCACGACATTCACCCACCATAATTAATCTTGGCTTTCGTCTTAATGCGTTTCTTACTCCATCAGCAAAGTTGGGTAAGTGTCTTGGAATCTCTGATTGGCTTACTACAGCGGAAATTGTTTCAATTTCATCATAGACGAATTCTATCGGGGATTCGTAAGTTAATACTTTACGGTTTGAGTCTGATGTTTCAATAAGTTCTCGAATAATGGAAGCTAACAATGTCGATTTGCCCGAACCGGTAGCGCCTGTAATAAACACGATTCCTTCCTGTGGAGCAATCGCTTCAATAATGTTATCAGGGAGGTTCATGGTACTGAGTTTGGGTGGCGTGGTTGGAATAGTTCTTAATGTGATTTGAATGGCATCATGACCTTCAACCAGGCAGGCAGTCGCGTTAACCCTATATCGATAGCGTACACCACGGTTGGGTCGAAACTCATAATGAGTATCTATATCTTTACCGGAAAGTAATTGTGTCGTGGCATTCGGGCCATAAATGGAATTAATAAGGTCGCCCAATTCTGTATTGGAAAGACGTCGATTTGTAATTTTAAGGAGTCTTCCATAAACCTCTGCAAAAATGGGTTCGCCAGTTTGGATTGTTATATCTGAAGCATTCAGGCTTTCTGCATGCTCCAGCATTCTGTCCATGAATACTGGAGTGAAACGAGTTGGCTCATCGGGCATTAAATTAATATTATCCATAGACATTAACTTACTGGTGCTATAATAGGTTGCCAGGATTTGTTTGTTATAACAATTTTAGCCTGATTTGCCAGTTTTTCCATATTTTTGAAACGTTCGAGAGCATTTTCATCTTTGGCGACCGCAGCTCTCCATTCTGCACTATTGACATTAAGTTCAGGTAACGCCGTGATGCGTAAGACCCTGTCATCGATATGAATTTCTGAGCCATCCCCAGTTACGCCCAAGTCAGTATGAGAAACATAAGGAGGAGATACCATGTTCATAGCCAGTAATTTTCTATAAAGAATCATACCGCCGAAATCTTCTTTAATGCGGGCAATATTTTCTTCCAAAATGGTGTTTGCCTGATCTATACCATTTTTCCACCCTCTTTCAGTATAGATGCACCATATTTCTTTTTCAGCCTTGGTTTTGGGGAGTAGAGTGACATTGGGAGCTTCAGGTTTCACATAATCCATCCACAAATATTGCCGCCAGGTAGGTGGAGTAGTAATGAAATGAGCTTGTTTTGCGACTTTATAGGTGCGGTCTGAAATACGGATACTTTGAGCATCTGCAAGATTCAAAGTATTCCTTCCCTCAAGTAATACAGGAGGCAAAATATTATGCTCTAAGACCAGGGAATTAAAATCATAAATTGCATCAAGATTCCTTGCCTGTTTGTTTAATTGCTCGTCAATTATTTTTGCTCTCCAGGCTAACCCAGCCTGGGCGCCAACACTTAAAGCGGTTTCCTTAAGGGCCATCTCGCGAATTTTACCCATTTTTTGTTTTTTTTGAGCTCGGGTGTATTTTGAATCAGCCATAGCTTGAAGTCCTGCCAATGAGCCAGTATCCCCGTAATGATTACGAGAAGAACAGGCTACCAGGAGGGCTGATAGCAAAATAGATAAACTAAGAATAAATTTTCGCATAGCGCAATTCTACGACCTGACTGTTAGGATACACATGAATACTGGCTTTTTTCCCAGCTTGATAATCAATATCTCTAAGGATCTCGGCCAGACTCTCATCTTTGGTACTGATGCTGATTAAAACTGGAACTGAAGGCGACTTGCCTAAAACACGAAATCTGAAATGTGCTGCTTTGGCGATACGTGCAGTCAATTCTTCAATCGGACCAGACCAATCGACACTGGCTCTTGCTTGCAAGTTATAAGCATTAGGTATAGTTAAGGTATTGTCTTTGCTTGGTGGAGTAATTACTTTTTCAACTTTTGCCATTTCAAGCATGGAGTCACTGACTGAAACGGCAGCTTCTGCTAATTTAATGGTCGCATCATCACTTGGATTATTGATGGGTGGTTTTTTAAATTTCATTGTTCCAGCGCAACCAGCAAGAAGCGCTGAAAAAATAAACATTATGACAATCTTATTGTTGTTCATTCAATGTTCTTTACCATTTGGAAATATTAGTTTGATTGAAACAGGAGGAAGGCTTGTTGTCAAGACATTGTTTGTTAGAGTTTTTCAAATAATCCATAAATGACTTGACCGGCTTGTTTTAATTTCAATTGCTTCCAAAGTTCTGTTTTTACTTCAATAGGAGATGATGATTCAATGTAGACAAGACCTCCTTTAACAAGAAGGTTATTTGTTATGATATGATCAAGACACTGAGGAACATAGTTGAGAGCGTAGGGAGGATCTAAAAAAATCAGATCGAATTGCTCGGTGCTTTGTTTAAGATAATTTAACGTATCAGTTTTTATAAGGTGCAATTTGGGGGTATCAAATTGACGAATGGTATTTTGCAAACTGGCATGAGCTTTGGGAGATTGTTCGATAAAAACGACATGAGACGCTCCTCTGGAATAGGCTTCAAATCCCAACGCGCCACTACCTGCAAAAGCATCCAGACAGCGGGCATTTTTAATATCATTCATTAACCAATTAAAGAGGGTCTCCCGAACTCTGTCTGGTGTTGGCCTCAGGCCATCTACATCGGGGAAATGTATTTTTTTCCCCCGATATAATCCTCCAATAATCCTTATTACCTGTTTCAAGATTGTCCAACCGTTACCAAGAGTAATTTTTCAGGATTCACCTGTTGCTGGAATGCTTGTTTGATTTCAGCATCGGTTACCGCATTGATTTTAGCAACATAGGTATCCAGATAATTATCAGGTAAATGGTAGAACGCCATTCTTAATAACAGGTTTGCAATGTTGGTATTGCTTCCCAGAGAGAGAGGGAAACTGCCTGTCAGATATTGTTTCGCTGAAGCCAGCTCCTCCTGATTCGGCCCATTTTTGATAAATTTTATCAGGGTATCCTGGGTAATGTGCAGTGCGTTTCTGGCCTCGGAGTTTTTGGTTGATAAACTAATGATAAAAGGTCCTTCACCTAGCATAGGGACAAACTGACTATCGATTCCGTAAGTTAAGCCTCTTTTTTCTCTTACCTCAGTACCCAGCCTGGAAACTAATGTTCCTCCACCTAAAATATAATTCCCAACCATTAAAGGGAAATAATTTTGATTATGATGATCTATTCCTATCTGTCCCAAGCGAACTACTGTTTGCGAGGAAGGAAACGGTACATTAATTTTTTCCGCATCGGCCAGCTGAGAGGCTTTGGGAATTGTTGGTGCTGGCTCTCCTGCGGGTAGATCCTGGGTCAATTGTTCTGCCAATTGATGAGCTTGAGAACTGTCAATAGCACCAACCATAACTAATATACCATTTTTAGCAACAAAATATTTTTTATAAAAATCAATGACTTGATTTTCTTTAATGGCATTTAGTGACTCAACTGTCCCATGCACAGGATGGGCATAGGGATGCTCTTGATATAAGGTTTTAAAAAAGTTCTGGATGGCTACATCATCTGGCGATTCTTCTGTTTGTTCAACTGCCATGAGAAGTTGATCTTTTTCTCTTGCGAAGGCTTCTTTAGGAAAATCAGGATGACTAATAATTTGGCTAAAGGTTTTGGTAGATTGCTGCAAAGCCTCTTTGCTGGTAAGAGTTCTTAGACTAAGGACAACCATATCCCTACTCGTTTCGGCATTAAATTGCGCTCCGGTGTCTGCTAAAGCTTCCGCAATATTCGTTGCGTCTTTACCGGAATTGCCTTGATTAATCAAATTGGTTGTTAATGCGCTTAAACCAAAATACTTACCGTCATAGGCAGAGCCGGCAGCAAATGCCAAACTAATATCAAGCATAGGTACTTCCATTGCTTGATAAAATACAACTCGCACCCCATTTTTAGTCTGCCATTTTTCAGTTTTGAATGAATTGGCGAATAGATTGTGAGAAAAAATTACACTAAACGAAATGATAAAAGCTCTTAAAACACTCATGGTCTTACCTCTTCTTGCCTGATTGGCTTTAATTCTGCAACAGTCATGTTATTTTCTTGAAAATATCGTTGCGCAACTTGCTGAATTTGCTCAGGGGTTATTTCATTGATGGCTTTGGTGTATGTTTCCGTATTTTTCCAACCCAGACCTATTGTTTCTAACAATCCCAACTCCATGGCCTGACCAAAAATAGAATCTTTTTCAAAAGTTTTTTGTGCTATGATTTGATTTTTAACCCTTTGTAATTCCTGATTGCTAACAGGCGCTTTTTTTAAGGCTTCCAATTCCGTAATTAATGCCTTTTCCAGATCTTTTATTTGATGATCTTGGCTAGGCGCCCCATAGACAATAAATTGGCTTTGGTACCTTGAATAGAGGTTATAATAGGCTTCTGCACCAGTGGCTACTTGATTGCCTCGCACCAGGTGTTTGGCAAAGCGCGCACTTTCCCCGGCATCAAGTATCCCGGCGATAATTTCCAAGGCGTAAGGTTCCCAGTTATTTTTAGCAGTTTTTACACTAGGTACAGTATAGCCAATTAACAGTAATGGCAGTTTCGCTGGCGCGTTAATGTAAACCATTTTTTTCCCAAGCGCAGAGGGTTCTTGCTGGGGTTTACGAGACGCTATGGGACGTTTGGCTATTGAGCCGAAATAATGTTCAGCCAAGGCATGTACTTTCTCAGGATTCACATCGCCTACTACTACCAAGGTGGCATTATTTGGTGCGTAATAACTTTCGTACCATTTTTTTAAATCCTCTACTTTCATTTGTTTCAAATCATTCATCCATCCTATCACCGGGTGATTGTACGGCGCTGTAAGATGCGCTGTGGCCAGAAAACGTTCGAAAGCAAGTGCCTGCGGGTTATTGTCAGTACGTAAACGTCTTTCTTCTTGAATGACTTTAATTTCTTTAGCGAATTCCTCGCTATTAAGCAGTAAATTATTCATGCGATCGGCTTCCAATTCGAAGCTTGTAGCCAGATGGCCAGCATCTAATTTTTCATAATAGGCGGTATAATCATTGTTTGTAAAAGCATTTTCCTGACCTCCCAATGCAGCAATTGTTTTGGAAAATACCCCTACCGGGTATTTGGAAGTTCCTTTAAACATCATGTGTTCTATGGCATGAGAAACACCAGTGATGCCTACAGGCTCATCTGCTGAACCCACGTTATACCAAATCATGGATACTACGACTGGAGCTCGATGATCTTCTTTTACCAGTACTTTTAAACCATTGTTTAACGTATACTCCTGGACTTGGCTAAAAGCCTGAAATGAGAGTAGCATCATAAGAGAAATGAGTAATTTGTGCACAATGTCACCTCAAAGCTAAAAAGATGATAGAATTTCATATTTTTAAGGAATTGTACACTAAAATGATTAAATGGTTTAAACGAAATCAAAATTCCGAACCAAATTTGGATGCCGAAGAGCAACAAGATCATGCCAAAAGCAGCATGGAATCCAGGCTTGAAGAACCCCAGGAACTGACTGTCAAAGAGCCTTCGCCCAAAGAAAGTATTTTTGCCCGGTTTAGGAAAGGCCTTAGCAAAACCCGTCATCAATTGGGGGAAGGCATAAGTCGGCTGCTGTTAGGTAAAAAAGAAATCAGCCAGGAGTTACTCGAAGAGCTAGAGACCTTATTAATTAGTGCTGATTTAGGTTTGGACACCACTCAAGACGTATTGAAACAGCTAAATGAAGGCTTGGCACGAAAGCAACTGTCTAATGGTGAAGCAGTTTATCTGACTCTAAAGACAAATTTGCAAACTATTTTGAGCCAGGAAGAGAAACCGCTTTCCATAGAAACTGAAGACGGCTCTCCCTTTGTCATATTAATGGTTGGTGTCAATGGAGCCGGTAAAACAACCACGATTGGTAAACTAGCCAAACAATTCCAAAAGCAGGGAAAAAAAGTCATGTTAGCTGCGGGCGATACGTTTCGGGCGGCTGCGGTGGAACAATTGCATGTATGGGGCGAAAGAAATGGCATACCTGTTATTGCCCAGCATACCGGCGCTGACAGTGCCTCAGTAATATTTGATGCTCTTCAGGCTGCCAAAGCGAGAAAAATAGATGTTTTAATCGCTGATACAGCCGGGCGTTTGCATACTCAAAGCAATTTAATGGAAGAGTTGAAAAAAGTGAAAAGAGTCATGCAGAAACTCGATCCCAAGGCACCTCATGAAACCATGTTGGTATTGGATGCGAGTATTGGGCAGAACGCCTTGGCTCAGGCAAAGCAGTTTCATGAAGCAGTACAATTAACTGGAATTACTATGACCAAGCTTGATGGGACAGCCAAAGGCGGGATATTATTTGCTATAGCGAATGATTTGGGGATACCTTTTCGTTATTTAGGGGTAGGGGAGGGCATTGAAGATTTGAGGCCCTTTGACGCAGCGCAATTTGTTAGTGCGATATTCGATGATGATCACATTTGACCAGGTTAGTAAACGTTATCCGGGGGGCTTTGAGGCATTAAGCCAAGTTAATTTTTCTTTGCAAAAAGGAGAAATGGTCTTTCTTACTGGCCATTCAGGTGCTGGCAAAAGCACCTTGCTCAAGTTGATTGCTCTTCTTGAATGGCCGACGTCTGGTCAATTAACAGTCAATGGTTTGAAATTAAATCATCTCAAAAAGCGAGATGTTGCTGCTCACCGCAGCCAGTTAGGCATTACATTTCAATCTCCTCAGCTACTGAATGACAGAACTGTTTTTGATAATGTTGCCTTGCCCTTGCAAATTCAAGGAGTTGCTTATCCTATGATTGCCAAAAGGGTGCATGCCGCTTTGGATATGGTGGGATTGTTGAGTAAAGAGAAAATGTTACCAGTTCACCTATCTGTTGGTGAACAGCAACGAGTCGGTATTGCTCGTGCTGTAGTTCATAAGCCTGCATTGTTATTGGCAGATGAACCTACCGGTAACCTTGATCCAAAACTTTCTTCTGAGATAATGAAGATTTTTGAACAATTTAATCAGGTTGGAGTTAGTATATTAATTGCAACCCATGATTTGGCTTTAATAGCCGGAATGAAACATCGCATCGTCATGCTGAAAGGAGGAAGGCTGTGTTAAAACGATCACAATCTCTTCTTGCCTATCATTTGCAAGCCGCGGCCAATAGCTTGAATCTTTTCTGCCGCAAACCGATAGCAACCATGATGACCGTCATTGTTATTGCCATCGCTTTAGCGTTACCTACACTTTTTTGGGTATTCACTGACAATTTAAGTGAACTAACCAATCGTTGGCAGCGAGGGGGGCACATTTCCCTGTTTTTGAAACCTTCATTGCCGGAAGCGGAGCAAACGTCGTTACTTGAAAAAGTACGCACTACTGAAGGAGTTGGTCAGGCAAATATCAAATCTGCAGCAGATGGATTATCCGAGTTAACTCAACAAGAAGGTATGCAAGACATTATGCGGTATCTTCCTGAAAATCCTTTGCCCGCAGTTATTGAAGTAGTTCCCGCATTAGTTATAGATTCTCCTGCAAAATTAGATTTATTATCTCGAAAACTTCAGGCTTTTCCACAAGTCGCGTTGGCGAAACTGGATATGGAGTGGATTAATCGATTGCACGCTATCTTGGGTTTTTCTGGCAAGGCAGCAAATGCTTTAATGGCGTTATTAGCTTTGGCTGTAGTATTTATTATTGGCAATACCTTACGTCTGGACATTCATAATAGACAAGAAGAAATTAAAATTTTAAAACTGATTGGCGCAACAGATCCTTATATTATTCGTCCTTTTTTATATTCTGGAATTTGGTATGGGGCAGCTGGCGCACTTTTAGCCATCTTTCTGGTTAATATTTTTATTCTAACCCTGGGCGTCGCAGTGAATCAGCTGGCTAATGTCTATCAAATGCACTATCCTTTAGCTTGTTTGTCACTACGGCAAATCTTGCTACTTGTGTTATTTGCTATTATACTCGGGTGGCTTGGAGCCTTGTTGTCTGTTAAGCGGCAATTGGCTTCTATAGAACCCTACAAATAATGTATAATATTAGTTGATGAAGCATTGGTTTTGGTCAATATTTGTCCGGATTCGTTGTGTGCTTATAAACCGTAAAAAACTTTTATATAAGAGGTTTAGCGATTTATAAATATGCCAAGGATCGCTGAAATAATGACCAAAATTGAAACATCATGAAGAGAGTGCTAAGTTATGAACTTTTACTTAATTTGCAGTTTTTGAAAATTTATAGCTTAGCATTCATTTTGGTGAATCCTATCAGTTAATAGGATATAAATTTTAATACTATTTTAGTGTTAATGACCGGAGGAAGTAGTATGAGTCAACAGTTGCAACTTGCTGCAATGAATCTACCTGTTGGTAGTCTTGATTCTTATATCCATCGAGTAAATCAAATTCCAATGCTGACTTTGGAAGAGGAAATTGCATATGCCGAGCGTTTTCATTCTGAAGGAGATATAGAAGCTGCTCGACAATTAGTTCTTGCGCATTTGCGCTATGTAGTTCGTGTAGCCCGCGGTTATCTGGGGTATGGATTGCCTTTAAGTGATTTAATTCAGGAAGGTAATGTAGGCTTGATGAAAGCCGTAAAACGTTTTGACCCCAAGATGGGCGTACGCCTTGTTTCTTTTGCTGTTCATTGGATTAAAGCAGAAATTCATGAGTTTGTGCTGCGTAACTGGCGAATAGTTAAAGTTGCTACAACCAAGGCCCAACGTAAATTATTTTTTAATTTGCGCCAAATGAAAAATCGATTGGGTTGGTTCAGCAATGAAGAAGTTGACGCTGTCGCCAAAGATTTGGGCGTTAGCCGAGAAGACGTGTTGTTGATGGAGCAACGTTTAAATGTTATGGATTCATCTTATGATGCGCCAGATGTTGATGATAATGATGATGCTTACAAAGCGCCTGAGCGTTATTTGTTTAATGTGAACGATGATCCTGCTGTCTTGTTAGAGAATGAGGATACTGGCGATCAGGGGCGTGAAAAATTACTGTTTGCTATGGAACAACTGGATGAACGTAGCCAGGATATTTTACAACAACGCTGGCTTGCTGAAGAAAAACTCACGTTACATGATTTGGCAGAAAAATATGGTGTCTCTGCTGAACGGGTTAGGCAACTTGAAAAAAATGCCATGAAAAAAATCCGTCAATACATGGAGGGTTAATTACAAAATTTTGAAGCCAATTCCTCTGTATGTGAAACTCATTGTTTCAGCAAACACAATGGTCTGCCTAGCTACTGGATCCACCTGGATTAGGTAAAACCGTAATCCAGGTGGATCAACCCCCCCTGTCATATTAACGATTTAAAAAATCCAAAGCGATTTGTTCGACGCGCTCATCCATTAATACACTCACATGATCAGCGTCTGGTAAAAGAGACAGGCGGGCATTTTTGTAATATTTGCAAAAATTTATCGATTCTTTGGGGTTGATAGTGGCATCCAATTCTCCATGGATACATAGAAAATAGGTATCAGGGGCTTGGGAAATAAAATGACTTAAACGAATTCTCTCAGGATCTACCGATGCTTGTTGACGGATTAATTGGCGAAGTTGTAAATAGGCTTGCCCGCTTAATTTAAAACGTCTGGCAATTTTATTGACAGGAGTTCGCATTTGTGTTGGCGATGCAATTAAAATGGCTCTTTCCGGCTTGTGATTTAATTGCCATTCCGGTAGTTGGCCTGCCAGATTCAAAGTATTTAAAATCATTGAACCACCAAAAGAATGGCCAACCAATCCATAAAAAGGCCCAAATTGGTTAATCGTTTCTTTGATAATAGCAATGGCATCAGTCCAGGGAAGCTGAATTCCTTTAGCTTCGCCATGGGCAGGAAAATCGATAGCATAGACTTCATATCCTTCTTTATGAAGAAGCCTGATTAAGCGAACCATATAAGCAGCACGAGACATCCAGCCATGCGTAATCAATATTTTTTTTCCATTTGGTTTGCTCGCGGGAGTAAAACGATGTAAAACATGATGACGAGGATATTCTCTGTGTATGATTTCATCCCGTCTTCCTTCTATGAATTCACAGGCCATTTTGGCAAATTCCCTGTATTTTTTATCGATAGGAAGATGAATGGGAGTAATAAACATTTGGTAGCAAAATTGAGCATGTAACAAATCCCTTATGTGTATTAACGAATCAGTCATCATGGCAACATTCCTCACATAATTTATTTTTATTTTAGACCAAATCCATAATTTGAGTTAATTAGTGGACATATTGATATTTACTGACTCATGGACTCATGTTTTGGCGAAACATGCAAGAGCATTAGATTAATTCAATTCGATATCCTTTTATTGGACGACACTATTTTTACTTAGCCACGAGGAACAAAAGACAAAGAAAAGCATTAGGCTAAACTAATGTAATTACTGGACTTTTACGGATATTGCCCTAGACTATTTTAAAATAATTTAGGAGATATTTTATGTATTCATCGAATTATATTTATCAACATGATGATCTTGAGTTACACGGATTTTTAGCGCATGAAGAGGGAATTAAACAATCTCGGCCTGCCGTAATAGTCGCTCATGATTGGAGTGGAAGAGGTGAGTTTGCTTGCCTTAAAGCAAAACAACTTGCTGAGATGGGCTATATAGGCTTTGCTTTGGATATGTATGGGCAAGGACAAATTGGTTCTAACAATGATGAAAAAATGGCATTGATGCAACCCTTGTACAGCGATCGCTCTTTGCTTAGGGGACGGTTGTATGCCGCATTGGAAGCCATTAAATCAATATCGGTAGTCGATAACAATCGCATAGCCATTATAGGGTTTTGCTTTGGTGGTTTGTGTGCCCTTGATTTAGCCAGGAGTGGTGCGGATATTCGAGGAGCAGTAAGTTTTCATGGCTTGCTTAATAAACCTGAGAATCTAGCATCCGGAAGAATTAAAGCAAAAATTCTGGCCTTGCACGGTTATGATGATCCTATGGCGAAACCGGAACAAGTACATGCTTTTTGTCAGGAAATGACAGAAGCTAATGTGGATTGGCAAATGCATATGTATGGGCAGGTGAAACATGCTTTTACTAATCCTCAAGCGCATGATGAACATTTAGGATTAATTTACGATGAGGTTGCTGCGCGCCGATCATGGCAAGCAATGAGCCAGTTTTTACAAGAGATTTTTAATGTTTAAAAAAATTCTGGTGGCTAATCGCGGTGAGATAGCCCTGCGAATAGTACGTGCTTGCAAGGAGATGGGGATAGCAGCAGTGACTATTCACAGTGAAGTGGACAGATTTGCCCTGCATGTCAAAAGAGCTTCTCATTCTCACTGTCTTAGTAAAAAACCTTTAGATGCTTATCTTAACGGACGGCGTATTATTGAGTGTGCCAAGGTGGCCGGTTGTGAAGCAATTCACCCCGGGTATGGTTTTTTATCTGAAAATGCCGAGTTTGCTGAGGATTGTAATAAGGCAGGTATCGTTTTTATAGGACCGTCTGCTCCAGTGATAGCCACTATGGGCTCCAAGATTGCAGCAAGAGAAGCGATGATAAAAGCAGGGGTTCCCACCATACCAGGAAGCAAGGGGAATTTGGAAACTATAGATGACGCTTTACATTGCGCAGAAACTCTAGGGTATCCTGTAATGCTCAAAGCGACTTTTGGAGGGGGGGGTAGAGGTATCAGATTATGTCATGATGCCAGTCAGATAAAGCAACAGTTTGCTCGCGTGCAATCTGAAGCAGAAAAATCATTTGGAGACTCCCATATCTACATGGAAAAATATATAGCGAATCCACGCCATATCGAAGTACAAATTCTAGCAGATCATCATGGAACAGTACTTCATTTGTTTGAACGGGATTGTTCAATCCAAAGGCGACATCAGAAATTGGTTGAAATAGCGCCTTCCCCCCAATTGGATGAGGCGACACGTCAAGTGCTTTTGGGATACGCAGTCAAGGCAGCCAAGGAGGTAGGGTATACCAATGCGGGTACTGTTGAATTTATTTTGGATAAAAATAATCGACCTTACTTCATGGAAATGAACACTCGTTTACAAGTTGAACATCCAATTACAGAACAGATTACTGGTATTGATTTAGTCCAGGAGCAAATTCGAATTGCAGCTGGTGAGCGTCTAACTATCTCTCAAGAACAAATTAAATACAATGGTTTTGCCATCGAATTTCGCATTAATGCAGAAGACCCTCAAAACGATTTTTTACCCAGTTTTGGAAGGATTACTCGATATTACGCTCCCGGAGGACCTGGTGTAAGGACAGATAGCGCAATTTATACTGGTTACCAGATTCCCCCGGATTATGATTCTTTGTGTGCCAAATTGACCGTATGGGCTTTTGATTGGCCCTCGGTACTTCGACGGGCGCGTCGAGCTCTTGAGGAAATGCGCATGTTTGGAGTAAAAACTACCATTCCTTATTATTTAGAAATGATAAAATCAGAGGAATTTCAGAAAGGGGTATTCAATACCGGTTTAGTGGAGGCACACCCCGAATGGTTAAAGTATTCAAATAAATCCTTGCCTCAACACAAGGCAGCGGTTATTGCAGCGGCAATCGCTTTGCATAAAACCTAAAGCTAGGTATCAACATGGGATAAAATAATTTCCAGGCGTTCTTTTATTGAGGTTGCTGGTAATTCTATGACAGGGTAGTTAAGGCCAACATAGGCATTATAAATGCAGTCACTAATTTTCTTTGCGGTGACATCATCCTCATCTCTTATGGTATCTGGGACAACAGGCAAGGGATGACAGAAAAAAATTTTTTTATAGCGTAAATACCGACAAGCTCTGACCACATGAGTCTCATCTAAATGATGAAAACGAAAATAACCGATGCTGTCCGGGGTGCCACGGTCAAAAAAAATTAAGTCTTTCTTAGGCAGGTTTCTTTCTCGTCTTAACATGATATTGAGAATTTTTCTTTGTAACCAAAGGATATCATGTTTTATTTCTTGTAGAGTTTTTTTATCATGAGACAGCAGCTGGTTGATATAAAATCTGGCTATTTCTGGCGCAGTTTTGTATCCCAACTCTGCCAAATGATTAATTAAAGTGGTTTTCCCTGAGGAAGGTCCACCTGTTATCACGCACCAATTGGTTTGAATCATAGCAAATAATTATCAATGAGACGGATATCGCCAATTTTTACTGCAGCAAATCGTCTGCCCTGGAATTCTTCAATATATTCTACAGTAATTCCAAGCGCTTCCAATTCTTTGCTTATCATGGCAGAGGATTTGTTTTGATGAAATATTTTTGCAAATTCATCAGCGATTTCTCTTTGGCTTGGAGTAAGCCTGTTATTGCGTGAGCTGCAGGCTAGGCCACTTTTTTCTCTTACTGTGGGGCAAGATTTGATTTCAATATCCATGAACAATGCTTTTACCATTCCTTGAATTAGCAACAGTTGTTGGTAATCTTTTTCACCAAAATAGGCACGGGTTGGTTTGACCAAATTAAAGAGTTTCATGACGATGGTCAGTACTCCGTTAAAATGCCCCGGTCGGTGTTTTCCCTCCATCAATTGCCCAAGCCGGTTTTCTTGAACTTGATAAGCATAGCCATCGGTATAGATTTCATTTTCATTGGGGAGTATACAAAAATCAACTCCATTCTGAGTCATTAATTCGAGATCAGCATCGACTGTGCGTGGATAATGCTTGTAATCATCAGGGTTATTAAATTGGGTCGGGTTAACAAACAAACTGGAGACGGTATAGTGATTTTCTTTGCTACTGGCTAAAAACAAAGAAGCATGTCCAGCATGCAAGTTACCCATAGTTGGAGCAAACCCCAGGGATAAATCAGGGGACAGGGTGTTTCTAAAGTGAATCCACTCATTTAAATTATGAAAAATTTGCATGGATAATTTTCCTAGAAAGAATGTTCATTAGCTGGGAAATGCATTTGTTGTACTTGCTGGACATAGCTGTTTAAGGCTTCAATAAAATGGTCTTTGGCTCTAAAATATTTTTTTACAAATTTAGGATTAAATGAAGTCTGTAAACCTAGCATATCGTGCCAGACAAGGACTTGCCCATCAGTTCCTGGGCCTGCGCCAATTCCTATAGTAGGAATAACTAACGAATCGGTAATCGTTTTTGCCAGCTCCTGCGGAACACATTCAATAACTACCGCAAAGCAGCCGGCTTGTTCCAGGGTGGCTGCCTGTTGTAATAGAGTTTCTGCCTGTTCGCTGTTTTTTCCCTGGACTTTATAACCGCCTAATTGATGAATGGATTGGGGAGTTAAGCCGATATGACCCATAACAGGGATGCCGGCATTAACTAAATGGGAAATCGTTTGGCAGGTGTCTTTATCAGCGCCCTCGATTTTAACTGCTTGGGCTCCAGCCTGTAACAGCCTTTTTACGTTTTCTACTGTATGACCTTGAGATGATTTATGTCCGAGAAAAGGTAAGTCAGTAATCAAAAACTGTTTGCCTAAACCACGAGCTACTGCCTGGGTATGTAATTCCATCATTTCGATAGTGGCCATAATGGTTGTAGGGTGGCCGTGCACTGCCATAGCTACGGAATCACCCACGAGAACACAATCGATATTTGATTCTGCTACTATGCATGCTGAAGGGTAATCGTAACAGGTCAACATGGAAATTTTCTTTTGTTCCTGCTTTTTTATTTTAAAATCATGGATTTTCATGCCGTTCTCCCTGAATAGGAGAATGCGCCTGGAATAGATAAGAATGATGGTAATACAGGTACCTGTCTCATGGATCAAGTCCTCCTCTGAAGGTCAATAAAAGTCGCTGCCAACAAAATAAACCAGATATACAAAAGGTCTATTGGGGGTCAACGCATCCATTGCTATAATAGCCTAACTCTTTTGCTTAAATCCATATTGATTTAGGTTATTATCTTTAAATTGGCAGGGTTGTTATGCTATTTACCGACAAATTAAATACTCCCGGAGAGCATGAATTAATGCTTGAAGGATTAGTTGGCCCACTGGAAACCGTACTGACTGTTCCTGAAGATGCGGATACTCGCTATGTTGCTTTTCTTGGTCATCCACATTCTTTACAAGGTGGGACAATGAATAACAAAGTAGTTACCACGATGGCCAGAGTTTTTAAGGAATTGCATATTCCTTCAGTACGGTTTAATTTCAGAGGTGTAGGGCAGTCTGGAGGCCATTATGATAATGGTATTGGCGAGAGTGAAGATATGCGCAAGCTCGTGAGGCAGTGGCATTCTGAGCAACCGCAAGCCCAAAATATTTTTGCGGGCTTTTCTTTCGGATCTTATGTGGCTTATAGAACGGCGTCTCATTGTGAGCATGCTCTGTTAATAACGATAGCTCCTCCTGTGCATCATTATGATTACAAAGAATTTGAGCCACCTCCTCATCCCTGGCTTATTATACAAGGCAAAGAAGATGAGGTTGTGCCATTTGAACTGGTGAGTGAGTTCGCCAGCCAATCATCGCAGGTATTGCCAGTCATTGAATTTGTTGAAACGGGTCATTTTTTTCATGGTAAGCTTTTAATATTAAAAGAAAAACTGATGGATGCTGTTCGTGATCAGGTTTGCCTGTCATGAGTTTGATTGAGCAGTATGAAGCCGCGATTTATAGAGGTGAAATAGATAGCGATCCTGAGCAGAGAGAAATCCTTGAACACATGCAGAGGCTTGCTGAGGATTTACAGAAGAAGAGTGACTCTTGGTTTCCCTGGAGAAAAAAGCATCCCATTAAAGGGCTTTATATCTATGGGCCTGTGGGAGTTGGCAAGACTTATTTGGTGGATTTGTTTTATCAGCATATTGATGAGGAAAAAAAGGCGAGATTTCATTTTCATCATTTTATGCAGCAAATTGACGCTCAATTAAGACGATTACAAGGCAAAAAAAATCCTTTGCAGTATATCGCCAAAGAAATGGCCAAATCGATTCGTTTACTGTGTTTTGATGAGTTTTTAGTTCACGATGTGGCTTATGCAATGATTTTGGCTGAATTATTACAAGCACTGCATCACTACGGCGTTGTTTTGGTTGTTTCTTCGAATACTCGTCCGGATGAGTTGTATTTAAATGGGGTGCATAGAGAGAGATTTATTCCGGCTATCGAGATTATTAAAAAAAATTGTGAGGTTCTGAATCTTAATCAAAAACGAGATTATCGTTTAGGTCGACAACCCTTGTTAGAGGCTTATTTATATCCTTTAAATGAACAAACACAAGAAGCAATGGAAAAACAGTTTGCTCTAATAACCCGGGAAGAAGACTGCAAAGGTTTTATAACAGTACAAAATCGTGATATTCCATATATTAAATACGGGACAAGGTCTATTTGGTTTGCTTTTGATGTGATTTGTAATTTTCCTCGTAGCCAATTGGATTATTTAGAAATTGCTGATCGCTTTGATAATGTCTTCCTGAGTGATGTTTATCAGCTTACTGAAAGTCACACAGCACAAGCGATTATGTTTATTCACTTTATAGATGTTATGTATGATAGGGGCATTAAGCTCATTATCTCAGCGGATGTTCCTGCAGAAGAATTGTACGTTAAAGGTGAAATGAAGGAAACGTTTAAAAGAACGTTGAGCCGTCTAATTGAGATGCAATCGGTGGACTATCTGAGTCGTCATCCTCGGCGTTTGGTAAAGGAAATGCTGTAATGTGGTATAAAATTTCTTAATTGAGAATGATTCTCGATATCGTTTGTGTTAAAATTAATTAAATGAATCACCGTATTGTTTATATATTATGCAGATTAGTGAATTAAAACAAGGGGATAAAGTACGATTGGTCAGTTTTGGTGCGACTGATATGCAGTATCGACGCAGGCTTTTATCCCTGGGTATTACTTGTGGAGTTGAGTTTTCTGTAGTGAGGATGGCTCCATTAGGGTGTCCGGTACAAATTGAAGTAAGGGGAACATTTTTAACTTTGCGTAAAGATGAAGCGAGTCAATTAGTGTTGGAGCATCTATGACTCATGCCCTATTAATAGGAAATCCCAATTGTGGTAAGACAACCCTATTCAATGCCTTGACCAATGCGAATCAACGCGTAGGCAACTGGCCCGGAGTAACTGTTGAGAAAAAAACAGGTGAATTTTTGCTTGGAGAACATCTAATTGAAATCACTGATTTGCCAGGTGTCTATTCTCTGGTTGCGAATGCCGAAGGAATAAGCCAGGATGAGCAAATTGCTGCTCAGTCAGTTATTGATTTGGAATACGATTGCATCATTAATGTTATAGATGCTTGTCACCTTGAAAGACATTTGTATTTAACCAGCCAACTTTTTGAGTTAGGTAAACCTGTTGTTGTAGCACTTAACATGATGGATATTGCCGAGCATCGGGGTATTTCTATTGATACAGAGAAACTCGAGAGTTTGTTAGGGTGTTCTGTTATTCCCATTCAGGCCCATAAAAACATTGGTATTCCGGCACTTCAGCAATCATTACTTCATTGCTCCCAAAAGATAAAACCTCTAAAACTTTCCTTATCGGTTGCAGCACAACAAATTTTGAATGACCTGGAAAATCAGCTGATCTCAAAAGGGTATAAAAATTCCTTTGCCTACTATTTCTCCCGTAGGCTTGCCGAAGGGGATACTTTGATAGGAGAGAAAGCTTTTACCGAGAGTCTTCTTATAAAGCTTCAAGAAACGGAGCAAAATCTTGATGTGTTACTGGCAGACGCTCGCTATCAAAAAATCCATGAAATTGTTACGTTGGTTCAAAAAAAGCATAGTGATGCCAGCGAACACTTCACTGCTAAATTGGATAAACTTGTTTTGCATCGCTTTTTAGCTTTGCCCATATTTTTTGCGATGATGTATTTGATGTTTTTGTTTGCTATTAATATTGGGGGAGCATTCCAGGATTTTTTTGACATTAGTACAGAGACTATCTTTGTTCAGGGTAGTGGTTGGTTGTTGCAACAGCTCCATGCACCACATTGGGTAATCGCGCTTGTAGCTAATGGGGTAGGCAAAGGAATTAATACCACTATTACTTTTATTCCTGTGATTGCCGCGATGTTTTTCTTTTTGTCCTTATTGGAAACTTCTGGCTATATGGCAAGAGCTGCTTTTGTCGTGGATAAAGCGATGCGAGCCATGGGATTACCAGGAAAATCATTTGTACCCATGATTGTGGGTTTTGGATGTAATGTCCCTGCCATTATGGCAGCACGCACCCTGGACTCGGAGCGCGATCGATTATTAACTGTGATGATGAGTCCATTTATGTCTTGTAGTGCCCGACTGGCTATTTATGCAGTATTTGTCGCGGCCTTTTTCCCCTCTGGCGGGCATAATGTTGTTTTTTCGTTGTATTTGATTGGCATTTTAATGGCCGTATTTACCGGATATATTTTACGCAAAACTACGTTGAAAGGACATGCTTCTCCTTTGATTTTGGAGTTACCCGCCTATCATAGACCCTCACTCAGAAGATTGCTGAGAGAAACCTCCATGCGATTACGATTTTTTGTTTATCGTGCGGGTAAGCTGATTATTCCCATTTGTGTGATTCTGGGAGGATTAAATGCGATTACTTGGGGAGGAGGGATTAGCTCCGGAGAAGCCAATACGGATTCTTTATTGTCAATAATGGGTCAGTGGATTACTCCATTATTTGCTCCAATGGGAATTCATCAAGACAACTGGCCCGCGACTGTCGGTTTATTAACTGGCATGCTGGCTAAAGAGGTAGTGGTTGGCACCTTAAACTCACTTTATGCCCAAGTAGGCCATGTGGGAGAAATAGCTGCTGCTCACTTTGATTTTTGGGGGGGCATCAAAGCTGCTTTTGGGTCTATTCCCGCCAATTTGTCTGAATTAGGCTCTGCATTGTGGAACCCTGTTTCTGCCAGTGCAGCTGATAGTGAGTTATCTCAATCTGTCTATGGCATTATGTCACGACGTTTTGATGGAGCTGTAGGAGCCTACGCTTATTTGCTTTTTGTTTTGCTTTATATCCCTTGTGTTTCGACTATGGCAGTGATTCGCCAGGAGGCAAACAAGCGATTTATGTGGACTTCCATTGTTTGGTCATTTGTCGTGGCTTACGCCACTTCCGTTGTCTTTTATCAAGGCGCTAAATTTCTGGATCATCCTCAACAAAGTATGGTCTGGATTTTGGCTATGTCACTGAGCCTGCTTTTTGTTTTAGCTGTATTTCGTTATAGCCAGTATGGTATGGGGAGGCAAAATGCTGCTGCAAATACGTGATTTTATCTACCGGGAAGGGGTAGTAAGTACTCAACAGTTGAGTAGGGAGTTTCATTTGGATCTGACCGCATTGCAACCTATGCTGGACTTATGGGTTAGGAAAGGGGCAATAAGGAAGTGTCAGGGAGGAGCCAATTGCAAAACTGCCTGCTTTAAATGCCGCACTCCGCCAGATTATTATCAATCGGTTGTGTAATTATTAGAATCGATGCAATTATCAGGTTAATAATTTCTTTCCAAGGCAAATTTGGCCAAATCGACTAAAGCTTCTTTATAAACTGAGTCAGGCAGTATTTCCAGGGCAGATAGTGCTGAGTCTACTTCTTGGGCAGCAATTCGTTTCGTAAACGGTATGGCTTCGGTTTGCTCAATAGCAATTAAAATATCAGGCAGATGGCTTAGACTGCCTTTCATTAAACTTTCTCTTATTTGCTGTTGTTGAGTCGCATTACCATTTTGTAACGCATGTATTAGTGGTAAAGTCGCTTTTCCATCAGCCAAATCGTCGCCAATGTTTTTACCTAAAGTGGCAGCATCCGAGCAATAATCCAAGGCATCATCAATCAATTGAAAGGCATTTCCCAAGTGTAAACCGTAATTATATAAACTATTTCGAAGCTCAATAGGCGCATTCGTGAGTATAGGACCTATGCAGGCAGCCGCAGCAAATAAAAGAGCTGTTTTGGCCCGGATGACGTCGAAATAGTCATCAAGGGTTAAAGCGGGATTGTGGCGATTGGCAAGTTGTTTGACTTCGCCACAGGTAATTTGGTGGGAAGTATTGGCCAGTAGATTGAGAATTTCTTTAATGCCAACCTCTACCATTAGATTTACGGATTGGGTAAAAAGATAATCACCAACTAAAACACTGGCTTTACTGCCCCAAATGCTATTTGCAGTTTGTCGACCTCTTCTTAAAGTGGATTCATCAATCACATCATCATGCAACAAAGTGGCAGTATGGAAAAACTCAACCATAGCGGCAAGAGAAATATGGTCTTTTCCTTTGTATCCACAAGCATTGCTTGCCAACAGGACAACCAAAGGCCGTAAACGTTTGCCGCCACTTTCGACTATATGTTGTGACAAGTCCTGAATTAAACCAACTTGAGATTGAATTTTATCAATAATTAAATTATTAACCGCGTTAAAATCTTCACTAACCAGCGCTCGTATACGGTCAATAGTCATTCATTTACCCTCTGATATTTAATCAATGAATGCTAAAGTTGTAAAAGTTAATTGTCAAGTGAATGTCAGATTGCTGCATCCTGTGCTTGATAAAATGAAGGCCCAATCATACTGATTAAATTAGGAATGTTGGTTAAGAGGTTTGTTTAAGCGTTTGATATTTTTTCCTTTTATTGTCATACATCGCTTTATCAGCCCATTTTAACAAATCTTCCGCATTTTTTGCATTGCGCGGGTAATTGGCTATCCCAACGCTTATGGTGCAATGAATGGTCTGGCCATTTATGACAAAAGGTTGTTCAAATTCCTGTTCAATTCTAAGAGTTAGAGCCTCAGCAATTTGATCATGGGGTTTATGAACGATAATCGCGGTAAATTCATCTCCTCCCAGTCGGGCTATAAAATCATTTTTCCTAAAGCAGGATTGCAAACGCTTGCTGGTTAAAAGTAAAAGCTGATCACCGAACTCATGACCATATTCGTCATTGATGGGTTTGAATTTATCCAAATCCATAAAATAAAGAGTAATGGCTTCCTTTTTAGTGTCAGTGTTCTCTAATAGGGTCTGAAGATGAGCATGAAAGTAAGAGCGGTTGGGTAAGTTGGTTAGTGAGTCGTGATGCGAAAGATAATGGAACTTTTCTTTATCAGCAATGAGCAGGTAATTTTGCTCTTTTAACAGCAATTCATATTGTAAGTTTTGAACCAGAAAATGATAAAGAACAGTGAAAATAAGGGCAAAAATAAACAGGTGGTTGGTATTATCCAGAAAAAATACATATTCCTGAGAAATGGAATAGATGGGGATGTAGAATTCGAATATAAAAAGAAACATTGCCCCAATCGCCAGCAGGCCATAGACGACTAACCCGGTTAATCCAAGTGTAGCAAAAGCAACGATTGGAGAAACATAGAACCATCCCAGGTAAGACATGGTAGTTTTTCCAACGATGAGATTGCCTCCAATGATGATAGACAACACAAGAATATTCAAAATGTGCCCACTCAAGGCCAGATTGAAGTTCTTTTTGATTAAGATTAAATTTCCGAGCAAGATGAAAATGCCCACGATTAACATAGTGATTATAAGCCAGGCTCTTAGCAGGCAAAGGTTTGTTATTATCAGCAAAAGACCCAAAATTAAAAGCTCTATGGAAATAACATTAAGTAAATGGCGCTTTCTTTGCTGGTCTTGAGTGGTAACCAGGATTGAGTAATCCTGCTCTCTTGTTTTCTTTAGTAATGACATTCACCTACCTCAATCGCATTGGCCGGTAATCAATGGGGCTAATTTCCTTTATTAATTCAATTATAGATTAAAAAACAGCCACACTGTCCTCATTGAGGTTGATTTACGCACAGGGAGTTGGTTTGCTATTCATTTTCTACCAAATCGTTTATCTTCTGTTGACTCTGCGTCGGTTTGAGCTATCGCAAGCTAAACAACAGTCAGCGTGGTATAAGAGTAGGAAAATATACGCCTGATAGCATACTTCCACTTGCTTCAATGCCTGGCTCGATACTTGGCCACTCGCAATGATGAAACGATAGAGGCTCGAGGCTCTTTGGCTCAATTCTTGAAAAATCACCAGTTGCAGAATACTAATGATTAAACATTAAAGCGAAAATGCATGACGTCTCCATCACAGACAATATATTCCTTGCCTTCAAGCCGCAATTTTCCAGCTTCTTTGGCACCTTGTTCTCCGCCAAAGCGAATAAAATCATCGTAAGAAATCACTTCCGCGCGGATGAACCCTTTCTCAAAGTCAGTATGAATGACCCCGGCAGCTTGCGGTGCTGTGGCTCCTTTGCGTATTGTCCAGGCTCTTACTTCTTTCACTCCTGCGGTGAAATAGGTTTGCAATCCCAGCAATTCATACCCGGCACGGATCACTTTATTTAATCCAGGTTCACTAAGCCCCAAATCAACCATAAACTCTTGTCTGTCTTCTTCATCCAGCTCAACCAGCTCGGCTTCTGTTGCTGCACAAAGGGCTACTATGCTGGCATTTTCCTGGGAAGCCAGAGCCTGAACTTTATCCAGGAGCGGGTTATTCTCATAGCCGTTATCGTCAACATTGGCTATGTAAAGTACTGGTTTGGCCGTTAAAAGAAAAAGGCGTTTGCTTACCTGTTCTTCCTCAGGGGTAAGTTCAAGGGTTCTTACAGGATATCCGGCATCAAGATGTGCTTTAATTTTTTCCAGAGTTTTTAATTCAAAAATGGCTTCTTTATTTCCACTTTTACTGTTTTTCCCTACTTTTAATAGCGACTTTTCCAATGTCTCCATATCCGCTAATGCCAGTTCTGTATTAATCACCTCTATGTCACTTAAGGGGTCAACTCGCCCCTCCACATGAACAACGTCCGAGTTGTCAAAGCAGCGAACGACGTGAGCAATAGCGTCTGTTTCTCTTATGTTGGCCAAAAATTGATTTCCTAATCCTTCTCCACTGGAAGCGCCTTTTACCAATCCTGCAATGTCAACAAATTGCATGGTGGCATGAAGCACCTGCTGAGGCTTGACTATGTCGCTTAAATTATCCAGTCTTGAATCAGGAACGGTGACGATACCTACATTGGGCTCAATGGTACAAAATGGGTAATTGGCCGCCTCTATCCCAGCCTTAGTCAATGCATTAAAAAGAGTCGATTTCCCTACATTGGGCAATCCTACTATTCCACATTTAAATCCCATGAGTCATACCTCATTATGTTAAGCGTTTACTTGATTCATTGCTCGGGCCATATCCCCTGACAATACTATAGGTATTATCGCTATACCTCTGTCTATTGCATCATAAATTTGTTGCCTGTCGTGCATAGAAGGCCTGCTGAGTACGTATTGATGGACTAGATCTTTATGTCCAGGATGACCTATCCCTATACGTAATCGATGAAATTCACCTGTTCCCAATTGAGCAGTTATGTCTCTCAAACCATTATGCCCACCATGGCCACCACCTGTTTTTAATTTGATTCGTCCAACAGGTAAATCCAACTCGTCATGAACAATTAATATTTCACCGGGTTCAATTTTATAGAATTGACTGATTATTCTTGTTGTTTGACCACTATGATTCATAAAAGTCAAAGGAAGCACTAGTCGACATGGGTGGTTGTTAATATCAATTTCAGTTAATTCCGCTTGCATTTTCTTGTCAATCTTAAAATGCGAATTATGTCTTTGGGCCAAAGCGGTCACTAACCACGCACCTGCGTTGTGTCTGGTTTGTTCATAAGCCGATCCGGGATTGCGTAAACCGACAATTAGTTTAATGACCATAGATTTTCTATAAAATTTGAATTAAGCGGATTTGTGTTAACTATTCTAGCACTAGATTTTATGCAAATATTCTGGGTTAAGCTCTGAATATTTGCATAAATATATAACAGGGAAGTGCTTATTCAGCACTTTCCCCTTGATCTGTAGTCGGTACAGCTGATGCTGGAACTTCAGGTGTTTCTTCCAGTTCAGTTGAGCTTACTTTAGCAGCATGTATACTCACCACAGGAGCATCATGACTACCATCGGCTACATCCACTGTCAGCTGAACGCCTTTTGGAAGTTTTAAATCCGATAAGTGAACCACATCATCCATACCTACCTTAGACATGTCTACTTCAATAAATTCAGGCAGATCTTTTGCCTGGCAACGTATTTCAACTTGAGTCATGGTATGTTGAACAATACCGCCAGCTTTAATTCCTGGAGATTGTTCTTCATTTATGAAGTGAACAGGTACTAATTTAACCAGAATGTCTTTACTGGAAACGCGTTGTAAATCCATATGTAACACGATTGGTTTGTAGGGATGGCGTTGCAAGGCTTTCAAAATAACGTGCTCTACTTTGCCATCTACTGTGATGTCAAAAACGCTGGAATAAATGCTTTCTGTTTCCAATGCCTTAATCACTTTATTATGGCTAAAATGGATTGCCATAGGTTTTTTGCTTCCGCCATATATGACAGCAGGAACTTTATTTTCAAGACGACGTAGGCGGCGGCTCGCACCTTTCCCCATATCCGTTCTTGATTGTGCTTCTAATTGAATAGTTGACATTATAAAAACTCCAAAAATTTAAGGGTTCCCTCTAGGCACTATCTTAAATATGACTATAGCTCCTAATTAATCCGCGACCAGATTAAAATTTACTCGAAAGCCTCAAAAACATTAAGTCAATCGGTAAAGGGTGGTGAAGTATACAATATTTTAAAATGAACTTGAAGTAATAGTCATAATTTCATAGAATATGGCACTTTGTTGGAATTGTGATAGCCAATCAGGCGAATTGGAGAATAGTTATGTATGCGGTAATTAAAACTGGCGGTAAGCAATATACCGTGAAAGAAGGTGACGTTTTAAAAATTGAAATGCTGCCTGAAAATGTTGGCAATGAAATTAAATTTTCGGAAGTATTAATGCTAGTAGATGGTGATAAGGTCACTTGTGGCACACCTTTTGTTGCTAAAGCAACTGTAAAGGCCGAAGTGCTTGATCATGGTCGTCACAAAAAAGTTAAAATTATTAAATTTCGTCGACGTAAGCACCATATGAAACAAATGGGGCACAGACAATATTATTCGCAAGTTAAAATTACTGCGATTGGTAAATAAGAGGAGATAGCAATGGCTCATAAGAAAGCAGGTGGTAGTACTCGTAATGGCCGCGACTCGAATCCAAAGTACCTCGGTGTGAAACGTTTTGGTGGTCAATTTGTAAATGCCGGTGAAATCATTGTAAGGCAGCGTGGCACACGTTTTCATCCTGGACCTGGTGTTGGTTGTGGTCGAGATCATACTTTGTATGCGTTGGTAGAGGGGTTAGTACAGTTTACTACCAAGGGTGAAAAAAATCGTAAGTATGTCACTATATTACCGGAGCAACGAGAAGAAGCTGCGAGTTAAGCTGAAACAATGCTATTACCCAATGGCATCATAATTCGTTTTGTTTAACCCCGGAAACGGGGTTTTTTTTTACAGACTTAGGCAAAATCCCAATCTCTTTGCTAAAAAATATTTTCAATTCAGTCAATTAGCTTATCTAAGCGCATTCATTGAAAATATTTTTTGCCTTAAGCTTGGAATTTTACGTAAGTCCTATTTTAGTCTAAGGTTAGGCATGAAATTCGTTGATGAAGCACTTATTAAAGTTGAAGCCGGAAAAGGAGGGAATGGTTGCTTAAGCTTCAGGAGAGAAAAATTTATTCCTCGTGGTGGCCCTGACGGGGGTGATGGGGGTGATGGAGGCAGTATTTATTTTGAGGCGAGCAGCGATTTAAATACCTTGATTGATTTTCGTTATACTCGTCAATACAAAGCAGAGAATGGACAATCAGGGATGGGTGGAAATTGTACTGGGAAGAAAGGAGATGATTTAACCATCAAAGTGCCAGTCGGTACTATGGTTTATGATGCTGATACAGGTGAATTGTTAGCTGATATCAGTCAACCAGGTATTCCCGTGCTGATTGCTCAGGGTGGGTTTCATGGTTTGGGTAACACTCGCTATAAGAGCAGCGTGAATCGATCACCTAGACAAACAACACCCGGAAGCCCGGGTGAATCCAGAAATTTGCGTTTGGAGCTCCGAGTTTTGGCAGACGTAGGTCTGTTAGGGCTTCCCAATGCAGGAAAGTCTACTTTAATAAGAGCCGTCTCCAGTTCAAAAGCCAAAGTGGCTGACTATCCATTTACAACCTTACATCCAGGTTTAGGGGTGGTCCGTGTTTCACCCTATAAGAGTTTTGTCATGGCGGATATCCCAGGTCTTATAGAAGGCGCGGCTCAAGGAGCAGGATTGGGGCATCGGTTTTTAAAACATCTTTCACGTACCTGTGTCTTGCTGCATGTTATTGATATTGCGCCTTTGGATGGGAGTGATCCTGTCGCTGATGCGAAAGCAATTCTCAATGAGTTGACTCAATATAATCCCGATCTGCTCAACAAACCCAGATGGTTGGTTTTAAATAAAATCGATATGTTACCTGATGAAAAGGAAAGAGAAGAAAAAATTCAATCCATAATAAAAGGCTTGGAGTGGAAAGACAAAGTATTTTCTATTTCCGCTATAGAGAGTAAGGGAACACAAGAACTTTGCTACGCTTTAATGCAATTGATTGATGAGATGAAAGAGTCTGAAGCTTAGCCATTCAGCGGCATAATGCACAACCATAGCACTTCGATAAGGAATCTGATGTGTTTCACGACCCTCTTGCATTTGATTACTGTAGTGAATGATTAATTTGGTAGTGCCTTGGGGTGCTTGTTGTGACCAATAATCTTCTAATCCACTGCAATGAAAATATAATCTGGTCCTGTTAAGATTATGAAAGTTTAATAAATGGTAGTTTTCTGGTTTTACCAATAGGGATTGCAATAATCCTCCAGTAATCTCATCAATAATAGTTATTGGTTCATTATTCTTTAAGATTAGGCTTCTCAATTGATCAGATGCTTTGGTTTCAAGTGATGATATAATGTGCGGGGCTAAAATGGGGTCTATTATTGATGTTATTTTTTCAATCAATTCTCTTTTGCAGCGAACCTTAAACTCCAGATAAGGCGTTTCCAATCGGTATCCTGTCTGACAGTCTAAACCTTCCAGAGCTTCTTCAAGGATTTGAGCTATTTCACTTTCAGCCAATCCAAAAACTCGCCAGCGCAGAATTTGTTTATTGCTATGCCTGGATGTTTGCAATAATAACGGCAGTACATCCTGATTAAACATTGGAAGGCATTCACGAGGAGGCCCAGGCAATAGAATAAAAACTTTACCTTTCCATGAATAAGAACATCCCATGGCTGTGCCATAAGGATTAGGAAAAAGTCGTGCATTGGCTGGAAAGAGGCATTGCTGCAAATTGCCTTGATTCAGTGATATTTTGGCTATGTTTGCTTTTTTTTCTATATGATCCAGAGCGTCAGCATGCTGAAGAAGAGGTTCTTTGGTAAATTTAGCCAAAGCAAAGCGAGTAATATCATCCTTCGTTGGGCCAAGCCCACCAATTAAAATTAGAATATCATGGTGTTGCGTCAGGAAGTTTAGGCTATCTATAATCTCATTTTCCTTATCGCTACAGGCCACTTGTAATCCAAGAGGTAAGCCTTCAGAGCAAAGGGCATGAGCAATGTAATGCGCATTGGTATTTAGAGTATCGCCATGTATTATTTCATCTCCGGTAGACAAGATAGCTATTGTCATTTTGTGTATTCCAATGGGTAATTTCTGTAATAAATTCTATAGCAGAATCTGTAAAATAAGTAATAATTAATATATAAGGGTTAACAGATTAAGTTATCTTTTATGATGCCCCAGTTACCTCACATACACCAGTTGGTAATTTTTGCCATATCGGAAAGTTACTCATTGCTTTCCATTGTTAGAGGGTATCTCAAAAAGATAATGGTAATCATGTTGACATTTAGTTTACTGTTAGGTAATTACTAAAACAAGTTAGAGAGTTTAGTGATCATCATAATAATGCCAATCTAAAACAGGGTATTGGCTAGGATGTATACTCAAAATAAAGCAACTTTTAGGTAAAAATTCTCGTTGACTTTAATAGGCTGACCCTAAATACAAATAAATATTATTATCCCTGGTTATTTATTTTTGAATGAGATGAGTGAAGGAGAGATTATGGAGTTTAGTAGCCGGTATGTCGCACATGTCCCTGATGCTCAGGGTTTAGTCGATTATTCGGCACAAGAAAATAGAATTTGGAATATTTTATTTGAGAGGCAACTCAAGTTATTGCCAGGAAGAGCTTGTGATGAATTTCTGTCTGGATTACAGACTTTAGGACTTAACTCCTCGACTATTCCACAACTTCCAGAAGTAAGTGAGCGATTAAAGGCCAAAACGGGATGGCAAGTAGCGCCAGTTGCTGCTTTAATTTCAGCCAGGGAATTTTTTGAATTATTAGCAGAAAAATATTTTCCTGCGGCGACTTTTATTCGAAGTGAAGAAGAATTGGATTATGTTCAAGAACCTGATATTTTTCATGAGCTTTTTGGTCATTGTCCTATGTTAACCGATAGAGTCTATGCTGAATTTGTCCATGATTACGCATGTAAGGTATTAACTTTTCCTGAACAGGATTGGCCTTTATTGCAAAGAATGTTTTGGTTTACTGTAGAGTTTGGATTGATTAAAACGCCTAAAGGGCTTAGAGCATACGGCGGGGGAATTTTATCTTCTATCAGTGAAACGGTATATTGTGTGGAAAGTGATATTCCTGTGCGAATTTTATTTGATCCAGTGGTGGCTTTTCGAATGCCTTATCGGATTGACCAGCTACAACCTGTTTATTTCGTTATTGACAGCTATCAAAATTTATATGATTTCGTGCTTTCTGACATGGGTAAATTCATGGATCGTGCGCGAGAGTTAGGTGAATTTCCACCGTATTTTGATGTGGATCCGGATAATCCAAATATTCATATAAGGGCTTGTTAATTTGTTATTTTGTAAGACAGCTGGACTTGTAGATTAGAGTGACTATGTATTGTAATGATTATCGAGTCTTGTTAACATCGACCAACACAGTTTGTTCATTGACTGATTGGTCAAGGAGCATTATTTGATTAAAGTATTAATTGTTGATGACCATGCATTGGTTAGAATGGGCATTCGACGATTGCTTGAAGATATGTCGGATGTTGATGTAGTTGCAGATGCTGAAAGTGGTGAGCAGGCTTTAGCCTATGTAAAAACCCACTCCCCTGATGTCGTATTATTAGATATGAAAATGCCTGGGATAGATGGGTGGGAAGTGACGCGTCGTTTAAAAAAAACAAACCCAAATATTAAAGTCATAGCTGTTACAGCTATTTGCTCAGATCCTCTCCCTACTCGAGTATTGCAATTAGGTGCTATGGGATACCTTACTAAAGAGTCAGGGGCTGAAGAAATGGCTGCCGCAATTCGTAAAGTGGCTAAAGGTGAGAAATATCTTAGTGCCGAGATAGCACAAAAAATGGCAATTAATAGTCTTCAGGAGTCTCAGGATTCCCCTTTTGATTTATTGTCTGAAAGAGAAATGCAAGTCATGTTGATGATTACTAGCGGCATGAATGTACAAGACATTGCTGATAGATTATTTTTAAGTAGTAAAACCATCAATGGCTATCGATATAGGATGTTTGAAAAATTGGGGATTAAAAATGATGTGGAGCTTACTTATTTGGCTATGAAGCACCGCATTATTGAGCACCCCAATGATTTGTCACAAGATGATTAGATGTTAATTTCATGAATGACTTACAGCTTTCCGCTGAACTCGCTTTATTTTTAACGAAACTCCCAAGTGAACCGGGCATATACCGCATGTTAGACGAAGAAGGCACCGTTCTATATGTGGGAAAAGCAGCCAATCTTAAAAAAAGAGTCAACAGCTATTTTAGTAAACAAAATACAGGAGTTAAGACACGAGCACTGGTAAGCCAAATCAAATCCATAGAAATTTCTGTGACAAGATCAGAGACAGAGGCCTTATTATTAGAGAGTAATTTAATTAAAGCGTTAAGGCCAAAATATAATGTTTTGTTGCGTGATGACAAATCCTATCCTTATATTCATCTATCAAATCATCCAGACTTTCCAAGAATTGAGTTATACCGAAGTAAAAAGAAGCCGCCCTCCGGTAATTTTTTTGGCCCCTATCCTGGGGTAGCTGCTGTAAGAGAAACGATAGTTACCATTCAAAAAATATTTAAAATTCGCAATTGCAGAGACAGCTATTTTAAAGCTCGTTCTCGCCCTTGTTTACAATATCAAATAAAACGTTGTACCGCGCCTTGCGTTCATTATATTTCTCCTGAAAACTACAAATTGTCTGTAGAGGACGCCATAAGATTTTTACAGGGGAAGTGCCAAATAATTCTTGATGAACTTGCCGAACGAATGAAACAAGCGGTAAGTCAATTAAATTTCGAAGAAGCTGCTGTTTTGCGTGATCAGATAAAAAATTTGCGCTTAATTCAAGAACAACAAGGAGTTGTCCAGTTACGTGGTGATGCTGATGTGATCGCAATAGAAGTACGTCCTGGTTTCGCATGTATTCAGTGTGTGACTATTCGTGAAGGACAAGTATTGAATAGTCAAAGCTTTTTCCCTACAGTGCCTTATGCTGTATTAGATGAAGAATTGGATGCCAATTCACTTTGGCAGCAGACTTTTGAAGCCTTTATTGGTTTTTATTATTTGGATACATCAGAAAGAATTCCGGATTTGATAATTACTAATCAATCAATAACAGAGAGTCGCTCATTAGAGTATATTTTGTCCCAGCGACGAGGCAAATCCTGTAAAATTCAAATCAATCCAAGAGGTGTCAAATCGAGATGGATGGATTTTGCAGTGAACAATTTACGAATTTCAGTAGCAGAATATGTCAGCAAACATTCTACGATAAGATCAAGATATCAGGCATTAAAGCAATTGCTTGCGCTTGATAAAAATATAGAGCGAATGGAGTGTTTTGATATTAGCCATACTCAAGGTGAAGCAACTGTTGCATCTTGTGTTGTATTTGATACAGAAGGCCCTCGCCCCAGTGAATACAGGCGATTTAACATTGAGGGTATTACTCCAGGGGATGATTACGCAGCAATGGAACAGGCAGTTACTCGCCGATTTAAAAGACTGATTGATGTTCAATTATTGCCAGATGTTTTGATTATTGATGGAGGTAAAGGCCAGGTTTCTATTGTAAAACGAGTTTTAACCTCTCTGGGTGTGGAAGATATTACTTTATTAGGTGTATCCAAGGGGCCTTCACGAAAGGCGGGATGGGAGAAATTGATACTGGTTAATGAAAACAGAGAATTTGTTTTGCCAGAGGACTCCAAAGCGCTTCATCTTTTACAACATATTCGTGATGAAGCGCATCGTTTTGCTATTACTGCCCATCGGAAGAAAAGACAAAAGACACGTGTTGAATCCACTCTTGAAAGTATAGAGGGTGTTGGCGCGAAACGACGTCAAGCGTTGCTGCAGCGTTTTGGCGGGTTGCGAGAGTTGGCTAAAGCGCCACTGGAAGAAATTTGTAAGGTCCAGGGAATCAGCGAGCAGTTGGCAAAGCGAATTTATGAACATTTCCACCCTTGATCAAAATTGAAGTTTTGCCATGCTTAAAAGGCTCTTACAGCACGTACAGCAGCCGTTTTATTTTTGGCAAGGTCTTTAATTTCCCCTGTTTTAGAATTAAATACCCAGCTGTTTGCCGATGATTTTTCAATCGAGCTCCAGTAATTACCTGCCAAAAAATTTCCCAGCTCATTACGCATCATATAAATTAAATTCAATTCAAAACGGGTAGGGAGTCTCCAGTCAGAATATAATTTACCTTCATTGTCAAAGTGGGCAGGATTTGATATGAAGTCATGTGCATCCCACCATGTGCTTGCATTAACTTGATCTGAGTTTGCCACCACAAGCCCATGGGTACCTAGCGCATTAACATAAATTACTGTACCGCCAAGAGCTTTATCGCCTAATTGCCGCCTAATGCCGGAATTTGCCGGATCAACCCACATGGTATTGAAATCGAGGTCATTTGATTTGGCAAGGACTTGACCCGTTTCACCACCTGCAGGCACACCTTGGCCGTCATCTCCTGCTTCGCCTTTAGGTCCTGGCATACCTTGTGGACCTACTGCTCCTGTTTCTCCTTTGTCTCCTTTAGGGCCTGGTAATCCCTGCGGCCCTGCTTCTCCTTTGTCACCTTTTGGACCAGGTAATCCCTGAGATCCTGCTTCCCCTCGGTCTCCTTTAGGGCCTGGTAATCCCTGCGGTCCTGCCTCCCCTCGGTCTCCTTTCGGTCCGGGTAATCCCTGAGGTCCTGCCTCCCCTTTGTCTCCTTTCGGTCCAGGTAATCCCTGAGGTCCTGCCTCTCCTCTGTCACCTTTTGGACCAGGTAATCCCTGAGGTCCTGCCTCCCCTTTGTCTCCTTTCGGTCCGGGTAATCCCTGAGGTCCTGCCTCTCCTCTGTCACCTTTTGGACCAGGTAATCCCTGAGGTCCTGCCTCTCCTCTGTCACCTTTTGGACCAGGTAATCCCTGCGGTCCTGCTTCCCCTCGGTCTCCTTTAGGGCCTGGTAATCCCTGCGGTCCTGCCTCCCCTTGGTCTCCTTTAGGTCCGGGTAATCCCTGCGGTCCTGCCTCCCCTTGGTCTCCTTTAGGTCCGGGTAATCCCTGCGGTCCTGCTTCCCCTTGGTCTCCTTTAGGTCCGGGTAATCCCTGCGGTCCTGCTTCCCCTTGGTCTCCTTTAGGGCCTGATAATCCCTGCGGTCCTGCCTCCCCTTGGTCTCCTTTAGGTCCGGGTAATCCCTGCGGCCCTGCTTCCCCTCGGTCTCCTTTAGGTCCGGGTAATCCCTGCGGCCCTGCCTCTCCTTGGTCTCCTTTAGGGCCAGCCTCGCCTTTATCTCCTCTAGGTCCTTGAGGTCCTTGAGGTCCAGAGGGGATACTGTTGATTTTGTTGGTTAATTCATTTTTTAGTTCAGATACCTTGCTGTCCACATAGGCTTGCGAGGCCGGATTGCTTTTGGCAAATGCTATCTGTGATGTGAATAAGATTAATAAAATGCTATTAAGGACTTTATTTCGATGTATCATTCTTTATTTCCCACTTTATGCTCACTTGTCTCTTTTATTTTACTGCTGCGTTGCAAGCGTTTCTGCGGTGCTCATTTACTGCTTGTAAATCCTACTCCTCAAAACGTTTGTACCTTGCCCTAAAACAAAATAAGCAGGTTATGCAAGAGATCTATTAGAAAAATTAGTTAAATCATTAAAACAATACCTAACAAAATGGCGTGTTGAACAGGAATCTTTTGTACATGGCCAATGCCACTTTCCAGATCAATAGTGAAATTTGGTTTGTCTCCAAATAGGCCTTGATACGATAGGGTAATACTGGCATTTGGTGTAATTGAATAACCACATCCAGCCATTATTTCGCCTGCAAGTTGAGAGATGTCATTGATCGTGTCTCTATCCATTTGCCATTGCCTGTAGGCGGTTCCTGCTTTCAGTTGTAGAAACAAAGGGGCGGTAAATTCAGGGGTAATACGGATTGTAGCTAATGCATCAACCATAGGTTTCAAGGTGGTTTGTACCAAAAGTCCTCCGAGGGCATCGACTTCTTCTTCCGTCATTTGCAGTCGCATTTGATTCCCACTTTGTAAACCTAATTCAAGTCCAAATAAAAAGGGACCTTTCATCAACAAATCTCTTCCTATTGCAAACCGACCTGTTGCGGTAATATGGTCGCCTTCATGTACGTATTGATAATTGACATACCCCAAGCTTGCGGAGACTGTCCATGGATAATTGATTGTTTTCGCAAGGCTCGAATTACTAAAGAAGAGAATAAGCACAACTATTTTTAGAATAAGTTTGTTATTTAAAATATTTGGTTGGTTGGAAAAACAAAAAGGCATAAGGTCACTTCCATTGCAATGTATGATTCTTATATCAATTAATTATGACGAAAAACTGTCTAAGTAATGGTTCAAAACAGTTAGAATCTTATAAGATTATTGCGTTTGATGCCATAAAATTAGGTTGAATTATTAATTACTTAGTGGATAGTTTTTTTTATAAGTGGCAGTAAATCATTTAAGGCAACAGGTTTGCAGTAAAAATATCCTTGTGCGTATTGGCATCCTAAAGATTTAATCACTTCATGTTGTTCTGCAGTTTCAATACCCTTTTGAATGATTTTAATATTAAGATCTTTAGTTAAATTGATTATTCCTGATAATAATTTACGTAATTTGATTTTTCCCTCTATGCCTATTAATAATCGTTGATCTACTTTGAGATAATCAAGTGGTAATGACAGCAATTCAGGAAGGGAAATTTGTGGGCAGCAAAAATTATCCAAGCTTATATTAATTCCAATATGATGTATTTGTTTTAATTTTTTTGATATTTGAATAAAGTGTGGGGCAATCATACGTTCTGATATATCTAAAATGATCTTGCTCTTGCTTAAATTATTTTGCAATAAACTATCACACAATATTTTAGTAAATCGCGTGTCATTTAATTGACTCAAGGAAACATTTATCGACAATTTGATGTTTGAACTTAATTGCTGAAACTGGGAGTAATCAAGTAATGTCTGTTCTATGAACCATTGACTGATGGTATGTATACACCCTGTTTGCTCTGCTATAGGAATAAACTCAGTAGGTAATATTAAACCCAGAGTAGGGTGTGACCATCGTAATAAAGCTTCAATTCCAACTATTGTGTTATCGGATAAGTCAATTTGGGGTTGGTAGTCTATATAGAGCTCTCTTTTTAATGCTGCTAATTCTATGTCTTTTTTGAGAATTTCATTTCTTTGATTTTCCTTATAGTGTAAGTTTTTTGAAAACACAGTGCACTTGTTTTTACCTGTTTTTTTGGATAGGTACATTGCAATATCGGCGTACTTTAGTAAGTCGCTGGCTATTTCACTTGTTTCAGGATAGATGGCAATGCCAATACTGGCTGTGATTGTCATATGATATTCATCAAATTGGAAAGGTTTGCCGAGCACGTTAATAATCTTTTCCGCAACCTTAACTGCGGTATCGGTATTGCATTGGTCAAGAAGGACGATGAACTCATCTCCTCCAAGGCGGGCAATAAAATCATTTGCTCTTAGGCATCGGGTCATTCTATTGGTAACAGCCATCAGTAGTTTGTCTCCTGTTGGATGCCCTAATGTATCATTAACAATTTTAAAGTTATCTAAATCGATTAATAATAATGCCAGGCTTTTTTCTTTCAGATGATGCTCATATATTTTTTCAATTAGTTTTTCTTCAAAATATTGTCGATTTGCGATTTGAGTTAAAGTATCTCTGCGGGTTAGATTTAACATAGCGTTTTGTGTATTCTTGAGCTGGGTTATATCAGTTCCGTAAATATTGATTTGTTTAAATTCGTCAATCCAGACAAGTGTGAATAAATAGATTTTATCCTCAATTTCCATTTCAATTCTTGTGCTTTGATTGGAGTTCTGAATTTTTTGTGCTTCTTTTAGTAACTCGACTGGAAGTTCCTTAAATAATTTTATCCAGTAGTTTAAAATGATTTTCCCTTCATCGTTAGTGAATACGACATCCCCATTGAGAAGAATCCTTATGATTGGATTAGGGTTTTGCTGGGGTATACTCGCCAGAAACTCTAATTTTCTAAGGTTTATCAGTCTCTCAATCTCCGAGTTGATTCGGCTTAAAAATAAACCAAACAAGGTATTATTCAGTGTGTCAAATTCGACTTTGCGTTTACACAGGATAGTCATTATGCCAATCACCTCATCCTGGGTATTTGTAATTGGGCCTGCGAGATAGGTATTGATTTTCATCTTTTTCAATAATTTATCGTTTGGAAATTGCTTTTGAACATCATTAAAATAACAGATAGCTTTTGTCTGGATTACTTTAGCGCAGGGTGTATTGATTAAAGAAAAACTAATATTTTCTTCTTTCTTTCCAAATTTATAGTAGCTGATTGTCCTGGCAATTTGTTGATTGTTTATGAAAGATACAGAAGTATAATCCGCTGCAAAAACATCACTGGTTAATTGTAGAATTTGATCAATAATTTCATTGATTTCCTGGTGGTTACTTATTTTAGTTAAAGACCATAAAATCCATTCTATGGTTTTCGATTTTAGAATATCGGTAAGCTTGGTAAAAATGATTGATGTGTCTTCTATTTCTGTTTTATTGAACAGGATATGGTATGCAAGTACTGGTTTTTGTGCTTTGCTTTCAAGCCAAGTGAATTGCTGGGCTATCCCTTCATTGGCTAAAAGAAAACACCTCTTTGCTTGAATAAATTGCCTCTTAATGGCGAAGCTATTTAACTTAAATAGTTTCCAAATCGGTTTGTCGATTAGTTTGTCAGGGCTTTTTTTAAATAAAGCAGCAGCTTTTTCATTAATAGCAATAATTTTGCCTTGTTGATTAAAAACAATGATGCTGTCTTGAGAGTTTGTAAATAATCTTTCAATCGTGTTGGTAATGTCTTGAGTTTTTGTTAATTTGTTGAAAGACTTTGTTTTAATTTTACTTTTTAAAGGACTCATGAGTGTTCAACCCAGTCAATGCTAATTTAAATATAGCAATAATTTCAATTTTTTTTTGTATGGGTCTAAACTTAAATTAAAAATAACCGAAAAAAGATAAAAAGAGTGGCATTTCATTTTTAGCACAAATTTTGCATAAAATTATAAAAATCAGGCATAAGGGGGCGGCACCATGAAAAAAATACTATTAACAACGTTCATGATGTCAATGGTGACTGCACTTAACGCTGGGCATTTTTATGGAACGGCATTATGTGCTTATCCTCAATATGAATGTATTAAGGTAACCGGGGGACAAAGTTGGGAAAAATTATTCCCTGATCCTGTCCAAAGAGATATTGTTCAAAGAGTCAATCGTACTTATAACTACCTTTGGTCAGGCAGAGAAATCGCTGTACCAAAGAATTTAGCCAACATCAATATTTTTGATGTCTCTCCTTTCCCACTTAAAATCCAGAGTGAAAATGAAAAACAAATTATCGTGGATCAAGAGAAGCTGGCTTGGGGCGCCTATGATGCTCAGGGCAATTTAGTATGGTGGGGACCTATTTCTTCTGGAAGTGATAAATGCTCTGATTCCAATAAAGTCTGTCGTACTTTGACAGGAATTTTCCGTGTATTCAGCAAGGAAAATGTTCGTTGTACTTCAGATGTTTTTCCTATAGGCAGAGGCGGTGCCAAAATGCCTTATTGCATGTATTTTCATAAAGGGTTTGCTTTACATGGTTCTGATGATATTCCGGGGGTAAGGGCTAGCCATGGTTGTGTGCGTATGTTTATCCAGGATGCCAAGTGGTTAAACGAAAATTTTGTAGAGTTGTCCAGTGAGCGTAACAATTTTATGGGGACTAAGGTAATTGTACGTCCTTTAAATGACAGTGAGAATAAAAAATGAACCTAAAAAGCCGAAGCTCGATAACTGCAATCGTTGTGATTCTATTAACTGGTGCACTAAATATATCGGCATATGCCGCCAAATCCAATAAAACAGCAACCGCCGAAGATAAGGCGGAGAAAAAAGATAACGGAAAATTTCCTCTCGGCTGTACTGCTGTTGGCTATCAGCAAAATTTAAAGGTATTGACTCTTCTTCCAGGGAAGGAAGGGGCCTTGCAATCGATGTATTTTATTTATAATACATTGCCAGAAACCGTTAGCTTATATCAGATGCATGATAAGGAAAGTTTATATTCCTATTGGCTAAATCACTCTATCAGAGGGAATTCCTGGGCTGTTTTGGCCACAGGTGAAAAGGAAGTGAAGTTCATCTGTACCTTGGGTGATGGCAAAAAGTCCTATGGAAAAATACTGGATTGTGCTGATGTGATTAAAGTATGCGAATATGTTAATGTCAAATTTGGTTTGAATAATAAAGGTAATTTTTGGATAGTAGACAGCAATACGAGAAATGGGGCAGTTAGTCAAGTGGTGCATTATGGCATTATACCCGGTGTATAAATGGCCATGAAAAGAGGGGAATCTTCATGAAATCACTAGTACCTTGGGTGTGTGTTTTAGTCGCGTCAGCTGGCCAACAGGCTTTTGCCAATGAGGCGTTCAATGCTTATAGATTAGGCAATTATAATGAAGCAGCTGAGCCCCTAATCATTAAATCAGGTCAGGATGCTGTTGCCGAATACTATTTAGGGCGACTTTATCTCTATGGATATGGGCAGTTAAAAAACAATCGTGTTGCGATGCGCTACTTTACCAAATCAGCGGAAAAAGGATATTTACCTGCTGTCCTGCTCATGGCCAAATACAGTTTGCTCCATGAAAAAAATCCGGAAGAAGCTGCTCGTTGGTTTAAGCAGGCAGCCGCAGTGGGAGATATGAGCGCACAAATGTTTATGGCGGCAGCTTATTTATATGGTGTTGGCGTCAAGAAAAATACAGATATCGCGAGACGTTATTATATTGATGCAGCAAAAAATGGTAATCCTATTGCTCAATACACCTTAGCAAAGTATTTCTTAGAGAGTAAGCATGCGGGTAATAAAAAATTAGGGATCATTTGGCTGAATAAAGCAGCAGAAAATGGAGATCCAAAAGCTTTAACAGAATTGGGCAGATTTTATGTGGCCGGACAAATGGTTACCAAAGATACTGCCAAAGGTGTTGAATTATTAAATAAAGCAGCGTCAGAACAATATGCTCCAGCCATGCTTGAGTTGGGTAAGTTGGCTTTAATGCAAAATCAATACGATGAGGCTATTCAATGGCTTAATAAGGCCGCGAAACAAAGTACAGAAGCTACTCTTGAGTTAGCCCATATTTATTTACAAGATAAAAGTCCAGTTTATGATCCAAAAACAGGTTTTTTATTTGTACTAAAAGCAGCCCAGAATGGTTCGGTTCAAGCTCAAAAAGAATTAGCCAATTTATATCAAAAAGGGATTGGCGTAGCGGCTGATGAGGAATTGTCTAAACAATGGACTCTTAAAGCAGCAGAAAATGAGAAGAAAAATGCAGAGCCTCCTCTTCTTGCCCAAGCTGCATTATGGCTAAGTAATGACAGAACGGATAAATTGGAAGAGACGGCTTACCAGATGAATGGTATATTTAGCCCATGGAATAATCCGTCTGCCTTGAGAAATAATAGCTATAATCAAGCACCTAAGCTTGAAACCATCTCTCGTCAGGATATTTTCAAACCACAATTTGAGTTGACTCAGCCTAACAGTATTCCTATAAGCAATTACTATGATGCTTTAATCAGTAAACAAGTAGAGTTTCAATCAAATCAATGGGCTTATCCAACTTACAGACTTAACCCATTCGTAGAAGCTCTAGAGAGGACTAATAGTCCTGTTGTACAAAAGCTCAACTTGCCAGTTCCTTATACCGACGCGAATTATGATGATAGCGAAGTTGGCAGTTTTGATTTGATGGACATTTGGACAGGAGATTGGAAGCGGACTGTCAATTATATGTCTGTGGTCAATTATTTGTATTTCAGGGCAATACTTGGAAATGCCCAAACTCAATTTGAAATTGGTCAATTGTTTCAATATGGCATTGGTTTAATGCAAGATGATGCTTCGGCTATTATTTTTTATGAGAATGCCGCAGAACAAAAGCACTTAGGTGCTGAATATAATTTGGGAATACTTTATCTGAAACGCGGTAAAGACGAAAATGATTACCAACAAGCATTAAATTGGCTGACTGATTCCGCATTCAAAGGGAATAAGAGAGCACAATATGTATTGGCACGGATATTGCGCCAGGGGATCGTTGGTCCTGATGGAAAAGAGTATATTAAAGCAAATGATGAGCAAGCTATGGCCATGCTTTATCTTTCAGCGGCCAATGATTATGGTCCGGCAGAATATGAGTTGGCAGAATATTTGGCAAGAGACTACAACAATGGTTTAAGTGTAGATGTCAGAAAACAAAAAATTGCCTTAATAAGAAAGTTATACCAAGGTGCTGTGAAGAATAAAGTGGCAGAGGCATTGTTGCCATTGGCATTTTATAATGCGATGGATGATAACAGGCAAAAGCAGGAACAAGCATTTAAAGTAGCTGAAGAGCAAGCTGAAACAGGTAATGAGAACGCTGCTCTTTTACTGGGAATGCTCTATGACCGTGGTATAGGCATAACAGCTGATCCAGCCAAGGCCATGTACTGGTATCAACAAGCCGGACAAAATCCCGTAAGTCAGTTTATATTGGGTACTTACATAACAGAAGGAAAAGGGGTCGCACAGGATAAGGAAAAAGGATTGGATTTGCTGAGGCAATCTGCAAACTCCCAATTTTCCTATGCCGACTTTAATCTGGCAGTACTTAAGCAACAATCAGGGGAAGACTTTTTACCCAATTTAATTGAATCTTATAAATTAGGGAATAGTCATGCGGGGATAGTATTGGCAGATTATTATTTATCTCAAAGCAGTGCTCCTGAACAAATGAATCAAGCTAAGGAAATTTATAAGGGCTTAGCTGATAAAGGCGATCAATATGCACAATTAAAGTTGGCTTATATGCTACAAAAAGGATTGGGTGCCGCACCGGATCTTGCTGGCGCGCAACATTGGTATACTGCTTCGGCAGAACAAGGCAATCCTGAAGCACAATACTTATTAGGTCAATTTTATCAACTAGGTGAAACAGGGGAGCCTGATTATAATTTAGCCAAATATTGGTATCAAAAAGCAGCGAAACATTTATCTAAAGCCGATGTAGCATTAGGTTTTATTTATGAAACGGTAGATGATGATTATGCTCAAGCACTAAAAGCCTATGAAAATGCAGCAGCAAAAGGAGATATGTTAGGCGCTTATAATTTGGCTTTAATGTATGAGTATGGCAAGGGTGTGCCCGTCACTTACTCCAAAGCGTTATCTTTGTTTAAAGAAGCATCAGAGAAAGGTGCTCCTGAAGCGATGAGTCAATTGGCTGGAATGTATTTTTATGGTTTGGGGCAACCAAGAAACGAACAACAAGCTTTGGTCTGGTATAAAAAGGCTGCAAGCTTAGGTAATGGGAATGCCTTGTATGCCCTCGGTTTATTATCCGAAACTGGTGTTGGTGTTAAATTGGATTTTCCAGATGCTTTACGGTATTACCAGGATGCATCTGATAAAGGTAATGAAAAAGCAATGCTGGCTTTGGCAAGAATGTATCATTATGGTCTTGGTGTCGAAAAGGATCATAAAAGATCAGCGAGTATTTATCAAAAATTGGCACAAAAGCAAAATGCTTATGCTCAATATCAATTAGGTACTTATTATATTGAGGGAACGGCAGGCGAACGACTACCCGAAAAAGGCCGTGAGCTATTACAACAAGCGAGTGAAAATGGAAGTTTACAGGCCCGTAGAGTATTGCAAAGATTAGATGCACAAACCCAGGGTAAAGTAAGTTATGTCGAGCCCGTGTTATTTAATAATGTTCCCAAATTTGATGGCCAAAGCGCTGATATGATTTATTTTGATGCATTAAATGAATGGAATCATGGGGAGGAGGTTTTGTCCAGAATGATCTTGCAACGTCTGGTGACGCAATATCCCAATTTTATTCCTGCAAAGCGAGCTTATGAGCAGTTGAATCAAGCCAAATTAATGAATAACTTGGGTTAAGATCATTGCTCGGCTCTTTGAGCCATTTAACAGATGATGTTTCAATTTTGCTAATCAATTATCCGATTTTTCTGGGCCACAAGGCCCAGCCTGCATTTGTTGCCTCGATTATATTAAACACATGAAGGATTGCGCTCATCTTGGCTATTTACGAAAGTGTAGCCATGTCTTATTGTAATTTTAAAAATAATCTTTTAGAGATTTAAATTGTTAGTTAGGCTTTATGTCTAAGCCAATTATTTTTTAGGGCAAGGTACAAACGTTTTGAGGAGCGGAGTTTATAATGCAGTTAATGAGCAACGCAGAAATGTTTGCAAAGCAGCAATAAAATGAAAGAATCGGCTTGGGCAAAAGTTCTATTTAATCAAGGTCAAATAATTAGATACAAATCGATGAGGGTGGTGATATGAAATATGCTGTTACATTTTGTACTACAGATCAGGAGGTAGGGAGTAATCCACTGTGGCACAGTTGTCTATTGCTTTCAAAAATGGACGAAACCAGTAAATTGCTGGAAGTTGTTGATAATTGGGGATTTTATGGATTACCGACAACCAATCGTAATAGTTCTTGGTTAGATCAATTGAAAATAAAAATGGGGCTGGATGTTGATTTGATTGGCAATCATGGAATGTTGCGGCATGAAGAGCTCAGATTTCTCGATCAGGGATGTGGTTTGCGCGGGGTTACCTTTGAGTTAACCAAAGACGATTTTGAGTTATTACAAAAAAAGTGTTTGCAGATGGCAACCGATCAGGAAACAGCGATAAATGAGTTTGTCGAAACGCAGGGCATTAAAGGGAAACCACCTGAAAAAACCAGAATTTATCCTCACGAACAATTTTCAAGATTGATTTATGCGACTGAAAAAATTAAAGCGGAGCAACAAGGGCGGGAAGCTCGCTTAAAACCTTTTGAGTTGCGTTTGTCCTGGGGATTGTTTGGGCCTAGTTTAGCTCTTTCACAAAACTGTAAAACACAAGCTTTATCATTGCTGTCTTATGTATTATCAAAGGAGCAAATTGAACGCCTTACAGAATATGGTGAACATCCCACAGTGCCCAGACGTAGTGGGCCAATGGAGTCAATTTTTTTACATAGTACGGGTCCTTTACGGGAGCATAGGAAATCTTCAGGAGACGTTGTGCACTATCGTGATTTGAAGGATCCTGGAGTAAAGCTTTATTGGACAGTTCCTCCGCAAGAACTTGAAGCATTATCTGAAGAGACAATCAAATTATTTCAAATAGATGGGGAATATTGCGAAGAAGTGAAGGCAATTGTCAGAAAACTGCAACGCCTGGAGTGGTTATTAATCAATAGCAATTTACCTGAAAAATATCGGCCTTATAAAGATGAATTAATCAATAAGGTAGTTGGATGTTATAAGGCCTTTTCTTTTATTGAGCCTAAGCAAGAAGAACTTAAACTTGGAGGTTGGTATGGCTGGGCGCTTTCTTTATTTTCAGCACCAAGAAGTGCGGAAGAAAGAACCTTACAAGGCAAAATTAAAAAAGCAAAATCGCTATTTAACAGCATTTATATGGCCATTGTGGATAATTATCAAATTGACGATAATGCTCCAATGGAAAATAAAAATATCCTTCCCTATGAAGAAACTAGCGAAAACAGATTTGAAAATATGGTGGAAGCAGTAGCTTCTTACTTATCCAGGAAGGATAAAATTAATCTTTGTAAAATTATCGGACGCACCTATTGCGAGGATCATGTCGAGCTAGAAGACAATGAGGGGAAAATTGCTTTATCTCCACAACCTTTGGCAACGTAGAGGTTGTGGAATAGATTCCAGTTCATGAGCTTTTTGTGATTCCAGCTTGGGTTGGTGTTGAGGGACTGATAAAGACCAACCCTTTTTAGGAATTAATATCAAATAAAAAAGGATTTATGAAATCTCTTAATCTCTTCGTTAAAAAATGGTTTTAATTCAGTCATTTAGTTTATAAAAACCACCTCATTAAAAATGTTTTTTGCCTTGACCTTTGTTTTTACGTAATCCATGTTGTTTATTAATAAACAATTTGCATTAAAATATCCGCTTATGAATGAATTTTTTTGATTGAAGTATGTATTTTAGAGTGATAGATTAAGGACACTCAAGCAAACAAGTGAGCATAAAAGGATGTTTTTAACCATAAATGATTTACAAAGCCAAGTTCAATTGGCTAAAAAGAGACTGTATGCTTTAGCCAAAAATTGGCTGGATACTCAAAAGGAAGCAATCAATTCAAAAGATAAGGCAAATTGGCTCAATGCATTTCAAGCCTCGACAAAAGAAGCAATGCAGGAGCAATTAAAAGCCACAGGTTTTCCCCTGATCCGCAATGCAATATTGGTCAATCAATCGGAGGATGAACTTCCGCAGCATAGTCTGGAGCAATCCTCGTCTTTGATCCACTCAGAAAATTTCCCCGAGCAATTCAACTCAAGAACAGTGCCCAGAGTGATTTATGTATGCCACTCAGGAGAAAATAATCAAGTAATCAAGAGATTATGCCAACTTACTACCTTAATGGAACAATTGCATACATTGGAGGAGTTAACCTTTGAAGTCCAAACTAATGTTCATTTTAGAGGCTTAAATTTGGCTTATCGCATGGCACGCAGTATCAATAAGGAGTGGCGCGATGTCGAAAAGGGTCGTGAAACTGTAGAGTATTATGCGGAGCGTCTGCAGATAGCAGAAAAACAATATAAATTGGCATCGGATTTTTGTCATGAGTGTTTAGGGATTTATAAGGAGCAATTGGATGCACGGATAATGTACTTTAATGAATCATTAAATTTCTTTGTTGAGTGCCTGGTTGCCGCTTTTTCCTCTGTAAAAGACGACAGGTATTGGCTAACAAAATTTTTACTACCCTCTTTACCTTGGCATAGCATGCTTAATGAGGTAGCCACATGGCTCTTTACTACAAATGGCTTTACTAACCCGACAATCGACAGCATTGAAGTGAATCGCTCACATTTAAAAGCAATTACAGAACAATTTGCCAAATTGATGATGGCGCCTTTTTGTTCTTTGGAAAAAGAGTTACAGGGCAAAATAGAAAAAGTAGAGAATGAGCAAAAAATAGCCAGAGAAAATGTGTATGCCATGTCCTCGGAATTGGATATAGTGATACACATGCAGTCACAAAGAAAATTAGCCGCATTGCTGTTCCCTGCTCAACCATTAAGTATGTTAGGCTTTTTCCAGGGGGTTGCAGCAGCAATGGGTAGAGATTATTTTTATTCAACTTTTATCAAAGGGAATCAAAGCCAAGAACCCAGGATAACAGATGATGAAAAACCCCTCATCGAGGCAAGCAATTATTCCAACGGGCTACACTAGGGAACCGAACCGGGAATTCCGGTTCGGTAGTTTCGAACTTAGAGCGACGGAAACTCTCGATTAGGCAGCCATAGCTTTAAGACGTGCAACCAGACGGCCTTTAATACGTGCTGCTTTGTTTTTATGAATTAAGCCTTTATTAGCGGCTTTGTCTATCACTGGCTGTGCTTTGGTATAAGCAGCACGCGCAGCTTCTTGATCTCCTGACTCTACGGCTTTCAGCACGTTTTTAATGTAGGTGCGGTACATGGAACGCGCGCTGGCGTTATGTTGACGCAATTTGACGTTTTGACGTGCACGCTTAATCGCTGATTTGATATTTGCCACTTAAAAATCTCCACTCAATCAGATGTTGCAAAAGATGTAGATCTTGCACAATGAGTTAGAATTTGTCAATAGACCTGCTTTGAACCTTTTGTATTTATGTATTTGTTTTAACGCAGGTTGATGTTGAAATGTTTTATTATCCGGATAAATCCTGTAAAACCAATATTTCAGGTGATTCACTTACTCATTTGATACCATGCTCGACTTCATTTGCAGTGGAACCCATATCCTGATGTGTTGTGTTTTACTGGATAATGCCAGTTTAACCAGATATAAGAGGTATTTCCATGCTTTTTATATCGAACTCGCGCCAGTTTAAGTATATCATAAAGAAAATTTTTATCTATTTAAAACATCATGCTGACAACGGATATTATGGTACCTAAAAAACAAAGCTTGATACGATCCACTTCCCTTGTTTCATTAATGACATTTATTTCAAGGATGGTAGGGTTTGCACGAGATATGGTTCTTGCCAATTTTTTTGGGGCTCAAGCTGGCATGGATGCTTTTTTTGTTGCTTTCAGGATACCAAATTTTATGCGGCGCCTTTTTGCGGAAGGCGCTTTTTCTCAAGCGTTTGTCCCGGTATTGGCTGAATATCAAAAAACGCGTTCTGCTGAAGACGTTCGTACTTTCATCGCTCGGATTTCAGGCTATTTGAGTTCTATATTAACCCTGGTCACTGTAGTGGGAATTGTAGCATCGCCTGTTATTATTTTTTTATTCGCGCCAGGTTTCCATCATGACAGCGTCCGGGCTGAATTGGCAACTCAGATGCTTCGTATCACTTTTCCCTATTTAATGCTTATTTCCTTAACAGCAATGGCAGGGGCAATATTAAATACCTATGGTTATTTCGGGGTTCCAGCCTTTACTCCCGTTTTGCTTAATATCAGTATGATACTTGCTGCGGTGTATTTGTGCCCTGATTTGCCACAACCCGTTGTTGGTTTGGCATGGGGTGTGTTGATTGCCGGTATCGTGCAATTGCTTTTTCAATTACCATTTTTGTATCAACGACATTTGCTTATCAGGCCGAGAGTTGTTCGGGATGATCCAGGAGTCAATAAAGTACTCAAGTTAATGATCCCAGCTTTATTTGGCGTTTCAATTGCGCAACTTAACTTGATGATAGATAGTATTTTTGCTTCTTTTCTAAAGGTAGGGAGTGTCTCTTGGTTATACTATACAGACAGATTAACTGATTTTCCTTTGGGTGTCTTTGGGGTCGCGATTGCGACAGTTATCTTGCCCCACCTGTCCCGAAAACACACAGAACAAAATATTAATCAATATTCTCGCGCTTTGGATTGGGGGCTGCGTTCGATTTTATTAATAGGAATTCCAGCCGGTTTGGGATTGTCCTTTTTTGCCTTGCCTCTGATTGCCAGTTGTTTTGCTTATGGTAAATTTACTGCCTATGATTTATTACAAACTCAAAAAAGCTTGATTACTCTTGCCATGGGAGTTCCCGCCTTTATGGTAGTAAAAGTGTTGGCTTCTGGTTTTTATGCTCGTCAGGACATCAGTACCCCTGTAAAAGTGGGTGCCATAGCCATGGTAGTTAATACTCTTTTATGTTTCATATTTGTCTGGCACTTGGCTCATGCTGGCTTGACATTGGCTTCAGCATTAGCTGGTTATGTGAATTGTGTTATTTTGCTGTTTCTCTTGATTAAAAGGGGATTGTTCAAACCATCTCCCGGATGGCTGAAATACAGTATGCAGTTGTTGATAGCCAATTTTGCCATTGGGGTTTATTTATATTTTATGAGTGGAACAGCGACTTACTGGCTTGGTTTCTCTCCTTTGATGCGTTTGAGCTTGTTATTAGCTCATGTGTTCGTCACCGTAGTCATCTATTTATTAGTTTTAGGTATAATAGGGCTTAGGCCTAGCCACTTTCGTGGCCAGATAAAGGATTAAAAAGATGCAAGCAGAAGTATTTTACAAAAGTTGCGGCGATAGGATAGTTCCTGTCCATCTCATTTCTCAATCACAATGGGACGAAGGAATTGAAAATCTAACCCCCATGGAACGAAATTGTTTTTCTGTACGCCAGTTTAAGGGCAAATTAGGCGATTATTGTTTTATCCTCAATGCGGATGGCGTGATTGAAAAAGCTTTTATTGGATCGGGAACTGGCAATCAGGAAAGTGCTTTGGCCAATGCAGCACTTTTATTGCCTCCAGGGAACTATCAATTTCAAGATAAGTTAAGTCGTGAGTCTGGCGTAGTTTGGGCATTAGCGCAATATCGATTTGATGAGTATAAAAAGTACGAGTTACAGCCTCGAGTTTTAATTGTTGAGGCAAATGATATGGATTATATTTTATCCTTGGCGAATTCTTTATTTCTCGTGCGCGATCTAATTAACACGCCAACCTGCGATATGGGGCCAGAATCGTTAGCTCATGTTGTCGAAGAATTGGCTAAAACACACAAGGCTTACTTTAAACAATGGATTGGAGAGGAATTGATAAAGGATAATTTTCCTGCCATTCATGCGGTTGGAAGAGCTTCTGCTTTAACGCCTCGTTTATTATCCTTGCAGTGGGGAAATGAGAAACATCCACGCGTAACTTTGATTGGAAAGGGTGTTTGTTTTGATAGCGGCGGGCTTGATATCAAACCTTCATCAGGCATGCGTTTGATGAAAAAAGATATGGGCGGCGCCGCACACGTCATAGGTTTAGCCCAGTGGATCATGGTTCAGCGTTTGCCGATTCGATTACAGGTATTAATCCCCGCTGTTGAAAACGCCATTGGTCCGAATGCTTTTAGGCCAGGAGATGTTTTAACCATGCGCAACGGATTAACCGTAGAAATAGAAAACACTGATGCAGAAGGTCGATTGATTCTGGCAGATGCTTTGGTTAAGGCTTGTGAAGAAAAACCAGATTTGATCATTGATTTTGCTACTTTAACAGGTGCTGCTCGTGTCGCTGTCGGAACTGAAATTGCAGCCATGTTTTCTAATCATGATCAACTGGCTCAGGATATAGTAGCGGCATCTAATAAAGTCTCAGACCCTGTCTGGCGGTTGCCTTTATTTTCACCATACGAAGAGTTATTGAATTCGAATATTGCAGACATGAGCAATTCCAGTTCTTCGTCCTATGCTGGGGCTATTACTGCCGGCTTATTTCTACAACGATTTGTGACAAAATCAATACCATGGGTTCATTTTGATATCATGGCCTGGAATGCAGTAAGTAAGCCAGGAAAGCCAGAAGGTGGTGAAGCAATGGGCTTGCGAGCTGTTGCTGAGTATTTATTACAGACTTACGGATAGAATTTTCAGTTGGGAGCTAGTTATGTTTGTGACTTTTAGTTGTGATGCATATGAGAACATTACTTATTTTGAAAATGTGGCAAAACAATTATTGTTGTTAATGGGGCATGGCGGCACAATCCCCGGTGCTATTAAGTCTGAAAATGTACCTGATGCTTTGCATCATTTACAACAAGGGCTGGAAAAAATAAAAAGCGAAAATAAACTGCTAGAAGACGATGAGGATAGTGAGCCTGATATCAGTTTGGCTAAACGAGCAATCCCTTTAATTCACTTATTGCAAGCCGCCGAAAAAAAGGATTGTGATGTGCTGTGGTCTCATTCAAAATCACCAGGTTGAAATGTAACAGCATATTTTCCAGCCTTCTTTATCCGCTCCCTAATGGTCGCCATTCAGTTTTATTTATTATAATCCGAGCAGCGACCATTGGGGAGCGGATGCATAATAAGCTTAAAAATCCAGCGGGTAGTTGAGTATTTATTCAATGGAGTGTGTGTGCAGCTCACAGCCTTTATGCCTATATTCTTTATAGTGCAATCGACTCACTTCTTTCTCATGTTCTACATTACTCACCAATTCAATGACTCTTTTAAATCGGGTATAAAAAATTGGAATATTGGTGGATAAATTCAACAGGATATCTGTAAAGCCTCTGGGTTCTTTTTGATAGCCAATTTGTACGGGAGGAGGAGGCTCCGGTCCTTCACCTTGCAAATTATGAGGAATAAAACTGTCGTCTTTGAAAGTCCATAATAATTCATCAAGGTATTCTGCTTGTTGCTGATTGTCGCAAAAAACAAAAATAGTATGTCCTTTGGTATAGGCTTTTTCTATTAAACGACAAGCAACCAACCAGCGAGATTCTGGAAGGCTGCTGGCTAATAAGTAAAAATCAACGCGAATTGGCGACATGGCGCAATAATTGAATTAATAAAGGAACAGGACGCCCTGTTGCATTACGCTTCTTTCCAGAAATCCAGGCCGTTCCCGCGATGTCCAAATGGGCCCAACGATATTTTTCAGTAAACCGTGATAAGAAACAGGCGGCAGTAATACTTCCTGCACTGCGATCAAAGCCGGCGTTGATCATATCAGCCAATGGGCTTTCCAAAGCATCTTGATAGGCCTCATCCAGTGGCATACGCCAGACTTTATCCTGGCTTTCATTAGCGGCACGTTCGATTGATTTGGCCAGCTGTTCATCTCTAGTCATATAGCCAGTAGCTATATTGCCCAAAGCGACGATTATCGCTCCTGTTAAAGTAGCAATATCGATTACAAAATCAGGATTATATCGCTCCGCGTAAGTCAAAGCGTCTGCTAGTACTAATCGACCCTCCGCATCGGTATTGATAATTTCGACAGTTTGTCCTGACATGGTGGTTACAATGTCTCCTGATTTTACAGCGGAGCCACTTATCAAATTTTCAGCACTGGCTATAATGCCGATAAGATTAATTGGCAATTTCAGCAAAGCACAGGCTTTTATAACTCCCAGCACACTGGCAGCGCCAGACATATCGTATTTCATTTCATCCATGGCGTTGGCCGGCTTTATAGATAAGCCTCCTGAGTCAAAAGTAATGCCTTTCCCGACAAGAATGACCGGTGCTGAGTTTTTGTTACCGTGATAATGAACATCTATCAATCTTGGGGGTTGGTCACTTCCTTGGGCAACGGCTAATAATGCGCCCATACCCATTTCTTTTATTTCTTCTGGCCCCATCACTTGACAGCTTATTTGGTCGAATTGTTTGGATAATAAAATGGCTTGCTCACCAAGGTAAGTCGGAGTACAAATATTGGCCGGCATATTCGCTAAATCACGGCAAAATTCAACTCCGGTAACAATGGCTTTGGCCATTTCAAGGCTTTTTTCAGTAGCTCCAGGCAGATGGAATATTACCGACTCCAATTTATGACTTTTTGCATTTTTCGTTTTAAAATCAAGAAGTTGATATCGTAAATTATCGATTTGAACAATCATTTGCTCTATCTGCCATTCAGCAGATTCCTGAGTTAACCGAGGCAAGCACACGGTGGCAGAAGAGAAACGCTGTTTAATTAATGCTTCGGTAATTTCTCCTACACGTTTTTGGAGTGAATTAGCACTAAACTCTTCCTTTTTGCCACACTGAATGATTAATAGGCTATGTCCTTCAACATCAGTTTGCCATACAGTATTTCCTGGTTCAGGGACTCTCTGGCAAAGTTTTTTAATCAGGCCTTGCTGTTCATTATCAATTGCATTTGCAAAATCTGGTAGCGCCAAATCTGAAAAAACGCCTAACACCAGACATTCGCTCGTGGTTAATGAGGGGGTATGAGTTAATCCATAATTCATAATATTTTTTCCTGCACCGCTTGAGAAAGACAACTAGTTTACCTAAATTGGATAAGCATTTGAATGAAAAATTCTGTTTTAATCATCTGTTTTAAATCAATACTATTTTTAAATAGGCTGTCTTGAATTATCATGATGGGTTCTTTCATATGTTATTCTGAAAGAATTGAATTAATGATAAGGTCCTCTGTAGGGTATTGTAGTGATTATTTTTCGTTATTTGACTAAAGAAGTGTTTCTTACTTTAATCGCATTAACAGCGATATTAGTCCTTATTTTCATGAGTAATCAATTCATACAATACTTAAATCGCGCTGCTTCTGGTTCAATTCCTGGTTTTGTGATCATGAAGTTGTTGATGTTGGAGTTGCCAAATTTAATGGGTCTGTTACTGCCACTGGGGTTTTATGTCGCTCTTTTATTGGCGTATGGCCGGTTATATGCCGAAAGCGAAATGACGGTTCTGCGAGCTTGTGGTTATGGCCCCAGGCAATTACTGAAACACAGCTTTGCAATGGCTACTGTTGTGTTGGTAGTGGTTGCCATCGTAATGATTTGGGCAAGCCCTGTGATTGCTGTTGAACGCATCAAGTTAATACGTTCTACAGGAATCAAAACTTTAATTCAAACGATTATGCCTGGACGCTTTCATGCCATTAATAGCGGTCAACAAATCTTTTATGTCCAATCCATGAATCGCGATCACTCCCAAGCAGAACAGATATTCATGGCAAAACATAGCGTTCAGGATAATAGGCTGTTATGGGATGTGTTGTGGGCTGATAAAGCATTTGCTGAGGTTAATCCTCAAACAGGCGAGGAATACATCGTGCTGCAAAATGGCAAGGAATATCAAGGTGTTCCGGGTCATGCCGATTACCAGATTGCAGAATTTGCAAGCTATAAATCCAAATTGCCCAACCCGACTGTTGTTATGCATGATGATGCTCGCACTGCAAAAACAAGAGACTTATGGCCTTTGAACAATCATGATTTGAAAAAGGCGGCTGAATTACAGTGGCGTATTTCCATTCCTTTAATGGTTTTGACCTTGACTCTGGTTGCCGTTCCACTTAGTCGTGTCAGCCCTCGTTCTGGAAAATATTCGAAACTTTTGCCAGCCATCATTATCTATATTTTTTATGCTAATTTTATGTTTGTTTCTCGTGATGCGATTGCTACCGGGAAGATTCCCTGGTGGATAGGGATGTGGTGGGTACACGTGGCGGTTGCCATTCTCGGCATCCTATTTATTTGGCGCAATCAGGTGAAGCTTGCATGAGCAGAAAAATACTTGATCGTTATATTGCCAAAACGGTTTTATCTGCAATCGGCTTGGTGACTTTGATGCTGGTCGGTTTGCAGATCTTTATTTTGTTTGTTAATCAGATAGACGATTTGGGGCGAGCAGACTATGGAATCGTACAAGCCGGTGTTTTTGTCCTTTTACAGATGCCTTACCAAGTCTATCTGTTTTTCCCTATTGCCAGCTTGCTCGGGTGTTTGGTTGGCCTGGGAGTATTAGCTAATCATAGCGAGCTGGTTGTGATGCGTGCGGCGGGGATATCCATCGGCCAAATAACGGGGGCGGTATTAAAGGCGTCTCTGATAGTCATCCTATTAATCACGTCTTTAGGTGAAACCATTGTACCAGTAATGGCGCATTATGCGAATGAATACAAGGTTTCCGCTTTAACAGGAGGGCAGGCTTTGCTGACTCCAAGAGGGGTTTGGGTCCGTAATGGTAATGATTTTGTTTCTATTGCTTCAGTCACGCACGAGAATACTCTGCGCTATGTAAATCAATTCCGCTTTGATAACCAGCATAATTTAAAACTGGCTCGCCAGATAAGTGAAGTAAAGTATGTCAATAATTCGTGGATAGCTTATGATGTGAAACAAACTGAATTTGCAGAGGATCATACCAAAGCCCATCATTTCGATACTTTGCCGTGGGATGTGCCAGTGAAACCGGAAATTCTTAAAATTACGGGTACTAATCCGGATGAAATGACTTTACATGAATTGAACCGCTATTTACGTGAGCAACAACGCAACCATCAAAATGTAGCAAATTATAAGTTTGCCTTTTTTCAACGAATTACCCAGCCTCTGAATACTATGGTTATGATGATATTAGCTATCCCCTTTATTTTTGGCCCCTTACGTTCATCAACCATGGGTTCAAAATTACTGGTAGGCGCTATGGTTGGATTCGGGTTTCATATTCTGAATCGATTTTTTGGCCCAGTGAGCACAGTATTCCAATGGCCGCCTGAATTGGCTGCCTTTAGTCCTACTCTCATCTTTTCTTTAATTGGAATTTATTTAATGCGAAGAGTCAGATAATGGCATTCATTAGACATTTGCTTGAATACTTGCTGCATCCTTTCTTTTTATGTCTTTTGGCATTAGGTATTTGCATTTTTTTACTATATCGTCGGCTTGCTCCTACTTTCACTAAAGTTATGTTGTTTGTTGTATTGATTGTCTTGCTTGCTATGAGTACGGGTTGGTTACCCAGTTATTTAACTTATCAATTAGAGTCTCGATACCCTATAGTGAAGCGGGTTAATCCGAATGTGAAATGGGTGGTCGTTCTCGGTGGAGGACAAAATATTGGGGAGGAAATGCCTGCAAATGATCTGTTGACCTCAGCGAGCATCAAGCGATTGATTGAAGGCGTCCGATTATTCAGAACTTTGCCCGACGCAAAATTGCTTTTATCGGGCGGGGGATCTGCTGGTGAGCAATCAGAGGCTTTATTATTGACAGAATTAGCCAAGTGGTTTGCAATCGATTCGGAAAAAGTTGTCGTTGAAACTGTTTCTATTAATACAGCAGATCAGGCGCGTGAATTAGCAGCCATAGTACATGATCAACCCTTTTATCTGGTTACCTCAGCGATTCACATGCCACGTTCCATGGCATTATGCCAGCAGCAAGGATTGCACCCCATAGCAGCCCCAACTGATTTTACCTTCTTTTGGTCTACTGATACCTGGGTCAAAATGGTGATACCTAATTCTTATAACCTGGCCTATACTTCCATTGCTCTTCATGAAATCCTGGGAAAAATATGGGCTTTGGGATTCAGATAAGCTGATTTGCATTGAGACTTGGTTTTTAAATTCGCTACACTACTTGTCCGGCAGCCCAGCCGGAAGACCATGCCCACTGGAAATTATACCCACCTAACCACCCCGTCACGTCCAGGGCTTCTCCAATGAAATATAGGCCTGGTACATTGTTGGCTTCCATGGTTTTGGATGAAATAGCATGACAGTCTACTCCGCCTATTGTCACTTCTGCTGTACGGTAGCCCTCTGTCCCATTGGGTTTTACTACCCAGTTCTGCAATAAATGGGAAATTGTTTCCAAATCTTTATTAGAGCTATCAGCCAGTTTCTTTTCACCCAGTTTTTGAGGAATAAAGACTTCAACAACTCGTTTGGGCAAGTACATCGATAATACAGAGTTTAACTGTTTATGCGGAGCTTCCGCTCGGGCTGTTTTCAAGCTTTCCAGGAGGTTATGTTCGGGCAGCAAATTAATGCATATACTTTCACCAGGATTCCAGTAGGATGAGAGTTGCAAGATAGCAGGACCACTCAGTCCCCGGTGGGTAAACAAGATATGCTCACGAAATTGATTTCTTTCATTATTGACCAGGCTATCAATACCTATTCCCGACAGGATGGATAATCTGTCTTTTTCGAGAACATCTAAAGTAAAGGGCACCAGACCGGCTCTGGTTGGCCATACTCTAATAGCGAATTGCTCTGCAACTTTATAGGCAAAGGGACTGGCACCCATTGTGGGAATAGAAAGTCCTCCGGTAGCAATGACCAAAGAATGACAATGAAACTTTCCTTTTGTCGTGCCTATCTTGAAAGAATAGTCGTTGGTTTTTTGTATTTTTTCTATTACGGTATTTAAATAAATCGCCACTCCATATTGCTCACATTCTTTAAGCAACATATCAACGATGTCTTTGGATTTATTATCGCAAAATAATTGTCCTAATGTTTTTTCGTGGAAGGGAATTTTGTGTTTGTTAACCAGTTCAATAAAATCCCATTGAGTGTAACGGGATAAGGCTGATTTGAAAAAATGGGGGTTGTGGGAAAAATACTTGTTGGGTTCAATGTAGTAATTGGTAAAATTACAACGACCACCTCCTGACATGAGTATCTTTTTCCCGGCTTTATTGGCATGATCCAGCACGAGTACTTTTCTTTTACGCTTGCTTGCTTCAATAGCACACATTAGGCCTGCAGCACCAGCGCCAATGATAAGGACATCAATTTCTTGCATAGAGAGGTTCGGTTATGACCAATTTTTTAGTTAAAAAGTATTTAATTTTATCATGTCGAACGATGATTAAATATATGCTATAGATCTTAGTATCCAATAATAAGGAATTGCTATGAACGAAATGGATATTTTATCTTTGTTTTATGATGAAATGACTGCGCGTGGGGTAACCAGAGAACAGGTTTTTTTGAGTATTGAAGAGGATGCAGCAGCAATGCTGACCCAGAAATTAGGCAAACCTGTTTCAGTAGAGGAAGCGCAGAAATTAACCGATATTTGCATCGCAAATGAATGGCTTGAGCGCACAACGGCAGACCCCTATTATAAATATTTGTCTTTGACAGAGGCTGGTTTGCAAATGTTGCTTTCTACTTTATACAAGTAATTTTAAGTTATTTAATGCCGTTGGATGTTTTCTGGCAATTAATAACTCAAAACATGTTATCCAAGGGTATAATCTTTGGGCAAAACTCGGTAAAATATATCACTTTATTCTTTTTTTATTGTCATTATGCCAAAACGAACCGATATAAAATCTATTCTAATTCTTGGAGCAGGCCCTATTGTGATTGGGCAGGCTTGCGAGTTTGATTACTCAGGTACCCAAGCAGTACGCGCTTTGAAAGAAGAAGGATATCGAGTGATATTAGTTAACTCAAATCCAGCAACCATAATGACTGATCCTGAGCTTGCTGATGCCACCTATATAGAGCCTGTTCAATGGAAAGAAGTGGCTCGTATTATCGAAATAGAGAGGCCAGATGCTCTTTTACCGACGATGGGAGGACAAACAGCCTTAAACTGCGCCTTGGACTTGGTAAGAGAAGGGGTATTAGCCAAGTACTCTGTTGAAATGATAGGAGCGACGCGTGAAGCCATAGACAGGGCGGAAGATAGAGAAAAATTTCGCCAGCTGATGATTAAAATCGGATTGGATATGCCAAGGTCGGCGATTGCTCATAGCCTGGAAGAAGCAATTCAAGTACAAGCCCGTTTAGGCTTTCCTGCCATCATCAGGCCTTCATTTACCATGGGTGGTAGTGGAGGCGGTATTGCCTATAATCGTGAAGAATTTGAAGAAATTTGCATTAGAGGATTGGAGTTGTCGCCAACTCACGAGCTTTTGATTGATGAATCGGTTCTGGGTTGGAAAGAATATGAAATGGAAGTCGTCAGGGATAAAAATGATAATTGCATTATTGTTTGTACTATAGAGAATTTTGACCCTATGGGAGTGCATACTGGAGATTCCATTACCGTTGCTCCGGCACAAACATTAACTGATAAAGAATACCAACGGATGCGGGATGCGGCGATTAAAGTTCTAAGGGCAGTTGGTGTGGATACGGGAGGTTCCAACGTTCAGTTTGCTATTAATCCTGAAGACGGGCGCATGCTGGTTGTGGAAATGAACCCGCGTGTATCTCGAAGCTCGGCTTTGGCGTCAAAAGCAACCGGTTTTCCTATTGCTAAGGTCGCAGCTAAATTGGCTGTGGGCTATACCTTGGATGAATTGAAAAACGAAATCACCGGAGGTAAAACACCTGCGTCCTTTGAGCCCAGCATTGATTACGTCGTTACCAAAGTTCCACGGTTTAATTTTGATAAATTTCCACAAACTCCAGATACTCTTACCACACAGATGAAATCAGTCGGGGAAGTCATGGCGATTGGTTCTAACTTTCAAGAATCTTTACAGAAAGCCATAAGAGGTTTAGAGATTGGACGCTGTGGATTGCATTCGCTGTTTCAAAAAGAGGATATGGCGCGTTTAAGAGGGCATTTACGAGAACCCACTCCGGATAGACTTTGGTATATTGCTGATGCCTTTAGGCAAAATTTATCACTTGAGGAAATTCATCTGGAAAGTCGAGTCGATCCATGGTTTCTGGCACAAATTCAAGAGTTGGTTCTTTTAGAGCGCTCAATCATCGGAAAAACGATTCGGGATCTGGATAAAACCGCTTTACACTTGATGAAACACCGGGGTTTTGCTGACGCCTACTTGGCCAAATTGCTTGGTTGTACGGAAGCAGAAGTTCGGGCAAGACGTGTTGAATTAGAGATCTTGCCCGTCTACAAGAGAATTGATTCTTGTGCCGGAGAATTCCCTAGTGATACAGCCTATATGTATTCTTGTTATGAAGGAAGCTGTGAAGCACGTCCTGAGAGCAATAAGAAAAAGATTATGATTCTTGGAGGTGGACCTAATCGAATCGGCCAAGGCATTGAATTTGATTATTGCTGCGTGCATGCGGCCTTGTCATTAAGGAGCGCGGGTTACCAAACTATTATGGTGAATTGCAATCCAGAAACGGTTTCCACTGATTTTGATACCTCCGATCGACTATATTTTGAACCTGTTACTTTAGAGGATGTGTTGTCCATCGTCGCAATGGAACAACCGGAGGGTGTCATTGTGCATTATGGGGGACAAACACCATTAAAGTTGGCTCGTGATTTAGAGGCTAATGGCGTAAAAATAATTGGTACTTCATCAGATGCTATTGATATGGCTGAAGACAGAGAACGATTTCAGCAAATGGTCAAAGAATTGAAACTGCATCAGCCTGATAATGGAACTGTCCGAAGCGAAGCAGAGGCCATTGAATTAGCTAACAAAATTGGTTATCCGCTAGTTGTTAGGCCTTCTTATGTTCTCGGTGGACGAGCTATGGAAATTGTTTATCAAGAAGAGGATTTAAGGTATTACCTGTCGCATGCAGTTGAAGTTTCTAATGATTCACCCGTTCTGCTTGATAAATTTTTGAATGATGCCATAGAGGTGGATATTGATGCCGTCTGTGATGGCAAAGACGTATTAATTGGTGCCATCATGGAGCATATCGAGCAAGCGGGGATACATTCTGGTGATTCAGCATGCACTTTACCTCCTTTTAGCTTGGGCGTAGTTGTTCAGCAGGATTTGATAGAGCAGATTCGAAAAATGGCTTTGAAATTAGGCGTGGTGGGCTTGATTAATGCGCAGTTTGCTATTCAAGCGGATGATATTTATGTTTTGGAAGTGAATCCGCGTGCTTCGAGAACCGTGCCTTTTGTTTCAAAGGCTACCGGTCTGCCATTAGCTAAAATAGCGGCTCTTTGTAAAGTAGGAATTAGCTTGAAAGATCAAGGATTAAACCAGAATCATCATACGCCTTCTTTCTATTCGATTAAGTTGCCGGTTTTTCCCTTTATCAAGTTTTCTGGTGTGGATTCGATTCTTGGACCGGAAATGAAATCAACGGGAGAAGTGATGGGTATTGCCAAGCGTTTTGGACAAGCTTATGCTAAAGCACAATTGGGTGCCGGATGTCACATTGCCAAACGGCGACGGGCCTTCGTATCCGTACGTGACGCAGATAAAACGCGTGTCGGCGAGATTGCCAAGAGATTAATAGAACTGGGTTTTGAAATTATCGCCACGCGCGGTACTGCTTTGGCATTACAAGCAGCCGGCGTAGACTGCAGAAGAGTCTTTAAAGTAGCAGAAGGCCGACCACATGTGCTGGATTTTATAAAAAATAATGAAATAGACTTTATTGTAAATACTACTGAGGGCAAACAAGCGATAGCAGATTCTTTTGCTATCAGACGCAACGCCTTGCAGCATAAGGTCAGCTACACTACGACCTTATCAGGAGCCGAAGCTGCTTGTTTGGCTATGAAGTATGAAGATAGGGAAACTGTAACTCGCTTACAAGATTTACATTAGGGGTAAATATGAGTAAACATCCTATGACAGTTGAGGGTGCAGAAGCACTAAAAGCAGAGTTGCATCGCTTAAAGTTCGTGGATCGTCCACGCATTGTAGAAGCAATTGCAACTGCAAGAGCTCATGGTGATTTGAAAGAAAATGCGGAATATCACGCAGCTCGAGAACAACAGAGTTTTAATGAAGGGCGTATTCAAGAACTTGAAGCGAAGTTGTCTCATGCGCAAATAATTGATATCAGTAAATTACCTAACAATGGTAAAGTGATATTTGGTTCAACTGTTACAATTTGTCATGTAGCAACGGGCTCGGAATTAACCTATAAAATAGTTGGAGAGGATGAAGCTGATATCAAACTGAACAAGATTTCATACAGTTCTCCTATTGCTCGAGCTTTAATTGGCAAAGAGCTTGATGATGCGGTCACGGTAGAAACGCCTGGCGGTATGGTTGAATATGAAATCATCCAGGTGCAATATATTGTTGAGTGATTTCAGTTATTTTCTTTGATTTTTAGTGCAACTGTCATTAAAGACAGTTGCTACTCCAGGAAACCTAAAAGTATTTATGGCTGAAATACTTCTTGCTGAATACCCCCTACGACCCACTCTTTTCTGTTATCAAACTGGCGGAAATGCCATATTTCATCCAGGTTAGATATTTCACCGTTCTCTTTGATTGTTCCAGTGAATTGTACGCTGGCTATCATGGATAAGGATTGTTTGGACACATCAAGCAATTTTGCATCGAGGGAAATGACTTCCGTTTGGTTGGGGGCATCGCCTCGTTCGTCCAGTTGCATTTTAATTTCTGCAAATACTTCCGGTACTGTGAATGTTTGCAAATCCTGCAGATTTTTTTGGTCGTAAGCCGCTTGTAGACGTATAAAAGTTATCTTGGCATCACGAAGAAAATTGTCCGCGTCAAAGCTGGTTTCTTGTTGGGCAAAATGAGCTCCTCCACTATTTCGGTTTCCGTAGTTTTGCGTGAATTGTTCAAAAGAGTTTTGGCGGAATGCTCCGGATTGAGTTGCTTGAAACCCTGGGTTCATTTTCCTGCGTAAGAAGCTGATTATAAAGAAAATGACTGAACCAAGGATTAGCCAGGTGATTAACCCATTTGCCAAGCCATTGCCCATAAAGAGACTGGCCAATAGTCCTCCAACCAGGAGGCCGCCTAATACGCCACCCCATCTGCTTTTATTAGCTTTTTGTGTTAATGAAGACGTATTGTGTGTTTTATTGGATGAGAAAAGACTGCTTTGAGAGCGTTGAACCCCGAAGCTGCGCCCGCCTCCAAAGCGTTTAGCAGAGGCCTCATTGATAATTAAACCAAAAGACAATAGGGTTATCAGGAAACATGACAATAGAGTACGCATATTAATATCCTCTTTTTTAGAATCAGGCTTATTATATATGAACTCAAGTCAAGTTGCTTGTTTTCTTAAATTGAATCTGATTTGTTATTTTTGATTCGTCAATGAGAGGATGTTATTTCAGTATTCGGGATAGAATTTGTTTGATAAAAATTATCATAGCGCTCTGGCGAACAGGTACCTTATTTTAAAATGGTTTCTACTCTGTGAATAGAAAGCTAGCTTGTCATTTTATTCTTATTCGCATGATTTGTTTGCATTTAATTCACCTCTTGATATGATGCAAGAGGGTTAATTATAGGGATATATTTTATGAGTAAGTTAATTAATTTAGCTGTATTGTCTTTCTCTTCATCGCTGGCTTTTGCAGGTCCTTTGACTTTAAAAGGAGAGGTTGATGTTCACATTACGCCTAAAAATCCCAGTGGAGTTGCTCAAAGTTTAACATTTAAGTTGCCCAAGTATGAATTATCGACCGAAGCGAAATCTTATTTGCGTGAACAGCTGTCAGAATATCCTAAAAATAGTATAAACACAGCCAGTTTTTCTTCTGAGTTACCAAGAAAAGTTAAGTTGGGAATGCAGTTAACACCAGTATTGGATCAGGGATATCATGGTAGTTGTGTCACTTTCGCAGTAACTGCAGCCATAGATGCTGCCCTTGGGGCAGGGGATTACATTAGTCAATTGTGTAATCTGGAGTTAGGAAGTTATCTGGCGATACATGACAAAGCCAAAGCCAGCGGGTGGAATGGCTCTTTTGGTTACTGGGTTCTTCAACAGATTTCTGAATACGGTATTATCAGTCAGAATTATCAGAAATTGAATGGTTGCGCCGGTGTTAGAGAATATCCGTTAGAAGACGAAAATAATGAAGGGAAACCCATGTCTGACTCCGAGTTCCTGGCGCATAGCGTCCCGGTATCAAATTTAATTAGCTGGGAGGCTTTGTTAAAGGATGAGGAATCCTTTTCAGCTAAAGCGGATATGAATCAAATCGTCTATCAGATCAAGGAGGAGCTCGCGAAAGGTAACCGCTTGACTATCGGCATGTTATTGGATGTGTTTGTTGGGGATGCCGGAGCTGTAGGTACCAACCGTGCTTACAATGACACCTGGATGTTAACACCTGAAATTGTTTTGGATGCGATGAATGGAATGATCTATGCCGGGCACGAATTAGTGATCACTGGCTATGATGATGATCTTGAAGTGATGGATGAAGAAGGCCATGTTAACAAAGGCGTTTTCACCTTGCGTAATTCTTGGTCCAAATTTGCTGGAGATCAAGGAGATTATTACGTGACCTATGATTATGTCAAATTCCTGGCTATGGAAGTCATGGCAATTCGGATGAAAGAAAAAGCAGCTTAATGCTTGTAGTTATTAAGAAACCTCGGGTCGTTGTGCCTGAGGTTTCATAGATTCAAAATCAACAGGACCTACGAAAAACCTAATCACCCATCACGCCTTGACTATGGCAAGTAGTAAAATGGATTGGGAAGTTTAAATCCTTTTTTAGTATACCCCCCTTGGATATCACTGCATTGATCACCGATGCTGGCAATGATGGTGTATCCCTTTTTTGCTATCATTTCCCTTGCTTTTGATTTAAATGGGATAATCGAAGGGGAAGAATACCCATTAGGCCGTAGATAAAGTCCTGCCCATTTAGTATATCCTGCTTTAATTAAATTAGCGCGGGTTGCGTCGCGTTCGGATTCTTGCCTTCCGGTTACAAAAAATACTTTGATACCCTGTTTTAAGGCGTTTTTGTAAAGTGTCAGCATAGGCTTGATTGCCGGTGAATTGGCAGCAAGTATTTCTTTATGAATTTGCTCTTTGCTACCGGTAAAATCCCGTTTTACCATCTTATCATAGTTGGACAGGCTGGTTTCATCAATATCCAGTACTATGGCAAGTTTTTGTGGGTGTTTATTGTTTTTATTGATTAAATATTGTTGGTGTATATATTCTTGAGCTAACTTAATGGTTCGTTCTAATTCGTGATAATACAAGCCAGAGTCGTAATAGTTTTTAATTTCTTTTCTAATTAAACTAAGATTTGGCGGTTCTGCTTGGATTGGGGTGGAAAGAATCAATAGGAGACAAAGGCTTATTAGAATTTGGGGCAATTTATAGAATTGCTGTTTCATTGTTTACCTACATTTGTTAACAGAAGTATGTATTATAAAGCGATAAAATTGTTTGTCAATTGAGCATGTTGTCCTTAACGATGGCAGAAGAGAGCGATATGGATGTTCTGAAATAGTCAGGATTCACTTCCTACGATATACTAACCGATTATTATTTTATAATTCGCAGTTAAAATGCATTTGAAGCAATTAAAATTGGCTGGTTTTAAATCATTTGTTGATCCCACCACGGTTCATTTTCCCAGTCGTTTGGTCGCTGTTGTGGGCCCGAATGGATGTGGCAAGTCCAATATTATTGATGCTGTTCGCTGGGTTATGGGCGAAAGCTCTGCCAAAAATCTTCGTGGAGAGTCCATGACGGATATTATCTTTAACGGTTCTTCCAATCGCAAACCGGTAGGACAGGCGTCAGTAGAACTGGTATTTGATAATAGCCTGGGAAGACTGACTGGCCCTTTTGCCAGTTATGGTGAAATTGCTGTAAAGCGAATAGTCACTCGGGATGGAGAATCTTTTTATTATTTGAATGGAGCTCGATGCAGGCGAAAAGATATTACTGATATTTTTTTAGGCACAGGAGCAGGGGCACGAAGTTACTCAATTATTGGCCAAGGTACTGTATCTCGATTAATAGAAGCAAAACCCGAGGAATTAAGGGTCTATTTGGAGGAGGCGGCAGGAGTTTCAAAATACAAAGAGCGCCGCCGGGAAACTTTACAACGTATTGAACAAACAAGGGATAACCTGACGCGCGTCGCTGATATTAGAGAAGAATTGGGCAAATATTTACAACGTTTGGAGCGGCAGGCCAAAGCAGCAGAACGCTATACCATTTTAAAGGAAGAGGAAAAAATTTGCCGAGCTGAGATCCAGGCTCTTAAATGGCAGGAATACTCAGAAAAACAAACGGTAAAACAGCGAGAATTACAAGAGTTAGCAATCCGCAATGAGCAGCAACAAAGTTTATTAACTAGTTGTTACAAGGAGCGGGCAGTTTTAAATGAACAATTACAAGATGCCATTGATCAATCCCAATCAATTCAGGATTCTCTCTATCATTCAGGAACTGACATAGCTCGTCTTGAAGAAGCCATTCAGCAACAAGAAAGAGAAAAAAAGCGTTTGGAAAATGACAGGCAGCAAATGCAGGTTGACTCTCAACTCATTGAAGAGCAACTTAAGCTGGATAATGAAGAATTGCACAATTGCAAGCTTAAGGCTCAACAATTAGAGGAGCATTTGCATCATTTAAAAATGGAATTCAAAGAACAGGAATCTCTATGGCAAGAAAAACAAAAGGAACAATCGCAATGGGAGAAAATTTGGCAAGAGGTGCAAATTAATTCCAATACCATTAAAAATGAATACCAACTCACTCAAGCCAAACTACAACATTTAGAGCAGAAGCGCCATCAAGTCCTGGTAAGGCTGGAAAAACTGAACTTGGAACAATCAGCTATCTCGCTTGACGATTTGCAAAAAAATAAAATTGAATTGCAAGAAAAGCATTTCCAATTGAAAGAAACACAGGAGTTTGATGAGGAACAGCTTAGGCAAGCGAATGAGACTCAATCGGATTTGCAGAATCAATTACAAAATACCGAGCAACAACTGCATACATTGCAAGATGAATTTCATCGTTTAAACACTGAGCTTGCTGCATTAAAAGCTGCTCAAATTGCGGCAAAAAAGGAAAATCGGCCTAATAAGGACGGAATTGCGGAATGGTCAGATAAGCCAAGATTAATGGATGTTTTAAAGGTTGAACCCCAATGGCAATCTTCTTGTGAAATCGTATTAGGAGATGATCTAATCGCTTATGTATTGGATGATTTTGCTGAGCTATGGTCTCGGTGGCAGTTTTGTGAAGATCATAAAGAGAACGTGGTGACGATGAGAGCTCTCAATGGGGAAAAGCAGGAGCGCCCAAGGTTAGCTGATAAAATTCAAGGCTTGGTTCCCTCAACAGTAAACCATCTTGAACACATTTATGCCGCAGACAGTCTTGAAGAGGCAAAGACCTGGTTTCCTGATTTATTGGCTCATGAATCTATTGTAACCGTCAATGGTATTTGGCTAGGCAAGGGGTGGATTAAATTACCTCGCCAAAAAGAGCAAGATGAGGTGGGCGTTCTTGCCAGACAGCAAAGGATTATCGAGTTGAATTTAAGTGTGGAATCTTTACAACAAAAAATTGAATCCATCCGTTTAGCAAGAGATAGTTATCAAGCGCGGCTACAGGAAAATTTAAATTTTATCAAACTGCATCAATTAAATTTAAATACCAGTAATGAGGCGCTACGCAATCATATCATTGCGGTAAATAGTCAGGAACAAGCTATTTTTCACGCTGAAAAACAGAAAGATGCTATCACGAACGAGATAATAGAGTTGGAGTCGTCGCTGGAAGAGCTAAACGCTGAACAATTGGAAATGGCTGATAAAATCAGAGAACTGGAAGGTCAATACCAGGCTTCTGAGTTGCAATTCAAGCGATTTATAAATGAAAAAGACACATGGAACAGTGTTCTCGTTGAACAAAATAAACAAGTAGAGAGTGTCCGTGCTTTGCTGCATCAAAGTGAGTTGGAATATGATAGAGAAGTCACCAAGATACAGCAAATAACCGATAGGATAAGTAGAGAAAAAGAGCGTTTGCAACGTGCACAGATGCGTTTAGAAGAGTTAACTCAACATTATTTACAGTCAGTAGCGCCAGAAGCCGAGTTTAAAAATCAATTGGCAGCATTATTGATAAAACATGGTGAAATCGAATTGATGTTGACTTTGAGCCGAGAAAAAGTATCTCAGCTTAAGTTGCAACTTGAAGACCAAGAGAAATTAATTTTAAACTATGATCAGGAAGTAAAACGGATTCAGGAACTCATGAATCAAATCCAAATGGAAAAACAAGCCCTATCCGTTCGTGCCAGTTCAATTCAAGAAACTCTTGATGAGGCTAATTTACAAGCCCAGTCTTTATTAGAGCGAATTCCATCCGGAGTCACGCAAAGTATAAAAGAAGACGAGTTGATAGCGATTTTGGAGAAAATTAAAAGGCTAGGCGCTATAAACCTGGCCGCCATCGAAGAATTTGCTGCCGAACAGCAGCGCAAAGTGTTCCTGGATGAGCAATATAATGATTTGAGCCAAGCTTTATCTACTTTGGAAACTGCAATTGAAAAAATGGATAATGAAACGAAATCGCGTCTTGAAAATACGTTTGATGAAGTGAACACCTCTTTTAAAGCGCTTTTTCCAAGATTATTTGGCGGTGGTCGGGCACAGCTCGAATTAACTTGTGATAATCTGTTAGAAGCAGGGATTGTAGTAATGGCGCAGCCGCCTGGAAAACGTAATAGTTCTATTCATCTATTATCTGGTGGTGAAAAGGCAATGACTGCTGTGGCTTTGGTGTTTGCAATTTTTCAGCTAAATCCTTCACCATTTTGTATGTTAGATGAAGTAGATGCGCCTTTAGATGACTTAAATGTAAGTCGGTTTTGCGATTTAGTAAAAGAGATGTCACAATTCATACAATTCCTGTTTATTACTCATAATAAGGTAACTATGGAATTGGCTGAACATTTAGTTGGGGTGACCATGCGTGAGCCGGGAGTGTCTCGTTTGGTTGCGGTTGATGTGAAACAAGCTTTGACTATGGAGTAAACTTATGCAGGCAAATTGGAGCTTAATTCTTAATGTCCTGTTGTTAATTGGCGTTCTAGTGGCTATTGGCCGTTTAATGAAGACTAGAAGACAGAGCTTAAATCAAGAACACTATCAACCTTCTCTTGGCCAAGTAGAAAATAACTCCTATGGCTCTCAATCATATAATGATGAAATTATCGCTGTGCGGAAGGTCAATAGGGAGGTTCCTTTGGATTTTGAAAATTTTGATGGTTCTGAAAAGCGACAAGCAATAAGGAAGCCCTCTGTAAAAACAGAACAACCTCAGTTGATTCCCGAGGAAGAAGAGTGCGAATTAAATGAAAGAACAGAACCTAATAGTGACTGTTCTTCTTCCACCGCCATGGTGTTTTTGTTGGCCAAGGAAAATCGACAATTTGCCGGTTATGAATTATTGCAAACTGTTTTGGCTGCTGGTTTGAGATTTGGAGAGAGGCACTTGTTTCATAGACATCAATTCACGAATGGACAAGGTCCAGTGCTTTGCAGTTTAGCTGCAGCTACAGCAACCGGTGTTTTTGATTTACAGAATATCGGTGCTTTCAGTGTAAGAGGATTATGTCTGTTCATGCAAATATCAAATAATCCTGAGATTAATGCAGAACGGTTTTCTGTTATGTTAGATACTGCAAAACAATTAAGTGAGGGTCTCGACGCTTATTTGCTGGATGACCAGCGCAAACCTCTAACGGAGGAGCGTATCGCACGATATCATCGATACTTGAAAATTGAGCATTTGATGGATGATTGTGTAACAAACTAATGCCCATAGGCTAGAATCATTGCACTATCTAGCGGTTATATTTTCAGGATAGGGCTTCGCACCAGGCGAAGCTCATTATCTACTCTGTTAATGGTTAATGTCTGATAACTTATGAATCGGATTGTAATAAACTTAAAATTCTTGACTTTTTAGTTATATTCTTATCTATCTATTCTCAAACCATCTTGAACTGTGAGCCTGAGTGTTAGTACACTAGTCTTTTCGACATCACAAAATACTATGAACCTAATTACTATTGCGTCACTTCTTTCTCAGTCTTGCCAGATTAATGCCGACATTACTGGTGTTAGTATAGATACCCGCACATTAAAGCCAGGAAATTTATTTTTTGCGATAGTGGGGGAACGCTTTGATGGTCATGATTTTATTAAAGAAGCCGAGGCTAAAGGCGCTTCAGCTGCTGTAGTTAATCGATCGATTGACGGTGTTCATATTCCTCAATTCGTGGTTGCCAGTCCTTTAATGGCTTTGGCCAAAATTGCTGCGGCACATCGACAGGAAATGAGTTGCCCTATTATTGCTTTAACAGGGTCAAATGGAAAAACCACTGTCAAAGAGATGATAGCGACTATTTTACCGCAGCCATCACATGCTACGAAAGGCAATTTAAATAATCACATAGGGGTTCCTTTAAGCATGTTAGCTTTAAATAAGCAGCACCGCTATGCTGTTTTTGAGTTGGGAGCCAATCATCCCGGAGAAATAGCACATACGGTAGGGATAGTGCAGCCTGATGTGTCTTTAATTAATAATATTGCCCCGGCACATGTCGAAGGCTTTGGATCAATAGACGGAGTCGCTCGTTCCAAAGGTGAAATCCATCAAGGCTTATCCCCGACTGGTGTTGCTATAGTCAATGATGATGATGCCTACGCTCACTTTTGGGATGATTTGATTGCTGATAAAAAAATATTACGTTTTTCCTCACTTCATCCTGCAGATATTTACGCCCAGGATATACGCTTGGATACCCATGGGCGAGCTCATTTTACATTGGTTTTACCTAATAGCAGAGTGGAGATTGAGTTACAAGTACCAGGTTTGCACAATGTCCGAAATGCTTTGGCTGCCGCAGCTTGTTGTTATGCTGTAGGAATATCAGGCAATGACATTCAAAGAGGACTGGCTCATTTTGGTGGTGTAAAAGGTCGGATGACGATGTTGTCAGGGCAAAATCAATCAACAGTTATTGATGATACATACAATGCTAATTTACGCTCTGTCTTAACAGCCCTGGAAGTTTTATCTGGGCGCCCAGGAAGAAAAATTTTTGTATTCGGTGATATGGGAGAGTTGGGTGAATGGACGACACAACATCACAGAGAAGTTGGCGTAGCGGCTCGCCAGCTGGGAATAGATAAGTTGATGAGTTGCGGTTTACATAGTGAACTGGCATCCCAGGCGTTTGGTGAGGGAGGTCAGCATTTTTGCAGTCAAGAAGAGTTGATTGAAGTGGTAAAAAATGATTTAACACCTGATACCACGGTATTGGTAAAAGGATCCAGGTCCAGTGCTATGGAAAATGTTGTGCACCGGTTGGTTCAGGTAGAGGGCTAACCTCTTCATTGAATCGACAGGAATGTGGTATGCTTGGCCACTTTTTTGCCCCATTAAAGGAATCATGCTCAATAAAAGTCATTGAGCATAATTTTAAGAACAAGAGGAATAATTATGCTCTATTGGTTAACGCAGTTATTGCAGGGACAATATCATGCGTTTAGAGTTTTTCAATATTTGACATTCAGGTCTATTTTAGCCTCATTAACTGCCCTTATAGTGGGTTTGTTATGTGGCCCATTAATGATCCGCTGGTTAAGAGGGCTGCAAATAGGTCAAATGGTTAGGAGTGATGGCCCCCAAACCCATTTATCAAAGGCGGGAACTCCCACTATGGGGGGCGTTTTGATTTTATTGGCTATCACTGTGAGTTGCTTGCTCTGGTGCGATTTAAGACAAACAAGCCTGTGGCTGGTGCTCTTGGTTACCTTGGCTAATGGTTTGGTTGGTTGGGTTGATGATTATCGCAAGTTGGTATTAAAAAATAGCAAAGGATTACCTGGTCGTTGGAAATATTTTTGGCAGTCAGTCATTGCTTTAGTTGCTGTCTCTTATTTGTATTGGAATGCCAGTTTGCCAGTACATACTCAGCTCACAGTTCCTTTTTTTAAAACGGTCACTTGGGATCTGGGCGTTTTTTTTCCTGTACTTGCCTATTTCGTCATTGTTGGAAGCAGTAATGCAGTGAATTTAACTGATGGGCTGGATGGCTTGGCTATTATGCCAATAGTAATGGTGGCTGGTGCCTTGGGTGTGTTTGCCTATGCATCGAGTAACGCCGTATACTCTAATTATTTAGGAATTCCTTATGTGCCCAATACTGGTGAGCTAACGATTTTTTGTTCTTCTATTGTTGGTGCCGGCCTGGGTTTTCTTTGGTATAACAGTTATCCTGCCCAAGTTTTCATGGGCGATGTGGGCTCTTTGGCGTTAGGAGCAGCTTTAGGGATAGTTGCGGTTGTAGTTAGACAAGAACTTGTTTTGCTCATTATGGGTGGATTATTTGTAATTGAGACGCTTTCTGTCATATTACAAGTGGGTTATTTTAAATATTCAGGCGGAAAAAGATTATTCAGGATGGCCCCATTACATCACCATTTTGAATTAAAGGGGTGGTCAGAGCCCAAAGTGATAGTAAGGTTTTGGATTATTACGGTTGTATTTGTGTTATGCGGATTGGCTACTTTAAAACTTCGATAGACAAGGTGCATTCATGAATCATTCCTTATATTTGGTAGCAGGGCTGGGTAAGACGGGACTCTCTATAGCAAGATACCTGAAGAGAAATAATAAATCGTTTGTTGTTTTTGATACACGTAAAGAGGCGCCTGGATTAGCTGAATTCCAAAATGAATTTCCTGATGTGCCAATTTACCTGCAACAGACTCCTGATGAAGTAATCAGCCAGGTGACGGATGTTATCACTAGCCCCGGTTTGGCACTGGATACGCCTGTTTTAGAGAGAGCGCGTCAAGCGGGCGCATCAATTTATGGAGACATAGAATGCCTGGCCAGAGAGATTAGCGCCCCTGTCATTGCCATAACGGGAACTAATGGTAAATCCACTGTAACGACTTTGGTGGGAGAAATGGCTAAGGCGGCCGGGTTTCGCGTAGCTGTAGCCGGAAATATCGGCACTCCTGTCTTAGATATGTTGGATGATGAACATCACTACGATTTGTGGGTATTGGAGTTATCCAGTTTTCAATTGGATTTAACTTATTCTTTGTCGCCAGTGGTTGCGACGATTCTTAATGTAACGCCTGATCATTTGGACAGGCATCACACTATGGAAGCCTATACGCAAGCAAAACAAAGGATTTATCGTGGTGCCAAGGCTGTTTTATTTAATCGTGAAGACGTCTACACTGTTCCTCACCAATCCTGTCAAGCAGATATAAAATGCATCTCTTTTGGCAAAGACGCGCCTTCAATGGGAAATTGGGGGCTGATTGAACAAGAGAATACTACTTATTTGGCGAAAGGAATGGAGCGTCTTTTGCCAGTGGAATCGATTTTAATAAAAGGGGTGCATAATTGGATGAATGCGCTTGCTGCTTGTGCTTTAGCCGAAGCAGCGGGAATTTCTATGCAACACATTCTTAATGTTTTAAAAACCTTCCCTGGACTGCCACATCGATGCCAGTGGGTAAGAGAAGTAGATGGAGTAGGTTGGATTAATGATTCGAAAGGAACAAATATTGGTGCTACAATCTCTGCTATTAATGGAATAGGAGGTTCTATGCAAGGGAAAATTGTTCTTATTGCGGGTGGACAGGGAAAAGGGGCGGATTTCCAAGAATTAGCCCAGCCAGTTTCAGAATTTGTTCGTTCCATTGTTTTGATTGGTGAAGATGCTGACAAGATTGAATCGGCTTTAGCCAAAGTAGTTCCTGTCGTGCGTGCTTCTTCTCTGGAGGGCGCTGTGACTATTGCCAAGACATGTGCGAAACCTGGTGATGTCGTTTTATTATCTCCAGCTTGTGCCAGTTTGGATATGTTCCGTGATTTTAATCATAGGGGCGATGTGTTTACATCTTCAGTGCGCGGATTGTGAACACGATGCGACCGAGACATTTAAATCAAAGAGGCAAACCCGTTAGCAGGCCGATATCACTTTATGATAAATGGCTGATAGGGGCAGTTTTTGGTTTGCTGATAATTGGTTTGATGATGGTGGCATCAAGCTCGGTTATGATTTCAACAAAGTACTTTCATCAACCTTTTCATTTTCTTATTCGCCAGGCTTGTTATTTATTTGTGGGACTCTTGCTGGCCTTAATTGTGGTGCGTACAGACAGCAGTTTCTGGGAAAAAATAAGCATGCCCATGATGATTGGTTGCGTGTTTTTATTGCTCATTGTTTTAATCCCGGGTATTGGTAAATCAGTGAATGGCAGTCGACGTTGGTTAGCTTTAGGTCCGATTGGTGTGCAAGTCTCAGAATTAACGAAACTTGCAATGATATTCTATCTTTCCGGGTATTTGGTTCGCCAGCAAGAGGCGGTTTGTGAAAGCATTTTTGGATTCATTAAGCCCATGGCAATACTGGCTGTTGTTTCAGTTTTATTACTGCTCGAACCAGATTTTGGAGCGACAGTTGTCATTTCTGGTACAGTAATGGCTATGTTATTTTTAGCTGGAGTTAAATTAAGATACTATTTTGGTTTAATGCTGGTTGTAGTGACAGCACTTGCTCTGTTGGCGGTATCTTCCCCCTATAGGGTTGCTCGCTTAACAGCCTTTTTGGATCCGTGGGCAGATCAATACAATAGTGGTTATCAATTGACTCAGTCATTGATTGCTTTCGGACGAGGTGGATGGTTTGGTACCGGATTAGGTGAAAGCATACAGAAATTACTCTATTTACCTGAGGCACATACTGATTTTTTATTTGCTGTGATTGCTGAAGAATTAGGGTTATTTGGAATTTTAGTTGTCATCACATTGTATAGTATACTGGTTATTAGAGGATTAAACATAGGATATACCGCCTATACTCAAGAAAGGCATTTTGCATCCTATACAGCCTATGGTTTGACTATTTGGTTAGCTTTACAGGCTTCTATTAATATGGGTGTTAATGCCGGACTGTTACCAACCAAAGGGCTAACTCTGCCTTTACTCAGTTATGGTGGGGCCAGTATGGTAATTAATTGTATCGTTATTGCACTATTATTGCGCATAGATCATGAAAATCGTTGGCAGTCTCTTGGGTTGAGACCGCTAACGGCTTAAGGGGGAATATTGAATAACTCAGAGCAATTTTTATCTCCGCGCATGGGGCGTGTAGAGCAAATTCATTTTGTTGGCATTGGTGGTGCTGGTATGTGTGGTATTGCCGAAGTATTGCATAACCAGGGCTACCGTATTACTGGTTCGGATCTCGGAGAAAGTGGCACGGTACAACGCTTAAGGTCATTAGGTATTCAAGTCTATATCGGTCACAGGCTGGAAAACATTAAAGGCGCTGATGTTGTAGTAAGGTCTTCGGCCGTTGATTTTAATAATCCTGAAATTGTGGCTGCTCGTGAGTTAATGATTCCAGTTATTCCTAGAGCAGCTATGCTTGCTGAGCTAATGCGATTTAGGCATGGTATAGCAATTGCCGGCACTCATGGCAAAACGACAACAACGAGCTTGGTCAGTAGTTTGCTTGCTGAAGGTGGTTTGGATCCCAGTTTTGTTATTGGCGGAAAGCTGAATAGTTGTGGTGCGAATGCTCAGCTTGGAAAGTCAGCTTATTTTGTTGTAGAGGCTGATGAGAGCGACGCCTCGTTTTTGTTTTTGAAGCCTATGATGGCGGTAGTGACTAATATTGATGCTGATCACATGGATACTTATGAAGGTGATTTTGAAAAATTAAGAACAACATTTTTGGAATTTTTGCATCATTTGCCTTTTTATGGATTAGCAGTAGTTTGTTTGGAAGATGAAGAAATTTGCCGTATCCTCCCGGCTATTCAAAGACCAACCTTAACTTATGGGTTTAAAGAAGAGGCTCATTATCGGGCAATTAATTGGACTCAAAAGGGCATGCTGAGTGAGTTTGTGGTCGTTCGACCTGCACCACATAAACAACTGACTATACAATTTCAGTATCCAGGCCGTCACAATGTATTAAATGCATTAGCTTCTATAGCAATTGCCACTGAGTTGGGAGTTGATGACGATTCCATTGTTCGTGGCTTACAAAAATTCCAAGGGGTGGGACGCCGCTTTCAAATGCTTGGTGAAAAACAGTTCGAAAAAGGCGCGGCGATTATTGTGGATGATTATGGACATCATCCACAGGAAATTTTATCCACAATTGATGCTTTTAGACGTGTTTGGCCCGAGAGACGTTTGGTTCATGTCTTTCAACCCCATCGTTATACCAGAACACAGTCCTTGCATAGACAATTTGTCGATGTTTTAAGTTTATCGGATGAGCTGTTATTGATGGATATCTATGCAGCGGGAGAAACAGCTATTCCAGGCGTTACCAGTGAAAATCTGGCCAATGAAATACGATCCAGGGATAAACGAGTGACCATAGTGAGCGAGCAATCGTTGAAAGCCACCTTAGATGAATTTATTAAAGATGGTGACGTTATTTTGATGCAGGGAGCTGGAAGTATCGGCCAAATAGCAGTGAACCTGATGAAAAACATGTGAGAATGAACATGAGCATAACGGGAATGGACAGCAGTCATGTAACAGAGTCTCAGGGCACTTTGCTTTTCAATGAGCCTTTGGCTGAGTATACTACCTGGCGAGTTGGTGGCCCTGCAGCGAGGCTTTATAAACCAGCAAATATAGATGATTTGGCTTTGTTTTTAAGTCGATTGCCTTTTGATGAGCCATTATTATGGTTAGGTTTAGGCTCTAATTCTCTAATTCGCGATGGCGGTTTTTCCGGTACCGTGATTCTCACTCAGGGCTGTTTAAAAGAAATGACCCTATTGAGCGATAACTGTATTCGGGTTGAGGCAGGGGTATCCTGTGCCAGTATGGCTCGTTTTTCTGCGCGTAATAATCTGTCAGGAGGAGAGTTTTGGGCTGGTATCCCCGGTACCATGGGTGGTGCTCTGCGAATGAATGCCGGTTGTCATGGAGGTGAAACCTGGCAGTCGGTTATTGAAGTACAAACGATAAATCGTCGAGGTGAAATCAGAACCCGTAAACCGGAAGAATTTGAAGTGGCTTATCGACATGTTGCTGGCTTGGGAGATGAATGGTTTATTTCCGCAAAGCTTCAGCTATCACCAGGTAATAAAGAGACATCCTTGCAATTAATTAAGGATTTATTGGCTCATAGAGCCAAGACCCAACCAACTAATGAATATAATTGTGGGTCGGTATTTAGAAACCCTCCTGGAGATTTTGCAGCGCGACTTATTGAATCTTGTGGCCTCAAGGGGGTAAGCATTGGTGGGGCAGTTGTTTCTGAAAAACATGCCAATTTTATTATCAATCATCAAGGTACTGCCACGGCAGCTAATATTGAAGCCTTGATTCATTTGGTGCAAACTAAAGTTCGAGAGCAAACATCTATAGAGTTGATACGCGAAGTACATATCATTGGAGACGCTAATGTCCAAACCCGTTAATTTGGTTTTACTTTATGGTGGAAAATCAGGCGAGCATGAAGTGTCATTGGTTTCTGCCGCATCGGTTCTAAAACACCTGGATTCCGAGAAATATCATATTATACCCATTGCAATGGATAAAAGTGGTCGATTTCATCGTCATGATTATAATGATTTGCTCGCCTGTTCTGATAAATTACCTGTTGTTACTGAAAAATCAACCCCATTGGAAGGCTTATTAATTAATGGACGTCTGGCAGTTGATGCTAAAATTGTTTTTCCAGTGGTTCATGGCCCTTTATATGAGGATGGATGTTTACAAGGTTTACTTGAGTTAGCCGGTGTCGCCTATGTAGGATGTGACGTATTGTCTTCTGCAATCGGAATGGACAAAGACATGGCGAGGCGACTCGCATGTATTAATGGGCTCAAATCAGCAAGATATAAATTATTATCATGGCATGCCAATGCGTCTGAAAGACAACAATTTTGTCATGAAGTCGCCTCGGAGTTTGGTTGGCCTCTGTTCGTTAAGCCATGCTCACTAGGTTCCAGTGTGGGAATTCACAAAGCAAATAATATGGATGAGCTAAACGCAGCAGTTGCTGATGCATTACGCTATGATGAAGAAATTCTGGTTGAAGAATTTATTGTCGGAAGGGAAATTGAACTGGCAGTGTTGGAGAACAGTATCCCCTGTGGGAAACCAAGAGTAAGTATGGTGGGTGAGATAAAAGTAAACCACCCTGACGGTTATTATTCTTATACTGCGAAATATTTGGAAAGCAGTCAAACGGATTTGATTATTCCAGCTCAATTAAATAATAGTCTGGAAGAACAATTAAAACAGGCTGCAGCGAATATTTTTAGTTATCTTAAATGTAAAGGCATGGCCAGGGTAGATTTTTTTGTAAATGATAAGACAGAAGAAATTTACTTTAATGAAATAAATACATTACCTGGATTTACCTCCATAAGTATGTACCCCAAATTGTGGCAGGCAACTGGTATAGCTTATCCTGATTTACTTGATGAATTGATTAATCTAGCAATGGTTCATCATAACTGTCGTCAACATTTGGTGACAAATTACTTGTGAAGGGAACACTAAATTATGGAAGTGAACTCTGTCGGCTTGCGTTATTTAACGATAATGGGTTTGTTAATTCTTAGTGCTTTGCTGCTAGCGGGTCGCTTAGGCTATTTATATCTTGCTGATGCAGAGCGTTTTCCAATTACAACGATCAAAGTTGCAGCGACGTATGAACATATAACACATAAAGAATTGGAGAATGTGTTAGCTAAATATCTGGATGCCAGTTTCTTTTTATTATCAGTAAAAGGATTGCAAAGTGAATTGAATTCAATGAGTTGGATTGATACTGCCTATGTAGAAAGAGTTTGGCCAGATACATTGAAAATTAAACTCACTGAAAAAAAGCCTGTAGCGATTTGGGGTGATGCTCTAATGACAAGGGATGGAAAGTTGTTCAATCAGGGTTCTGTTCCATCTGATTTGGATATTCCCAAATTAAAGGGTCCGCAATCTCAGCAATTAGAAGTCTTACAAGTTTATGAAAAATTGAGTAAGATATTATCATCATACGGTTTAAATGCTTCAGGCTTGTATTTAAGAGATAATCAATCCTGGGTGTTGCTGCTTAATCATAGTGTAAAAATATACTTGGGAAAGAAAGAGTTAGAAGAGCGGTTGCTGCGTTTTTGTAAAGCATACCCTGCTGTTTTTGCTGAAAAAGCAGATCAGTTGGCTGGCGTGGACCTGCGTTATCCACGTGGCATGGCAGTGCAGTGGAAACAACAAATGGGACGATAATGGCTAAAAAAATAGAAAAAAATATTATCACAGGGTTGGATATTGGAACTTCAAAAATTATTGCATTAATTGGTGAAGTAACATCAGATGGAACGATAGAAATTATAGGTATTGGCCGTCATCCCTCTCGCGGATTAAAGCGAGGAGTTGTAGTTGATATAGAAACCACAGTCAATTCAATCCAACGTGCTGTACAAGAAGCCGAATTAATGGCTGGTTGTGAGGTGAGGACTGTTTACGCAGGCATTGCTGGCAGCCATATACGTAGCCTTAATTCCCATGGTATTGTGGCCATCCGTGATCAGGAAGTATCTCAAGCCGATGTGGAAAGGGTTATCGATGCAGCAAAGGCCGTGGCAATCCCTGCTGATCAAAAAATACTTCATATATTACCGCAAGAATTTATCATTGATCATCAAGGCAGTATTCGTGAACCGATAGGTATGGCTGGTGTAAGGCTGGAATCTCGGGTTCATATTGTTACTGGTTCTGTCAGTGCTGCCCAAAATATTGTGAAGTGTGTCAGGCGCTGTGGTTTGGATGTGATTGATATTATTCTGGAGCAATTAGCTTCAAGCCATGCTGTTCTTACTGAGGATGAAAAAGAGCTTGGGGTTTGTTTAATTGACATAGGTGGCGGCACTACTGACATTGCGATATTTTGTGAGGGAGCTATCCAGCATACCTCAGTCATACCGATTGCAGGCGATCAAGTGACAAATGATATTGCAATGGCCTTGCGTACGCCAACCAAGGCGGCAGAAGCAATTAAGGTCAATCATGCTTGTGCATTACCAGAATTAGCCAATCCAAACCAAATGTTAGAAGTTACCAGTGTCAATGATAGACCTGGGCGAAAAATCTCGGCCAAAGCTTTGGCAGATGTCGTTTCAGCTCGATATGAGGAACTATTTTCACTGGTACGTAATGAATTACGCCGAAGCGGGTTTGAAGACCGTTTGGCTGCTGGTATTGTTCTAACAGGTGGAGCTTCCAATGTAAGAGGAGCAATTGAGTTGGCCGAACTTTGTTTTGAAATGCCAGTCAGAAAAGGATGTGCGCATTATGTCTCCGGTTTGACAGAAGCGACAGAAAATCCTTCGTTTGCAACAGGGGTTGGTTTACTGCTTCATGGCTTTCAACAGCAATATGAAAGTGGCTATAATGTGCCAGCAATGAATGATAATGGTAAAAGCATTTGGTCACGCATGAAAGAATGGTTTCAAGGAAATTTTTAGCTTTTCATGTAAAAACACTGATATGATGCTTAAAAATGTTCCTGGTATGGATAGAAATTGAGATATGGGGTTGCATGATATTTTGCATGACAACAAATGCAGATTTTTGTCTTGTAAAGTGTCAAATGCGATAAGTTCAAAACTGTTTAATTTATTTAATAAGAAAAAAGCAGCACATTAGGGGAGACAGGGTTATGTTTGAATTAATGGAAAGCAGCCAGCAAGAAAATAATGCTGTCATCAAGGTTGTAGGTGTTGGTGGTGGCGGTGGTAACGCTGTCGAACATATGGTCGCTGAAAATATTGATGGTGTGGAATTTATTTGTGCGAATACCGATGCACAAGCTTTAAGAGGTTCCAGTGCCAAAATACACATTCAATTGGGTGATGCATTGACCAAGGGCTTGGGGGCAGGTGCTAATCCACAAATTGGAAGAGAAGCAGCAGAAGAAGACAGAGAGCACATTAAAGAGATTCTTAGTGGTGCAGATATGGTCTTTATTACAGCCGGAATGGGCGGAGGAACAGGGACAGGAGCTGCGCCTGTTTTTGCTGAAATTGCTAAGGAATTAGGTATTTTAACGGTCGCTGTGGTAACTAAACCATTTTCTTTTGAAGGAAAACAAAGGGCGCTTGCTGCTGAGGAAGGTATTCGACGCTTGGCTGAGCACGTGGATTCGTTAATTACTATTCCTAATAATAAATTATTAAGTGTTTTAGGAAAAAATATTAGTTTGCTCAATGCGTTCAAAGCTGCAAATAATGTGTTGCTTGGTGCTGTGAAAGGTATTTCTGATTTAATTACCCGCCCTGGTTTGATCAACGTTGATTTTGCGGATGTGCGTACGGTGATGTCAGAAATGGGAATGGCCATGATGGGAACAGGAAGCGCAGTTGGTGAGCAAAGGGCACGTCAAGCGGCCGAAGCAGCGATTGCATCTCCTTTATTGGAGGATGTGAATTTCTCCGGCGCTCGCGGAATCTTAGTGAATATCACCGCAGGCCTTGATATGTCTATTGGTGAATTTGAAGAAGTGGGTGACGTGGTTAAAGAATTCATTTCTGATGATGCCACTGTAGTTGTTGGAACTGTTATTGATCCTGAAATGACTGACGAGATGAGAGTAACTGTGATTGTGACTGGTTTAGGTGATAATAGACAGCGTCAGCAACAGCCACAACAACCTCTTAGAGCACGCCTGGTTGAAACGACAAGAAGCGATGGGTCTCTTGATTATCAACAATTGGAGAGACCGGCGGTGATTCGTAAGCAGGCTCAGACTGGTACTGCAACAACAGCTACAAAGCAAACTAATAATGGTAATGAGAGTGTTCCTGATGTGGATTACCTGGACATACCGGCGTTTTTACGTAGGCAAGAAGAAGCATAGAAGCATTTTTAACGGGATATCTTGAGAGAGGATGTGTTTGAAAACAAGGATGTATTTGATGGATACAAACGTTCTTTCTTGAGTATCTCATGAATTGATTCGTGTGGTTATTTTTTGCAATTTTTGTATTTGGTTTCCAAAACCGCATTAATTGAAATTAAAAAAATTAGACTAATCAATAAATTGTTGCTAAGATCTTAAGGTTTTTGCGTGCAAAATAAATATAAGAGAGAAAGGTGAGCACTGAATGATAAAACAAAGAACTCCTAAAAAGGTAATCCAGGCTACTGGTGTTGGATTACATTCCGGTGAGAAAGTGCTTTTAACCTTAAGACCAGCTCCTGTAAACACAGGTATCGTTTTTAGACGCGTCGATTTGTCACCAGTTGTCGAAATACCTGCCTCCTACGAATACGTCGGAGATACCATGCTTTGCACCACCCTTCATCATGGCAAGGTGAAAATTGCAACGGTGGAGCATTTATTATCCGCCCTGGCCGGGTTAGGAATTGATAACGCCTATATAGATGTCAATGCCCCAGAGATTCCAATTATGGATGGAAGTGCCGCCCCATTTGTATTTTTAATTCAATCAGCGGGTATAAGAGAGCAAAATGCAGCAAAAAGATATATCCGAATTCTTAAACCTATACGAGTCGAAGAAAATGGAAAGTATGTTCAGTTCCTTCCTCATAAAGGATATAAAATAACATTTACCATAGGTTTTGAGCACCCGGTTTTTAATGATAGACCACAAACAGTAAGCTTTGATTTTTCTGGAACATCGTATGTCAAAGAAGTTTGTAGGGCGAGAACTTTTGGTTTTCTTTCAGATTATGAAAAATTGAGAGAGTGCGACCTGGCAAAAGGCGGTAGTCTAGATAATGCTATTGTAGTAGATGATTATCGTGTCCTTAATGAAGATGGTCTCCGCTTCGAATCAGAATTTGTTACTCATAAAGTATTAGATGCTATCGGTGATCTTTATTTATTGGGTTCCAGTTTAATTGGCGCATTTGAAGGATATAAATCTGGTCACGAATTAAACAACAGATTGTTGCGTGAATTAATGGTAAGGCAGGATGCTTGGGAATATACCTATTTTGATACAGAAAATTATCTGCCCGCGGTTCACCCTGAATATTATCCTGTTGAAGCCTGACAGAAATACATCATATCCACGTAGTGAGAATATTCATTTTCACTATTATCATTTTATAGGCATTATCTATACTAAATATAATGGCCTAAGCAGTTTCCTTCTTTAGAAATTTATATAAAGCTCAAATTAAGGGGAATATCAGGATGAAATTTAAGATTGCAACTTGTATTGTTACGATGTTATCCAGTTTTATAGTATTTTCTTCCAACTCCAATTTTTCCGATAATAATACAAACGATCTTCTTCATCTTGACTGGCGTGATACCAGTGTGTCACCAGCTGTGGATTTTTATACCTATGCCAATGGCAATTGGAAAAAGAATAACCCAATACCCGCTGATTATGCTTCCTGGGGAAGTTTTTATGTTGTAAATGAGAAAGTACAAAATATTATTCATCAGATGTTAATCAATGCATCCAAGAATACTCATGCTAAACCTGGAAGTATTGAGCAGAAAGTGGGGGATTTTTATTTTAGCGGTATGGATGTTGATAGCATTGATAAGTCAGGTATCACGCCTCTAAAACCAGAATTCACTAAAATAGAAGAAATTAAGAATCTCAAAGATTTACAGGCTGAAATTGCCCATCTGCACAAAATAGGTGTAGGGCCTTTGTTTAATTTTGGCAGCATGCAAGATTTTAAGGACAGCACTTCCATGATAGGTGCTGTTATGCAAGGGGGATTGGGACTCCCAGACAGAGATTATTATCTTAAAAAAGAAGCTAAATTTAAACAGGTAAGAGAAGCTTATGTTAACCATCTTACTAAAATGTTTGGGCTATTGGGTGACAGTCCTGAAATGGCGGCAAAAGAAGCTAAAATTGTAATGGATATTGAAACTCAATTGGCTAAAGCGTCCATGTCACAAGTGGAGCAACGAGATCCACACGCCATTTATCATATGATGACCATTACTGAATTGGATAAATTGACACCTAATTTTTCCTGGTCTCAATACTTGAGCGCTAGAGGTCAGGGCAAAATTAAAAAAATCAATTTTGCTATGCCTGATTTCTTCAAAGCGATGAATGAATTATTACAGTCAGTTAGTTTGGATGAATGGAAAATTTATCTGCGTTGGCATTTAATAGATGCATTCGCTCCTTATTTATCCAAACCGTTTGTCGATCAGAATTTTAAGATGGTTTCTGCATTAACTGGTACACAAAAACTATTACCAAGGTGGAAAAGAGTAGTTAACACTGAAAACGGTGCATTGGGATTTGCAATCGGAGAATTGTATGTAGAGAAATATTTTTCTCCTGAATCCAAACAAAAGGTCTTGGATATACTAAAAAATATCAGAGCAGTATTACAAGAAGATATAAAAACTTTAAGCTGGATGTCACCCAAGACTCGTGATGCGGCATTGAAAAAGCTAGATTTAATGGAAGAACGAGTTGGTTATCCCACCAAATGGTGGGATTATTCCAGCTTGAAAATAGATCGCGGCCCCTACGTATTGAATGTTATCAGAGCAAACGAATTCTTGATCAATCGAGATCTCGACAAAATTGGTAAACCTGTAGATAGAAGTGAATGGGCGATGACACCTCAAACGATCAACGCGTATTATGATCCTTCAATGAATAACCTCAATATACCCGCAGGTATATTACAATCTCCCTTTTTTGATCCAAAGGCTCCGACTGCCATAAATTATGGAGCAATAGGGTATGTTATAGGTCATGAAATGACGCATGGATTTGATGATCAAGGTGCTCAATTTGATGGTTATGGAAATTTGAAAAATTGGTGGGCGCCAAATGATTTATCAAAATTCAAAAATGCGACACAATGCATTGCTGATCAATTCTCAAAATATGTAGTAGATGGCGATCTGCATGTACAGGGACAATTGGTTGTTGGCGAAGCAACTGCAGATCTGGGCGGAATGATCTTGGCATATAAAGCGTTTCAGCGTTCAAAAGAGTACAAGAATGCTAAAACGATAGAAGGAATTACCCCTGATCAACAATTTTTCTTAGGAACAGCTCATGTTTGGGCTATGAATGTCAGGCCGGAGCAACTTCGTAATCAAGTGACAACAGATCCACATCCGCCTGCTGTATACAGAGTCAATGGTAGCTTGGCAAATATGCCTCAATTTCAAGAGGCATTTAATATTCCAAATGGTAGCCCTATGATAAGTAAGAATCGTTGCATCATATGGTAAAGTGAGTTGATTTGCAGTGATTCCGGGTACCTTATAAAAACGCGCAATGACAGCCGAATGGATTACAGATTTAGGGATATGAGTAATAGAAAGTTGGAAGTTAGTTAATTAATTAGAGTTTGCTATTCGAATCACTCAATGAGGGAGGCTGTTATGTGTCGATTCGTTGCTTATTTGGGACGCCCTACGCTATTGGAAAATGTGTTGGTAAGACCTAAGAATTCAATCATCATGCAAAGTCTGCATGCGCGCGAAACCAAATATCGAACCAATGGAGATGGTTTTGGTTTGGGATGGTATTCACCAGAAGTTAGCTCTGATCCTGCTTTGTTCACCTCCGTTTATCCAGCCTGGAACGATAGAAATCTTTTACACTTAACAGCAAAAATTCAGTCTCCTTGTTTTTTTGCTCATGTTCGCTCTGCCAGTGCAGGAGGAGTAACCAATTATAACTGCCATCCCTTTATTTATGGCGATTGGATGTTAATGCATAATGGGGAAATTAATGATTTTATTGATGTGAAAAGGCATATAAGGCATTTGTTGGATGATGACATTTACCATTGGGTTAAAGGTCAAACAGATTCTGAGCATTTGTTTGGTTTGTTTTTGCAATTAGCAAAAGGAAGAGACATTACTCAACTATCGGTGGCTGCTGATGTGCTGCAAGAAACTATTAACAAAATATTGGAAGTAATAGGACAATTTGGCCATAGTGGACCTTCCTATTTTAATATTTGTCTTACAAATGGTAAAAAGATTATCGCTACCCGCTATTGCAGTCATGAGAAGAAAAAACCTTTGACGCTGCATTATTTGATTGGGTATGTATTATCTACTCAAGGGTTATGGATAAAAGAAGAAGGTAATCCAGCTTATGTTGTAGTCTCTTCTGAAAGGCTAAATGATTTGGATGAAGGATGGGAAGATGTGCCACCACAACATATGATACTGATTGATGAAAATAAAAACATTCAGTTGCGCCCTTTACAAACATTGGGTTAAACTTGAATGATTTTAACAATAAGAGACAATTATGGCTAAAGAAGAAATGATTTGTAGAATAATTAGATTCATTACTCAGAAACCAAGTAATAAAAAAACTTGTTGTGGACGTTAATGAGTTTTTCTCTTTCTGAATTACTTCACTATAAAAATGAAAAAATAGTGACTCATTTTTGCTATTCTCATCCAGAATATTCCATACAAGAAGGGCTATTTCTCTTTGAGGATTTATTAGCCTGGATGTGGCTTAATAAGCAAAGAAGGTTGCGGGGGAAAAAAACCTATCTTTTTGGACCATTATTGATCCTCGACGAGATGTGGCATTCTTTTATTTTGCATACTCGGGATTATATTGATTTTTCAATGAAGTACTTCGGCGAATACTTTCATCATGACGTTGAACCTGTAGGTTTTGAGCATGTCTTGGATGAAGAGGAATTGGCCGATTATCTGCAAGATTGCTTTCAGTACCTCAATAAGGAGTGGGTTGAAAGGAGATTTTCAATCGCCTTTGCGGAAATGGATGATTAAGTTCAATAATAGTGTTGATGATGAAAATACTTTAACAATGAACTATCCACAAAAGTTAGGAACACTGGTTTAAAGCAAATTGAATAATTTCCCTCGAAAAATTATCAGCGCTCCACAAATCATTATGTTCTTTGTCGTCAAAAGAAACCATTTTTTTAGGTTCATTGGCTTCATTAAAAACATTTAAGCCCTCTTGATACGGTACTATCTGATCCAGTTTTCCATGCAAAACCAGAATGGGGGCATTAATTTTTTTCATACGGGCAAGTGAATTATATTGATCCCAGGGTTTAAGGAAGTTCAATGGGTAGTGATACTGGGCAAGCCTGGTTAGTGATGTAAAGGGTGATTGAAGTATAACCGCACAAACCGGGTATTTTGTGGCAAGGTGAGTTGCTACGCCGGTACCTATGGATTCCCCATATAGAATCACGCGCTTTGATGGCACACCATGTTGAATTAAAAATTCAATGGCTGTTTCTCCATCTTCATAAAGACCTTTCTCGCCAGGTTTGCCCGGATTGCCTCCATAACCACGATATTCTAATAAAAATACGCCTAAACCAGCGTCAATAAATTCACGAACCAAAGGCATTCTGTAACCAATATGGCCTGCATTCCCATGCAAATAGAGTATTGTAGGGCGATGCTTGCTTGCAGGTTTATACCAGGATTTTAAATGTAAATTATCTTTTGTACGTAAGGAAACTACTTTCATATCCGATGCATTGTAATCTTCCAACTTTGGGGTATGTCTATTAGGGAAATAAATGAGGTGACGCTGAAATAAGTACATTAGCGTAATGACAATCCCTATAATAACTAGGCCGGTTAGCACAATTTGTTTCAGCATGATCACCTTAAGAAGGATTTAAATATATTGTATTAATTTGATTATAATGCACCTTAATCGATTGGAAGCCAATATCGATGATGGGCGAATTGCCTCAAAAGAAATGTTAGCGAAAGAAGGAAATAGTGAGGCTCCATTTTTATGGGGAAGTTATCAATGGAGCTTTACTTAAAAAAATTGTCGAAACGCTATAAGTTTGCCATGAAAAAGGCTTAATTAATTTTTCAAGAGTTATTTGAATTAAGCCGAAACTAACTCACATAAAAGCATGCTATTCACAGAATTTAAAATGGACACGTCCTAAATGCTTACATTAGGGCTATTCAGTATTCGCTCTTCTGCTTCTTTAAATATTACCATCACCTTTTTACGAGAACTGGTTTTTAAGTTCAGTGCTTTTGTTGTCTTATCCTGACCTTCAGCAAGAATTTGCATTTCTGGGGAAGCTAAAAACTCCAGTTTTTTTTCCTCCAATTGCTCCATTGTTCTTATCTCAGCCAACGAATCTCTAAGTTCTTTCAGGATCACTTTTTTTAGCCCATCACCCTTTAAACCCTCATAGATTTCTTGTTTTTTCGGGCTAAAAAAGCGATTCACCCCTACCTCATGCGAATGTTTTTTAAATTTTTTATCCTGAGATAACTCTTCTAATATTGTCTCATGCAGATCATGAGCAAGTTTTTTTGGCAATGATATAAGTCCCTCATGGTAAAATCGAAGCAACGTATGGGGATTATCCGATAAAGATTCGTCTCTGTTATTTTCATACCATTTCTCTATAGGGACTCTCCAATCAATTCTGTGATCCTCCTCATCGGTGGGTGGATAGATGAAATTATAGACATATAGCCATTGATCTTTACCATAAACAAGAGACTTCCTGCTGAGTTCATCAACTCTTCCCTTGTCGTACCGAAAGCCACCATCAAGATCAATAGTCTTTACCATTTCTTCTGTTGCAATCAGATTTTGTGGACTAATATGATAAGGATTATTTGCCAAATCAGGATGCCAGTACCCTGCATCATTAAGTTCTTTAAGCGCAAGAACAAATTCCTCAATTTTGGGCTGGTCGATTTTTTTATTAATAGGGATCGCATTGATTTTAGGCATGTAGAAATACACGTTTTCTTCATTTTTGATATTCCAGAGTCCTAGAACAAAGTGTTCTTGAATGCCATGATATTTAAGGAAAAATTGCTGTTCTATAATATGGAGGTTAATTTCTTCATAAAATTCTCTTGGATGTCTGCCTCGAGATACTTTCATAGCCTTATCTTCTGTTTTCTCATATACCGTTCCTTGTTCTCCTTTTCCAAGCTCCTTATAATCCTCTTCAGTATTTTTAATCATTTCACTGTTCTGCGTATGCTCACTCTTGTGACTTTTCCACATTAAAACATAATCCATGGGTTCATCATTCTCAAAACGAACAGCATAAACTTCGTTATTATAACGATAGATTTTAAATTCTTTGTTTGGCTCACTCAGATAATGGGGGGTTAGGTCTGTTCCATTAACAATTTTATTTATTTTAGGCATAGCAAGCTCTAACATATTAGTTGAATATTTGAGCATTATAGTGAAAAAAAAATCAGAATACAAATGAGATGGTTGATGAGTTATTCACTTTGAGCTAAATGCAGTAATGCCTTTTTCAGTGGCTCATAAGTACAGTGTTGGCTCTCACTAATAATGGTTGCCTTGGCTTTTTCAGACAGGGTAAGAGATTTTTTTTGTGCAGGGTTTTCGATTTGAGAGGAGGGAGCAATGATGGTAATTTTAATTGAAGACAGCTGATAAAGGCCGGCTTCTTTTCTTAATTTATCCCGTAATTCAGGAAGTAAATAACGTATTTCGGACGCAAAAGCAGCATTGGTTGTGGTTAAAACCAAACACCCTTTATTAAAACTACCTACTTGACATTTAGAAATGAAATGGGAAGGAAGAAATGCAGAAATTTTAAGAGATAACTCTTCCAATTGCATAGAATGCTGGCAAATTGTACTGAGTTGCTTGTTTAGGCATTGACTGATTGATTTCATAACGTCCGTCTTAATTGTTAGGTATCTATTAAAGAGTTAGACTATCGAAAAGTAAGTTGATTTATGTATAGAATAGCAAATTAACGTTAAGTGCAATATCATATTTTTTTGAGGTATATAAGGGTGATCAATGGCTGAAAATACTACAGAAAGTAATGTCATTTATTTTACCAGATTGCATTGGATCATATTTTTTGGTCCTTTCGTTGGATTGGGTTTAGTGATGGCAATTTATATTTATATCATCCAGTTGCGCGAAGTGAGTCTTTTTTTAGGATTTTTTGCACTGATCTGGATATTGATTACCTGGGTAACCTATCATTTTTCTTCCATTACCATAAAAAGGAAGCAAGTTATTTTACGTACCGGTATCATAGTAAGGCAAACGGTGGATATCCCCCTGAATAAAATTGAAACGATAGACATACGTCAATCCATTTTAGGCAGTATTTTAAGTTATGGTACTTTGATAATCACAGGAACTGGTGGAACTCGCTATTTAATTAATTATTTATATAAACCGTTAACCTGCAGACGCTACATTGAACAATTGATGAATGAACCACACTAAAATAGTTCTCACTAAAAAAAGATTATTGTGATATAACTCTGAATTTCCCAATTTGCAAACCTTTGTACAGAAATAAAGTGCAAGGGTGGGCATGTAATTAGTATTAATCAACAATCATTTTATGGAAATTGTAGTGTGAACTATCGCTCAGATATTGATGGCTTAAGAGCAATTGCTATTTTATTTGTTTTATTTTTTCATGGAGGCTTAACTCTTTTCCCATCAGGGTTTATTGGAGTTGATGTTTTCTTTGTCATTTCAGGCTTTCTCATTACAAGTATCATTGAAAAATCTTTGCAAAATAATCGTTTTTCTTTTATGGACTTTTACAGCAGGCGATTATGGAGATTACAGCCTGTTTTTATTTGTTTGATTGTAGTCACAACCTTGGTTACCCTGTTTTATTATCTGCCCGATGACTTGATGCTTTTTAGTAAAAGTGCCCGTAAAACATCTATTTTTACATCGAATGTGTTTTTTAAAAATGTCACGAGCGATTATTTTTCTCCGGATAGCAATCAATTGCCTCTTTTGCATATGTGGTCTTTATCCGTAGAATGGCAATGTTATTTTATCTTGCCGGTTGGAATCTATTTGCTTTACCGATTGGTTGGTCCACAGCATCGAATCAAGATAACCTATTTATTAACCATCACTTTTTTCGCATTATCCATGTATTACTCTTGGAGTAATCCTGCAAAAACGTATTATCAATTTTCCAGTCGTATCTTTGAATTTTTAATTGGTTCCTGTGTTGCCTCAGCTTCAGGGAGTAAACGCTTTTTAGCCAATAAGTATGTATTAAATTTTATAACTGTCTTGGCTGTTCTGACGCTGTTTTATATTGCAATGCATCATGACATTAATATAGGTTTTCCCAATTGGTATACTTTAATTTTATGCCTTGCAACGGCCATACTGATTGCCGCCGGACAACAAGAGCCGCAACCTATAGTAACTTATGCTCTTTCATTAAGACCTCTGGTGTTCATAGGATTAATTTCCTATTCCTTGTACATTTGGCATTGGCCTGTATTGGCTTTAATTCGCTATTTAAACATTGAAGAGTCCAATTTGGTTCTGTTGGTTACTTTTGGGTTGATATCGATTATCGCTTATCTTTCCTGGCGATTTATTGAAAAACCAGCAAGAAAATTACATCGAATCCGGTTCAGCTATACAGTGGTTTGTTTATTAATTATGCCGGTTTTTGTCACTCACTTGAGTGATTATCTGATTAAAAAGAATGCGGGTTATCCTTATCGCTTCAATGAAGCAATCCAGGTTTATGCGGAATTAAACAAGTACAAAAATCCACAGAGGCCTTTGTGTCTGGAGCGCAAAAATACCGAAGTCAACCCTCAGTGCGTTCTGGGAGCAAAAAACTCGGATAGTCGAACCGGCTTTATGATAGGCGATTCTTATTCCAATCAGCATTGGGGATTTATGGATACGTTGGCAAAGGAGGCCAATGTATCCATTTTGGCTCATGCAACGGTTGCTTGTCTTGCTTTACCTGACATATATCAATTTGATTGGAATGTTAAAAATAAGATTTACCAGGAATGCCATGATCAAACGAATCGCTATTTTAATATGATTAAAACCAACCACTATGATTATGTTATTTTAGGCCAAAACTGGAATGGTTATTTTGGTGATAGAATTATTAATCAATTGAATGACAATCGATCTCAAGAGCTTTCTTTAAAGCGCATTGAAAAGGCTTTGGATAAAGCTCTGGAGCTTATTACCACTTCAGGAGCGAAACCTGTATTAATCAAATCGATAGCACTGTCTAAGGGAAATCCTTACAATTGTTTTTTTGAGCATATCAAGCTGCATAAAAAATACAATCCCGAGCGGTGTGATTTTAACCTGGATGTCAGTGAACAGATTTGGTTCGATAATTTGTTTGCAAAAATGCAGCGAAAATACAAGACACTGGTCATTATTGACCCACGAGTAGCTCAGTGTCCGTCGGGGATGTGTAAGGTAGATATCAATGGTATTCCAGTATTTCGCGATTCAGGACATATCACCGATTATGCTTCCTATCATTTGGCCAAATTATACTTAGAGAAGAATAACAATCCCTTAGTGAGTTGAGATAATTTGTTGGGTTAATGGATTGCGAATAAAACAAACAGATCATTCGCAATCCAATAGCCTGAGGTACTCAGGGTGTAAAAACTGGAGTAACAAAGTACCTAGTCTTCCTTGGCAGAGTAATCACAACCCTCGCGAGGACAAAGAATTTGACGACCAAATTTTTTACTTTCTTTTAAGGTTAAGATTGGCCATGCACATTTAGGGCAAGGCAAATCAAGCGGTTCATTCCACAGAGCGTAATCGCATTTTGGGTAATTTCCACAGGAATAAAAGATTTTCCCTTTTCTTGATTTCCGCTGCAGAATTTTTGCCTGGCTGCATTTAGGGCATGTGACGCCAGTATCGGAGGGTTTTTCTAAAGGTTCCATATGCTTGCATTCAGGATAATTGCTGCACCCAATAAATTTTCCATAGCGACCGGTTTTAATATGCAAGGCTCCATGACACAGAGGGCAGCTTCTGCCTTCCACGACTTCAGGTTCTGATTTTTCTCCTTCTGGATTGCTTATATCCTGAGTGTAATCGCAATCTGGATATCCTGTGCAGCCAATAAAGCGCCCTCTCTTGCCGAGCCTAATGGACAATGGCTTTTGACATTTAGGACATTTTTCATCTAATAATTCCGTAGTAACATCCTTTCTTTGCACTTGTTCATCTATATTCTGAATTTGCTGGACGAAAGGTTGCCAGAACTCTTCCAGAACAGGGATCCAATCCTTTTCTCCACGCGCGATGGCATCCAGGGTGTCTTCAAGGCCAGCGGTAAACTGATAGTCGACATAGCGAGTAAAATAGTTGGTTAGAAATCGATTGACAATTCTACCCACGTCAGTGGGCAAAAAACGTTTTTTTTCAACTACCACGTATTCACGCTGTTGCAAAGTATGAATGATAGAGGCATAAGTAGATGGTCTGCCTATATCGTATTCTTCAAGAGCTTTAACCAAAGTTGCTTCAGAATATCTTGGAGGTGGCTCGGTAAAATGCTGATTGGTTTCAATATCCGATACTTTTATTTTTTCACCTACATTGAAAGCAGGTAAAATTTTATCTTCATTGTCTTCGTCTTTAGAATCATCTCGTCCTTCTTCATAGACAGAAAGGAAGCCAGGGAAGGCTATTGTTGAACCATTGGCTCTGAAGGTATTCCCTTTACCACAGCTAAAATCCACGCTCACCGTATCCAGGATGGCATCAGCCATCTGGGAGGCCACTGTGCGTTTCCAGATTAAGCTATAGAGTTTCAATTGATCGCTTGTCAGGGAACCTTGCACCATTTCTGGAGTTCTTTTGATGGAAGTTGGTCTAATGGCTTCATGTGCTTCCTGTGCGTTTTTGGATTTAGTTTTGTAAATTCTGGGAGAATTCGGGCAATTATCCCCCTTATAACGTTGTGTGATATAGTCGCGTATTTCGTCAATCGCTTCCTTTGCCAGGTTGACTGAATCAGTACGCATGTAAGTGATTAAACCCACCGTTCCTGTGCCTATATCAATACCTTCATATAATTGCTGAGCGACCATCATGGTTTTTCGTGCGGTGAAACCTAATTTTCTGGCGGCTTCCTGTTGCAAGGTAGAGGTAATAAAGGGGGGAGATGGCTTACGTTTACGCTGTTTTTTATCAATTTGAGCAACGGTTAAAAAGCCTTGTGCTTGTGCTATCAGTTGCTTTTTTATTTCATGGGCTTGTTCTTGTTGAGTGACTGAAAACTGTTGAAGTTTCTCTTCGTTATAATGGGTCAGTCGTGCTTCAAATTCGGTGCTGGCATGAGCGCATTTTGCGATTATTTTCCAGTATTCCTGAGCGATGAAACGTTCAATTTCCTCTTCTCTCTCAACAATTAACCTAAGGGCAGGGCTTTGTACTCGCCCGGCCGATAATCCTCGCCGAATCTTTTTCCATAGCAAAGGGGACAGGTTAAAGCCAACCAGATAATCAAGAGCGCGTCGGGCTTGTTGAGCATTCACCAAATCCATGGATATGGAGCGAGGATGATTAATTGCATCCTGGATTGCTGCTTTTGTAATTTCATTAAAAAAGATTCGATGAACTGATTTGTCCTTTAATAGGTTTCGTTCTTTCATTAATTCAAAAATATGCCACGAGATAGCTTCTCCCTCTCTATCAGGGTCAGTTGCCAGCAGTAGAGAGTCTGATTTTTTAAGAGTTTTTGCTATCGTATCAATGTGTCTCGCATTTTTTTCAATAGGAACATAAGTCATGGAAAAATGTTTTTCAGGGTTTACTGACCCTTTACGGGCAGGCAGATCACGCACATGACCATAAGACGCTAACACGTCATAGTCATTTCCTAAATATTTCTGTATTGTTTTAGCTTTCGCGGGCGACTCGACGATCACCAAGTGTTTACTCATATCAAATAAACCTTATCCTTTTGGGTTGTGTGGCTCACTAACAGTTCATGAATGGGTTGATATCAGTACACTCATTAATTAGTGAATTGTTAATTCATCTTCTGTTTGGTATAGCACAAGATCAAGAAAAGTTAATTGCTCTTCATTCAAGGAGGATGCCAGAGCATTTCTTATAGTCCATTTTGTTTCTTGCAAGGTTACAATACGAGATTCAGAGAATTGTAGTTGATTTACTATTGATTCAAATTGATCGATATCAAGGATATTCCATAGTTTCATACGCATTAGAAATTGATAGCTGGCTTTTGTCAGTTTCATTTGCTCATCGTAAGTAAAAATACGTGTTGATTTTTCTTGAGCAGATTTGATAAACAATGATTGCTCTTCAGCACTTAAAAGATCTTCTTCAAGCAATTGACTTTGGGAGTCCTGATCATTGGATTTATGGCTTTTTTGGAGTTGAGTAAGACTTTTTTCAAACAAATTCAATAACATTTCAAATAAATTATCTTTCATATTCACACCTTATATAGCCACCGGGCACTGCCATCACAGCCCCTTTCAATTCTAGTTCAGCCAGTCCACTCGTGACTTGTTCCATGCCATATCCGCTACGATCAATGATTTGATCGATAGTCGTAGTTTCAAAACCAATGAACTTTACTAGGTTTTCCTTACCGCTGGCAAGGGAAAAAATTGGTTTATTAGAAGTGAACTGATGGTGCTCGATTTTTAGCTCATCAAGAACATCAGCCACTGAAGTTACTAATTTCGCACCCTGTTGCAATAAGTAGTGGCAGCCCCTGGCTAACGGGTTATGAATTGATCCGGGAATAGCCAATACATCTCTGTTTTGTTCCAGAGCCATTCTTGCTGTAATTAAAGAACCGCTTTTAATTGCTGCCTCGATAACCAAAATGCATAATGATAGACCGCTTATTATACGATTTCTGAGTGGAAAATGTCCAGCAATTGGTGGACTTTTTAAAGGAAATTCGCTTAATAATAAACCATTCTCTGTAATTTGCTCAGCTAATTTTAAATGCCGGCGCGGATAGATACAATCAATTCCGGTACCTAAGACCGCTATCGTTTTGCCGCCTCCTTCCAGACAGCCTAAATGAGCATGAGCATCAATTCCCAAAGCTAAACCACTCACTATGCTTACCCCATGCCTGGAAATTTCCCTGGAGAATGCGCGGGCATTCTCGTTTCCTGTTACAGAAGCATTGCGACTTCCAACAATAGCCAGGTTGGGTTGTGTCATGGCGGACAGCTCACCTTTAGCGTATAAAATGAAGGGAGGATCGGCTATTTCTTTGAGCAATGCGGGATAATAGGGGGAGTCCCAAGTTAAAATATGATGATTTTCTGATGAACTTAACCAGTTCAAATCAGTTTTTATAAAGCCCGGATCAAAATTTTTTATGGTTTGTGCCAACCAGGATGGCAAGCCCGCTTCTTCCAGATCAACATTTGACAGTTGGAACATAAGGTTTAAATCAGGCCATCTTTTTTGCAGTTTTAATACGGTTCGGGGGCCAATTTTTTTCATCCTGTTTAAGGCGAGGAGGGGTTGCAGATTATTCATGGGTTCGTTACTGTATCTAATAAATGAATAGCACGCGTGGACCTTACTATCAGGGCATAACTTGCTTTTGTAAACACACGAAACACCATAGCTTCGCCAAGACGTTCTTGCGGTAAGGTAATAGGTCTGAGATGATTTTGGGGATCATTGACAATACGTTCCTTGCCATAGATAGCCAAAACATCTCCCGGTTTTATCCCGGAGGTTTCTCCAAGATTAATGATGATGACTCCTCCAACAGCCTCTTGTGTATTTCCAACAGGCATATTGTCAGGCATTTCAATAATGTATCCTCTGACTTGCCTGGCAGGGGTTTCGGGTTCGAAATACAATTCAAATTCAGGGTGGTTATTAATCAATACCTTATCATTGATTTTGATGCCCTGATTAATACTGGTCAATAAAACCGTAGCGGGCTCGCCGCCAGCAACCAATTCTCCATAACCGACCAAAACTGCTTTATAGCCTAACAATTCATGGGTTATTGGATCAAAATAATTTCTCCCTCCCCTGAAGATGGAGTATCCTATAGTGCCTCCTTGAGGCATTTCTTTGGAGGGATGCAAGCCTCTGACATAAATTTCATCTCCCTGGCCTCCAAGCATCCGCTCACTCATGAGTGCTACCACATACGGTGCTCGGTTTAGGACATTAACATCCAGAATTAACGATTCATCCAAAAAAGGTTTGATATCGCCTAATGGTATTGGTGGAACGGCGTCTTCCTGGGGTGTCACTCTTATATTGGGGGAAAGTTTGATTGTTCCGTTAGACAGAACCCTGAGATAGGGAATGTTTTGATAATACTCTAAAGCGAGAACGGCACCAGGATATAACCTGTCGGGATTTTTAATCTGGGGGTTTGCGCGCCATAACGCTTTCCATTCCCAGGGGTTATTCAAAAAACGGCTGGAGATACTCCATAAGGTGTCTCCGGGTTGCACAACATAACGAGAGGGGGAATCCGGTCTTAGGCTTAAGGCATGAGTAATGGATGATATAATGAAACAGAAAATGAGGAGACAATATCTCATGTATCAATCCCTTTAGTTGAGCCTTAGCATCTTGCAGCATTACTGTATATCGGGGATAATATCACGATTAACGTGTGGAGAACTAGATAAACAATGGCAATTCGCAAGATTCTTTATTTACCTGATGAGCGGTTAAGAAAAATAGCTAAGCCGGTCGAGACTTTTGATGAGAGTTTACAGACATTAATCAACGATATGTTTGATACAATGTATGATGCTCGGGGAGTTGGGCTTGCCGCACCACAAATAGGAGTCAGCTTGCGTTTATCTGTCATTGATATAGTGGGAGATAAAAAGGAGCAGATCGTTATTGTTAATCCTGAAATAGTTTCCTCTCATGGCGAAAAAGAATTTGAAGAAGGCTGTTTGTCTGTCCCAGGGGCTTATGATACCGTTGTCAGAGCTGAAAAAGTGACCGTGAAGGCACTGGACAGGTTTGGCAAACCGTTTGAAATTACGGGTGAAGGGCTGCTTGCCGAGTGTTTACAACATGAAATTGACCATATGAATGGCAAATTGTTTGTCGATATGTTGTCTCCATTGAAGAGAATGATGGCTCGCCGGAAATTAGATAAGTTCAAGCGTTTACAAGCTCGTAAGCCATGAATGGTTTAACTGTCGTTTTTGCTGGAACTCCAGAATTTGGCTTACCCTGTCTGGATGCCTTAATTCAATCAAGGCATCATCTCAAGGCTGTTTATACTCAGCCCGACAGGCCGGCTGGCCGAGGCCGTAAATTACAGGAGTCTCCTGTAAAAGAATGGGCAATAAATCACCAGATACCAGTTTATCAACCGCTTAATTTTAAAAATCAAGAAGCTGTCGATGAACTTTCTGCCTTAAAGCCCGATGTAATGGTCGTGATAGCCTATGGATTAATATTACCAAAAGCAGTGTTGGAAATTCCTCGTCTGGGTTGTATTAATGTGCATGCTTCTCTGTTACCGCGCTGGCGTGGCGCATCTCCAATACAACATGCCATTTTACATGGTGATGCTGAATCCGGAGTGACCATTATGCAAATGGATGTTGGATTGGATACAGGCCCTATGTTATGCAAGGCCGCCTGTCCTGTGACTTCCTCGGATACCGCTGGTAGTTTGCATGATAAATTAGCAAAAATGTCAGTAAAACCATTATTGGATGTTTTGGAGGCTTTAGCATCCAATTCAGCACAATTTGAATTACAAAACAATGAATTAGCGACTTATGCTGGTAAAATTAATAAAGAAGAGGCACGAATTAACTGGCATCAGTCTGCAGTGGAAATAGATAGAAAAATTCGCGCATTTAATCCATGGCCTGTTGCCTATACGCTGGCTGGGGAATTAATGCTCAGAATTCACCAGGCAAAAGCAACTGATATCATGAGTACCGAGATGCCGGGCATGATATTAAATATCGATAAAAATGGAATGTTGGTCGCTACCAGTGATAATGCATTGTTAGTGGAAAAGATTCAATTTCCCGGAGCAAAGATCATTTCAGTCAGGGATTGGTTAAATTCGGGTAAAACACAATTGCATACTGGTTTAATGTTGCAATGAAAGTAAATGACAGATTCAACGCCTTAAAAATTTTGACGGCCTTGATAGAAAGCAGAAAAAACCTGTCCTATTTGATGTCTCCGCAAGAGATTTCTCCCATGACAAAAGAAATTTGCTATGGATTTTGTCGTCATTATTTTCGTTTACAATCCATAGCTGATACTTTAATCAATAAGCGACCTAAAGATAATGAGCTATGGATAGTCTTGTTGATAGGTATTTATCAATTGCAGTATATGAATAAGCCGGATTATGCCGTGGTGAAGGAGACAGTGTCTTTACTGGGGCAGGTTAAAAAAAGTTGGGCAAAAGGACTGGTAAATGCCGTGCTAAGGAATTTTTGCCGTCGAAAAGACCATATTCTGGAAAAGCTGGCAGCAGAGCCGGTTTTTATCTATGGACAGCCGAATTGGTTACTTCAACGCCTGCAAAAAGACTGGCCAAACGATTGGCAATTCATCGCTGCAGCGAATGATAGACACCCACCCATGACTTTGAGAGTCAATGTGTTGAAACACTCAGTTGATGAGTATCTTGATTTACTAAAAAAATCCGGGATAGAGGCTTTTAAACACCCTGTCGCACCTGATGGAATTACTTTGGCAATCCCATGTGATGTGATGACGCTTCCTGGTTTTGCGCAAGGCTCTGTGTCTGTTCAGGATGCCGCGCCTCAATTAGCAGCGTATTTATTGTCTTTAAAACCCGGGCAGCGAGTACTGGATGCTTGTTGCGCTCCTGGCGGAAAAACATGTCATATTTTGGAGAAAGAGCCTGGTTTGGCTTCCTGTGTTGCATTGGATTTAGACCCGCAGCGGTTACAGCGGGTCAGAGATAACTTAAATCGATTGGATTTGCAAGCAACGGTGGTGCAAGGTGATGTATTGGAACCCAGAAGCTGGTGGGATGGTCATCCATTTGATCGTATTTTACTGGATGCTCCCTGTTCCGCTACAGGAGTGATTAGACGCCACTCTGATATCAAATTATTACGAACGGATGAAGAGATTTCAGCAATTTCTCAGGTACAATCCAGTATGTTGAATTCATTATGGCCACTGCTTGCACCAGGTGGTTTAATGGTTTATGCCACATGCTCTATTATGAGTGATGAAAATGAGTTGCAAATCGCCCAATTTGTTGCAGAGCATTCGGATTGTCAAGTGAGTGATGGCAAATGGTCCTGGGGAAGGTGGACTGGGCATGGTCAACAGATATTGCCTGGGGAGCATAGCATGGATGGCTTTTTTTACAGTGTATTGCGAAAGGATGAAAAATGATAATTGATTGGCCTGTAATTATTGTCTTGTTTTGTTTATCCATTCCTGGTGTTTTAATCGTGATGCATCGCCTGGTATATTTTCTGCTAGCCGATAATACCGAGAGATTAAAAAAAAGATTTAGTCGTTTTGTTGTGCTGCAAACCTTATTTATGACATTTGTCATGAGTTTTGCTGGCTCCATCCTGTCTTCACGTACCGGGCTAGGCGATCCTCTCCTGGAAGGTCTTTTGCAAGGCAAAGCCAGCCTAGATTCCTTTCAAGTGATTTTATTACCTACTTTTTTATATGCCCTTTTAGGGTTGGTTATTTTTTGTATACTGTATTATGGGTTGTTTGGTTCCATACTTGATGAAAAAAGTTTCAAGATTATGTCGGAATTGCGGTCCAAAATAGGACTTGATGGTTGTGTCCTTTATGGAGGGGTTGTAGAAGAGGTAATTGCCAGATGGGGATTAATGAATGTGGTGTGCTTTTTTGCTTTATTGTTTACAAGTCAAATTAATTCGGAAATTATAATTATTTCAATTTTTTTGAGTGCATTTATTTTTGCTGTAGGCCAACTTCCAGCCTATATTGCAGCAGGTTGCACACCATCCAGACGATTTCTTTACTCTTTTGTATTATTGAGTCTTTCGCAGTCCATACTCTTTGGTTTTTTATTTTGGCAATATGGGCTGACCTCAGCAATTTTAGCGCACATGCTATTTCATTTGGGTTGGGACAGATATGAAAAATTATTTTAATTTTTATTTCCTGTTTTGATCAAGATGGGAGTTTTTTAGCATTTATGTCCTTAAAATACTGTTAAAAAAACAGTTATGTGTAAAAAAAATGTAAAAGTGCCATCTCTTAATTTTGTCTTAATTTTGAGCATTTATTCTGTCTTTAATGAAGATGATAATCAAAGGTTGAGGTATGGCCGCGCAATTAGATCCAAGTAGCGAATTTGCTGCTTTGGTTAAACAATTACAACGAGAACCCGATAATCCGGGATTAAAGCAAGCCGTAGTGAAGCGCCTGCCTGAAATGCAGTTATTAGCTAAAACGAATTCTTTGGCTTTATTTCGTCTGGCACAAGTTTATTCTCCTTCATCATCACAGCATAAGCAGATGATTTTGCAATCAGCTGCCCAAGGTTGCACGAACGCTATGTTATCTGCTTGTGAGATATTATTGAAATCCGGAGCTGCAAATGACTTGATTACTGCTGCACATTATATGCGCCTCATTCAAAGCTCCAAGGATTCGTATATTATTGGGCTTGGCAAGAAACTGTTAGAAAAATATCCCGACTTCGCTGAAGAGTTAAAATCCAAAGAAGTACCTTATCAGTCCACTCTTCGATTTTTTGGAGTTCAATCTGAAAGTAACAAGGAAAATGAGGAAAAAATAATAAACAGACCCACTGTTTAGAATAAGTTTTTTTTCGTTTCAGGGTTTTTCTTTGTGGTCAGATAAACCGGATACAATTCCATTTCAGGCACTATTGTGAAACAATTTCATATCCTTAAGTTTCTTGATTTTTTCCTATGCAAACCCGATTTACTTATTTACCTGTTACAAGCCTGCAGGCAGGTCAGTATCAACCCAGGCAAGATTTTAATGTAACGGAGTTACAGGAATTGGCTCAGTCAATTTCTTCCCAGGGTTTAATTGAACCTTTGGTGGTAAGACCCATAGCAAAAGAGCGATATGAAATTATTGCAGGGGAAAGAAGGTGGCGTGCGGCCAAATTGGCGGGATTAAATGAAGTCCCTTGTTTGATTGGAGATTATAGTGATCAACAGGCATGTGCTCTCACTTTAATCGAAAATATTCAACGTCAGGATTTGAATTTAATTGAGGAAGCCACTGGTTATAAGCGTTTAATTGAAGAATTCCATTATCATCAGGACGAGATCGCAGCGTTGGTAGGTAAATCTCGTAGCCATGTCGCAAATATTCTTCGTCTCCTTACCTTGACAGATAAGGTTAAACAGTTGGTTCGAGACAAAGTGTTATCCTTTGGACATGCTCGTGTATTGGTTGGTTTAAATCCTGAACAACAAGAAATGTTTGCTCAGCAGATTATTGGAGAGGAATGGTCTGTCAGACACTTAGAGCAAGAAATTAAATCTTATAAAAATAAAGATATAAATAGCCCAAAAAACCCCAGAAAAGACAGAGATATTGAGCGGTTACAGACTATCCTGGCTGAACAAGTGGGGGCTCCTGTACAAATTGTAAACGATGGCGAAGACGGAGGTTGGTTAAAAGTAAAATTTTTTGATAATGATACCCTTGCAGGGCTTTTGGAGCGATTGGGCTTGAGATATGATTAGCTTATTGGAACTAACTCAGAAATTGTCACTATGTATCAAACAATTCAACCTGATTTATATTGTGAAATTCAATGTTAAGGAAAATATTTAAATGAAAAGGACGTTGACTGGGGCATTCATGTGGGCAGTATGGTCACTGTCATCTCATGCGGCTAGTATGCAGTTCGAGGTGGATAAATTAATTAATCGGCTAAACCCTCATGTGAACCTGGGGATAGTAGTGACCGATCTAACCTCGGGCGAGACGCTATATAAACGCAATGCCAATCGTTTGTATATTCCTGCCAGCAACATGAAGCTTTTTTCCGAGGCAGCGGCTCTGATGGCTTTGGGTCCAGACTACCAATTCAAGAATCAACTCAGTACGAGCGCCAATCAATTACAACAAGGTGTTTTGCACGGAAACTTGTATTTACATCTCAGCGGCGATCCTTCGTTTAGCAGAGAAGATTTAAAGACGTTGCTTTCTTCACTCAAGGATTGGAATATCACAACCATTCAAGGTAATGTGATCATTGACAGTAGCCTGATGTCCATTCCTGCCTATCCCCCAGGCTGGCTAACTTCGGATTTATCTTATAGTTATGGTGCGCCAATAGCACCTTTGATGGTTGATTCCAACCGATTAACAATCACGGTCAACCCCGGGGCTAAAGCAGGCGCTCCTGCTATTGTTGAAGTAGATGATGGCGGCGGTACCATTAACCTGAATAATCAAGCGACCACGAAGGCGAGTGAGAAAGGATGTGGTGTAGGGTTTTATTTGGATCCTGAGAACAATTTAACGGTAAGAGGCTGTGTTGGATTAGGGCAATGGGCTGTTCAGCAACGCATCGCTATAAAGAATCCTTTTGTTTATGCCCAGGGGATGATTGTGAGTGAGCTTGCCAAGTCTAACATTAAATTAAATGGGCAGGTTTTGCTTGGAAGAGCTCCTGCTGGTACTTTATTAATTGCCACTCGCTATTCAAAGCCAATTTCCCAACTGATGGCAGATACTTTAAAGCCTTCTGATAATTTATATGCTGATAGTTTATACTTGCATGCTGCTGCCAAAATTAAGGGTAGTCCTGTGGATTGGAAGCAAGCACAGCCAGTAATTAAAAACTTTTTGCAGCAACAAACAGGAATCGATTTAAAAGACTCGAATTTTACAGATGGTTCTGGATTATCACGTTATAATTTGGTAACTCCAGCGCAAACCATGGCGCTTTTAAAGTTCTTGTATCAACGTTTCCCATTATCATACGAATACATTGCTGCTTTACCCATCTCTGGTCGGGATGGTACTTTGCAAAAACGGTTTAAAACCCCAAATCAACAAGGATTTGTGCGAGCCAAAACCGGGACGATGACGGGGATGAACAGTTTATCCGGTTACTTGTATACTGCTAATGGCCATACTTTGGCTTTTGCTATGTATATCAATAGATTACCAGGAAAACCAGCTGGGCCAGGACGTCCATTATTAGACGCATTATGCACTTATTTCTTGCAGCAAAGCCCAACAAGCAGTCGACTGGCACGGGTATTATCTCCCCACAGTCGCATTAAGTTCCAATTTAATCCTACACAAATTGAGTTACAGCGAGTTCATCAAGCCAAATGGAGGCGTTTGGAAACGGCAGTGAGGCAGGTCTTGAGAGGACAGGATGTGAATGTGGTTTACCGGGGCAATGAATTAATCGTGACAGACAATCAGTCTAATGCGAATAGCGTTTGGAAAGCTTTACAATCAATTGGCAAGAAATATTCATTCGCCGTAGCTTTGTCTTCTAAAGTGATGCCTGTTACACCATCGGGAAAACCTTTGCTTCTTTGGGTGCAAGCACCTTTATCTGAAAATAAGGCAGAGAGAACCTGGATAATTCGGGAAGCGGTATAATCTGAGTTTGATAATTAAAAGAAAGACTAGCCTCATATTACAAAATGTAATGCGGGGCTCTTCCAACGTAACGTTATCTTGAGTCGTTTGGGCTGAGGAGGCATTTATGCTGTCTCGAAGCCTTGTATGAGATTTAATATTTCGTGCCAGGGCTTCGAGACGATGCTTATGCATCTCCTCAGCCTGAACGAACCCTGGATATAGCCAGGCTCTCGTATAATCCTTATCTATTTATTGTCGCGCTGCAAACATGTCTGTGGTCCTGAACAACTGATTTTGAATTGATTTGAGCTGAAGGCATCATCAGGGATTGAGTTTTGAATGTGCTGTTCTGCCCAAAACACGATTTAAATGATGTGAAGTTATGATAAGGTCAGTTGTTATTTCGAACCGTTTGGGCTGAGGAGGCATTTATGCCGTCTCGAAGCCCCTTGTACGGGATTTCATATTCCGTGACAAGGCTTCGAGGCGATGCTTATGTATCTCCTCAGCCTGAACAGACCCTGGATATTGGCAGGTTCTCGTACAATCCTTATCGGTAAAACTCATGTTAAATAGACTGTTTTTTCTGCATTCGGGCTTTGCAGTATTCAAGGTGATTGTAACAGTATTTACGAAAACTCCAAGGTCAAGGCAAAAAATGTTTTTAATGCAAGAGTTCAGATAAACTAAATGGCCGAATTAAAAACATTTTTCAACAAAGAGATTGAGGTTTATCGTAAGTACTGTGTAAAAGAGCTATAATTGAGAACTGCTTAATATCGGTATAAATTGATTTGGAGTAGTAATTGAATTTTAGTATTCGAGTAATTCTTTTGTTAACAGGTTTTGTTTCTTTAGCCTTTTCTGCACCAAAATTTCTAACAATCTCTGATATTCATTATGGTGCAGAAAATATAGCAAAGGATGGGCAGGATACTGGAAAGGAGTTTTTGGATGTCACGTTCAAACGATTTGAGGAATTGTCTCAAAATGTAGATTTTATTTTACATTTGGGTGATCTGCCTACTCACTCGTTATTTTCGATACCTAAAAAAGAAGAATACGAACAAGTTGTATTTCATGGTTTGCATGAAGCGAATCCGGGTCAAAAGCCCATGTTTTATATTACAGGAAATAATGATTCCTTGCTTGGCAATTACCAGCCATTTTCTTCAGACAATAAGTCGCCACTCAATTTGGCTCTGGATTGGGATGGTGCTTGTGCTTATTGTGATGGGTTAATTATTGATGATACTCATATGCGCAAGGATGGCTATTACTCCAGTTATGTCATCCCCAATAATAAAGAGATTATTTTAATAGCACTTAATTCGGTTCAATGGACCAAGACCCCTGTTTTTTTACCAAAGTACCCTAATCAACAAAGGGATGCCTTTGTACAATTATTTTGGCTTGAACAACAATTAAAAAATCATCGTGCAAAGCAATTGTTGTTGGCGATGCATGTTCCTCCTGGTACAGCCTATAACGGCAACCGGTTTTGGCATGACATTTATCTGGATAGATTTTTGACGTTATTAGACAAATATCATCAATCCTATGATCAAATCACCATACTGTTCTCACACTCCCATATGGAGGAATTCAGGAAAATCAGATTATCCGATGGCTCAACTATTTATGCGTTTTCTACTCCCGGAATTAGCAGGGCGCATCACAACAATCCCGGGATGAAAATTTTTGATTTAGACAAGCAAATGAGGGTCAGAAATTCTACTACTTATTATACGTCCGATTTGTATGAGTGGGGTAATGAGTATTATCAAGCCATGAATACTCCTGACGCCATTTTTCCAAATTGTCAAAATAAAACGATACCCCAGTGCCTGGACACCTTAAGTCCAGAGCAAGTATGCAATAATCTGGAAGTGGGACTATTTTATGGGGTGAAAAGTACGCGTGTTCCCTATCAGGGATGCATTAAAACTTACCAGATTAATTAAGTTAGGATTTCTTTGATCAGGTAAGTTTAACGAGATGTTCCTTGTTGTCTTCAGGTTGTAAATACGCTGCGACTGCTTTTTGTAAGGCAGCAATATCATCCTCGCTTCTTGTCGTCGCCTTGTTTCTAAAGAAATCAATTATTGGATTTTGGTGAGTTTTTATTATTTTTGAATGGTCAGGGTTTAAGGTAAATGCAGAGATTAACCCATAGATGTTTTCTAGGTTTCCATGTTGGCATTTTATTTCAAAAATAAAATGCTTTAATAACTCACCTTTTTCACGTCGTTGATCATCAGTGGATTGACACATCAATTGTGCTCTTGAATGGATAGCATTTAACATCAATACGATATTTTCCGGAAGCTTCTTTACCGGTTTATCGGTTTTGACCATGGAGTCTGTTGTTTTTGCCAGAGCATCAGCGGTTTCTTTGTGCCTATGTTTTGCTTGAAGCGGTGGTTCAAATCGAAAAACTTTATCATAGTATTTCTCTTTGAAACGCTCAGCTAACCAATCATGCATTGTTGCAGTCGGGTGAACATCATCCCAGAACATATATCCTTTGGCTGGTGAAATATGTTCTTTTTGATCAACAGGGTTTTTCTGATTTTCTTTAAAAAGATCCGATTCAACGTAAGGGGATTTTAACTTGTCTCTATCAAAGCCATATTGTTCGGGATTACTGTAAACTTCCTTAAACTGCTCATTAACATCAAAGACAGAGAGATTGACAGGAATTCCCAATTCTTTGTATTTTTTGATTAATTCAAGAGATTTTGTCTGCAGTTGTTGATTAAAGTATTCAGTACAATCAGATGCATTACGCTGTTCTTCAGCATTTTTTCTTTGAAATCTTGGGGTCAATGAGAGATTGGGCAAATTGAATAAAACAAAATTTCTGTACCCATTATGAATAAGCGCTTCAATATTTTGAATTCGGTCGTTAACTGCTTTCTCTGCAGCCGCACGAGAAGGCTTGTCATTGGCGGTGATCAAGTCGTTCGCGCCTGACCACTCCACAACTAATGTTTCAGATTTTTCAAGGTTGGAAATATTGTATTTTTTATCATCAGCCAATAATTGAGTCCGTTTTCCTCCCAAAGTAGCGAGAATCAATCTTGTAAAAAACAAAACCAGGTTAAAGGTAAAGCTACAAGAGTAGTCATGAGAAGTTAATCCACCTTCGCAATAGAAGCGGGCAAATCTTTCCCCTTTAAACAGAATATGATTGTCTTCATTTAAGCTAAAAGAGTTTTCATTTTCTCTTCGTGCCTTATCATTGATGAGTAATTCATCGCCTATATCCGCATTGTCTCTTGCATTATTATGCAATCTTAATTTTCTTCGGATATGCTCTATCTCAAATTGCTCTGCAGTGGTCGCACCGACATAATCCCCCCAAAGAAAACCATTAGTGAATCGACCTTTTGGAGATTTGCTTCTTAATCCACTTAAATAACTCATGGGGATAAAACCCAGCAGCTCACGTTTATTAAGCGTTCCTCTATCGGATAAACTATCTCCTAATACTACAAGGTGTGTGATTTTAGTTGGTTTTTGGGCCATGATATTTGCAAGAAAAATAACGTGATCACATTATACACAAAATGATTTTTAAATGGTATGTTTTGGACTGATCTTCTGGTGAAATTTTTATTGCGGAGGACGTAAAATAGCTGAATCAAGTTTGGTTTAGGAATACCCTCACCTAATCCACTTGCAAAATGAACCAGGATGAGGGGAGTTTGGCTTAACCAATTATATTGATTTTATGATGGTGATTTGTTCAGGCCGTCATTGACTCTTCTTCTGATTCATTATCAGCAAGAGCACGGATACGTTGTGCCTCAATAGTTAAAACCTTGAAGTAATCATAGGACATGTAAAAATTACCCTTGTCTCCAAATTGCTCACCCCATGAGTTACGTAAAGTAAATAATCCTTTGTGCTCCCGGCCATTGTCATCAACAGCGACGGCATTGTCATCATATCCAGTTATAATCATTTCATGACCGCCAAAAAATGGGCGAAGATAAATATCACGAGCAATTTCAGGGGTTAGTACCCAGGTATCGAATTGTGTTTTATTCGTTCCTACGGCACCCATAACACCTAAATCAAAATCCAGCAATAATACCGCAAAAGTAACCCGATCTTTTTGATTCAAAGCGGTTTTTATATCATTAATCGTTTTGTTGGTGTCTGTTCTGTCTAATACAGCCTGATAAACATCCAGGATGGGCGTGTAAATAACAGGATTAGTCTCTGGATCTTCGCTCATTTCATGGAATTGCTCAAGCGACATGGCATGATCAGGGGTAGGTTGCTCGTTGTCTGGGTATTCAGTTAGTCCACCACATCCCAGGTTTTTTTGTTTTTCTTTGCTGACTATCCCAAAATTTTCCATTTGACTTAAGACTATGCGCCCTAATGAGCCATCCCAACCACTTGGTGAATGACCGTTTTTCTCCAGATACAGCCCTAGTTGTAATTGGCACAATTGGCTGATGTAGTCACCTTTGTTTAAAGCAGCATCTATGGCCGCAGTCGTTGCAAAAGTGACGCAAGTTCCAAAGCTTCCCTGGTTCAGAACAGGTACGTTATTCATACCTAATTCTACTTTGGATGGGAGAGCTGTTGATGTGGTTATGGTATTCGGTTTTTTGAGTGTAATGTCTGTTTTTCTCGCAAGTGCTTTGATAGCAGAATTTGACAACTGCATTTTAAGCAATTTGATTTGTTGTATGGCGGGTTTTGTGTTGAGTGTTTTATTTTGCGGGGCTTTTAATGTTTGGTTTAACGTTCCTACTACTTTGATATCTTGAGCAAATAAATTCCCGCTCAATGCCAAAGTTAAAAAAAGTAATTTTGAAACACGCATCTATCATTCTCCGTTAGTGATATGGACTTGAAATGGCTGGCAAGGATAACTGATGATGAAATAATATTCAATATATGTTTAATATACCCACTAAATAAAAAATAAATTCATATTGGGTTTTAATTGTCTTCCAGGGTTGGGTTGAGTCGTTTCATCCAGGACATGAATAAGTGTGTCAGAGTGAGTTCTGATGTTAACTATTTATTCGACTGGAAAATTGAAATAGGTGTCTGGATAAGGTTCATTTTTCAGGGTGAAATGCCACCATTCATAGTAATAAGGTCTAAAACCAAAGCGTTTCATGAGCTTTTGTAGTAATTCGCGATTGGCTTTCTGGTTTTTACTCAACTTGGAATAATCAATGTTGGCTGACACATCCAGACAATCAAAACGAGTTCCTGTATCGATCGAATCATCATTCAGATAGTTTGGTGTTTTATCGTAGCAACGTGTTAAAGGATGATTAGATTTTTTTTCTCGAGAGGCTGTTAGTTTCACCAGCGTTAAGTCAAGGGTACTGCCTCGCGTGTGGCCAGAGGTTAGAGCAATATAACCACGGTCAAACAAATCCTGTTTTATTTCACGGGGATAAAATTCAGGTTTCATTCGATGATCTTTGGCATTGCGGCTCCACTTATAAAAATAATCCACAGCCCTTTGTGGCCTGTAGCAATCATATACTTTTAGCGTATATCCTTTGGGTTTGATGTATTCTTCCGCTTTTTTTAATTGTTGCGCGGTTTGTCTGGTGACTATACATACTCCGCGTTTGTAACCTGGGATAGGATTTCCTATGAAATTATTATGGGTGGCATATCTTATGTCTTCAATGATGTCAGGTGCTACATCGTGTAAATAAACAAAGCCTTTGGGAAGCGAAAAACTGGCCGTGCTTATGAGATAAAGAAAAAAAAGAGCGCTGATTTCTTTCATTGTTAGATTGTTAAACTCATAACCCTTAGAAGTTTACTGGCGTGGGGGTGCTTTCGCTTCGATTATCATCCTCCATCGCTGCTGTTAAGTCAACTTTCGAGGTCATATCTTTGGGTTTTTCAAACTCTTGTTTTGGAGTGGATTGTCTTTCCAAGACAGACTCTCGCGTCACACCTAATTGTTGATGAAGTTTGGCATTCACCGTTAAATGATCCTTTTGTTCGGTTTTGTGTTGTGGTGAATTTTCTGATGCCGCTTTCATACCCTCGCGAACAATGGATTTAATCTTTCCTTCTTCTATCTTGTTATTAATAGCATCAATAGCGGTACCAAAAAGATAAGTGGCCGCAAAAGTAACGCCAGCAACAATGGCAGCACCGGCTGCCACACCAATTCCCAAGGCGGCCACAGCCAAGCCTGCCGGAGGGAATAGCAAAGTAAGGGCGACAAATCCACCAGCTGCTAGTAACCCAAGCCCGAGACCTGCTTTAATTTTTGTACCCATATTTTTGGTAAAAGCGTTTTCAGGCCCCATTTCTTTTATTTTGGCAAAATTAGCGACCTTGCCAAAAAGGCCATTATCAGCGAAATTGGCTTTATCCTGAATTTCAAACTTTCCGCCGGAAACACCCGTATTGGCAGTATGATGAAGGGCCTGTATAGTAGTAAGTTCCCGATCAAGTTGTTCTACATTACTGACTTCTTTACCATGTGTCCTTCGATGATCCAGAAATTCACCAGTGTATAACCCGTCCTCACTCATTGCTGTCCATAAAGCATTCCCAACAATTTTTTGCGCCAATCTTTGGCCACGATCATTATTACTCTTACATCCTTTCGTATTGGCGTAATCCAGCTCGCAGGAGAGAGAAGCCATTAAGGTTTGCAGCTTGAAATTATTTTTGCCATGATGCCAGGTGTTCTCATAATAGAGCTCTTGAGCTTGCGTGAGGTAAGCACATGAATTGTAAAAGTGCTGCAGTCTGGATTTGGTTTCAGGATCTGTTTCTTTATTCTGGATTACAGGGCTTATTTGTTCTTTAAGTTCTTGTAAAGCCTTATTGATTTGCCCTTTGTGTTCTGTGTAATAAGCCTTTCTTAAGGCATCGATTTGATTATGTAGTTCATAAATGGCTGATTCTTGTTTTTTAATGCTTTTTTCATAGCCATCAACCTGATTTTTCAATTGATCCAGTTTGGCTTGATCCCATTTCCCTTCGCCTTTCTGATATTCTTCGAAATAGCTGAATAATGCTTCTCGATAGGCTCCTTTCACCTCTTTTAAGGCATTTTCTTTCTCAGTGATTTGTTGATTAAGGTCGCTGACGTCTGGGCCTTTTAATAATGTGTGTAATGCGCCTGCTTTGTCATAATCACCCAGGTTTTGTGCCACTTTGTCTAAATTTCTGATGACGTCATCAGTCATTTGATTTACAAAACGCGCATTTTGATTTTTTGTGACACTATTGTCAGAGAGCGGATTGAGCGCTCCAACCTGTCTAAACCAATTCACTCCCCAGGAACTCATACGCGCCTGATAACCAACCGCTGTTTCCACTTCTGTATTGGAGCCGGTTTGAATGGTGATTTTTGCTTTGGAGCCATCAAAAGCATCCATCATTTGCCGTACGTATTCAAATTGTTCTTTTTGATTTTCGGCCGCTACCCTTTGTCCGGCTGTTACAACTTGTGTATAACATTCCGTGACAGATAATGGATTATGTTCTACATACAGCTTTATTAATTGCGCTCGTGCTTTCTCCGCATCAGGAGGAAGCTCATCAGGGCGGTACTCTTCAGGAATTTTATTCCAAAGGTCTTCATTGGTCATTCGGTCAATTTGACGCTGTGCCAGGGTTTGGATGACTTCTTCCTGGTTGATTAAGGTGACCGCTTTGATAGCCAGCTTTTTATAGTCATCAGCACCCTTAAAATCAGAATAGGGCATGCGTGCACCAGGACCAGAAAAACTGTCATGGTGAATAGTCACGGTGCCATCAGAATGTCTTGTCCCGGCAATCATGCGCGCCATACTGCTGTTGCCCAGAACCAGGTCAGAACGTTTATGACTTGTAGTGTCGTGATCTCTGTTGACTTCAGATTCATCCTTGCCCATTAGTCTTTGTTGGCGTTTGGTGTACCTTCCACACGGAATGTACATAATAAATTGTTCTTCGCCTTCTTTAGAGTTGGGCGCTTTAAAGCGATGTATCAAGGTATCGCGATTATGACTGCGAATATTATGCCCTTCTTTATCCAGTGCTTTTAATTTATGACCTGAGGCTTTTGCGACAGCCTGTGTGAATTGCTGTAAACTGCCTTCGACTTTGGCCAACTGTTCCAGAAAGTCTTTATTGGCAGAGCTTTTTTTACTTGAAAACAAATCCGCTTTTGCTTTGTCGGAAGGAATGGTTTCTGAAATGGACTTTTTGAAAGTTTTTGCCATTTCATCAATGGCATTTTTTCTCAAATCCTTCTCACCTTTCTTATCTTTGTCTATCAGAGATTTGGCAGCGGCTACAAGATTGTCTATATAATTATTCGCCTCTTGGATCACATCAGGCTGCCCTGTAACAGGTCTGCCATGTTTATCATATTGACTGTTCACCACCACGACTTGTTTCCCATCCAGCATCGGGTCTTTGAATACCTGTCTTTCGCCGGGATAACCGTAGGCAAGATGCTGATTTTGAGAAGGAACGGGTTCCAGATCACTTAATAAATGCGTGACATAGGTTTCTATATTTTCAGTGATTCGTGGCATGGTTTATTCCATATCATAACATTTATTTTATTATAGCTGGCAAACATTAACGTAAGATTAATAAGTTTTTTTGACACAAATTTAGCTTGCATTGAGTGATTGCGTAGGGCTTCACTTAAAGACTGGACTGAAAAATAGAATTTAGTACTATTCTCAGAAAATAGTGAAGCCTGATAATTTCCTAGTAAAACTCAATAGTGGTGGTAGTCACATCCAAAGGCTCCGGATCATCGACATCTAAAATGACAGGCTCAACCACTGGAGCGGCAACTGTCACTTGTTGGTATTCAACTACTTCTGCTGTAGTACAACAGCAACCTGCAGTTGTTATAATAACAACGATCAGCATTATCCATTTCATAGCGAAACCTCTCGTCATAACTTAACCAAATTGTAGATTATTTGTTCAGATATTGCCAATGTTTTATGGATGCCTTTGCGTGTTTGTTCATCTGAAGAAGTTCAAATTCGTTTGAAATGGGTTTATTCTTTGGAGTGCTTTCCATTGATGTAATAAAGGAATGCCAAAATTTGGGCTACGGCAATATAAAGTGCTTTGGGTATTTCCTCATTGAGGCGAACTTGAGACAAGAGCGCTGTTAATTCGGGATTTTGTTCGAGAGGAATGCCATGTTCTTTGGCTGTATTGATAATTTGCTGAGCAAATAAACCTTCTCCTTTAGCGGTTACTTTGGGAGGAGAATTGCCATCATAACGTAATGCAACAGCGACGGGTTTCTTTCTTTTCATATTTTTATATCCAATAAACGAAGGTTTGTGGCATCGATATGATTTTCTTCCAACCCAACTTGCAGCTTCCATTCTCTTAAGTGAAGACCCGATTCATAGAGCGTTTCTTCCAAATCCTTATGGTAATCATTGAGGAGTTGCAATGTTGACGATTGCTGAGTATTAACCTTGATATCGATGTTTTTAGCGTAAATCGAAACCGTAGCTTGTATGCTTCCTAAATGGGATAAATTCAAAGCGAACGATATTGACCATTTAGACAGTTGCATAGGTTCTGCCTTGTGTTGTTTGATCATAATAGGGATTACATCAATGCCATCGGGGGTTTTTAAAGGAAAATCAAGCATGATTAGATAAGCTTCTTGATTCTCCTGCGATAAATAATTAATTTGATTTGTCGTGATTCGCGCTAATGCCTGTGTTACCTGCTCACGTAAAATATGGTGTACCGCCTCTGTTGATAGTCCAATAAGATTCAATATCGTGTCTTTAGCCAGTGGCTGAGGGATAGCTCCTGGTAAAGGAAGGGCTGCTTGCTGAAGAAAACCTGATTCCAATTCGTTCGGCAGATTGATTGGGAGTTTACTGTCTGTGCCTAAACGGTGTAATAATTTAAAACACAACCCTTTAAAATCCGATTGTATTTCTCGGGGTATCTTTCCTTTTAACAATTTGGATTCTAAGAAAACACCACTTTGACTAATCGCTTGCATAAGTTGATTAGGTAATTGAGTCAAAACAGGGACGTTGCCTAAAATGGTTTTCATAACCTGATTGATGGGAGCCGATAAATTATTCTCTGCCATCAATTGAGTCAGTGTCTGTAAAAGATTGGTAGCTGGTGCTTGTTTTGGTAAATACTGAAGTAACGCATTTTGCAATAGAGATGGAAGCGGTGTTTTTTGTTGCACTTCAAGGATGGTTTCGGGGTGGTTCGCTATGACTTTTACTTCAAATAACTCTCCCGGTGTAAAATGATGAGATGCTTTTGCGTTGAGATTTTGCCCATTGATATTGATAAGAACCTGATCATTAGACAGAGTTGTGACAACAACCGTTTTCAGAATTTGTCCTATATAAAGTTCTGTCGCCGGTTTTGCTAATTTGATTTCTTGTCCAGGAGGGAATCTGGCACTGGAGGTTTTGCTCATCTCGACCGACATACACCATCCTTATCATCAGTTAGACTGCTTTTTCTTATCGTCGTCCCCCACTGGACTGTTTCGTAAGTTGTCTAATAAGTATATACTCATCGTCTTAATTATCGGCAGAATTATGAATTTCTTTATAGTTCGTTGGGAAAGGATACCAGGCATGGATATAAGAGTAATCATTACACAAAATGTAATTGAAATAGCCTTATTCATCTGGTCATTGCGCAATTTAAACAGGGTGTGGTGATGTTAGATAGAGCAAGTGTAGTGGATGAACAATTTCTGAAAAGAGTGTTGCAAGGGGATTTCCCACAATTAAGAAGCAGCATGAGCCCCGATACAGCAGAGTTGGACAAGAAAACTGCTATAGAATTTTTTGACTCACAAATTAAATCCCGGCTTCTTGATATTATTGCGAGACAATTAAAGGAAAAAGGCCTCTCTTTTTATACGATAGGAAGTAGTGGTCATGAAGGCAATGCGGTTTTGGGTCAGGTTTTTAGAGCGAGTGATATGGCGTTTTTGCACTATCGCAGCGGTGCCTTTTTCTTGCAACGAGCAAAGCAATTACCTGGAATCGATGGAGTAAAGGATATTTTATTGTCATTAGTGGCTGCGGCAAGTGATCCTATCTCAGGGGGCAGGCATAAAGTCTTTGGCAGCGTCCCTTTAAATATCCCGCCGCAAACATCGACTATCGCATCTCATTTACCAAAAGCTTTAGGCGCTGCTTTATCAATTACCAGAGCGCGAGAGTTAGGATTGCCAAGTAAACTGACGCCTGATTCCGTGATACTTTGTTCCTTTGGTGATGCTTCAACCAACCATGCAACGAGCCAAGCCACATTGAATGCTTGCTCCTGGATAACCCAGCAAAACTATCCACTCCCCATTGTGTTCATTTGTGAAGATAATGGAATCGGTATTTCAGTACCTACTCCATCCAGTTGGATTAAGTCATCCGTTTCTTCTCGTCCAGGAATACATTACATTGAGTGTGATGGATTAAACATTGCGGATGTTTTTGCCAAAGCGCAGGAAGCGGACTATTTGGCAAGAGTAAAAAAACAACCCGTGTTCTTGCACATGCGTTGTGTCCGTTTGTTGGGCCATGCCGGTTCTGATATTGAATCGCAATACAACACTCAGGAAGAAATTGAGCAACGAGAAGCAAACGACCCTTTATTGCATACAGCAGGAATTTTGTACAGAGAAGGTTGGATGAGTTTACAGGCAATGGTTGAGCTTTATCAGGACAACCGGGCTTTAATTGAAGCCAAGGCACTCGAGGCAATCAGAGAACCCAGAATGAGTTCTGCTGAAGAAATAATGGCTTCAATTGTCCCACGAATTGATAAAAAGCAAAAATACTCATTGCCAGATGATAATAGGCGAGCGCAAGTATTTGCCGGAGCTTATAATCAACTCACCCTAAAGCGTAATTTATGCCAGCAGATCAATTTTGCCTTGACCGATCTGATGATGCAGTATCCTAATATGTTGATTTTTGGAGAAGACGTAGGAAAGAAAGGTGGAGTTTATCGAGTTACAGCTGATTTACAGGCTCGTTTTGGGCAACGCAGGGTTTTTGATACCCTTCTCGATGAAACGACCATTATAGGTACTGCTATTGGTTTGGCACATAATGGCTTTATTCCTGTTCCGGAAATTCAGTTCTTAGCTTATCTGCATAATGCCGAAGATCAATTACGTGGAGAAGCATCCACTTTATCTTTTTTTTCAAGTGGCCAATATCAAAACCCTATGGTACTTCGAATCGCCTCTCTTGCTTATCAGAAGGGATTTGGCGGTCATTTTCATAACGATAATTCGATAGCCGTTTTACGCGATTTGCCAGGGGTTATAGTGGCTTGCCCCTCTAATGGCCCGGACGCAGCAAAAATGTTGAGAACATGTATGCGCCTTGCCTATGAGGAAGGGCGGGTTGTCGTGTTTTTAGAGCCCATTGCCCTCTACATGACCAAGGATTTGTATAGCCCGGGAGATAATGGGTGGTTATTTGAATACCCGTCACCTGATGAAATGATTTCTCAAGGAGAGGTTGGCGTATATGGGGAGGGGGATACTGTTATTTTAACATATGCCAATGGATATTATTTATCTCGCCAGGCGGAAAAGGTCTTGCGTGAAGCACATAATATTTCTGTTAAGATCATTGATTTGCGCTGGCTCAGCCCCTTGCCAAAAGACGCCATTTTAAAAGAAATTGCCAAGGCAAAACGTATTTTAATTGTTGATGAGGGTAGACAAAGCGGCTCAATTAGTGAAGGATTGATGACATTATTGATGGAAGAGGCTTCGCCACGGTTAAAAATAAAGCGGATTACGGGCAAAGATTGCTTCATACCATTAGGAACTGCTTGGCAGTATTTATTGCCAAGTCAGGAAAGTATTATAGACGCGGTAATCGCATTACAGTCAGATAAAAGGGAGAAGGAAAGTGGACGACTTGTTGTTTCTTGATGAACAATTACATGATGACGAGCGCATGATACGAGATAGTGTGTCTCGTTTTGTTAGCAATGACGTAATACCTTTAATGGCTGAATCTTATGAGCACGCCCATTTCCCAAAAGAGCTGATAAAAAAATCTGCTGATCTGGGGTTGTTGGGCTTAACTTTACCTGCGGAATATGGGGGTGCAGAAGCTTCTTATGTTGCCTATGGTTTAGTATGCCAGGAATTGGAGCGAGGTGATAGCGGTTTGCGCAGCTTTGTTTCTGTGCAAAGTTCTTTGTGTATGTATCCTATTTTTAAATTTGGCAGTGAAGAGCAAAAAAAACGCTACCTGCCAGAGATGGCTGCGGGGAATATTATAGGTTGCTTTGGATTAACTGAGCCAGACTCAGGATCTGACCCGGCCAGCATGCGTACTCATGCCAAAAAAATTGAAGGTGGCTGGATTTTGAATGGTGCTAAAATGTGGATCACCAATGCCCCTATCGCAGACATCGCAATAGTGTGGGCAAAAACAGAGGCGGGAATTCGTGGTTTTATTGTCGATACAAAATCTGAAGGCATGAGTTGTCCTGAAATTAAGTTAAAGATGTCTTTACGAGCCTCCATTACCGGGGAGCTGGTTTTTGATAATGTTTTTGTTCCAGACGAGAATTTATTGCCGAAAAGTGAAAAAGGGCTTGGAGCTGCGTTAAGTTGCTTGAGTCAGGCGCGTTATGGTATCGCATGGGGAGCAATGGGCGCTGCCATGGCTTGCTTTGATATCGCTCGGGATTATTTGCTGGAACGCAAGCAGTTTGCCAAACCTTTGGCTTCGTTTCAGTTGATTCAAAAAGATTTGGCTGATATGTATACAGAAATTATTAAAGCACAATGCCTTAATTTGCAGATTGGGCGTTTAAAGGATCAGCATCGTGAGACACCGACTATGATTTCTCTGGCTAAGGGGAATGCTTGCCGTGAAGCATTGAAAATTGCGAGAAAATGTAGGAATCTAATGGGCGGGAATGGAATTAGTCTTGAGTATCATGTCATTCGGCATATGCTGAATCTGGAGTCGGTCTTCACTTATGAAGGTACCGATAATGTGCATACTTTGGTCTTGGGAAGACATATAACGGGAATTAATGCTTTTGGTTAAGGATTTTTCTGCTTTTATCGAGTTAGTTCTGAATACCACAAGATAACTATTCTTAATCCGTAATGATTACGGTTCCAGTTCCTTTTTCTTGCAGAAAGAGGAACTGTTTAAGCCTTTTTGATTTTAGAGTTGAGCGATTGCCCGCCAGATTATGGTGCTGAATTAGGAAGGTATGGTCCTGGCATGGTTATTTTATGGATATTCGATGTAAAACGGTTTTATACAAACAATTACAGGAGTTTAATATGATTAACATGAAGTTAAAAGCAACTTTGATAGCCTGTTTGTCCGTTCTAACTTTAAGCGGTTATGCGAATTCATCAGAAAATAAAGAAGCCATTTTACAACAGTGTCATGACTTGGCTTCAACAGTAGCGTCTTTGGTTTCCAGCCAGGCTAAAAAAACCTGTGCAGAAAAATTGGTTATTGCTTCAATACACATTGATACAGCGGCGGACTGGATTGTAGAGGATGTTCATTCTGCAGCAAAACAAGAATTAGATAATGCCATTTATTCTTTGCAATATGCTGAGCTGAATAGTTGTAATCGCTATATACAGATATCTCATTCCAAACTGGAAGCACAAAGAATAAAAAGCCTATTATAGTAATAGAAAATAATGGTTATATTTTTTGAAAAAAGGTCTCTTTGCTTATTGGGCAATGAGACTTTATGTCCAACTGAAGCAGCAGTTTAGCCTGTCATTAACTTCATATCACCCGATGGTTTTTTAAGTCTTTTCCCAGCAAGGGGCAGAAGGTATTCGGTAAACTAATCCTTGCCAAATTTCTTATCTTTCTATCCCTGCTACACTTAAATATAGAGAAGATTATATTTAAGGGCAGCAATATGATTGAGTTAGAGCCAGAACCAGACACAGTCCTGGATCCTAAAGATATTTTGACTGAGGAAATGAAGTTGGAAGGGTCAGATAATGATATGGATCATAACCAATTCACCCGTGGTGATGAAGTGGATTTAGTCGGTGATGGTGTTCCCGGATATGAAACAACAGGACAAGATGGAACAGATGATGAAATTGAAGAGCAAAGAGAAGCTCGCTATACTCCTACCTTGAACCCTAATCCCAAAAATGTGCCTTGATCTCCGTAATGAGGTTCAAAGTGTAGTTTATTGTAAATTTTTTGCAAAATTCACCAAGTTGCCAAATGAAACATTCATTTTAAATTATCATTTGCCTGTTAGTAACTCCAAGGTTTAAAATAATGGTTGTGGTAAAGAAAAGAGAAGAAACGCAAAAAGATGAACGTGCACGTGCAATTGAAAATAATCCCTGCAGTATCTGTCGTTCATTAGGATTACCTTTTTGTCGTGGTCATGGCGGCGGTTCTGGGGGTGGCGGATCGGATAGCGCTTCTGACGACAAAGTGGATGATAATGATCATCAATTGCTCGCACCAAAGAATCCTGCCAATGTTACAAACATAGAACAACTACTATTGCATAGCGGCCTATGGCATTTGCCAGAGGATGAAGATTTTGTTTTTGAATTTAAAGACCCCCTTGCTTTAGTCAATATGACTCTGAACATGGAGCTTGGTTTATTGGTGTTGCAAGGCAAGCGCGAGCTTGGCAATGAAGAGCAGAATGCTCTGGATGAGTTGTATGAGATGATTGCGAAGGAATTTAACCTTTTTAAAAATTCAATAAAAGACCCACAGGTTCCTCTGGAAACAATTACGCTTGCCAGAGAGGGTAATAGTTTGACGATAAAGATACCCAGCCCTAAATATTATGATTTGTTTGTGCAACAATTGATGGATAAAAATTTGTTACCCAGCAATACACTGGCTTTGCAACATCAAAACCAATCAGTAAAATATCCGGAAAAATCGAAAGCGACAATGGAAAAAGATTTGGTAGGGGAAGAATATAAATCATCCCTGCCAAATCCATTTGATATTAGCCGAGGCCCTAAATTACCTGATTGGATATAATTTTTCCCAGGCAAGGATGAGCGGAAAAATTTCTCCATCATGCTATTCTTAATTAAAGTAAGTTATGGATAAGGATTATATAAGAAGCAGTTGATCTCCAGGAGTCGTTCAGGCTGAGGGATGCATAAGCATCGTCTCGAAGCCTTGGCACGAAACATTAAATTTCATACAAGGCTTCGAGACAGCATTAATGCCTCCTCAGTCCGAACGATTAGAGATAACCCCCTATCTTATCCATATAATCAAAGAGATTAAAATGGCCCTGAAATTTTTCCAATGATACGGATGACATAATATGACGGTACCCGAAATTACTTTATCCAGAGTGTACTCTCCACCGGAACACAAAGAAGGGCTATGGATACTTGTAGACCGATTATGGCCTCGGGGAATAAAAAAAGACAGTTTTCTTCTGGATATGTGGCTGAAAGACATAGCTCCAAGTCCGGCTTTGAGGAAATGGTTTCATCAAGACAGTGAGCATTGGCATGAGTTTGCAAAGCGGTATGCTCAGGAGTTAAAAGAGAAACCCGAATTGATAGAACACGTTTTGGCGTTAGCGAGCACTTCACCAGTCACTTTGTTTTATGCGGCAAAAGATCTTCAACATAATCATGCGCTGGTACTTCAGAAAGTTCTAAAATCGTGGCCAAAAATACCAGAAATCAAGTAGGGCCTATTTGAGCGAAATAAAACTCAGACAAGCCATGAACTTATACTTCACTCATGATAGTAAACCATAACCCTTGTTATTTTAGCCTTATTTAGATATCATGCCTAACCAATCGGGGCGTAGCGCAGCCTGGTAGCGCACTAGCATGGGGTGCTAGTGGTCGAAGGTTCAAATCCTTCCGTCCCGACCAAGCCCAGTAAGGGTTTTATAAAATTATCCATACCCCGTCAGAAATATTTGGTACCAGTTTTGGTACCGATGCAATAGTAGTATAAACCAGTCAGTGAAAACTAATGGCTATTAATCACAAGAGTGTAAATGTTAGCTGATCCAATTATCTATGGAAAATACAGGCATTATAAAAACGAAAAATTATATGAAGTCATTGGCCGAGCGCGTCATAGTGAAACAGATGAAGAGATGATAGTGTATAGGGCACTTTATCATTGTGATCAATTTGGTGATAACCAGCTTTGGGTTCGCCCTATGCAAATGTTTTTTGAGAATGTCATTCATCATGGAAAAACAGTTCCTCGATTTCAACGAATAGAATAGTATTAATTTAATTACTTATGCTAGCTAATTGAGTTGCTGAAGAATAATAGTATTAAGGCAAAACGAACCCATTTGTCGTTATGATTCGTAAAATGATGGGTTTGTGGACGCCCGAAATTGATGCTCAAAAATTTGTAATTCACTGCAAAAACCAGTTCGAAAACTCTATACATTAATCAAAGTTCATTTTAATCTATTCTTTTAGTCTTTCTGAACAAAGGGAATAATAATGAGAGTAGGGTATGCCAGAGTTTCCACACATGAACAAAATTTAGACTTGCAACTTGATGAGTTAAAGAAAGCAGGATGTGAACAAATTTTTACGGATAAAATTAGTGGTTCAGTATCCGAACGCCCCGGATTAGAGAAAGTCGAAAATTTTCTTAGAGAAGGAGATGTTTTAGTTGTTTGGCGATTGGATAGGTTAGGGCGATCTCTCAAACACCTTATTTCTTATGTAAGTAAGTTGGAAGAAAAGGGAATTGGTTTTCATAGTGTAACAGAAGCTATTAATACTGAAACTCCTTCTGGAAAATTTATGTTTCATGTATTTGGTGCCCTTTCTGAGTTTGAACGTAATTTAATAAAAGAGCGTACTCTTGCTGGACTTGAGGCTGCAAGAGCTAGGGGTCGGCAAGGGGGACGACCAGAAAAACTCAGTGATGAGCAGAAGGAGCTGGTAAAAACACTGTACGCTAATAAAAAGCATTCAATTCAATCTATCTGCAAGATGGTCGGTGTTGGGAAGACTACACTTTACAAATATATTAACCAGTGAGATTTTTAATATTGAATAAGGATGTTTATGAGCTATTATGAATCAAAAAATAATTTTGAAAGTTTCGTCGCAAAATGTATACATACCTCACGTGCTTTCGCAAATATTCCTTCTAAATCGCAACAGCATTTTTATTCTTCTGTATTATTTACAAAAATGTGTGTAACTGCAAAAACTCTATTATCAGTACTTCCTGATAGAGAAGATGGACATTGGGATTATGCATCAGCTGCGTCTTTAACTAGAAATATAATAGAGTGCTACCTGATTTTTTATTACTTATGTATTGATAAAATAAGTAAAAGTGAATGGGGTTGTCGTTGGAATATTTTTAATTTACATGATTGTAAAGCAAGAATAAGTCTTTATGAGAAATTAGGTATAAAAAATGGCATTGATAAATTTCAAGAAACTGTAAAAGATTTGGAAAATCGTTTAAATAAAAACAAATATTTCCTCTCATTGCCTGATAAGCAGCAAAAAGAATTTTTGAAAGGAAAAAAGCCCTTAATGGTAAGCCAGGATGATCTTGTGGTTAAAATGGGTTTGAATAAAAATACATTTAGAGGATTATATGAGTTTTTATCATCTCAAGCTCACTCATTTCCGTTAAGTTTCTATAAGATGAAAGATGATGGTCGTGGAAGGGGAGTACACTGTGAGGTTGAGGAAAACCATACTAAAGTAGTCATAGGTTACTGCATTGTCTTTCTAGAACAAGCAGAAAAAGATATGAACGTTTTATTTGCTCAGTAATTGAATTATTGATCCCAAAACTCATATAAGGTAGGCAGGAAATTACATAATATGGACCCAGTATTAGAATATTATCAAAGAATAATCTTTAGAAATCAGCAAATTGAAAAACACATCCCTAATAATTTTAGAAAAATTATAGAGGCAAAAAGCAAACAAGAAGTGGAAGCAATTATAAAAAATATCATTATACAAGAGGATGAATTTTCAAATTTTATAATTAACTGTGGCCTACTAGGTCTCTATTGGCAAAAAAAGCATAACACTTTTCTTTCAAAAGAAGATAAAGTGAGCGATGAGGAAAAAGACCTTTTTTCTACCAGCAATGATTCTCAGCTTAAAAGAAAAATTTTTAGAAAAATGATAGCAGAACATGATAAAAAGAAATACATTTCTGTGCATGCTTTTTATAATTTGGATAAATCCAAATGGCATATATTTTACTTTGATTTTAAAGATATAGAAAAAATTGAAAATCATCATGGCTTGCCACACCTGCATTATATATCCTATCTTTGGGGAAATAATTTTAAGCTAGATGACGTATGGAAAATGTTCAATCAAAGAAAAGTTTCTTTACCAAAAATTCATATAAGGTGGGAACGTCATTAATAAGTGTAAAAGGCTTGTATAGGAATCCTGAAATAAGGTAGGCAATATTTAAAATATCCCGAAAACCCATGTTTTTGGGGCACTTTCAGAGTTCGAACGTAACTTAATCAAGGAGCGAACCTCAGCTGGTCTCGAAGCCGCCAGAGCTAGAGGACGGCAGGGAGGGCAGCCAGAAAAGCTTACAAGCGAACAAAAAGAGCTAGTTAAAACTCTTTATGCCACTAAAAAGCATTCTATCCAATCAATTTGTAAGATGGTTGGCATTGGAAAAACTACCCTTTATAAATATATAAACCAAAAGTAAAAAATACAATGATGGTTAAATTCGCTTAGCATTAATTTCTTAAAATGCAATGAAATTTACAATATAATTACAAAAAACTTGACTTTGGTCGACTTTTAAGCTATTATTAGAATGAAATCCAAGGAAATTTATGGATTATCCAACCAGCAGCCTTTGTGGGTTTATATTGCAGATAAGGAAAAAACAACCCCAATAAGGCTACATTATTGAGGAACAGCATGTCCAAATCTAACAATATAAATATCTTTGTAAAGGGTAAGAAAAATCAATTTGTTTTCTCCATTTCGTCTCCCGATTTTGAAGTTCTATATCAGAGTCAGTCTAAATTAGATGTTGGTGAGGATATATCACCGATTAAGGCAGATATTCTAGCAATAAAAGAGGGATTAAATTTTGTGAAGGAAAATAGGGGAAATGGTATCATTCCTAGTACACCTATAATCTCCCTTTTTACTTGTTATGAAAATAATTATCATATTTGCAATGGTAGAAAAAATGCAGATAAGTTTCGTGATGAGCTTAAGATTATAAATAAAATAAAGAGTGATCTTGCTAGATGGCAGGGAGATCACGATCACGTCAAAATCCTATGGATCCCAGCAGGATTTAAGAACTTGATGGATTAATATTCACGTCATGGGAGCATGTCTTATCTTTTGCCTGAATGATTTAATCAGTGAATAGTTAATAATTTTGCCAGAAATGAGTCTTATAAGGCAAGAGACAAGACGACCCCAAACTCCAATGCAACATCTTTTTTTTAAATTTATGCAAGAACACTATGTAAGCTAATAGCAGTCTAGTCTTAAGCCCCCACGTCAAGGGGTTGATTTAATGAGGAACCAAAATGAATATCACGCATATTATGGACTTTTCAGAAGTACTCAATGAAACACAAAGATCACCACAAAAAAAACCTGCCCTTCTTCTAGGTAACGGTTTCAGCATGGCATTTAATAAAAGTATTTTTTCTTATAAAAGCCTATATGAGCAGGCTTTAGAAAAGGGACTTGTGCAAAAATTATCCTCTTCAATTCCTGAATTGTTTGAATCAGTAAATACCTTCGATTTTGAATATATTATGCAAGTGCTGAAGTATTTTGGCATTGCAGGCGCTGCTTATAGTGTTGATGAAAATGTCTTAATGCAGGCAAAACAAGATGAAGCTCTTTTAAAAAACATGTTGGTAGAGGCAATTACTAACAATCATCCAGATAATCCGAATAGTATTACTTTGCCTCAATATAAATCCTGTCTTGAATTTCTTTCCAATTTTAAATCTATATATTCGTTAAATTACGATTTATTACTATATTGGGTAGTTATGAAATATCTTGAAGAGCTAGGTTTTAGGGATGGATTTTGTGATGGAAATGCAGATGAAGAAGATTATTATCAAGATGAATATGTTGTCTGGCCTACTACTCAATCATCTAGCGCGGAGATTTATTTTCTACATGGTGCCTTGCATTTGTTTGATGCAGGACATGAGATAAGAAAGTTTTGTTGGTCTAGAACTGGCATAGCATTGAAAGAGCAAATTCTTCAAGCTCTTGGACAAGGAATGTTCCCTCTATTTGTATCAGAAGGCGATGCGGGAGCCAAACTAAAAAAAATACTTCACAATGGATATTTGCTTAAAGGTTTAAGGAGTCTTACGCAGTTGAACGGCTCAGTAGTAGCTTATGGTGTAAGCTTTAAAAAAAATGATCAACATATAATTGACGCTATAATTGATAGCACAATTTCACATCTGTATGTCAGTATATTTGGTGATCCAACATTAGAACCCAATAAAGATATGATAAATATGCTCTCGACTATGGTGGAGCATAGAAATCATCTGATTGATACAAAGAAAAGAAAAAATAACTTAGAAGTTCATTTTTATAATGCAACTAGTGCAAAAATTTGGGATAAACATTCTTGATTTAAATTAGTAAACAAAACCCCCCAATAATTTACTCTAAGACATGAACTATTTTTTTTATTTGCCTACTGCTGTCTTATTACTGTCAGTAAACTGTCAGATAGTTAGGACTATTATTTTGATATAGTTACCTTGTTGTTATAAACAGGAATTCAAAATGAAAGTTAAAAGAAATATTATTAAGGAACTGCGAGTTAGCCGGGGTTGGACTCAAGAACATTTGGCACATTTATGCGATTGTAGTGTAAGAACTATTGCAAGAGCAGAAAAGGACGGAGTAAATAGTATGGAAACTATTACAGCTCTTGCTGCAGTTTTTGGAGTTGAGGCTAGTCAACTAATGGGAATGGATAAAATAGAGCAGTTGCAACAAAAAACTGATGAAGGAGAGAGGTATTTAATTAGGCTGCATTCTGGAAAAATGATCGTTGAATCATTTATTGAATCATTAGCTTATAAAATCGATTATGAAATACCCAGAAATTCAAAAGATGCTGATCTTATTTCAAGTGTTATACAAGAGATCAAGGATTGGGGTGAAATCTGGGGGGATTTAGATGTTGGTGAACAAATTAGGGCATCATATCGATTGAATGAAATTATATCAGAAATTGAAGAAAACGGCTTGGTACTATTTGGTTTGAGAACTAGAGAGAAGCTAAATATTTTTTCTCAGGAAATAGAGGGTTTTCTATGTAATCTATTTATCAGTTATAAAGATAATGAGCGAATAGTAATTCTAGGCTCTGATAGTACTGAGGAATAAGCTATTTTGAATTTGTTGCATAAATTGTAGCTGTAAACCCCCCATATTTAGTGGCATCCTAAATTAGAGTTCATTGGCTGATTTTTTGCCAGATATTCCCACGGCGTTAAATCATTTAGTGAATCATGGGGTCTTTCGTCGTTGTACTCCTTTATCCAGTTTTCTGTTAACTCTCTTACTTCGTGTAAATTTTTGAACGCATACATATCCAGTATTTCTGTGCGATAAGTTCTATTGAATCGCTCAATAAATGAATTTTGTGTTGGCTTGGCTGGCTTGATAAATTCCAACTGCACCTTATTTTTTTCTGCCCAATCAGCTAGGGCTCTGGAAATAAATTCAGGACCATTATCCATACGTAGTTTGGCAGGGAGACCACGCCAGGCAACAACACGTTCTAATACGCGAATTACTCGCTGTGCGGGCAGGTTCAAATCTATCTCGATCGCTAACACTTCACGATTGAAATCATCCACTATGTTAAATGTTCGGAAGCGTCGACCACACATCAATGCATCGCACATAAAGTCCATTGACCAACACTGGTTAATGGACGCTGGCACACTCAGAGGTCCAGGTGAGCGATTGGGTAACCGCTTTTTTCCCTTGCGACGCATATTGAGCTTAAGCTCACAATACACACGGTAAACCCGTTTATGATTCCATTTGTGCCCCTGGCGCCGTAAGACCTTAAGCAATTTACTGAAGCCATACGCTGGGTAACGTTCAGATGATTCTTGTAATGCCACAATGACACTTTCATCAGACCGACTATCCGGCTTATAGCGATAAACCGAGTCGTTGATACCCACAACCTTGCAAGCGCGGCGTAAACTCACAGCATGAGCATTGACTGCATAATCAACCAACTCCCGACGCACAGTTGGCTTCACAGCTTTTTTTCAACAATATCCTTCAGGATTTTGTGATCAAGACTCAGTTCAGCGTACATCTGCTTTAGACGACGGTTCTCTTCTTCAAGGTCTTTCAGACGCTTTATGTCTGATGACTCCATGCCTCCATATTTTGCTTTCCAGTTGTAATATGTTGCGTCAGAAATACCATATTCACGACAAATTTCTTTAACCAGTCTGCCTGCTTCAACCTCTTTTAGAATTTTGACAATCTGAGTTTCTGTATAACGCGATTTTTTCATCTTCGTTCTCCTTAGTGGTAGTTTAACTTGGAGAACTCTAATCAGGAATACAACTATTTTAGGGGATGGTTACAAAGACAACTATATAAATATTATCAATCACAAACGTGCAATTGTCTGCACTTAAAAATTTGAAGATTTATAAATATAAAATAAGGTCTGAAGACAAAATAATTTTTAATAAATGTTAAGATAACACACACACCTTTCGCATGATATAAATATGCGCCATATCCATATGATTAATAATAATATTTTACCAAAAAACTGGTAGTACACAGCTCAAAATAGCGGTGAATGTGTGATGAATTAGGTGATGCACGGAAGATCTAGTGTCTATCTGGGATAAATATAACTTCTGCATCACTTATTCATCATGAGTTCATCATGAAGTGAAGAGCATAGAAACTTTTATTAATGGGTTAATAGTGGAGTGACGCCTTTAAATGGTAGGGTAATTAATTCTTCTAGATCATAAAACACATTGCAATTGCTGCACCGAATTTTTCCTAAACGCTGTTGATCTGTGTAGTCACTTATACTCACTAAAATTAAAGCACCATTTATAAATTTTTCTGTGGATCACTTTTAAAGAAAATTTTTTCAAATAAACAAAAATATATATATAAATAAATAATAATTCTGAGTTCTGAGGTGGGTCGGCCTAAACGCTTATAGGCATGATGGGTTTTACAATGCATATTAGAAAATCCCTATATTTTAAAAGGCCAAAAGTGTGTCGGGTTTATGGCGGCTTTAGGGTTCGGCCTAGGGTCGGCCTGTTTTGGAAAAGATTGATGCCCTTCGGCTAAAAGGCATTTTAAAATAAGATGCCGTGTTGTGGATTTGATTTCAATCAAACCAGCACGTTCTAACGATTTAACTGCTCGCTTTACCTGTTGCTGGCTTGGGCTGCCTGTTTTTACACCTGCAATAGGGGCAACGTATAACGCCTCTCGTAGTGATTGATAACTGATTCTACGCTTTATCCCAACTATATGCGTTTCTCTGTCCATATAGGGGCGAATGCCCATGAGATAGGTTAAACGTTGAATATAGGGTAATTCCATAAGCGCTTCAAGTTCCTGAGCATTTACAAATAAAAAATGCATTATTCACTCTTCCTAAGAATTTTTTTGATAGATGTATTTATTTTGATTCAGTATGCAGATTAATCCACTGTTCGATAACATCTGTTTGCCATACTAATACAGTACCATTAAGTTTCGTTGGTGTAGGAAACTTACCAGCAGACCACCATCTTCTTAATGTCAGTCTATTCCGGCCAATAATTTGCTCTACGTCTTTGATAAAGAGTAATTTTTGTTTGAAGGGTTTATTTTTTGTATGTTCCATATAGTAACTCCATAATCAGTACTGCAAACGTTTTGTTGTATGTATGCAGTCATTTCCAAATTCCCGCTCGTTAACTTACTCATTTTGTGTTAAGTTTAAGAGGTAAAACACATTAAATTACACGTTACGTGCAAATATTATTGAATATAACACCTTTCGTGTAACAATCAAGTATCAATCAGAGCTTTTTTCAATTTTGGTGAATTTATTGTAATGAGCATTAGAGAAAAGATTGGGAAACGTATTCATGAAGCGCGTAAAGCTAAAGGCTTAACCAGGCAGGCTTTAGCTGATTTAACCGATGATATAAAACCCTCTCGAATAAATAATTGGGAACACGGCACAAGGATGCCGGGACCCGAAGAAATTACGCAGTTGGCGCAAGCTTTAGAAGTATCCCCATCTTTTCTCATGGGGTTATCCGATGAACGAGATGGTGATTTTGGCATAAATTCTAGAGTCGGGTCATTAATACCATTGCTCGACCACAAACAAGCTGGTGATCCGAAATATCATATTCAAAGAGTTAAAGAAGAACCTTACGCTGAAAAAATAACTTTTTTACCTGTTAATCAAGACATAGCAAATCAATTAGATGAATATGCTTTTGCTTTGAAAATGCTTGATGACAGCATGAGCCCGGAATTAAGAATCAATGACATACAAATAGTTGACCCTTCTATATCCCCCAATCCTGGTGATTTCGTTGTCGTCAAAATAAGTGGCAAAGATGATGTCATTATTTGTCAGTATAAAAAGATATCCTATACTTCATCTGAGTTTGAACTACTGACCTTGAATGATAACTGGCCCAATATTACTTTTAACGAAAGTGAGCAAGTCGAGATAGTGGGGACGGTGATTCAAAATATTCGGACGTATCGTCGGTAGAATTTCCAATAAGATTTTTAAGATGGGGTGAAATTCCAGGGGAAAGCTGGGTATTACTCAGGATGGAAGAGGAATTTGACTCATATTAGCATAAACCACTATTCCGGAAACATTAATCAAAATAGGTATAATTTATACCAATTTTATACCTATTATATACTTATTTGCGATAATTAAACTTATTTGCTCTACGTCTTGCTGCTCTAATTTAATCAGGAAATAAAAAAAGCATTGGTTTGTGGTGGAAAATCTCTGCTACTACCTTTTTATAAGGCAGAATAAATCGAATATTGGTCTATACTTTTCTACATTAAGATATCATTTGATAAGAATGAAAGTAGGAATTATGGATGATTTGCTAGATCAAATTGAAACAGGAATTCAAAATAACTTGTATTATCTATCCTTATTTGTGAGTCTTGCTATTCCTGATATTTGTGGAGCACTTGAATCAGTAAATGGCGTGGCTAGCGGTTCTAAATATGCAAGTTGGTTCGATAAAAATGTTGTGATTCCGAATGGCTATTATTTGAATGGAATGGATTGCTATTATTTTAGATGTTCTATGCTTCACCAAGGAAAAACAACTCATAAAAATAGTAATTTCACCCGTATTCTTTTCGTAGAGCCAAGTTCTTCTAATATTTTCCATAACAATATTATAAACAAAGCATTAAATATCGACATAAAAATTTTCTGTAACGATATAATAAACGCAACAAAATGTTGGATAAGTGTAATAAGTACTGATAAAAATTTTATAAAGAACTACAAAGATTTTGTAAGAAGACATCCGAAGGGACTTCCTCCTTACATAAGTGGTGTTCCTGTTATATCTTAATTTAACCTTTCAGAACTAAAATTGGGAATGACTGGATTTTAACATCAATCGTTGAAATTCCCAGGGTTTTACAGAACAAAAGTGTGTCGGGTTTGTGTCGGCTTTAGTAAACAGTTTTAATAAATAAACCCATTAGATTTTTATGGGTTTATTTATTAAAATATAGATATGAAAACATATACAAAACTTGCTAACATTAAATCTCTTCTGAGAAAGCCCGTTTTTACCAGTAAAGAGGCTAATGAACTTGGTATGTCTCCAAGTTTGCTCTGTTACTATGTGCAAAAAGATATTATTCATCGAGTTAGCAAAGGCCTATATCAAGCTGTTTATGTGAAGAAAGAGTTTGATTTTAGGTGGGAAGATTTGATATTTACACTGAGATCAATTTCCCAAGGTGTTATTTGTCTCGTTAGCGCACTGGCAATATATGAGCTTACAGATGAAATGCCTCGTAAGCATTGGATAGCAGTACCTCATAGTACAACGAAACCAATGAGGCCAAATACCATTGTAAAAAGAATGAGGGATGTAAGCACTGGTCTAACAACATGGAATGTTGATGGAGAATCAGTACCCATTTTTGACATGGAGCGTACTATTATCGATGCCTTTCGATTTCTTTCAAAAGAAATTGCTCTTAAGGCACTTCAGACTGGATTGAGAGAAAAACATATTGATTCTCGAAAGTTGCAACGCTATGCAAAGAAACTGCGCGTTGATGTTACTCCTTATTTGTTGGCGATGACGATATGAATGAACAATCGCTTAAAGCGGACAAAAAAGTTATATTAATCTTTATAGAAAATGATAATTTATTAAAATAAATCCTTGAGCTTTTTTAAAATCAGACAAATACTAATCTGTTATTGATAAGTGAAGAGGTTTTGTCTGATTTTTATTATTTTGGCCTTGAGAAAAACCTAGGGTGAGCATTACAATTCCCGCTGTATGATGTTTATTAGATCTATCCCTTTGTTAGTCAGGCGATACTTTTGCAATCTACTATTTGGTTTATCTGGAATAGTCATTTCTATTATCTCAAGCTTTAGTAGCTGCTTAATTTGCTTGTGTAGTTCTCCTGATACTGTTTGATGACCTAAACTTCGAGCAATTTGTATTTTTCCAGCTTCCCCATTTTGCAGTACTTGGATGACTCTAGCCGCAAGTTTTGACTCTAGCCGTGACTCTAGCCGTGACTCTAGCCGTGACTCCAATTGTTTATCCCTTTTATCGAAAGTGGAATCGATTGGTATCCCTTGTGCAAGATATATAATAAAGCGTATTCGCATCCCAATTTCTATAATTTCTGGTTCTTGTAATTTTTGTTCTATAGCTTCGGAATAGATACGACTTACACCACTTCCCCATTGTTCGATTAAATTAAGTTCACGGAAAACTCTGGCAATAACATGATTTCTAATTTTGGATATGCCTTGTCGCATATCTTCAATCGTTAGCCCAGGTAACAGGATTCCTGGGTTTTCTATTTCTATACGGTCGTCAAAAAAAGAGATCCTAATTGGCGCACCACGTTGAGAGTAGTCGGTATGGACAAGTGCATTGATAACAGCTTCGCGCAACATAACAAGAGGGATACTCCAAATATCTTTTCTTTGTACTGCTGAAAAATCAGCGCCACGTAAAGCGTGCTTTTTCAAAAACATCATGATGCTCTCAACTGCATCGGGAAGATAGTCATAGATATCAACATGATCGAAAATACGGGATTTGTCTTTACCAATGAAACGGCCACATTGTACCCAGGCATCAGGAAAATATGTATTGCGTTCTTTTCCAAATAACAATATCGCACCTTTTGTTGGAACTAATTTTCCTTGATGAGAAGTAATGAGCTTTAAAGTCAGGAGGTTTTTTTCATTCAGCGATTTAATATCTGAAAATAGTTCTTGAGCTTTCGTTATATCAACATCATCGACAGAAAGCTGAGGCATGGGCATTTCATCAAAATTTACTCCTTCTGAGCGACGGTGTAATTCTGTGATAAGCTCTTGATCTGCTTGACGATTTGTGGAACCTAGTCGGACATAAATACCTTGTGTCGATCCTTCTGAATTGATCCAATGAGGTCCTGTATTACTGACAAATACTTCAATTACCAGCAGTGTTTTATTATTTAGTGTTACCAATTCAATACTAGGTATAAGACGTGGTGAGATAGAATCAGCAATCAGATTACACAGACGTTCCTCTTCGTCTAATGGATGCTCAACACCTATTATTTGTCTTTCATCATTGACCCCAATAATCAGGTGACCGCCAGCTGTATTTGCAAAAGCAACGATAGATTTAAGTAGTGATTTTGGTGATGATAAATCTCTCTTAAACTCGAGTGTTTTTCCTTCTTGTTGTGTAATTAGATTTTTTATCATGAATTTTTATCCAATTGTAATTTCTGCTTTGTTTAAAGCAGTTTTGCAATATACAGCTAATTTGAGGGAGTCTGATCCTATAAGTTGCTTAATACGTTCTTCCCACCGAATAAGAGCTTCTTTTCTTTGAGGTAGCATTTCATTCTTATTGTAAGTAGCCATGATCTTAGGCATCTTATGCCCTAAACATTTCTCAATTACCACCGGATCAACATGCAAAGCCTCTCCAAGTTGGGTTGCAAAGGTGCGTCTTAGATCATGGGCTGTCCAATGAGGAATGCCAACTCGAGTTTGAATTCTGCTAACTGCTTTCGCAATAGCCTTATCGGTTAAGGGTTCTTCATCATTAAGCCCTGGTATGACAAAAGAAGAATTGGTTTCAGCTTTTAATAATTCAAATAAAGATTGAGTGAGTGGCGTTAAATGAATTTTCATAACCAGCGCATTTTTGGTATGGCTTGATGGGATTGTCCAGAGTGATTGCTCAAAATCAATTTCATTGATGATAAATTAGATGGCAATTCTATTGAGGTTAACAATAATAGTCAATTTACAGCTAAATTCATCCAGGGAAATCACATCTTTTACAAAGCGAGATTGGGTCATTTTTATCCAATAATACAATCAATCCAAGATTTATTAATTAAAATAAGTAGTTCAGGATCTAATAAAAAAGTAAATTGATTTATTTATAATCTTGTGGTATTATTTTCAACCAAAAAGATTGTGTCACAATAGCTTTATGATCCCTGAAAAACTCTTGACTTATACAAAAACAATTTTTGAATACTCCCATAGTACCGTATACATCAAAGATAAGAATTTTCATTACCAGTATATGAATAATAGGGGACTCAAACAATTGCAATTACAAGAAAAAGATATTATGGGTATGCCTGATAAAGCACTTCCCTTTGGGAAATATGCGCATTTTTATAATAGTCATGATTACTCGGCAATGGAAGAAATTATTTACTTTCAATTAGATGATTGTATTACTAAAAACGGTGAAAAAATATTTGCCTTATCTCACAAATTACCGCTTAAAGATGAAGATGGAAAAACTCATGGTGTCATTGGCTTTACGAAATTTATGAATCTCCATCAACTGATGAATAACCTTAATTCAAAAAATACCTTTTTAACACCTAATCTTAAAATCAATGTTAATGTTGATGATTGGCTAAAAACAACGATTAATTTGTCTCGGAGAGAAATGGAGGTTTTGTACTATTTTTTACAAGGAAAATCGATCAAGCTTATTGCACCATTGCTTCATATTACTGAAAGAACCGTTATTTTTCATCTTAATAATATAAAAAGCAAATGGGGTTGTTACAATAAAGAAGATATATATACTAAATCCTTTGAAAAAGGCTTGAAAAATCTTACAATTATCTGGGATTTGTTAGCGATGCGTTCCTAACAAACCCAGAGTAAAATCAATATATTATAATTCAAAGCCTGAATTGGTTAAATTTTGATACTCTATATCTTCTAAGAAGCCATTTATTTTTCTTATAATATTAGCTTCGCTTGCATGCAAAAATTTATTCTGATATTGATGAATAAAATCATATAATTCCTTGGGTATATCTTGAGATTCGTTTTCATCCATGATCCGATTTAGTTCATTCATCATTTTTTGTATTGTTGTAAAACGGCCTATTGTGTTTTTAAAAATTATATTACTGCGATAATGAGAAAATTCACCAGGAAGATTCTCTAATAATTCCTGCAAATCCTTTTTGATATCCCGCTGAATATTTAATTGTGTAAGATCAGAATTGTTTGTGCTTTTAGTTGGATTTTGAAAAAAGCAGAGATTATTAATATTTGAGTGATTCTTTATTGAGGATTGAGGTAATTTAAGCTTCGGCGCGTTAATGGACGCAAGTTGCTTAAATTGGTTTATTGCGGAATCAATCTCTATTCTATCCTCTTGTCTTTCCGCTAACATTTGTTTCAAAAATGGCTCTACCCATTTAACTTGTGCGGGCAAATTAAGGTTTTTTGCTGCATTTCGGCTTTTATTAAGGGGGTTATTACTCAAATAGTTTGTAGCACTTTCGCCCCATAAGAAGGCAATCACTCTTCCCATTGAAAAAATATCAGCTTTACTATCGTGCTTTAAGCCAATAAACATTTCAGGCGCTGCCCAACTTTCACTTCCAGGAAATAGGTTATCGTCTTCGCCTGCATTTTTGGCAAGTCCGTAATCGAAAATATTCACTTCAACAGGGTCAACCACTTTAACATGAATATTCTCAGGCTTTATATCTCGATGAATAATTCCTTTATCAATCACCTGATTTTTCAAAGCCAATAATAAAGCATAGGTTATCTTAATTCGTTGACCCTCTGTAAGATAATGAGGATTAGCCATTAATTTATTGAAGATACGATTTAAATCCATCCCTGGCATTCGTTTCATCGTTAGATAACATTTATTATTATTGTAAACAGGTGGTTTTATACTTAAGTGCCCTGCTTTTCGACAAAACTCAAACTCTTTTTCAATTAAATTTTCTATATTTAAGTTGGTGTATTTTATTTTAAGTTTATTTAAATTAAATTTCTTTGTTACAAACTTCTTATGATCAGTAGATTTTTTAGCAAATCCAGTTTCACCTTGCCGATACAGCGTAACAGGATAAACAGAAGCGAACCCACCTTTTCCTATTGGTTCTTTGTTCATAACTGAAAAAAGATACCCTTGTTTTATCTCTCCTTTCTTATCAAATTGATTTCGGGGTCCGCCGATAATTTTTCCAGTGTCCGGAAGTAAATCCTTTTCTTGTAATTCATTGATTATTTCTTTTATATTTCTATCAAACATATTTTAATTACTCCCAAAATAGTTATTCATGTATTTGCTAACTCGTCTAAATTGAAATAATTAGACATATTTTAACCATTTTGATCTATAAAATAACTGTCGAAATTGAACAGTTATGGCACTTATTTTTTACCTATAATCACGCCGACAACTTGTTTCTGTTTCTATTACTTAAGCTACAGGATTTAATAAATGAAAATTACTGGAGCAATTAAGATGATCCAAACACATGGACGAGCAGACAGATTTGTGAAAAAGCAACTACCAAATGATTGGTTTTTAGCACTCGAAATTACTGATTAGGAAGAAATACTGATAATGATCTTGAACAGCAAAAGATTGATACCGCATTATTGATTAATTGTAGGTTTTGTCATAGGGTTGAACCTAAAATAATGGATGAAAAAAATTTAAAAAAACTTCATTTACACCTGGGATTACTCTGCTCCTATTCTTTTTACACTTAGTTTATTCCTATTTCACTGCTAAAAAATGACAGTTATTTCTATTGCTCTAACGGGCTATAATTGTAAAAAATTTAATCTTTATGATCTTGCGATTGTTACATTAAATTATTTAAGATTAATCTGGAGTTAACCATGGCCAAAGAACTAATTTTTATTGATTGGGATGATACATTAGTCAATAGAGAGAACGCAGAAGATTTTGAATCGGTAACAGACGAAAACAATACTATTTATCAAATGTCTCCTATGTTTATTGGTGCAGTAGAAGCGCTGAAACAACTTCAAGAAAAATATCATGTTGTGATCGTCAGTTCACGAGGAGACTTAAATAGGTTAAGACAGCTCCAATTACAAAGTTATGATCTAGAGTCTTCAATTATGCCATTAGAAAATTTCACATTTGAAGACAATGATAATCGTTTATTATTTACAAGGTATGGTGAAACAAACTTTCCTGATAAAGCAAGTTTCATTTTGTATATCCAAAAAATGAGCGGTAATAAGATAAAAGTATTTATCGATGATGACCATACAGAAATAGAAGCCGCACAGTCAAAAGGAATACCCACAATACATGCGACTCATAATAAATATCTGCAAAATACAGAACAATTTTTTTCAGGATTAATTCATCAAGTAGATAACATGGAACTTTCGCATATTTTTAATAAAGTAGCAGCTGAAATACGTAACAATTCTCGTTCAATTTCCTGGGGAAGGCAAATTGCTGGTTTCTTTTCAGTTCACCTGCCTATAGCACAGAGTTTAGAAAATTTGGCATCTAAATTACAAAGAAAATCTGCTAATGAGGTTAGCGAAGAATTTGATCAATACCTTAAGAAAATTGCTTATGATCCAAATAAAAAAGGGGATATAGCCGTAAGTTTAACTAAAGCTAAAACAGCAATAGATAAACATATATCAGCCCCGATTGAAATCAAAGAAGATCAACCATTTCTCAATAGAATGATTTAACAATTTTCTCCTTTCTCCATTATCCAGGTGCCTTGGTATGTCCTAGAAGCTACTGCCATTCACTTTAGCTTCCTCAATCGACATCCCGGGGCTTGTCCTCGGGATTTAAAATTTGTGAGATCCTGCAAACAAATCTCGAGATTCAGGTATATGTATCGATATCTAAAGTCAATAGCAATGATCCAAGGAGAAATACATTGATTTCTGTAATAATCAATATTTCAATCATCCAGTTGCGATTTAATTTTATGCTGTTGACTTATTGAATAATGATTCTCTACATCATTTTTATGAAGTTTAAAATTCAGAGAATAGCCTTTCACTTGCAAGTACTTAATTTACTATGAATTATTTTAAAGTCTAAATGAGTATGAAATTCATTGATGAATAGGACGATTTCTTAATTTTAGATTATTTAATAAGTTAACCAGGTAAATCAGGTTATTAGCTTGAGTAAGCTTTACTTCTTAGCATTTTCAAACGACTTCAATTTCAACAGGAGCAATGCCTTTTATACCGAGTTTTTTAGCGGCAGCAAAGGATAAATCAATTAGCCTGTTTGATAAAAAAGGACCTCTATCGTTAATTCGAACCACAACCGATCGGCCATTATTCAGGTTTTTGACACGTACTCGTGTAGCAATTGGGAGCGTTGGATGAGCGGCTGTCATCGCATACATGTTGTAACGCTCTCCGGTCGATGTTTTTTGGTGCCGAGCGTGTGACCCATACCAGGAAGCAATTCCTTTTGCTTTGTAGTGTTTGGCAGACTTCATCACATGATATGTTTTCCCTCTGACTACATAGTGATCCGGACCATGAGATTGCTGATGCGTACAAGCAACCAGTAGTATGGGGAGTAAACCTATAATGAGTCGTTTAATGGTCAACAAAATCGAATAATAATTCATAAAGTTATCTTCTACTTCCGCTACAGATTTTAAATATACGTAATTCATAGATCACGAGAATCAAAGATATTTCTTGCAAAGAAAATCGTCAATAGGTAACACATTTTTATCATTTGCTTTCATCATTGATTTGATTGATTATACATTTTTTGGATGAATATGTACCAACAAATTTTTCTGTATAACCTCTTGTCCTATCACAACAAGGATATCTCTATACCCCAGGGGCATTCATGTGGAGGTAGCAAGAGCAGGTCGGGCCAAGGCAGGTCCGACCTACTTTTTCTGGATTACCCTGGGAAGCCAATCACTAAGCAAATTCGGATTTGCCTGAAAATTCTGATTGACGATACTTTGGATTAACTTTCACATGCCAGAGCGGCAGCATCAAAAGTAATGGAATCAAGCAGCAAACAAACAATGTGAGGAAGAAATTATCCCAGCCGTAATTTTTGATAATTGCACCCAAAGGAGCACCGGCCAGAACAGCACCTAAACAATAAGCAAAAAATCCGGCAAAGCCAGTTGCAGTCGCCGCTGCTTTTTTATGTGCTAATTCCGCACAGGCCATACCGATCATCATTTGTGGTCCAAAGATAAAAAAACCAAAGAAAAAAAGAAACAAAGCATCGAGGAACGGTGTATATGCCCTGGTTAACGTAAACAGCAATAAAGTGGCAAATACGCCTGCAGTAAAAAGAACGTTGATTGGATTGCGTTTACCTTGAAATATTTTATCAGAAGACCAGCCGGCAACCAGATTTCCAAAAAAGCCACCAACTTCAAACCATATGACACAACTGCCTGCAGTGATTAAGGAATACTCTTTCACTTCCGTTAAATACAACATGCTCCAATCATTAATGGCCGTTCGGACAATGTAAATAAACAAATAAGAAATGGACAGTATCCAAATATATTGGTTGCACAACACATAATTCCAAAGAATTTCTTTGACTGAGAGTTCTGTTTTCTCCTGGTGGTGATTTGTGGAACCAGAAAAATCTTCATGATATTGCTCTATCGCGGGTAAACCAAGTGATTGTGGGGTATCTCTTAAACGATTGATTAAAAAAACACCTCCTAAAATGCAAATGATCCCAGGCACAAACATGGCTGAACGCCAGCCGAAGTATTGCGCGCACACAGCAACAATCAAAGGAATTAATGCACCACCAACGTTGTGTGATGTATTCCAAAGACTCCACCAACGGCCACGCTCCGATTGAGAATACCAATGTGTTAATAATTTAGTACATCCTGGCCAGCCCCACCCTTGAAACCAACCATTCAATCCCCAAAAAATAGCGAATAACCACCAGGTAGAAGACAATCCAAACAAAATATTAAAAACACCTGTCAAAATCAGTCCGATCGCCATTAAATAACGAGGATTAGATTTATCACCAAGAATTCCACTCAAAAATTTGCTGATACCATAACTTAAACTCAAAATGCTGGCGATCATTCCCAGTTCAGTTTTAGTCATCCCCAAGGTGCTTTGTAACGCAGGCATCACGAAGGTAAAACTCTTTCGCGTAAAATAAAACAACGCATACCCTATATACATTGCATAAAAGGTGCGAATACGCCAATAACGATATTGCCGTTTAACAACGTTTTTATCCTGAATTTCATCAAGATATGGAGCAGGTTTTAGAAAACTCAATAATGCCATGATTGTCCATGATCATGAAAAAAACATGATTAGAATGTAACTCGCAAAGTATGTCAAATCTTTCTAGTGAAAATTTAACAGGATCATACCTATTGATGATTGAAATAAAAATTTAATGGAATTCTTGTGAATTTATAAATAAGCTACGCAGTTTGTATTAAAAAAGGATTTATTGTAATGAAAGAAATAGTTAGTTTATTAGAACAAGATCAAATCGACTTTGCTAATCATAAACGTCCCGAAGTGATAATGGTTTTAAGAAGAAAATTTCGTACTCAAAAAGATTGGATTATTACCTCTTTCAACCAATATCAATTTACTAAAGAAGAATCGCAAAAAGTTCAACAAGCCATTCTAAACGGGGATCTTCGCATAACAGATCTTCTTAATCGTCCTTTTTCTCACTATTTTTGGAGTTTCCTTACCTTTAAGTGGGGAGAGATACTTTCAGGTGGAAAAAGATTATCTAAGCAGGAAGTCTTACAGATTGCTAGCTGCTCTAGCAATGGCCAGGAATTTGCGAGAACACCGACTCAAAATAGAAACAGGCTGATAAAAGGAGTGCCATTGGTCATTGGCAAAGTCGTTACCTCCATGGCGCTGTGTATGGTATTTTGCCTGGGATTATTAAGTACTTTAGGAGCGCCTTTTGGCCTTAGCCTCGGTTTGGCGATAATACTTTCCTTATGTAATGGAATAGTTTGCTTATTAAGCCGCGGAAAAGCCATGCTTGATAGTGCCGGCTTTCAGCCTCAAAAACAAAAAACGTTTAAGACCCTTGAAGAAAATATAAAAGAAAAAACGATATTCGATAGAGGCCAGAAATTATTTTTTGGTGTAGTGACCTTGTTAGCGTGCATTTCTGCGGGCATCTCTGGATATGCTGGTCTCGTAGGACTTCTCACGTTTTTGGGGGCGGGCATGCTAATCTCTAACCCTCTGGTTTTGATACTTACAATTGGGCTGTCTGTGGTTGCAGCGGTCTCTTTTTATTCGTTTCAAGCTATCGGCATACGTGAAAATTATACAAAATTTAAAAATCTTTTTATTGAAGATTACCAAAAACCCTATGGTCTTTTGCGATGTGTTTTATTAGGAATGGTAAGTACGGTCTTTTTGGCTGTTTATGCGACGCTAACTTGGTTTACAACGGTTTCAGGGGTTAATAAGCTTTTCAATGCCTTAGGTGCGACTCCTGATACCCTTTTAGCACACTTTATTGCCATGATATGTACTTCAACAACGATGGTTGTCAATACTTTTTCACAAGTATATAAAGTCTTTAACCCGAAAACGTATGTCGATCTAAAAGAAAAATTTGAATCAATATACCAACCACCGGAAGAAAACCTAACAAGAGCGCAAAAGATAAAGCACGGAGCTATCAACATGCTCAAATTGTTTGCATTGATAGGTGATTCTCTTGCTTATTCTGTTGCTGGTGGAATCCGAAGCGGGATTCATATTGGTGAAACGCTGGGAGAAACAATAGGGGCAAAATTTGCATTAACCATTACCATGGCAATATTGTCTCCGGTCATTTTAGTATTTGTATCGATAGCTTTTACCTGGCCCACCGTTTTTGATAGGAAAAAATCGACTCCATGTCCTTCAGAGATGGACAAGCCATTGATAGAGAAAATGAGTCACAGCCATACTTCAGATGTGCTGCAAAATAATACTCTATTACCAACATCAGAAAAATTATCCAAACCTGATGATTCAAATATCAGGCAAGCTGGGCTAAGATTTTTTGATGTGGGCTTGAGCGAAGAGCGTACTCATAAGCCCAATTCTAACCCTACTTTAGAGAGCAGGGCTGTTTTGACATCCCCCTCGCCATAAGTGATGAGGTTTTTAAAGCAACCAGGCTAAGCTTGCTATCTAATGCTATGTCCCCAAATTGCTGGTAACCAATATTGTTTAGCGAAAAAATAGGTAGCTACTGCTAATAAACCGCTAGCCAAGTTTATCACGGTTCCAGCAATGAGTTTGGAAAACTGACTAACTTGTGCTGAGCGGCCTCGTAAATAGGCTTCAGCAATCAACAAATTGGGCAGATAGAAGAAGAATGCCATCACAAAATCAAAAGGGCCTTGAAATGTTTGGGTATGCCATAGTTTATTTGTCATGAGAAACCAGAAGCCGTATTCCATCCTGTAGAGCCATGAGCCGATCGCAAGTGCAAACAAACGAATAGCCCAAGCCTGATGGTTATCGAATTTTAATTGTCTAGCATAACGGTAAGCCTGTAAGGCACACAAAATCATTAATAATCCATAAAGACCAAAACCAATATCCATTACCAGCCCACCGATAGTTCCGGTTGAAGCGATGAAAGTCAATCCGCCTATTCCTGTAAGAGCAGCAGCAATGACATAGATGCGCCCTAACCAGCGGTGTATCCCGGGTGCGTAATGACGAATGGTGCTGAGTAACTGTAAAAATCCCATTGCAAGAATAATACCGCCTGCAGTAAAGTGAATGGCAATACCTAAAGTTGATGCGGTGTGCGATTTGATATAAAGATTAGGTAATACATTGTTCCAACGAGAGGCAGAGTCGGATATTAGAGAGTTTGCGTAAAAGAAAAGTATGTAAATTCCGAATAAGCCGCAACTAAGCCATGTAACGAAAGCAAGAATGCGAGAAGAGTAATAAAAATAACAAGAAGATAGATCAATGTATCTCGTTTCTTGAGGAGAAGTTATAGTAGTTATTGTCATGTGCTCAATAATTAATCATAGTGGGACCAGAGTTAGTCTACAATGTCCAGTCACCTATTTAAAGCTCATACGATTCGATAATAGTATAAATATGCTGCTATAAATAAAAAATAAAGAGATCTGAAAAATGAACTTGATGCTTGGAAAATGGATTGGATTAATAGCTGCTTTTTTATTTCTCAATACGGGGTTTGTACAGGCCTCTGCAACGCCAATTATATGTGATCAGGAGTATGCGCTTTGCACTTCCGCTCGTTGTATTCCCACGTCTGGAAATCCGGCCAACGCAGTTTGTGATTGCATAGTAGAAAAAGGTAAAAGTGCCGGTTATAAAACATGTAAAGAGAGAAAGCCTATTAGAGACAGATACAAAGTGACGTCACTTGTTTCAACTTTTTCATTTGAGCAATTTGCATTTAAAAGAAAGATGAACTGCTCAGAAGGATTGCCTTGGACAAATTGCCTAGACATGCCATGTACGGTTGATCCACAAAATTCAAAACGTGCTTTGTGTCTTTGTACGATTGAGAACACTCAAGCTTTTTTTACTTTTGGCGGTGATTGTAATACGAATACCTGTGCTACCGGCTTTTGGTCTGGTGCAACCCAAGAGAATAGCATCATTCTTCGTAAGGCATTAATGCAAGAAATGCGTTTGAAACCCAAGGCACTACTCAAGGATTGCTCTGCTAAATGAGGATAAGCAAACTAGAGGGAGTTGATTAAAATTTAGATTGATTCAATGAATCTGTGAGATGCTCACTACAACAGGGTCTAGCCCTGGGCGATCCCGTTGCCTATTTTCAATAAACTCTACCCAGGCGTTTAAAGCCTTTGTTAGTCCTGACCTATCCGTGTGATAAAAAACTCAAGCTGATCCAAATAACGCTCTCTAATTTCCTGACTACCTCTCTCAATGGGGCTCAAATTAAGTATGATATAATCTGTTTCTTTTAAAGGTAAATGCTTGCTTGGGAGCAATATGTTGCTGACTAATCGTATTGATCTTCGTTCTTACCATACTGAAAGTTGCAGTCACACTCACGATTTTGCGCAATTGGTACTGCCCGTCTCAGGTTCTATGGAGCTAGAGGTAGGTCACTACTCCGGTGTCGTTAATGATGATATCGGAGTATACATTGCGCCTAATGAACAACATTGTTTTGCCGGAAGTCAAAAAAATCTGTTTTTAGTGATTGATGCTACTACTCAAAACTCTCTTCGTGACGAAGCTTTTGAGTCTAATATTCTCAATTTAACCGCCAGTACTAAAAAGCTCATCCAATTTACCCACCATTATTTAGCACATAATGAAAGAGATTTTTTTACAGACTCTTTAATCAATCAATTATTGTTTCACTTTGCGGCAAGTTCTTTTTCACCCGAACCGGATCTGGTTGTTATCAGAGCAAAACAATGGATTGATCTTTATTTTGCAGATTCTGTGAATGTGAACAGGGTAGCGAAACATTGTTATTTGAGCATTAGTCAATTGCAGCGCCGTTTTAAACAGATGTTAGGCTGTGGTATTGCCGAATATTGGCGGATGAAAAAATTACTCCATGCTAAAAAATTATTATCTCAGAAAAATTGTTCCATTGAAGCAATCGCATTTGAAGTAGGTTATGAAAACTTGCCCGCATTTAGTCGCCGTTTTAGTAAAGTATTCGGTGAATCCCCTTCTCAATGGAGATCCAAAGCGTTAACAGCAAAGAAAATGCGTGAAATAGATAAATAAGCTCTGGTTTTAAATTGATAGACTACGAATTCATTTGATGGTATCGATTATTAAATAAGACCAAGATGGTTATTGATGTGAAAAAATCCAATACTTATTTTATCCAGGGCATGCTCTTTCTTATCTTTGCCCAAATTATGGTAGGCATTAATATTGTATTTTCAAAATACGTACTTTCGTCAATTCCTGTTCTTTACATACTTGCACTTCGTTTTACACTGGCTGCTGTCATTTTATTACTGTTACATTGGCTAACCCCAGCGAAAAAATTACCCATGTATTCTTATTTTTTACAGTTAAAACGAAGAGATTGGTTTTTTATTTTTGCTCAGGCATTATCTGCGGGAGTACTTTTTAATTTCCTTATATTATGGGGCTTACAATATACGGATGCTAACGTAGCTGGCATTATAACGAGTGCTTTGCCCGCGATTATTGCTATCATGTCGTGGCTAATTCTTGGCGAGAAAATATCAGGCAAAAAAGCCATTTGTGTGGGTTTTGCTACTCTTGGATTAGTTGTAATTGCATGCGACAAGCTAGGCGACATCAACGTAAGCCATTCTTTTTTAGGTGACGCACTTGTTTTAACTTCGCTTCTGCCTGAAGCCATGTATTATATTTTAAGTAAAATGCACGTTAATTCATTACCTGTATTTTTAATTTCTTCCTTGCTCAATGGGATTAATGCGATTTTATTGTTATTTTGCTTAAGCTTTAGCACATGGGACAGTTTCACTATCCATACTTTGGATTGGCTAATTTTAATTATTCTGGGATTAAGTTCTGGCCTTTTTTATGTTTTTTGGTATTTCGGTTGCCAGACAGTTGATGGAGTCATGGCTTCGTTATCGACCGCTATAATGCCTTTGGCAACAGTGACTATTGCCTGGATATTTCTTGGTGAGCAATTAACGATAGGGCAAATAATTGGAATGGGCATGGTTATACTTTCAATTACAGTCTATGCAAAACGTTGAGGTGGAAAAATGACGATATCTTATGAAGAATTTGAAAAAGTCGATTTGCGTTCCGGTACCGTTGTGAAAGCAGAACCATTCCTGCGTGCCAGGAAACCTGCCTATAAAGTTTGGGTGGATTTTGGTGCCGATATTGGCGTTCTCCAAACCTCTGCGCAAATAACAGTGCATTATACGCCGGAAGCATTGATAGGGCGGATAGTTATTGGATGCGTGAATTTAGGGGAGAAAAATATTGCCGGGTTCCTCTCTCAATTTCTATTGCTTGGTTTTTCAGATGAGAAGGGTGCTATATGTCTGGCTTCCGTTGAGCCTCATGTTCCTAATGGTAAAAAAATGCACTGATTCCTATCTGAAATATTGATACATCATCATTATCAACTATGGATTTGTTTTTAGCTCCGTTGATTACATTCATTGATATTAAAAATAATAATATCAGATATAAATAAAATTCGTTTTCAAAATAACAGTGCAATATGTAAAATAATTAAACAATAAAGGTAATTATTCTAACCTTGGAGACGAAAATGAGCATAACAGTTAAATCCTTGGATTTTGATCAATGTATCTCAAACAGGAAATATAAAGAGTCTTTACAAACAAATGATGGGAGGAAAGTTTGGGATGCTAACAGTTTATTTAACGCCAATAAGGAAATTCTGGGTAAAAATAATAATGGCGATCCCATCCATGTTTTTATTGGTTCTAACAGGCAAAACCTCAAAGCGGATTTAATCAATTTAAATGCAGGAGCAGCTACTTTATTTATACCAGTAGCTCAAGAGTTGTGTGATGTCATGGGGGCAACTTTTCATCCATTACTTGTTCCTGATTTAATCTGTGAGAATGCCGCAATTGGAGATACTTTTCACAGTGCCCTGCAAGTGATTAAAGGCTTGAATGACTTGAATTCATTAAACAGTGAGTCTCTAGCAGAACTGGTAAAATCGGCGCTCAGTGGCCAACTAAATTCACTCCATTGCATAAGCGATGAGAGTAAATTTTTAATGCTGTATTCACAGATACAGTATATAGCTCAACAATATCCTGATGAAAAGATTAATTTTGAGTTTTACGATGACAAGGAAGATATATTAAAGCCACTGTATGAGATCTTCTCTAAAAATCCTGATTTAATACCTGCTAATGTGACTTTGAATATTAAACGTTATTTGAATGGCAATCTTATGGAGACTGACTTTAGTCCAATTTTGGGCCTGGGGTCTCAACAAGAGAATTATCAGAATATTGTAAAGTGGATTCATAAACAATCAAGCAGTCACCTAAAGTCAGGGAATTGTTGCCAAGTATTAGAGATGGATAATGAAAAGATTGCAAGATACTGCCGATTTGGAAAAGATGAGACAAGGCTAAAACTATTAGACTCTCTTGAGAATCTTGCAAAACATCAAGTGGGTCAAAAAGATCAAAAAATGGACGACTTTATCAAGGAGTCTTATGAAAAAATGGGTAGCTCAAAAGATATGGATTCTATAACGTTGCAACAATCATTTGAGGAAATTAATAGTGCAATAAAAGTAACCGAAGCGATTAACAAAGTCATTGCAAATTATCGCAAGGAAGCCAAATGCTTATTTAGCGTTGGCATGAATGCCAAAGCGGACAGAATAGAAAAGGCATTACTCAACGTGCCTGTGGAAGATCGAGGTAAAATTTTCTCTAATGACAAAATTTCTCCGGAATTAATTGCGATAAGAGCGGCTTTGGCTTCACACCGCTATTTTGGGAAGCGGGGGAATGTCTATTATAAAGATGAAGCACGTACTGTGATTGATGAAAATAAAGCGGCGACGACTTACAATAATTTAAGAAAGCAATTTGCGAATTTAAGGACACGAAGCCATGCTGATGCCCAGGTTGAACTGGAGCATTCATCTGAGGTTTCAAGAACTCTAAACTTATAAATGGTTCTATAAATTTCTATTCCAGCCGGATTTGTTCGCCAGTTCCGGCTTGTTTTATTACTACCAAAAGCTTATTAAACTGTCATTTTTAAGCAATGTTCTTTGTGATAATAAGGTAATATTTGATAGAAGAGATCTGAGAGATTTATGTATCGATTGCCAATTTTTTATTTGAGTGAGATAGGTTTAAGCTGTGAGTCCATACAAAATGAAATGGTTCAAAACGAAGGTTTAGCTCATTTAAAAGTTTCAGAGAAATTTGGCTCTGTGCGAAAGGCGACTCCGTTCGTTTGTGGAGAGTAATCAGATAGCAAGGAAACACAGCTTTATAACGATATAATTTAAACGAAAGATTTGATATTTGATGAACATTTATCAAATTTAAAACATTAAGTTGTTTCATGGCGAAACCACTTAATGGCACAATGAAATATCTCGCAAAGGATAGGTTGGATATTACTCAAAACCAAGCTAATCAACTCATTGCTGAAGAAATGACTTTGGGTCATTTACGTCTGGCACCAAAAAACTCAAGAAGACCTTGGTGAAATATTACATATGAAATAAGATGGAATCTCTCGTTTGGAAAAATGTTCTGATAGGTTAATTTCAACTTTGAGTAAATATAGTTCAGTTATGGGAGGATCATTAAAATTAATGGCTGAATTTCCTGATAGAGCTGCTCCAATAGAAATACATGGAATTTCTGAAATTAGCACTCATTGCAATGGAAAGTAATACAAGCCTTCCCATTGCATTCTAGCGCCTAAAGGCGCTGTTAGGAGCTTTTGATAAACTTGCGAGTAATGATGACTAGTGCCACTGCACCACTGACTTGTGCTATGGGAATAATCATTGGTGCTGTGAGTGGAAATAATAGAGCGATACCACACGCCGCAAGAGCTGTTGTTTTGGCACCAAAAACAATCAATTTTTCTGATGTTTCTCCTCCCTTATTCGCTTTTACATCTGCGATGTGTTGATTTTTAATGTCATTTTTTTGCTGTTTTTCGATCAAATCCTTTTGGGTGGAACTAAAAGTGATGTCATGATTAGATATAATGGACATGATACTCTCCAAAAGCGAACCAATTAATTATATTTAATCATAAAGATTAAAAAATAGACAATTAATTATAATCATATGTGATATATACTATTTGTAATATCTTTTTTTTTTCAATAAATTATATAAGATAAATGCTGAATATATATTAAAAATATGTGGTTTTAATGGCGAGCTTGGGCGATGTTAATCAGTACCCCAATGGAATCATTTTGTTCTCAGATCATAGGAAAAAGCTTAGCCGCATTTTCCTTGCTCATTGCGCAAAGTAATCCAAATCAAAAAGCATTCTTATTTATTCGGTTGTAGATTAACAGCACCCTAAATGACCATAGCCAATAAAAGTAATTACTCGAAATAAGTATTGGTTGCCTTCTTTCTATTTCCGTTTAGGTAGTGCCACAAATAATGTTCCAGTATGATTTAACTGATTTGCTTCCACACCTGCTTGATTTCCCTCACCTTTATAGACGTCAACATGAGCCCCTATAATTGCACCGCCTGCATCCTGAGCTACACACCATGAAGTAGCTTTTTTGCAATGATAGATAAAATTCATTCCAACAGGAATAACCCTGTGATCGGTTGCACATGACACATGGGGGGTTAGAGAAATATTTTCTGAACCATAAGGGCCACCATCTTCTTTGGCAAAAAATACATAGCTTTGATCTCGATTCCGTAAATTGTCTGCTTTATCAGGGGTAAGATTGTTCAGATATTGCCGAATGAGCTTTTCTGATGCAGCGCTTTGCCTGATTTTTTTAGATACGTTGCAGCGTAACTTGGCTTCATCATGGCATTTCGGATCTTTAGCGCAACGTTCCATTTTGTCAAGATTGCCACCACAGGTTGGATCTTGAGCGCATTGGACTATGCGACCAAGCATCGTGCGTGGCCTGCCGTTGGCACCATCGTAATTGATGTGAAACAATTTGCCATCAAGGAGTAATGAACCAGAGCCTTGTAGCATTAAAAAAGCAGAGTCATTTGGGTCTTTAAGATAGCCAATTATATATTTTGGATTTAAAGCCCCATGCTCAATTTCTTCTCGGTCTGGTGCTACAGAGTAGGTGCCGTCCGCATTTTTCAGGCAAAATCCACGCATCACTTTGCTAAGCGGGTCCACCCCGCAAAGAGGAGTTTTTAAATTATATTTTTTGCTTTCCAAAATAACACTGACAACTCCTGGGTTACTATAAAGAGGATACAAAAATGCTCCACCTCGATTGGTGCGGGCCTCGACGGCGGCAGGGGCGTAATAGGCGGTAAATTGGAATTCACCTTTTTTAAATCCTGCGTGGTTTTCCGGCCAACCATCGCTTTTATACCAGTCAAACTCGGTTTTGATGCTCGATAAAAATTTTTTAAAATCACCATGGGCGGCTTTTGCCAGAGTCAGCATTTTTTTGTTGGTATTTAAGCACCATTCCTGGCGTTTGAATTGATGGCCAGCGATTGTTACTGTCTGGAATTCACCATAGCTATTATTGCAGTTTTCAATCTGATTATTTAATGCCTGGATAACTTCATCCATATTACCCACAGGGTTATCTAACGGGAGTTCTGATGCTGAAATTTTATGAAATTTAAAACGTAACACCCCGGGTTCTTTGGCTGCCATTTTCTGTCTTGAGGTGATATCCACGAGCCTTCTAATATCCAGGCAGCGCTGGATTGGATCAGCAGGGAGGGCTGCTTTAGTGATGAAGCTAAAAGTCATTAGTGCAATTATTAGAATGGATTGAAACATTGGTATCCTTTAGCTTAGCTATGGTTGAGGCATTGCCCGTCCATTGATTTCAATTAGTAACAAGAATTATATAGGCTATTGACCAACTCATCAAAGAGATGAATTTACATAAATTCTGCCACCCTATAACTACCTTATCATTATACAGAAATAGTGTCGAATCCCAATTGTCCCTGTTTAAAAAGCGTTTCAAACCAAAAGCTTACATACATCAGTGGATTCTCTTAACTTATCTGCGATTGAAGCACTTCTTCTTAAGCTTGAAACTTTATTGTCCAGAAAAGACTTTTTAAGTTATTGTCAAATATGGCGTATAGCACCGGTTAGCCTCAGTGTTTGGTTGAACCTAGCGATTTATTAATCATAGTGTTCAACATAAAAACAAACCAATAATTTTTTATTGGGTTTATTTAACGGGATAACACGGATAAATTTTTCATAAAAATTATATGATTTTCTTTTCATAAGATTCATTTTTCATTTAAAATGTAAAAAATAATGACAATTTGGTTTATAAATGACTTTGATATTGAAAATGAAAAAATTTAAATTGATGGCGAAAGAGCAATGTTTTGCCTTTATAAAAAACGCTGTAAATGTTGGTATGGATGAGGTTATCTATAGTAACGGTACGAATAAGACTTTTATTACCGATGGATTGGCTACCTGCGCTGCTGTTGCTATCTACGGCAGTGATAGCGGTTGTTCTGCCGCCTTTACTCATATGTCCAGTGAAGCTTCGGACAAGGATGATAAACGAAAAGAAACGATATTAAATGAGATGTTGGAATATGTTTTAAAAAGCAATTCATTATCCGATGTTAAATTAATTATTTCGCCTTCCAGGATTCAAGAAAAACATTTGATTTCCTTTATTCTGGAATGGGTAAAGCAAAAAAAAATTGCTCACTCCCTGCTAGAAACAGGGGGTGATTCAGCAGTATTCAATATAGATATGGACAGTCGTGTATTAATGTTTTCAACTTCACTGCAATTAAAGCAGGATGTATCCGATAAAACATGGCATGGTCATGGTATTATCATTGGCCAGAGTGAGGGTATTCCAGTGATTGAGAAGCATAAAAAACACTTTGTATTCTTTGCAGAAGATATTTCCTCTCAAATTACCAAATTTTCAGATCCTCCTAAAACAGTTGGTTTAGCAGCCGCAGTAAGTGCTTAGAACAAGCATGAGCTGGATAAAATGAAATGAATTTCGTATCTTAGTCAAAATTGAAATATTTCCTCAATGCTGAGTAGATATGTAAATTTCATAATAGATTGTTCTTTATGCTCAATTTGCAGGTGGTGTATGATGAGAAGACATTTTATTATTATCGTGCTTGGTATATTCCAGGTCGGTTGTATCCCTTTGGCAGAACATCATAATAAGATTTCACCTGCTACGGCGCATGAAGAGTACCATGATGTTAATTTTTCCAATTTATATGAAAAAAATCGCTCTTTTCCGGCATTAGAAACCGACATTTATGCTATTTTGGATGGAATCTTGATTTCCTCAAACCAGCATACGCATCTTGGTAAAAAACAATCGAAACTTCTGGAAGAATATGTGCGCCAAAATAGATTATTCTGTCAAAAAGGTTTTGATCAGGAGTGGATGAATCAATTGAAGCAGAATTTGGACAAGTTAGAAAAAACCGAAAACAATCGGATTGCGTCTGCTGTAAATAAAAAAATGCAAACGCTGTTTGCTGAACGACAGTGCAACACGTGGTAGCCAGGGCTTGTCATTTTATAGGCAGCCTGGTTCAAATCACATGCGAACTCAATCTTTCGAACCATTGATCACAGTATTTTTTGTGCAGGATATCGTGTCATGAGAAGAGTGATTTTGGTTCAACAATTTTCAATTCCATATCATGTAGTTAGGGATAACAACGGGAAAGACAAGCAATTAGAATTGTATATTTATAAATCATATTGATCATTATTTTATTGTTTTATTATTTAGTATAATAATCACCTTGATTGAGTTATGGCTCTATTGTCTTTTTAGTGAGATGTGCTAATGGAATTCGAAGATTGGTTTCTGGAACAAATAAGCAATGGTAAAAAATGCATCTTGATAGGGGAAAACCATTATTCCTATGCAAGCGAGGATTGTCTGGATTGTATTTTAAAATTGCAAAGGCAAGGTAAGATAAACAAGAAAATAGTATTTTTCGATGAAAATTTAGCTGCATTAGACAATTTGGAACCTTACACTCTGGAATCTTTAAGCAAATTAAATACAGTTGAACCTTCTTTAATTGCATTAATTAAAAATAATGTTGAAGTTTATGGGTTAGAAGATAATTTCAGCAATCCATTTAAAAACCTTAAATCTATTAAAAAAGTGACGGCACGTATAAAAGATTTGGGTTTGCAAATTGGGAATCGAATATTTAATGATTTTGATGATTGTTTGTACTGGGCCTACCATCTCTATGGAAAATCTTTGGTCAGAGTACAACGGGGTAATGAAGGCTTTTGTAATCAAATTTTGCATAAGATGGATGAGGATACTATAGTCATTGCCAGAGTAGGGGCCAAGCATATCCCTACGGTACGAAAAGATGGAGTAGTTATTGAAGAGGGGATGCTCCAACGCTTAGGCAAAGACATGGCTTCAGCCTGTTTTATTACACATTTCCCTAAAAACAGGACTTATTCAGAACAAAAAACGTATCAGCCAGAGTCCGATATGTTTGGAAGTTATGATTCTATAGAATGTTGCATGGTTGAAAAGAAGATGATTCATCAACCGGATTTGACTCTATGGGCGGAACAAGATAAACAAAGAAAAGATACCAATAACTACAAAGATACTAAAAAACACCGTTGTACAATAATGTAAATTTAAGTTCCTTTCTACAAGCTAACAGGCTCAGAACAGTCTGTAATTGAAAGATTGGAAAAATTTTGCGAATATACATTTCATCGCATAACTTAATCATGATAGGGATGTCTGATGAGTTTACTAAAGGAATTCAAAGAATTTGCCATGCGAGGCAATGTGATGGATTTGGCAGTTGCTGTTGTAATGGGTGTTGCTTTTAATAAAATTGTCACTGCTTTGGTCGATGGAATTATCATGCCTTGCGTTGGTTTGTTATTGGGAGGCATCAATATTGCAGGATTGAGTTTTACTGTAGGAGACGTTCAAATCAAGTGGGGAAATTTTTTACAAAACGTCATTGATTTTATTATCGTTGCTTTTGCTATTTTTGTACTCATCAAATTAATCAATCTGCTGCAGAGAAAAAAAGCAAATGAACCAGAACCAGTCACTCCAGAAATTCAATTACTTACTGAAATACGGGATCTGCTTGCAAGAAATAGCAGTAAAATCTGAAATTGGCTGGCAAAAATAAATCTCTATATATTTGCAGTCGGATACCCCCGTTCAAAATGGTTTGTTAAACAGCTTATGTTTTATTTCGGTAAGATGTATACAGAATTCTGGTGTTTCAATCGGCCACTTAAATCTCACAAAGCCATATATTGATTTACTGCTATTTAAACTATACTAGCAGACAAGGCTAATTTTTACTTAATAATCGCAAATGAAACTTATAATTAATAAAAAAAATAGGGCGGAGTCGATGACGTTGGATGTTGAAGCAACAACGACAGTGAATGAGTTGCTTTTAATTCTTTATACTCATCGCAGTAAAAGGTACGAGCCTTTGTCTTTTAGTGAGTATCAAAAATTTATTTCCGTTTATCAATGTTTATTGTATGGGGATCAATTTATAAATAAATTACTTCCGGGAACCAATTTAGCTGATTATCAACTTGAAGATCCATGTCATTTGACCTGGGAGGAGTTTACTGAGAAACAGTGTCTTTTAGCGGATGCAGAGGCCAGTAGAATCCTTCTTTGGCAAGCTAATAAGAAAGCAAGTAAACCTGAAATTGAAAAAGATCTTATGTCTGTTGCAAGCAGTGATGCTATGAATCCTGATATGTAACAAGAATAAAACATCCTGTATAACATAGTGAGTGTTCGTTTTGTAATTCATTACTTGAGTCATGCAATGAAAAAAATTAAATACATTCAATCAGTTAACCAGTGAAAGGTCTTGAGTCCCCTATGGTCTCAATATAAGGTGTTGCCCATTTAATAAATTCTTAAGCTTTTATTGTTAAAATTTTGCTCACTAAAAGATCATAAAAATGATCTTTTTGCTGCGGCCTATCTTCTCCACAAGGATATACGGAGGACTAGTGGTAACACTTAGCTTTAATTAAGTAAACGGGTTCGTCGCTGAGGCAAAGAAGATGAGCGATTTACTCTCGGATTTGGTGATTGAGAGTAGTTTATTAACTTTAATTCAGCGAAGCGTTACTTAACAAATCGTCGTTTCCTTTCTTTTTGTCTCTAAATTGAAATATCCATGGTCTCTGTCAGTCTTTATTAGGCAGAGGGTTTGTTAATTTATAAGGGATTCATAATGAAAAAATAATGATTTTTATAATCAGTTGTTTCATTGAGATAGAGCAAGGAGTTGTCATTATGAAATCAATGAAAATCATCCTGGTGGGCAATTAATTGATTCCAGTTCCGGTGATGAGAAAAACTCATGAATTAGTAATGATACAAGCTGCAGCCGGGTTTTTTATGAAAACAAAATATGAAATGAGTCAAGATAAAACTGAGTTTTTGGCTAAAGAACAAGATAGTTCTTATCCAGGGTATCAAGTCAGCGTTCTGGATCTCGAAAAAATAGTTAAGCATTATCAGGAAAAATACGGTATTCGCTTGATTATTAATGGCACTACACCCAAATATCAGTCTCTGATAAAAGAGCGTCAGGTTAATTTTGAACAACAAAAACAGCAATTCCTGGAACTCAAATACGCCAAATTTTTACAAATATTTTTTCAACCACCTAATCTGAATGGCGCAAACTCTCCTTTTTCTATCAATAAACATATGGGTGCATTTATAGGTTTTTACGAAGAAATATACAATAAAGTTCTTCCATTTCTGGATGCAAAAGGAAAAATCATTTCTGGATTATCCCTGGAAGAGTTAAGACAACTCAATGAGGCATGCCAAGAGCTGTCATGCAAAGGAATACTTGATGCAAAAATTAATGAATTTATAGAGCGAAATTTTGATTATATGGGGTTAACTGCCAGGGAAAGCGCAAGTGAAATAAAAGACATCTGTGATGAACTGCAAGAAGGAGAGGTTTTGGGTTATTTCTTTACTGGTCAACGTACCAGTGGGAGATGTCATTTCGATCTCTATATCTGTTTACCTGGTAAGGCCATAAGACCGATATTTTATAACACAGCGCTTATCAGATATCATGATCTTGGAGGGATGTTTCATTTGAATTTTCCTTTTGTCGAAGGCAATTTTTTTACACCTGATTTGTTAAAATTATATTCTGCAATGGACTTGCAACAGCTAATCCCTCAAGCTGACAGGACTTCATGTGGTACTTTAACAATGATGTATGCCAAGGAGTTATTAAAAGATGATGCGAGAGGGCTGAAAGAGTTTACGCTGAGTTTTACTTATTATAATGATAAAGGTGAAAAGGAATATTTTTTTCTCCCATCACCACAAGTATTACGATATTCTCAAATAAGTTTATATAATGAAGCGCTGAAAGCCATTTTATCTCATGAAAATGATGGACAGGCTGGTTTGGTCAGGAAAGGCGCTAAAAAATATATGTTTCATACTGTCGAAAAAATTCTCATCCAATCTTTTAAGATTGCACTTGAGAAAGAAGATGCCGATGTTCTGGAGGAAAATCAAAAAATTTGGGATATATTACCCAGCTTCCAGGAAAAATGGCAGGAGGCCTATAAGGAAATGGTCGCCAAACGCGATGTGATGCACCAAGGGGTAAATAAATATTTGCTTTACTCCACCCATCGGATGAGCCATATTGCAAGTGATCAATCCATAAACAATGAGGCGGATGCTGATAGATTAATTCTTCGTTAAAAAATATTGCAGAATGAAACTATTCGTATTTTATTTCTATAAAGCAAGACATTAATTGAGCCTGGCTCAATTAATGTCTGCAAGAAAATCAGCTCTTTACTGATATGATGCAAGAGAGATGCTTCATATTAAGTTCAAATTCTTGGCATTTATAGAGAAAATTTTTTGCTTCGTTTGGTTTGATAAATCGGAATCTTGAATAAATCGAGTAGCGTCAAGTAAGGATTCCATTGGGTAATCGGAGGCAAACAATACCCTGTCCTCCCCCATGACCTCTAGAACATAACGTAAGGCGGGAACGAAGAAACGTCCGCTAGTGGTTATGTAAACATTTTGACGTAATACCTCTGAGGGAATACGCTGAATAGAAGGTCGATAAGCTTTTAAGTCTGGTATACGGTATAAATGATCGAGACGCTCCATTAAAAACGGCATGGTTTCACCCAAGTGTCCCAGCATAATTTTTAATTTGGGAAACGCATCGAATACACCTCCAAGAATCATTCGCATCAAACATAAAGCCGTGTCAAATTCAAACCCTAAAGCACTTCCCCCCAAGGCAAAACCATATTTACCGAATTCGCGCATGATGGGTACATTCGGATGCAGGTAGATAGGAATGTTTAAACCTTCCGCGGCTTCCAGCAATGGCCAATAGGTTTTATCGTCCAGGTAATTATCCTGGCCAAAATTGGAGTGTGTAAGCCAACCTACAAAACCTAATTGAGATATCGCTCTTTCCAATTCTTTTACACCTTCTTTGACGTCATAAGGCGATATAGAAGCAAAACCTTTAAATCGTTCAGGATGTCTTTGAATGGCAGAGTAAAGCTGGTCATTGACTTCTCTTGCTAAAGCGGTGCTTTTGTTTTCATCTCCAGGGCAGGAGTCAATCCCATTGATAGTAGTCAAACTTAATACCTGGATTGTCACCCCTGCTTGGTCCATAATTGCCAGTCGTTGCTCGTTTAAACTTAATAATTCTTCCATTAATGCACTTGTGTGAAATAAGGAAACATCAGGTGTAAAACACATTGTATAAGCTCCATTGAGATCTGGAACCAATTTGGGAACTTCCTGGCGTTGAGTCAGATAATCAATACAAGCTTCAGTGATGAAGTGCGTTTCAAAATCGACGATCATGAACGTAATCCTTTTAGACGTGAGAAAAATGATTGAAAATTATATGCTTAAGTATAGCCGGAAGATTAGATACCGCCACATGGCTATAAAAGTTCTGATGGCAAATTGCCGGAAAACGTCTTAAAGAAAAGAAATGCTACCAGCGGAAAGAAGAGATTATTTTGATGAGCGAGAAACATAATCTGGTTTGCACCAGATTATAAATCAACAGGGCTATTTAAATATTATAAAAAAACATCACTATAAATATTTGTTGAAGGAACACCCGCAAGAAAAATTCGTGTTTTCAATTTATTGGTTGTTTCCTTTGGACCACACACATACACTTTCGTATTGTTGGGAGAGTGCAAGTGAGTTAGCACCCGTTTTTCAATTGAGCCTTCTGGATAAAGCCCTTGACTTTGCAGCACACAGGGATCATAGCGGAAGTTGCTGAACAATAAAGACAACATTTCCAGTTCTTCCTTGTAATAGATATCCTCATCAGTAACCCCGCCATGCACCAGCGTAATTGTTCCTTCATGCTTTTGTGTTAATGCGCTTCTGATGATACCTATCAGCGGAGCGAGGCCAGTCCCTGTCCCTGCCAGCAATATATCAAAAGCCAGATTATGTGGATTATGATAATAACATTGACCAAAAGGGCCTCGGATGGTGATGAATGTATTAATGGCTGCGCGTTGCAAAAGCCATTGTCCCATCTTGCCTTGCGGGTAAATTTTTATGTGCAGTTCAATGTATCCATCATCAGCAGGGATATTGGCTATGGAATAATTGCGCATTGTTCCTTCAGGATTAATGAGCGACAGGTATTGTCCGGGTAGCCATGGGGCAGGATGTTCCACGTTCAGTTTGACTTGAATAACATTGTGATTTAAGCGTTGCAGGCTCATTATTTGAGCTTGTGTCTCGCATTCGGCATTGTCAGGAGATGTGACATAAAGCGAAGTGCTTGGTTTGGCAAGACAAGCCAGGAAATACCCTTGAGATTTGAGTGTTTCGGGTAATCCTTCTTGCCAGTCTGGATTAATCTTCCCGTCTTTGGCTTTAATCAGGCATGACTGGCAAATGCCTGCCTGGCAGGAGTTAGGGTATTCTACCCCGTGGCGCAAAAAACATTGCAAGAGGCTTTCATCCGGAGTTAATGCAAAAGATTGATTGTTAAATCGTACGGTACTCATGATGAGCGCCCCAATACATCGCCACGAACACTATTGGCGATTGCAGCTACTTTCTGAATGTCCTCTTCATTGGCGCCCAATTCCTTAAGGGTTTCCCCTAAATGCTCGATTACAATATCCACATGTGAGTCATTTAAGCCTCTGGCAAGTAGATGCTGATGTCCTTCCCGCATACTTTTTCCAGTGTATTGATTTGGTCCGCCAAACACCATGGTTAAAAATCCTTTTTGCTTAAGGATTTGTTGCTCCATATCCACGTCATCAAAAAAATAATTCACTCTGTCATCCATGAGCATTTTGCGGTAGAAAATATCCACAGCTGTGTTGACGGCATTTTGGCCGCCTAATCGCTCAAACAATGATTCAGTCATGATATACTCCTTAAAGATGTATTTGAAATACATCTTATAAAAAGAAATAATAGACGTCAACAAACCAGAAGGATTTTTTATGCAATTGACTCAATTTACTGATTATTCCCTGCGTGCTTTGATCTACATTGCCTTAAAGAAAGGTTCATGTACCATTAAGGACATTACAGATGCCTATTCCATATCAAACAATCATCTCATCAAAATCATTCATAATTTATCGAAGATGGGTTTAATTAAGACAATACGGGGGAAAAACGGCGGTATTTTGATGGCGGCCTCACCTGAAACCATTAATTTAGGCCAATTGATTATGGAGCTTGAGCCCAATTTTGATTTGGTTCCCTGTTTTAACAAAGAAAAGGCAAACTGTTGTATTGCCCCAGCATGTAAACTCAAGAGCGTTTTGTATGAAGCGCAACGTGCTTTCCTGCAGATTTTAGAGCAGTATACTCTGGCTGATGTTTTACATAATCCAAGTGAATTGTCTGCTTTATTGAGGATCAGTTAGCAATCCAGGGTAATATTTTATGAAAGTGATCTTTATAGAACTTTCTGGGCAAGCAACAGAGCAAATAATCCTTGCACTGGTCTTCCCATTTCATCCTGTTTATGAAGATGTCCTACTGATTCTTTGTATTCGAGGATAGACCAGCCGCTGTCCTGGTAAAAATGATACAGCTCTTCTTGTTTTGGTAAAAACGTGAATGAGCTTGGGAGTGAATAAAGTTCAGATTGGACGGGAAAAACCAGAAAATGATAGCCATTTTTCTTCGTTGCCTCCTGCAACTCAATCAATAAAGAGGGGATACGTGAGGCATTTAAAAATTGGAGAGTCACTGTAGAGCAGACAAAATCGTAATGATCTGGTGCAAGGGCTTGAGGTTGATTTAAATCCTGCGACAAAATATTAAGCAGACTCAGGTTTTCTTTTTGAGCGATTATTTGAATATTTTCCAGTGCCGTTTGATTGATATCAATTCCAGTCACTATATGGCCAAGTTGGGTCAAATACAACAGATTTCTACCGGAACCACAACCGACATCCAGAGTGGTTAGTGAGCCTAAATGCGACAAGTAGGTATGATACACATACAATAAGTCACGGTGCACCTCAGTTAAGCCGTATTTTTTGTTAAAGTAGCGATGAGGTTTGCAATAAAAACCAAGCTGAGCATTGAACGATGCGCTGATCGGAATGATTTTATGCCAGGAGGCCGGAGGAATAGATAGTTGCCTATTATTTTTATCAAGACGAATACGCGACAGTTCCTGCCCCAAGCCATTCTGGAAAATAAAATCAATTTCACCTTCGCTTAGGGAAAGTTTGCCCCATGTTCCTTCTTTAGTGCTGTGCTTTTCAAGAAAAAATTTAAGTTTTCCATGGTCATCAATTGATAGTTGTTTGTAGCAGATTAAATTATCGTATTCTCTTGGCATGGTTTTTTATCCTGAGGTATCGATAAATAACATAATAGTTTTTTAGCCTATTGTCGAATGCATCAATTTTATATAGGACTTACGAAAAATCCCAATCTCTTTGTTAAAAAATGTTTTTAATTCGGTCATTTAGTGTATCTAAACTTCCTCATTAAAAACATTTTTTGTCTCGACCTTGGGGTTTTTCGTAAGTCCTATTTTAGAGTCGTTAAATGAGGCACCACAGAAACGTTTAAAATAAAAGAGACTAGTTATGTAAGAGGTCTGGTCATGCTTCTTGCAAAGTAATGAATTACTTTAATTAGCGATGCAGCCATTGCGCCAGAGCATAAATACCTGATTTTAAATCGTCTTCATTGCCTCCAAAAGACAAGCGGACGTAACCCTCTTTACCAAAGGCGATTCCCGGTACCATCGCAACATTTGCCTTATCCAAAGCTTGTTTACAAAACTCCTCGGAATTTTGATTTTTGCAGCCAATATCCTTTAGGGAAAGAAAAACATAAAGTGAGGAAATTGGAGGTGTTATGGTCAATCCCAGATAGTCATGCAAGGTGCGGAGGAGGCAATTTCTTCTTTTTTCCATGTTTTGCTGAACCCAGATATTGACTTGATTTACTTCTTGCAGCGCAGCCACAGCGGCCCATTGGCTAAGGGTGGTTACTCCACTGGTGCTTTGACTGACCAGGGCGCTTAAAGGTTTGATGAATATTTCCGGGGCAAAAATAAAACCCACTCGCCACCCGGTCATGGAAAAGTTTTTTGAACAGCTTTGAATGATGATGACACGCTCTCGAAACTGGGGTAAAGAACCACAGGATACGTAATGATGCCCATCATAGGTTAGTTCGCTGTAAACTTCATCAGAGATCACTAAAAGATTATGCTTCTTGGCAGTTTGCAATAAGTGAATCAGCTCGGACTGGGTATACAGAGCTCCGGTGGGATTGGTGGCATTATTCAGAATGAGTATTTTACTTTTTGTGGTACACGCTTTTTGCAGTGCCTGTGGCGTTAGTTTCCATTCTTCGGCTTCTGTCGTTTCAACTGGCACGGGGGTGCCGCCAAACAGGCTAACCATGGCTGGATAGGAAACCCAGTAGGGAGAAGGAATAATGACTTCGTCGTTAGGCTGCAGTAATAATTGCATGAGTAAATAAATGCCAAGTTTTCCACCATTCACAACCAGGCATTGCTCATTTTGGAATGAGCAATCATAGGATCTATACATCCATTCACAGCCCATATGACGTAGTTCAGGAATTCCCATTATTGGAGGATAAAGGGTATGTCCTTGTTCCATAGCTTGTGTGACGGCATTTATTATGGAGGGATGGGGTGGCAGTTTGGGTTCTCCAGCACTGAGATTATGAATTTTGATTCCCGCGTTTATTTTTTGTTGGGCTAGAGAATTGATGGCAACTGTTGCGGAATCTTTTAGCAAGCTCATTTTTTCATAATGGTTCATTATTTTTGGACCTTTTTTGAGTTTGAGATAATTATCTTGAATAATTGATTCACGAAATCCTGCTGCAAGTGATATTGCCTGGATAAAAAGTCATAATATTCAAACAATTTTTTTTCGCGCAGGCGATCTAATATTTTTTTTCCTTCTTTAGCCTTTAAAGCTCCGATTTTTTTAGACAATTCTTGGCGTTGAGCCAACTTTTCAATGATGTATGCATCAGTTTGTTCAATTTGTTTTCTTAGTTCTTCAATCGTACTCATGATGAACTCCTTAGCGGATAGAGACCTTATCACTTATTTTTTAACTAATATAAAAGCTGTTCTGTTCAGATGACTGTCCTGAATATTTCTCGCACTGATTTTCAAATCATAAAGTGGTGCACAACGTGCCGATGCAATGACTGCGGCATGGGGTGGCAATATTCCTTCTGCCAAATCCTTTGCTGCTTTTGCTGTATCGATCCATTCTATTTTTTTCGCATTCTTAAATTTGTTTCTTAGGAATTTTTTGCATTGGGCAAAGCCTTGAGGATGTGACACAATATGTGTGATTTTATGATTTTGAGTATTTGTCTTAACTAGCAGGCATTGGTTTATGTCATGCCAAATCTCATCGATGGGAGTAAATGAATATTTGCCCATAGCCTGAAATGCTGGTTTTACCAATCCTCCTAAAAGGTTAACAACGGGTAAGATGCCCAAATCTATAGTTTCATTCTCAATAGCATTTAAAACGCCTTCCATATCCAGCAAATGAACGAGATGGGCATTAAGGCCTTTTTTCCTGGCATAAAGCAAAGCCGCTTCCTCAGAAAATGATCCGATATCTCCAGAAACACCGAAGCGAAAGGCTTCTTTTTCTTCAACGAGATTCTTCATAACGCTTCCCTCTCTGCCAGTTCCAACAGGAACGATTCTGTCTTCTCCCAACTGAGGCAAGGATCGGTAACGGATAACCCGCTTAAATCAATGTTATCGGGATTGATAGAATCTAATTTTTGATTACCTTCTTTGATGAAACTTTCTACCATGAATCCCTTGACCAGTTGTTTTAAATCAGGTCTGTTTTTGATGCTTTCCAGAATATTAAATGCAATCTCTGGTTGTAGCTGATGATTTTTTTTCCCATTCACCAGACAGTTGTCATGGCTAACATCAATAATGACAGAAGGGTTCACTATCTGATGCATGCCCATGTAGTACATGACTTCCTCCAGATGAGAAACAGAGTAATTGGGAGCTTGGTTTGAACCACGCAGAACGAGATGAGCATGATGATTACCATGGGTTTGTACTTCATAGCCATCGAAGACAGCGACATGAGGATGCTGTGATGCAACCAGGCTGTTTACTCCGACAGCGAGTGAACCATGTGTAGGGTTTTTTAATCCTACGGCACAGTCAAGGGCGGAGGCAAAAATTCGATGCTCTTGATCCTCTGAACTACGGGCGCCTATTGCAACCCAGGACAGAAGTTCAAGAAATCCTTTGGCATTATGGGTGAAAAGAGCCTCATCAGCGATAGGGAGCCCCATTTGAATGACTTTTATCATCATGTCCCGGGTATATTTTATACCTGCCTCAATATCAGGAGTTGAAAATAAATCGGGTTGATTCACCGGTCCAGTCCAGCCTTTGGTGGTTCTTGGCTTTTGAATGTAAACGCGCATGATTAATTTTAAAGCGTGTTTTACTTTGCTGTTGAGTTGTACCAAACGCTCAGCGTATTCCAATACCGCTTTTTTAGGCCATGCTGAACAAGGACCAACTATCATCAAAAGACGTTTATCTCGCCCTTCCAAAATAGCTTTGACCTCTTGTCGGTCTTGGGCAATTTGTAGATAGGCGGGGTGGGATAGTGGCAATTCCCGGATAATTTTTTCTATTGGTGGCAGTTTTTTTAAGATGGAATAACTCATCGTATCCTCCTCAAGCCAGAAAGCGCTTTAGATGGATGATGAATTTGACATTGATGGTTCATCGTTCACACTCCTCTTTTGTACCCAACCCCCTTATTAGACTGGGGATCTTGGGTATCAAAAACCCCCAGACTCAGCTGGGGGTTGGAGTGTTAGTATTGCCTACCTACCACCCAGCTCAGGGCTGAAAAAGCTAAAATAAAAAAAGCAAGCAAAAGCCTGTACAAGGCTTGCTTTTTTATTTAATTGATTTGGTGTAGTAGTGTAGAACATGAATAATCACAAAAAATTTAATTTGTATATTATGTATACAGGACTATGGTAAACCTGTCAACACCTGTTAGCGATAGTTAATTTTATAGCCAATTTTCCCCTGGGAATTAACCCGATGATTTACATATAAAAATCACTTTGGCATTAATCGAACTCACTGATCGGAAAATGAGATCAAAGTATTGCGCGAATCATTTTGATCGTATACATTGCATTTTATATCAAATAAAAACTAAGGGATTAATGTTGTGTCAATATGTTGGGATTTAATCATAAATCATAATACCCTGCTGCAAACCAATTTCACTGGTCACCGGGTTCAAATGAATGACTCCGAATCCACCCCTAAAGGAATTCTTTTCGTATCAAATAAACTATTTATCGATTTACTCACTTATATCACTGAGTATCAGTCCATTACCAGAAAAGAACTCATGAATCTTTCAAATAATGAAATCAAACCAAGGAGGAAAAGCAATAAGAGACTATTAATGTGGTGAGGGTTTTGAATTTACAAAAAGGAGTCAATATGTTTAATGTGGATAATAGTGGTAAAGGCAATTGCTTGTATTATGCTTACAGTATTTCATTAATGTATTATTTGCGGGCAAAAAATAATGTCAAGATTACTGAAGATATTTTTAACAAATTAGGATTAAAGGAAGAAGATAGGGCCCGTTTACGAAAACTATTATCCAAAGACCCTGACAGGGCGTTTACCCGTGATGAAATCAAAACAATCATAGAACCCATTCTTGGCAGGGCAACGAGAGATTTGGCAGCGGAACATACCAAAGTCGAATTCAAATCTTCACCTCATGATACGCCTTTATTTTCATCTCTCCATTATGCTGTGGAATTTGGTTTTAAACGCTCACTACAAATCAATGAATCCGAGTTGACGCTGTTAATAGACAATGATTTTTCGAATCCTGATTATACTGAGGCCGAGATATACAAGGTAAGTGGTTTGTTGGATGCTCTTCAGGAGTATATTTTAACAAGAACACCTTCTGTCATAGAAGAATTCAATCGCCAATGGGAAAATAAAAAACAGGAACTCAAAGAGCAAAGCTTAACTGAAAAAGAGATCCAGGTTCATCAGGCGACTATTTTAGATAATATCCTAAGAAAAGAAACGATAGATTTTTTATTAGCTGAGAATGAAAAACATCTTGATGAATACAGAGAGCATCTTCGAAGAGAGTTCGTATGGGGTAGTGAAGAAACACTGATGGTTTTACATCGCGCCATACAAGGTGAACGCATGGTACGTAACCATGAGGGAAGAATTGAGCCTGTCTATGATCATGAAATTATTTTGCATGTTCATAGAAATGGAGCAAGTCCGTCCTATCAGGCAGGCAGTCCGGAAATGATATTAAATAATGAAGGCAATGTTCATTGGACTTCTATCATTCCTGATGCGATATTTACCTCAAAACTAACAGACAAAGAAGAAAAACTACTCGACATGCTGGAGCGGATGCAGTCAGAGTATGGCAGCAAAGAGCTTGGGGTAGAAAAATACTCTTCGATAAGTGATTGGCTTAGTGATTTGATGAAGCAGATAGAGCTTATTAAAACCAGCCCAACTGCTGTGACAAAACAAAAAGAAATTGAATTGTTTTTTCAGCTTCTGGCTAAAGCAACACCTAAATTAGCATCGGAACCTGCCTTGAGGATGTCGCTTGGTACTCTTTTTTCCAATTTTCTCGAATGCATTCCAGCCCTTATGGTTGAAAATAAACTCAGCACAGGCTTAGCTAAATTTGGATTGTATAGTCCTGTAATATCTCAGAAAAAAGAAGATTTGTCCTTGACCAAATCATCTGAGGAGAAAGTTAATTCTGAACAGCCTCAAAAGGGCGTATTAAGTCAATTCTCGAAACATACTCTGCTTAAGGTATCTGAGGATGTAAGCCCAAAACCATACCCTACAGAACTAAACCCGTATGTTCGAAAAAACAAGCAGTCTGGTCCACGAGTAGCGAGAGCACTCACCCAAATGTACCAAAAAGGACTTGAAGGTGATGAAAGATATACGCCAGAAAAGTGCAAAGACATTGCGCAGAGGTATATAGAGTATTCGAAATCTCATAAACGCAATTTCATTCTTGATGATGTCATCCTCTTTGTGCAGGAAATGGATAAAATCATTAAGCAACAAGAATCAATTAGTGAAAACTCCTCTAAGCGTGCTGCAATGTAAGGGTGCTGTTTTTGCTGAAGTGTGGGAAAAACAACATCGTCAGATTGATTTTGCTTTCTTATCAAGTGGTGACTTAATTGGTGAGGAAGCAAAATAGCAACCGCAATGATTTTCTAGGCTGTAATTAATATCAATGCATATCTCCGGTAAATATTATTTAAATTTAGGTGGTGTTTTCTCTAAAGGCAGTTTTTCGCTCATTTGCTTTTCTTCAGGATGACTCTGGAAAAAATGGATGGACTTTTCACTTGTAGCTGGTCTGGATGTAACAATTTGGATCTCTTTTTTCAATTCAGGTGATGCGCGAACTGTGCCACATAAATAAAGCACTTGTGGTTTTATCTGTTTTTCAGTCGTATTATTTCGGCCATTTGCCAGCATTATTTCTCCAAGTTCTTTTTCTGTTAATTGGATTTGCTGAGAGGGATCGGTGTTGGTCGCAATAACGAATGAGGTTCCAGTATAACCCCAACCCTGGTGAACAATAAAGGTTACCAAATCTGGATGATTCGGAAGAAAGACCCGCTGCGCCCATTCGGGGAAGTGAGGATTGGGTAGCTGGGCCAGTGTTGTATTAATTTCAGAGATATAGTCTGACAGATCAAATCGTCTCAGATGGCTTTGTTTATGATATTCAACAGGGGTTGGATCAAAAACGTTTACTGGCTTGGTAGCACCATATTCATCACCGTATTGTAAAATCCAACCGCCATCAGAACAAAATGCGCTGACAGCCAGTTTTTCGCGCATGCGTTTTGCAAGCAATTCATCATCCTGGATGCCTTTTTCCACCAGTTGCTGAATATAGCGTGGCTCATCATGAGAGCCAGGAAAACCAATTGTAGGACCAACCTGCTGTAATAATCCTTTATTTTGAGTAAACCAATTGTCATCCTGTTGCCATAAGTTATATGAATAACCATAGCCACCTTCGGGGCCCGGCATCCAGAACACACTATTCATCGTGTGGGTTACAATACCTTTCAAAGCAAGATTTTCTTCCATATAACCTCTGCCTATCGTTTCTGCAATAATAAGCGGGGCATGTTGAAATTTGCGTTGGCAAGCCTCCTTTGCGATTTCTGTTAGTCGAGACAATACCTTGTTATTTACCATGGCTGGGGCATCAATACGTATTCCCTGAAAACCAAGATACTCAATATTTCGCTCGATAAATGGTTTCCAATAATATTCGATGATTTGTTCGCAAATGACAGGATCATCATAGTTAAACGTTGCCACATCACTCCAGGGATTATTGGTCAACGGATTATAATTTTCGTCCATGTTATGCATCACCAAATTTCCATTGGGGTGACGTTTAAACCATTTTTTCGTATCAATATTGTATTTTTCAAGAAAAAATTTATCGCCATTCACAAAACGATGATCTACCGCCAGGTGTCTTGCGACCAAATCAAATACAGGCATTAAACCAAGCTCATTTGCTTTTGCAGTGTATTGCTGAACGCTTTTATCATTCTTGGCATAGCGTGGATAAATTGATTCATCCTGCATGGCATAAGGGCTATGAATACGATTAGCCATGTTAGGGACAGGATTATATTGACAAGGTGTATAAAATGGATTGACCCAAACTTGCTTAAAACCCATCTTCTGAATTCGCTGCAAATCTTCCCGCATCGCATCAAAATCTTGATATAAGCCAGGGTATTGGTTATAGCAACAAATCCGTGGAGACATGTTGACTTCTCAATTTCTGTTTCTATGTCTATGAAGTATAGTAGAAGTATTAAATTCGATCTTATTGTATTGTTTCAAATCATTTAATTCCTATGCATGCATAGAAAATTAACCAAAGTGTGTTGTTTGCTCTTTATGGGTATCATATTTACTTTTATTAAACATTTTGTTATATTTTGTACTATGTGATTTAAAATTTAATCAATTTAGCAGATATCCTATGTCATACCAAAAAATAGAACTCAGTATTTCATTATCATTAGATTCTCCAAAATTAGATGAGTCTGATTTTATATTGCTCTCAGTTAAGTATCTTGAAAAGTCACTTGGCAAAAAGAAAGAGTTTTCTGGTTTTTTTGAAGACATAGAAAAGCTCTATTTTAAGCAGAATTACAAGGAAGCAATTGAAAAAATATTGGATTTTTGTAAAAAAAATGAATCCTTGTTAAGTGAGCAAGTTGTCCAGAGGCTGGCAGAGGTCGCTCCCAGATTAAAAAGCAATCCTAAAGACAATGAAAGCAGAAGGCTTTATGAAACCTTGTATGCAGATCACCTTGAATCAGTCATTAAACAAGAGAGTGATCTTTCCGTATTTAACGAATTGAGAGACAGTTATAATGCGGTGAAACCTGAGTATGCAGTAACTCATGAGACCGAAATCAAAACTTTGGATGAAGCAAAGCAATTTATTTTATCTTTTGTCATGCTGAATGATAATGTTGAATTACCTTTAAAAGCACAATCAGAGAGATACCCAAAAAAGGACAGATCCAGAGAAGAGTTGGGGAATACTCCATCTGCGAATCCAGGGATTATGAAACCTAACTCACCTAATTTTACCGATAACCTGGTGCCTGTCAGAGATGTGCCCAAAATAGCCATTAATGAGAAAGTGGCGGGTGGGTATTCAAAAACTAAGCCTACTACTCCTTTTGTGGCGTCGCTGTCTGGCACAACCTACTCACTTATGGTGGTGTTAACGGACTATATTGAAAAGCATAAAACAGATAAAGACATTGAAAAAAAAGTAAACCAGATTATTAATTTATGGATTTCCAGTTATATCAAGGAAGGTTATCACAGCTACAGTGAGGTTGTGGATGTTTTGACAGAGCCGTTTCTTCAATCCATTTTTGATAAAGCAAATATTAAATTAAATTATGGTGTACTTGACGACACGCATGCAGAATTTCGTAAAGCTCAGGATTATGTTTTTGGTTTGACAATTCAATCAGCGATGCATCATGAGTTACAAGAGCGATTTAAGAATAAAGAAAAACTTCAGGAAGAGGTAAAGAATTTTGAATCTGGGTTAAATAAACTCAACCAGAATGTCGAAAATACAGGTCGCCATCGCGAGGCACTGAATAAATTAAACGAGGTATTTCAGGATTGGTCTGCGGGCAAAAAAAGCTATGATGCTTTTAAAAGTGAGTCTAATCAGCTGATTCATGATATTGAGTCTGAAGAACAAAAAAGTAATCGTGGTCTTGGCTCCATGCTGAAGAACCTCGGGAACTATCTTTTATACTTGATTACCCTTCGTTTTTTGAAAGAAGACTATCCAAAACCGTCTAGTCCGGTCACAATGTTAGTCACTGAATTAAGAGGCACACTTGAGCAAATAGATCATTTTCATAAAACCAGCCTTTCTTTAAAAAAAGCAACGCAGCCTGACCCTAAAAATACTTCATCATCTGATGAGACAGCAGATGTTCGCAAATCAGCTGTTGATACTGACAAGCCTAGTAAAAATCAAGACAGTGAAGTGAAAAAGACACTAGATTCTGAGCAATTGGAAGAAGTTCAAAGGCAAGATGACAAAAGCGCTCGTTTACAATAGATCTCTTGCATAACCAGCGCGCAAATGTTTCTGCGGTGCTTGTATGTAAACTACACGCCTCGAAATGTTTGTGCCTTGCCCTAAAATAATCAGCTTAGGCAAGAAGGCTAATGATGCATCTAATTAAAAAGTTTTTAAATGACTAAAAAAGTATTTGCAATAAAACTAGACAGTTATATATTTATCAAGCCATATTCCAGTTTTGAAAACGGTATACCAGGTTTTCACTGATTGGAATAGCAGCTATTATGTGTTATTATTATACGCATATTGGTCAATTAAATTCCTTTTGTTGAGGCAATAGGTTTGAGATTGTTTCAGTACAATCAACACATCTGTAGGGGAAGATTTCCAGTAAGCAATGCTTATTGTAAGGACTTCGTGGTAAGAAACATTAATACAATTTTTGGATTAAGTGAGAATATAATGGCCTATCAATTGTTGCTCAGTAAAGAAACCCTGAATAAAATTTTACAATACAAACAGAACCTCGAAAAAGGGCTTGCCACGCCCGGTAAATTTTTTCTTGAAGAATTAAGTAAACAAGAAAAAAGCATCTCTGAAATGGATATTACTACATTTACTCAACTGTTAATCCAGTCTAAAAAACCACAGGTTTTTGCTGAAAGTCAGGTTTATCATGATGGAACTGACTGGACACTGGAAGAAGAGAGCATTCTTGGGGATGTTAGTGTCAATATGCCAGTCACTATGTACAATGATGGTGGACATGGCTCCTCTTTCAAGAATCACCCAAAGCCAATTTCCGGTTATTTGGCTTATGTGCCAGGAGCGCTCTTGGCTTCGGGCAGTGGACCGACTTCAGATATGAAAGAAGTGCTAGACAATGGCAAACTAAATCAAGACAAATTAAACGCTTTGTATGAGAGACGTTTGTTACCTCAATTGATCCATTTTAATGAGTTAGCGCGACAAAATGAAAAGCAGGCAGCAATTACTATTCCCGGTATAGGAACAGGGTGTTTTTCAGGCGCTTATTATGATGTGATTAAACCCTATGTCAGAAACGCATTAATCCATATTCTTGAGAAACATAAAGATTCGTTACCTTACATTGATATCATTCATTATGACCCTTATATGGGAGATGAACCTGCTGAAAAGAAGATTGGTCATATGTCTTTTCGTGTGAGTCCTTCTGGTGTGGTTCGTGGCACAACGGGGCAACTTGACTACCCCTTAGGTAGCAATCCAGATACGCATATCCTCGTTTCAATTGTTGCCTGGGATCATTTTTCCTGGCCCGGAAATGATTATTGGGGCGGTGCTCGTCAAACAGATGATGGTGTCAAGGCCGCTAGCACGGATACCATGGGGCAAGTTACAGGCGCAACTGGTGTCTATGATAAAAAATGGGGTCGATATATGCCTCCAGAATCATTTACTAAAGACCGTAAAGGTATGAGTGACTGGGGGGATTATGTCAGAGAAAATGGCATTGTATTTAATGGCCCTGTTTTAGCTCTGGATAAAAGCGGTAAATTGGATACCTTGGAAAATGTTGCAAGTCGTTCCTCCAAAGCAAAAGTTGAAACTACAACTACAATAAGTGACCTTGTGCGTAGTATGTTCAGTCTTTTTTCTCATAGTACTACGACAGAGCCATCTCCAACTGTTAAAGAGGAAGAATCGAAAAAATCGGGTCCTCAGTAATAATTTTGACAAATTCTTATAGGGTAACAATGGGTCTGACTTTTGAGGTTGGACTCTGTTACTACTTGCAGGACTTACCAACTTGACGTGGTCAAGTTATGTGTAGTTTCATGAAAGATTGAATAATAGTATGGAGCCTCTGCTATTTTGAATAAATCGTAACAATTTCATTCTGGCTTATTACGAGGCATTTTTAAATTGGCAGGATACATCTATTATTTCGAGATGCAACTTCGAATCTTCTTCAATGATAAAGTACGTTCATATATTTATTCTAATTTTATAAAATAGAACAAAAATTGTTTGTTTTTTCTTCTGTATATTTATTGAATAACTCTATGGTTTCATCCTGGTTGATATATAAATTCTGAGATATGAGTTGGGTAAATTCATCACTGCTATATAGCTCCTGAGCAATGTCCAGGCAATCATAATCACGTAATAGTTTAAGTACTGTATTGATGCGTCTCAATACTGTAGGTTCCTGAAGCAACATGACTCGTCTCAAAATATCGCGGCCATTTGTATCTTGCATAAGTAACAAATCAATGAATTCCATCCCCATCACTTTTTCAATTAATTCAACTGTTGAATGATCTTCACTCAACAATGCGGGCAATAAGATGTTACGTCCTTTATTGTCCTTGTATTTAAGAAACGTTGTTGCGTCAGCTCCCAAAATGTTAATAATGTGAGATAAAGACTCTTTATCGCCCCAATATGCAATATTGAATAAAGGAATATCTTCATCATTTAATCCTTTTTTCAATAATACAGGATAATCTTGCCTTTTAAGATATTTGAGAGTAATGAAGAAATATTCTCTACCACATCTACTTGCAGAATGAATGCAACTCCAATCAGTGTAAGTATGGTTTTGGTACACTAAAAGAGTACTCAGTTTTGTTTTTCCTAAAGTTTCGTAGAGCAATCTCAGTACTAATGAAAATCGTTCTACAGGAAAATGTAATAGAGAGCTAAAAAAATTGTTATCATAAAGATCACAATAGCGGCTAACTGATAATAAGTCATCACCTAGAGCTCTAAATATTTTTTGTAATAGTTTTTCATCAGCTTCTGCAACAATGAAATGTAATGCCAAAAACTCACTGGTCTCCATGTCTGCTGTGCAAAAACCACGTTTAAAAATTCTTGCCAATAAGGAACTTGGTAATTCAGCGCATTCTGATAAAAAACCAAGCATTTCTTCAGTAAACTGTTGTTCGCCATCAGGAAAACTATCTATGATAATTCGATGGCCAGATTCAAATAAGGCGTAGATCAAAGGAATGTTTTTTTCTCTAATAGCCTCTAGTAATCCTGGCTCATTCCTACATGCATGATTTGATTCACATTTCTTTTTCATTGCTTGAGTTAAAGCCAATTGTTTTTGATAATCCTCTTTAAAGATTGAGTGGTTAGCTAAAGTTGGTGAATAGGAAAATCGTTTGATAAATAAAGGCCTCCAAACGGCATTATCAAGTGATAACTCATACCAAAGTTTACAAACCATGCTGACAACTATGATATTTTGAATGTCTAAATTTTTATCCGCAAAAATTTCTAAAAGAAGTTCATTTGGAATATATAGACTCTTTTTGTATTTTTCTTTCATATAGTTTAAAAAAAATCATTTTTAATCAAATGACATATAATAAACAAAAATAGATTATAATAAAGTACCACCATAATAATTATGCTGTTTTTGAGTCAGTAGGGGTTATGTCTTGATGCCTTTTTTTAAAGAACAATCATATTTAATCAACGCAGGGATTATTTGGCCTGTGCTCTCGCAGTCAAGTTTCTTTTTTATACTCTCAAAGTGTCTCTCGACCGTGCGTTTGGAAACTTCAAAAATAGAAGCAATACGCGATAAATTAAAATCATTAAAGTATAAATAGATCATTTCCTTTTCTCGATGAGTCAGTTCTTTGGCTGCTAAAAAACTAAAAGGAAGTTGATTATAATCAAATACATTATCTTTGATGAGTTCCGCCATTTTTTGCTGCGAGGATCTCAGAATAATTTCTTTAAGATTATCTTTCTTATTTGAATTTCCTGAGCTAATCAGTTCATTCATCTGGATTATGCATTCTCTGGGTAAGGTTAAAAAATTATCTTTTGTATGCATTCTCCTAGCTCTTGAAGACAGGTTTTCAGCAACCATATTAAGGTAATCAAGATTATTAAATATAAAATTATTTGTGCTGTTTGGTTGTTGTGAAGAGGCGAAGGTAACCATTTCAACGCGATTGGAGTCCTGATGAATGATATCAACAAAATACGTGAAGTCACGATCTAATAAGCAGTTCTTTATACCAGGCGCTATGACATGATCACCATCTACATTGCAAACATAAAAATTATCATGCTGATAATTTTTTTTGCAAAGATTCTGTTCAATGAATAATTCTTTATTAAGAATTTCGTCAATAATGGATTTTTCTGAAATGAGTTGTAAGTATCGTCCTTGAAAATCAAAATATAAGTATCCCCAGAAATCAATAGGAGTCTTTTCGAAAATATCATTGTAACAATTATACAGGAAGCTGGTATAAGCTTTCATTCTGGATTGGGCATTCATTATGTTGCTTTAATCCGAACATCTACCTGATTAAATTATAGAACAAAAATTAATCATGTTGAGTGGTGTAATGATTTTTTTTATTTTTGTAGATTCAATTCAATGCATAAACAAAGTAATCAAAGAAAGTTAGAGAACTTCTGATCCCGAGTTTTACTTGAAACCAGAGGTTCTCTCTATTTGACGTTATTTTATAGTTTAACCCACATATCTGAATCTAAGGATTCCTCTTCCTCATGCTTAACAACATATTGTTGGTGTGGTGCGTGTTGTAAAGCGGAGTTCAGAGTATTGATGCAATGTGATACGTCAGTGTTGTTGAGCCAATGTTCTTGTAAATTGTAGCTCTTCGTACCGATTAATCTGTCTCCTGTTTTTTCAAGAAGGGTTTTGGAGTAGTTGACAAGATTATTAGCTGCGTCAACTCCCAAGTCATCTTGAAGCGGTTTGGTTACCTTTTTCGTGAATTCCTCTTTAGAATAGCATCTTAATAAATCCAGACAATGGCATTGTCTCATTATTTTAGCTATGATTGCTTGTTCAGGTTTGTTCACATCTGGATGAAAACCAGGGTTTCCATAATCAAGTACCAAGCGTTTCCAATAGGCAATTTGCTCTTTTGAGGTAAATAAGTCTTTATAATGCGTTTTTGCATACTCTTCAAAAAGGTCTGCGCTGGCTCTTCTATATCCTCCATATACTCCTGGGTTATCTGCAAATCCCAGTTCGCTTTTTCTGCCGACAACAGAAAATAACATGGCGACTTGCATTCGTTTGATGTCATCCTTGCTTATGTTTTGAACCATATCTCTGGTCTTCTTATCGGTGGAATGCGTCGCGTAGGAATAAAGTACCTCTGGAACTAGAGCAGCACCTCTTAAAGTGTGAGACAGCCCATGATTTGGTCTATGAAGAGTTTTATTGTTACCACAATTTAAAGTCCAATCGCCACCATTGGGGTCTTTGCCTTTTTCTGATTGGTCGTATGGTTTTGATAGATAGTCTTTATGCAACTTATCAATGACTCCAATATTCCTGGAGCTTTCAAAAAAGCTTTGATGTCCGGCAAAATATTCAGTGATTGAACTTTTGAATGTTTCTAATCCCTTCATTTCATCCTCAACCTGAAAACAGATGTATTGTAAGGTTTTAGAAAGGACTCCAGAACTGTCTTGCCCTTTTGCGTAGGATAAAGAAATATTATCTATAGTTTGGGCTTTTTCAATGGCCTGATGAAGTATTTCAATAATTCTGTTGTGAGCGGCTTTATGTTCAATATACCCATTTTGTAAATTATTCAGCAATCCATTCAATGATGTTTTTAGTTCTTCTGCAAATTGAATTTTATAAGAGCCTTTTCCATAGGTATTATCAATATTTGCTAAAATTGACCATTTGCTTTTGTCTTTTTCAGCCTTACCTTCAAGATATTGATTTGTTACATCGATAGCAAATTGTGCGAATTTTTTTACCATATCCCTCTCTGCTTCGACTGCTATGTTTTCCGCTTGTTTATAAGTACCCCCGTTTGGCAAATTTGATATTTGTTTTATGCTTGCAGGAGGAGTGACGGAACACGCCAGGAAATAGTGTTTTTTATTTTCTTCTCGATGGTGCAGGTATTTGACTTTACCAGGAGCGATTAAAAATTCACGCTCAGCAGGATAACGAGAGATTTCTCCTATATCCAATCCTTGCATACCATAAAATACGGTTCGAATGGGTCCATTAAAAGTAGATACAGGTTTTTCAAAAGCACTACTGACAAAAGCGGTGTCTTCATAAACTTCTAGTCCTATACCTTTTGACTGGGCGCATTGAATTCTTTTTTCAATAATAGGCTTGGGAAGGGTGTCTCCGTCGTATCGGAAGGTCAATGGAAGTTTATGCTTTTGACCTTTACTAATTCCTGAGAGTGCTGCTGCGCTATGGAGTATTACCTGACGCATATTTTCCTGAAAGTTTGCATCGTTTCCTTTGTATGGATGCTGGCCTCTTAATAAGCCATTCATAAATTCATAATATTGTTGGGTATATATATTTAATCCAGCAATTTCACCTTCATGAAGATGTTGTAATTTGGTTGCTTTACCTTTCAATTCTTGACAACTCAAAGTTATTGGTTTTTTCGCAGCATCTGGAATTGTAACTTTAATTCCTGCTTCTTTATCAACGTAATTAACATACTGATTTAGTTGTTCAGTAGACAGATTTATTTGAGAGCGTTGCATGTTAGCCAGGATTTCATCCAGATTGAAATCTGCCCCATTTACATTTACAACATATTTGCCATTATTTTGTGTAAAGACAATATTGGATTTATTGGTTAGTAAAGCGGATACTATAATTTCAAATTGTTTAGTGTATTTATTTTTTGTCACTGGGGCTATGACTTGGGGTTTTGCAACAGCGATAATTTCTTCAAGCTGATTAGGCTTGGCATTTTCATCAACTTTTTGAATAAAAGACTCAAAAAGCTCACCAGCATTTCCTTGTTTAAAAAGGATTGATTTGTTTAGTTTGGTTTTCATGATGCACCTCGTTAAAATTTAATCTAAAAGATATAAAGTTAATCTTTATGATTAAATATTAACCTTTTGTGGTTATCGAAAAATGAGGTGACATGTCGCATAAGCGACATTTGTGTATTTAAATTTTCAGGACATTTGTTTTCTAATCTATTAGTTCAAATTTTGAATATTGAGAAAGATAAGAACTAAATATGTTTTGGGTTATCAAGGGGATAAAATTTTGTTTGGGAGAGGTAAATATCCTGTGATAAGTGTCCTAAGATTATTTTTTAATCACAAAATAGAATGATTTGAATCAGAGAAAAATGGTGGTTGATGTAAGAAATAAATAACTCATCAATTATAAAATCATTGAAATCGAGGAGCCAGCTCATAGCAGTTAGTCATGCAATTTTATATTGATCTTTGAGGATTAGGATGCTCATCTTTTAAAAAATAGTTTAATAAAAGCTTAAATTCCTAAGCAATTTATGTCATAAAACGCATTTATTGAACTTTGTGATGAATTATCTCATGAAAGAAAAATACATCGGGCTTCATAAGATAGAACTAAATACCCCATGCCTTGTGATTGATTATGAAAAGCTGAAATACAACTTAAAAGTGATGCAACAACATGGTTTCGAATGGGGCATAGGAATAAGACCGCATTGTAAAACTCATAAATGTACTCAAATCGCACGTTTACAACTTGAATATGGGGCAATAGGGATTTCTGCCGCCAAACTATCAGAGGCTGAAGTATTGGTATCCAAACAAATCACGAATGTCTTAATTACTTCACCCATTGTATCGGAAGCCAAGTATTCAAGATTATTTAATTGTCTTAAATCAGCGCCTGATTTAATGCTGGTTGTAGATGGCAAGGATAATATTCGCATGCTTAATGAGCTTGGAAAGTCGCTAAACCAGCCAGTTTATGTCTTGCTTGATATCGATTCAGGCATTGGTCGAACGGGCATTAATCCCGAGGTAGCTTTGGAATATGGTCATTTTATCAATAGTATGAATTGGCTTAAGCTAAAAGGAATTCAATGTTATGCAGGCCACTTGCAACACATTCAAAACTATGAAGAGAGAAAAGCGTTTTCTCTACGTATTATGGATATGGCCAGCAGGATTGTTAAGAGTTTTAGAGATGCCAATCTCCCTTGTGAAATATTAACTGGCACCGGAACTGGTACTTTTGATATTGATGTCGAAGCAAGTGAAGTAACAGAAATCCAGCCTGGCTCATATGCTGTAATGGATGTTGAGTATGGTTCAATTGGTTCAAAAAATAACCCATCAAGCTTTCAGCCATTTAAAAACTCGATGACTCTTTTAACAAGTGTTATAAGCAGTAATCGTAAAGAGCACGCTACTGTTGATGCTGGAACGAAATCGATTTATGTCGATCCTCATCATAAACCACATATTATTAGTCATCCCGGACTGGTTTATGATTGGGGTGGGTTTGGAGATGAGCATGGCAAGGTATTTTCTTGTGAAGGCGGAAGTCATTTCCTGCAAAATGGCGATGTTTTAGAGCTTATCGTTCCTCATTGTGATCCGACAATAAACTTGTATGATAAGTTTTATATCACAGAAAATAATGTTGTTGTCGATATTTGGGATATCGACATGCGTGGAAAATCACAATAATCTATACTATTTAACCAGGTGTTTGAGCTTCATATTTTTGCTAGACAGGAGGAGGGCCACGACGCCCGAGTAATCCCATAATAAGAAATATGACAAACATCACCAAAAATAGAAAGAATAATATTTTTGCAATTCCAGCAGCAGCCACTGCAATGCCGCCAAATCCAAACGCGGCTGCAATAATTGCAATGATAAAAAAAATAAGTGCCCAACTTAACATAACAGCTCCCTGTAAAGATTATCCTGTTCATTAAATTATAGACTAATAATGGTCTACAATTAGACAAAAGACAGTTAATCAGGGAAGAATATGCAAACGACTAAAGCTCACTATAGCAAGATATTCTTTGCCTTATTTCTTTTTTTCTGCACTGGTTCAAGCGCATTATTTGCCTGCCCTTGTTTTAACATGGGCTTTTTACACGTAGCCTTTTTGGATGATAAAGATACGGAATGTCGCATATATAAAGAAGGAAGTGTCGTTTATAAGATCGAGATTTTTGATAAGGAAAAAATTGCGTCAAGTACCCATACCCAATGTACGCTGAATACGGAGCATCATGATGTTTTTATGAATTATGATTTTCATTACCTCGATGATCATGGGGATTGTATCAGAGAAATATTGGACGCATGTAACAAACTGAAAATAAACTCTTTGCATATGGATGATGAGTAAGATAAAGCAAGGTGAAATAGGACTGGTATTCAATGATTAGGACGCTCGCCCGGATTATAATTAAGATTAACCCGGGTTAGGCTTATCAATTTTTAGTTTGAACTCAATGTAAATTGATGATCAACTTCAAGCTCTTTTCTTTTTTCATCGATAATACTATTTAATATCTTTAATTCAGAAACCGCTTTCGATCTTTGATTTTTCCAAAAAGCAAAATGAGAATTTAATTCATTTAATTTTTTGTTTGTCGTATCGATTTGATCTTGTAAACTCCTGCTATTGCTATAGTAGCAATCGAAAGGCGACATTCCAAGTGCGGCGAGTGCTAAATAGCGTTCTGCTCCGGTACAAGAGTCGCTCATAATCGATGCACGATTGTTTTCAAATCGTTCTTGTTCAATTACGATTTTTCCATAATTTTGGGAAATCTTTTCCTGTTCTTTTAAAAATCCGGATAGTTTTCCTTTTTGAGTGGATATCTCTTGAGTCAGTCTATCAATCGCGTTTTCCAGATTTTCAAAATGAGGCCCATAGGAATGATTAATTTCTGTTAATTGCCCCAGATCTTTTGCTTGGAAATATTGACGAAGTGTCTCGGGGGTTTTGTGAGGGAATTTAGACATGTTTTTACCTTTTTGAATCAAAATCAGCATATCTTAGCATATGCTTTTTGATCATATCAAACATATATGCTGCATAATGAGCAAATTAATGGCTTTTGTTGATGGCTGGGTTCATTTTTTCTCAATATCAAACAGGAAGAGTATTTTTTACGAGTTTAAAAATACTCTTCCTGTTTGTTGATACTTATGATGATTTCAAATGAAATTATCTTAAAACTGATTAGAAAGAATAATGGTAATCGTCAGACAATTCTGGTCCGCACAGTGCATCACCAAGTATTGCAATCGGATAAGTCACGAACATGCTGGCTACCGCAAGCAACATGGCTATTGAAGACAGGGTAAACGTAAAAGCGCATAGAACTGGTAATACCGGAACAACAAAAGTGAGAACTCCGCAGACAATGCTGGCAGCAAGAGCCTTGGATAAACAATCTGCTTCTTCAACCTCTTTCGATTTGACGATGGATAGAAAAGTATTGGTATAGGGGGAAACAGCAAATTTAGTACATCCCCAAAAGAATGAGCCGTATTTTTGACCTAACGAGAGAGTCATTGACATTTTTTACTCCAATTTAACTTAAATTAGGTCAGCAATTATAATTCAAATTCAGATTAAAACCTATAAAAATAAGCATTAAATTAATAAATTTGTTCTATTTTTATCTATTTTTATAGAATTTTTGATTTTATAGGCAGAGCCAGGTACTTTCGAGTTAGTATTTATTGAATAATTTAATATTCGAAGAGCAGTGCCCTAATCCAAATGATCAAGGGGTAGGGCGGTCGTGTCAGAAACATTGCGTAATATAAAGCTGGAGTGAACACTTGCAACGCCATTGATGCGTGTTAATTTGCCTAATAAAAAAGCTTGATAAGCGTTTAAATCAGGCACAATTATCTTCAATAAATAATCAGCAGATTGGCCTGTAATCAAGTAGCATTGAATGACTTCCGGAAAAAGTTGTATGGTTTTTTCAAATTGATTCATAACCTCAGGCTGGTGATTGTTTAACCCTACTAAAACAATAACAGTCAATTTTAACCCTACTTTTTCTGGCTCAAGCAGGGCAACCTGTTTCTTGATATAACCATTATCTATTAATAATTTGACTCGACGCAAACAGGACGAAGGAGACAAGGCCACAAGGTCGGCCAATTCCTGGTTATTGATTTCGCAATTTGCTTGCAGTATTTCAAGTATTTTTTTATCAGTACGATCGAGTATCATATTTTATGCAATGAAAATGGCACTTATATTTCTTATTATAGAATTATATTCCAAAAAAATATATTAAATTAGAATTTAAAATCAAAAAAAAGGGTTTTATTTTGTTTTTTGCAATCCAATTTCAAGGGAAGTAAGATAAAATACTTTATGATAATTATTTAATCCTAGTGGTCTTTTTATTTTCTTTTCCGAGGGTGATTATGTCTGTTTCACGAGTTACAGCGTGGTTTGTGTGGGTCATAGTATCCATATTTTACGCATATCAATATGTTCTGAGAGTTATGCCCAATATTATGCTGGATGATATTACTCAGCAATTTCACATTGATGCCATAATTTTTGGGCAATTTTCCGGTATTTATTACATTGGTTATTCTTTGATGCACTTGCCTATTGGGATTATGCTCGATCGTTTTGGCCCAAGAAAAGTGATGACAGGATGCATCATGTTGACCGTGATAGGTTTACTTCCCATTTTGTTTGCTGAAAATTGGGTTTATCCAGTGATAGGAAGAGCCCTGATTGGTATAGGTTCATCGGCTGCCATTTTAGGAACATTTAAAATAATCCGCATGACTTTTAAGGAGAAACATTTTCCAAGGATGCTGAGCTTTTCAGTCATGATAGGACTTGTTGGCGCGGTATATGGCGGCGGTCCTGTCAGTTACATGTGTCAACTTATGGGTTATAAAATGGTGGTGGAAATATTTGTAGGCATAGGAATAGTGCTGGCTGGTATTACCTATCTAATTGTTCCCGATGCACAGCCTTCTCGCCAGGATAGTGTGATTTCTAATATCAGAATGGTTTTTGGTAATAGTAAAGTGATCCTATTGTGTTGTTTTGCGGGATTGATGTTGGGACCACTGGAAGGTTTTTCTGATGTATGGGGCTCTGGCTTTTTAAAAATGGCATACAGTTTGAATGCCAACGCGGCAAATTATCTTCCATCAATGATTTATATTGGCATGTGTTTTGGCGCACCTATCTTAAGTCTGATTGCAGAAAAAACAGGGTATTATCTTGGAACTATCATCGCATCAGGCGTGGTTATGTTTCTGGTATTTGCTATGCTTGTCGGAGGTGTTCTGACTATTCCCAGTATAACAATAAGTTTTATCCTGGTTGGCATTTGTTGCTCTTATCAAATTTTGGCTATTTATAAAGTATCCACTTATGTCCCCGATAATCTTGCAGGGTTAACTACTGCAATTGCGAATATGATTATTATGATTTTTGGGTATGGTTTTCATTCTGTAATTGGTTATGTCGTCAATATGTATGGGGGGACACATGTAGCTCGCGCTTTTGTTTATGGAGTTGGGGTGATTCCTTTGACATTGGCTGTTGGCGTGGTGGGTTTTTTGTTTCTGGCCTATCAAGAGAAAAATTTTACCCCGGATGCTTCCTTTGCCTCTCCTGAATTACGATAATTACTGGCATTTCTATCTTGTGTGGTAATAAATATCAAGGGAGGTATAGCTATCATGTATATGTTGTATTTTCATGTTCCAGAAACTCATCTTGACGAAGTAAAAAATGCAGTTTTTGCGGCAGGGGCTGGTTATGTTGATAATTATAACCATTGCGCCTGGCAAACTTTAGGTGAAGGCCAGTTTATGCCTTTACCAGGTAGCCAGGCGTTTATTGGAGAAATTAATCAATTGGAAAAAGTGCCTGAATACAAGGTGGAAACGATTTGCGCCAGAGAGAGAATCAAAGAGGTGGTTGCAGCTTTAAAAAAAGCTCATCCCTATGAAAGCCCTTCTTATCAAGTGGTACGTATTGAGACAGAGTTCTAAATATTAGAGCGAGAAATTCAGGCAGGTCGAATCACCAGATGGTTGGTCATTTAGTAAGAATTTGTTTCTTCAGGATACTTGTTCAATTGAGTATTCATAGATAATATCTAATGATTGATGAACCAATAGTTCAAATCCATCTTCAATCTACATAAGCTGCTTTTGAACAGATAGGGAAATACTGGTATACATGTTGAAAATCCTTGCTCTCTTAAGTTGTTTGATTCTAAGCTCCTGTCTGGTCGGGCCAAATTTTAAAGAGCCTAAAAAAGATGCGGCCAATTATTGGCTTACTTCAAGCCCTGCAATAAAACAATCCGCTTTTCAAAATGCGAATTGGTGGAAAGTCTTTAATGATCCCACTTTAACCTCATTAATCGATAACGGTTATCACAACAATCTTTCCTTGCAAATGGCAGGAGTACGAGTTTTGCAAGCAAGAGCTCAACTTGCTCAATCAGTTGGGGAGCTTTATCCCCAGCAACAAGCTATGGTAGGAGATTATAATTACAATCGAATTGGGGGCAATCAATTACAAGGGCTTCTACCGCCCGATTTTTTAACAGCCAGCCTCGGATTTTCCGCAAGCTGGGAACTTGATTTTTGGGGAAAATACCGAAGAGCGATTCAATCTAATGATGCCCTGTTCCTTGCCTCTCTGGCAGCTTATGATTCCGCATTGGTTACTCTCACCTCAGATATTGCCAGTACTTTTATTAAAATCCGCACCAGCGAAGAATTAATCAAAGTAACAAAAACTAATATCCAGGTGCAGGCGATGAGTCTTAAAATCGCAAAGGATCGTTATTATGGTGGTCAAACCAGTTTACTGGATGTGGAACAAGCGGCAACAGAACTTGCGGAAACTCAATCAAAACTGCCCCAATACGTGAGTGACCTCCAGCACCAAAAAGATATTTTGGCTGTATTACTTGGTACCACTCCTGATAAGGTGGATGACTTGCTTAAAAAAAATAAAGGAATACCAAAAGCTTTAGCGGTAGTGGAAGTTGGAATTCCTAAAGAAGTGATAGCGCGAAGGCCAGATGTTTATCAAGCCAGAATGGAGGCTATAGCCCAATCAGCTGCAATTGGCGCTGTGAAGGCTAATCTTTATCCTTCACTTTCATTAGTGGGGACTTTTGTTTTTGCCTCAAATAATATTGGCAATTCTACTATTAGTGATATATTTAACTGGTCTAATCGCAATATAGTCGCAGGCCCGTCACTGGCATGGTCTTTATTAAATTATGGTCAAATCACGAACGCGGTACGAGCTCAAGACGCTGCTTTCCAGCAAGCATTGCTGAACTATCTTAATTTGGTGCTCAAAGTGCAGCAGGAAGTTCAAGATAACATTACGCGCTATGTAGAGGGGCAAAAAACCGTCTCTTCACTTAAAACAGCCAATGCTGCTGCCATAGAATCGACAAGACTTGCTTTAGTACGATACAAGGAAGGAGAGGCTAATTACACCACTGTATTGAATGCAGAACAGCAACAATTACGAGTACAAACTTCACTGGTTAATGCCACAGGAGAATTGGCTTTGTCTCTGGTTGGCTTATACCGCTCGCTTGGAGGCGGTTGGCAAATACGCGGCAAGAATGATATTGTTTCAAATCAAATAAAAAGTGAAATGGCTGCCCGTACTAATTGGGGTAGTTTATTGAAGCAAGAAAATCATTTGCCTCCAGACTCTAACGGACAACGAATGAAACAACTATATTTACCAACCTGGTGATGAGAATGAACTCTCAAAATAAACAAAATTTAGTTAAAACCGTAGCAATTGTATTTTTTGGTATTGTGTTTGTTTATTTAGTATATGACCATTTTACAAGGGCCCAGGTAGCAACCCCAGCACCGCCAGATGTGATCGTTCAAAAGCCCAAATTAATGAAAATGGGACAGTATGTTACCCAGACAGGTAATACAGTAGCATTTCAATCGGTAGATTTGGTGGCACGGATTGAAGGTTATTTGGATGCCATAAAATTTACTGACGGCGCTTTTGTCAAAAAAAATCAGGAATTATTTATTATTGAACCCGAGCCCTATCTTGAGCAACTGCGTGCTGCTGAAGCCAAGGTAGCCGCTCAAAAAGCAAATTATGCCTATGCCAAATCAGAGTATGCCAGACAGCAACGCATGTATAAACAAAATGCCACGTCTCTTAACAGTGTTGAAAAATGGAAAGCAAAAGTTGAAGAAGCACAGGCAGAAGTAGATAAATCGGAAGCTGATGCTACAAACGCCGCAATTACATATGGTTATACCCACGTTTCAGCTCCTTTCGATGGGCGGATGGGAAGACATTTAGTCGATGTGGGTAATTTGGTTGGGCACGGTGCCGCAACGGATTTGGCTACCATAGAACAAATCGACCCTATTTACGTTTATTTTAATTTAAATGAACTGGATTTAATCAGGATTAGAAATGCAGCGCGCAAGAGAGGATATAAACCAATGGAATTGGTCAAAATCCCTGTTGAAGTGGCTTTGCAAGATGAAAAAGGATTTCCTCATAAGGGGACATTGGATTTTGTAAATACTGGTTTAAACGCTTCAACTGGAACCATGGAGTTTCGCGCCTTGTTACCTAACAAGGGATATCCCCTGGTACCTGGTTTATTTGTGCAAGTCCGGGTACCGATATCTGAACCTTCTCCAAAATTAACAATACCTGACACCTCTGTTCAATACGATCAAATTGGCCCCTATGTCCTTGTGGTTGATAAAGACAATTATGTGCTTACCAAACGCGTGACACTTGGCGGGCTAGAAAATGGGGTAAGGGCTATTACTAAAGGCCTTGATGCTCAAGACAGTGTGATTGTTTCCGGGTTGCAAAATGCGACGCCCAATCATCGGGTTACGCCTAAAACTGAGCAACCTGAGTAAGTATGGCCAAAAAATTGTAAGAATTTAAGACCCTTTATTCAGGGAGCGAAACAACTGAAATGATTTCCAAATTTTTTATTGAAAGACCCGTTCTGGCCAATGTCATTGCCTTGTTTATTGTATTTATAGGGATAATAGCGATTGCTGTTTTGCCTGTGTCTCAATACCCTGCCATTGTTCCTCCTACTATCCAGGTTACTACGACCTATCCTGGCGCTGATGCAAAAACTTTGATTAATACCGTCGCTTTGCCAATTGAGCAACAAGTCAATGGGGTTGAGGACATGCTGTACATGCAATCGACAAGTACTAGTGGAGGCACCTATACTTTAATTGTCACGTTTGCTATAGGCACGGATCTGAACTATGCGCAGGTTCTGGTGCAAAATCGAGTACAAGCGGCGATGGCTCAACTCCCCGAATCAGTACAAAAGCAAGGTGTTATCGTTCAACAAAAATCGACTGCTATTCTTCAATTTATTACTTTGACTTCAAAAAATAATGAATACGACGGCGTATTTCTTGACAGCTATGCGACCATCAATATGCAAGATGAATTATCCCGTTTACCCGGAGTAGGGAATGTGGTGGTTTTTGGTTCAGGAAGTTATGCGATGCGTGTTTGGCTCGATCCTAAAAAGATGCTTGCTTTTTCTTTGAACCCAAGTGATGTTTTAAATGCCATCAGCTACCAAAACAAAGAGGTATCAGCTGGACAACTGGGTGCTCCTCCTACTGTTGGCAAACAAGCCTATCAATTTACAGTGAATGTGCCTGGACAACTCTCTGATCCCAAAGAGTTTGAAAACATTATTATTAAAACGATTGATACCCCACCCGATCAAAATTCCTCTGCCAGTAGCTCTGCTCAGGTAGTACGTATTCGTGATGTAGGGCGAGTTGAGTTGGGATCCGAGAGCTATAATCAGCTCGCTAATCTTAATGGTAAACCTACAGCAGCAATAGGTATCTTTCAACTTCCTGGTGCCAATGCGTTGGATGTTGCGCAAGAAGTTCGGAAAGCCGTGGCGAAAATGGCAAAACAGTTTCCTCCGGGTCTTGAATATTCTATTCCATTTGATACCACCGTTTTCGTCAAAGCTTCAATTGAAGAAGTATATAAAACACTTTTTGAAGCAGGAATTTTGGTTTTAATAGTGATTGTTGTATTTTTACAAAATTTTCGCGCTTCATTAGTACCCGCGACAACGGTTCCTGTGACTATCATTGGGACATTTTTTGCCATGCTTTTATTGGGCTATAGCATTAATTTGCTGACTTTATTTGCTTTGGTATTAGCAATTGGAATTGTGGTTGATGATGCCATTGTTATTGTTGAGGGTGTGACTCAACATATTGAAAAAGGCTTGTCACCTAAAGAATCAGCCATACTTGCAATGAAAGAATTATTTGGCCCGATTATTGGTATCACTTTGGTATTAATGGCTGTTTTTGTACCGGCCGGTTTTATGCCTGGGTTAACGGGGTCAATGTATGCACAGTTTGCTTTAGTTATTGCTGCAACTGCCTTTATAAGCGCAATTAATGCCATGACGTTAAAGCCGACTCAATGTGCTTTATGGTTAAAGGCTCCCGATACGAGTAAACCAAAGAATATATTCTTTCAGGCCTTTGATCGAATTTATAATCCCATTGAATCGGCTTACGTAAAGTTTATTGATCGGCTTGTACATCGTAGTGGTAAAGTTTGTTTGATTGGAATCATTTTAGTGGCTTGTGCCATTTATGGCCTGACGCGTATTCCAACTGGCTTTATTCCCATGGAAGATCAAGGCTATTTGATGTTAAGTATTCAGCTGCCGGATGGCGCCAGTTTAGGACGTACTGATGAAGTAGTGAGTAGATTAGCTAAAAAAGCATCTGAAGTTGGGGGTGTAGATAATGTGATTGCTATTGATGGTATTTCATTATTGGATAACAATTCTCTGCTTTCTAATGCCGGTGTCATCTATGTTATATTCAAAGATTGGAGTGTCAGAGGAAAATCTGAAAATTTACGAGCTCTTTATACCAAATTCAATGCAATAGCCAAAGAAACCCTTGATGCAAAAGTGTTGGTGGTTGTGCCCCCTCCCATTCAAGGTTTAGGGATGTCGGGGGGATTTCAAATGCAAGTTGAATTACAAGACGGTACTTTTGATTACAGGAAATTACAGCAAGCTACTGATCAAATGATCAATACAGGGCGTCAATACCCACAGTTGCAAAACCTTATGACGACATTTCGTGCGAGTGTTCCTCAAGTTGCAGCACCTATTAACAGAACCAAAGCCGAATCTTTAGGAGTGCGCGTTGCTGATGCCTTTGATACTTTACAAACTTATTTAGGTTCTTCTTATGTCAATCTGTTCACGAAATTTGGTCAAGTATTTCCAGTCTATGTTCAGGCGGATGCATCCTCGAGGGTTAGCAGCGAAGATTTAAGGAATTACTATGTAAGAAATCAATCCGGCTCCATGGTGCCCTTAGGTACTCTTACAGACGTGGGGCCTGCGGTAGGACCCTCAATTATTTCTTTATATAACCTTTATCCATCAAGTAACATAAATGGGGTTGCCGCAAGAGGCTATAGCTCGGGGCAGGGAATCCAGGTTATGGAGAAATTGGCAAAGGAACAATTACCCCCAGGGATATCTTATGAATGGACAAGTACAGCTTACCAGGAAAAGGTGGCTGGTAACCTCAGTTACTTTATTTTTGCCTTGTCTTTGGTTTTGGTTTATTTAATTTTATCTGGCCAGTATGAAAATTGGCTTATTCCATCTGCGATTATCCTGAGTGTTCCTTTGACTTTGGTTGGAACAGTATTAGCTCTCGGCAGTTTGGGTATGGATAATAATATGTACACTCAAATTGGCTTGTTACTTCTTATTGCATTGGCTACAAAAAATGCTATTTTGATTGTTGAGGTAGCGCGTGAACAACGTGAAATTCATAATAAATCAGTTCTTGAGGCAGCGGTCATTGGCGCCAAAACACGTTTTCGTCCTATTCTGATGACATCTTTTGCATTTATCATGGGGGTTATGCCCTTGGTTTTTGCAACGGGAGCAGGTGCCAATTCTCGTCGCTCAATTGGTATAGCGGTGAGCAGTGGTATGCTTGCCTCAACTTGCCTTGCAGTTGTTTTTGTGCCTGTTTTTTATGTATTGTTGCAAACCTGGCAGGACAAGAGGAAGGCAAAACATTAATTAATTTAACGTAAGTTATGGATAAAGATTACATAAGAACCAGTTGATATCCAGAGGACGTTTGGGCTGAGGAGATGCGTAAGCATTGTCTTGAAGCCTTGGCATGAAACATTAAATCAAATACGAGATTTCGAGACGGCATAAATACCTCCGCAACCTGAGTGGTTCGAGATAATAACTGATTTTATCCATGACTCATGCTAATTTACAGCTATAGAGAATGCTGTGAGAATAATTCTAATCCTCTCACAGCCAAATAGTGTATTTATCTTCCTGAACATTCAAACAGTTGATGCTATCAAGTTATATTGTATGCCCAAGGGTGTCTGTAGGAGGCTCATTTCTTCCAGTGATTTCACTCTTACCTATTTCTTTATAATTCCCGTGTACAAAGTGTCTGTAGGAGGCTCATTTCTTCCAGTGATTTCACCCATCGCTTCCCTGAATTGTTTTGATGTTTGTTTAGTAGTAGGGCTTTGGACTGATTTGATTGGCTCATTAAGATTTGATTCCTCAAGCTTTTCAGGGTTGGTAGACCATTTTATAATGTTATTTCTTGTAAAATGCTCAGGGGCAATTTTGTCAGCCAGTTGACTGAGTTTTTCATGAACTTGCTCATCAATAGCTTTTTCTTCTTTGAGTTTGGAGAGTAACTGCGTATTGACTTCTTTAAACAGTCTGGGAATATCTTGTTCTAGGAGAGTTTTCTTATCGGTTGATTTATTAATTTCCCTGTATTCCAGGCTTAAATAGCTAGCTACTTTTGCTGCCTCTTCAGGGTTCAATGTCTTAAAGAATTCAATTGCTTCATCATTGTGGCAATGAGAAGGCAAGTCCCTGACAATTTGTTGAACAGCAGGATCTTGTATCTTTTGAAATTGTTCTTCCATTTCCAGAGAGATGATTTCATCAAGTTTTGTTGATTTAAAGGCATACTTGTCCAATTGGCAAATATCTTTCAATTGATCTCGAAATAACCTGACTTCCTTTTGCAGAGTACTTTGAAACCAATTGGATTCGGCAGAAATGTCTCTGTCAATTTTATCTAATGTTTCTATAGAATTTAAAACCTTTTCAAGTACCTGGCTTTTCGTTAAAGATTCACTTTGCAGAAGAGTATTGATTTCTTTGGATACTCTTTGCAATTCTTCACATTGGGTCTTACGAGCTTCATTTCTTGAACCTTTAAACCACCATTCGCGTCCTCTCTTTTCATTGTAAATTTTTGCAGTGAGTTCTAATCCTTCAGCGATTTTATTTAATTCCACATCCAATAATGGCTTGGAGGAATATTTTGACCAGGTAATTGCGCTTAGATTATCGTGTTGTAAATTATCACGAGAAAGCAATCTTGAAAGATCTTGTTTTTGACTCTCCGGGATGCTGGTAGCCTTTTCCAGCTCTTTTTGAATGGCTGGCCAGTTACGATTATAAGCAATGTAATTTTGAGTTTCCTTCGAAAGCATGGAGTAATTTGGAACACCTGTAGGTGAGGTAGCAACCAAATAATCCAATAATTCTTTTGGTTTATTCTCAGCCAGCAGTTTGACAACCTCTTTCTTGAATTGATCCAGTTTTTCGTACCCCTGGGCTACTACCTCATTCTTGTGATGTAAGCGATTGGAGGTTCCTTCCTGGAGAGCTTCCTGATGACTTGCAAGATCACCAAGAGGATGTTTGCCTTTGGTTTGTCGAGTAAAGAAATCCAGAAAATGACAACTGATTCTGCCTTGATGAGAAAAGATATTGCCTTTTTTATCCGGATCAGCGACAAAAAACTCATCAAAATGTGGAGATTCTTTAATCGTATTATAATGTTTTGTAAATTTATCAGTGATTTCTTGTTGTTGTTTGCCGGTTAACGGAGATTTTAATCCCAGCTCGGCATGGTTGCTGTTAATATAGTCGTATATAATTGGTTCTATATCTGCACCTTGCGTAAATCCTTCCTTTACTCTTTTCGCAATTTCAGTAGCATGAGGCTCTTTGTCGAAAAATTCTCCAAAGTTAGCATCCGATAATTTGTTTGTTTTACAGTAAATATTGGCTTCGGCCAACAGGTACTGAACTCTGATGGATATCTTGTCCGCATCGCGGTCTGATGATATTTCTTTAGCACCATCATAGAAAGGGCTGGATGCCTGAGCTACCCAGACAGTGGAATCTACTGTAGCGTCGAGAATAGTATCAATCCAATCACCAATTTCAGAGTCGTTATCTACAAGCATCAAACTATTTACTAAATAATCGTAATTTATTTCTTTTCCTCTTGGATCTTTAGATAAAGATAGTTTCGAATATTGAGGATCACTTTTTACTAACTCTTTTACAAGTTCGTTTTGAAGATTAGTAATTAGTTCGTTTAATTTTTCATCTTTTTTTTCTCCATCAATTCTATCTTCATCTTTATAATGACTAAGAACAGTGCTTTTAACTTTATCCCTAAGTGATTTTTTATTAATTGGAGTTGGTGTTTTATCTTCCGGGAACAGTGTTGAACGCAGGCGATAACCTAATCCCTCGTATATTGGAATAGGAGCTTGTCTTGAGGGCGTGTCATATTTTGAGATGTTTCTTTTGACATTGAATAAAGGGTCATCAAAGCGAGTGAATTTATCGTTGTCATATGGAGAAAGTCTCACAGCGAAAGCATTTTCAGAGGATTTAATGATTTCCTTTACCCCAGAGGGTAATTGCGGAATCCCTCCAGTACGAAGTTGCCTGATATCATTTTGTTCATCATATTGTTTTTTTAGTACTTGAATTAATTCAATGTATTTTTCAATTTGCTGTAAGCGTTCTATTTTCTCTTTTAATAAATCGTCATAAGCATGAGGTGAAATTTTCTTTTGACTATTGATGGCTTTGATGTCTTCTTCCAATTGCCTTTTGTATTCACTGAGTTGGTGTTCAGCAGAATATTTAGTCACACCACTGTGCGCACTACCATAGAAAAATGTGATCAACTCAACTGCTGTTTGACAGGTATTATCCAGGCCTATTTCATCTCCTCCTACAATCGGTAAAAGGATATGAACTTTGTTGTTTTCATCAACATATAGATAATCACAACGTTCCGGCTCTTTGAATTTGATTACGTCAACCATGTTTATCACCATTTTCTAGTGTCTTGTTTATAAGTATATTATAAAGACAATTTGTTTGTAAAACAACAAAAAGAGTTGTAATTAAACTTTTTGCTTGATTACACATACGCCTCAACACAACCGTGTTTTTATATTCTCAATCGCTTGATTCATACTACTAAGCTATATTGTATTCCTAACAGTTTCTCTGAGTGACTCATTTCTTCCTGTCATTTCATTTATGGTTTCTCTGTATTTTCTTGCCATTTCAGTAATTGAGCCTTCAGAGGATTTTAGTAATTCACCGAGATTGGACTCCTCAAGTTTTTCAGGATTGGCAGACCATTTCCTGATATTATTCCTTGTAAAATGCTCAGGAGGAATTTTATCAGCTAATTGACAGAATTTTTCATAGACGTCTTCCTTAACTGCACTATCTTGTTTTAATTGGGATAATAGTTCCATATTCACTTCTTTAAATAATTTAGGAATATCTTGTTCAAGGAGAGTTTTCTTATCTGTTGATTTATTGAGTTCCCGGTACTCGAGGCTTAAATAGCTAGCTACTTTAGCTGCTTCTTCAGGATTTAATGTCATAAAGAATTCAATCACTTCATTATTATGACAATGAGAAGGCAAGTCTCGGACAATTTGTTGGACAGCAGGATCTTTAATCATTTGAAATTGTTCTTCCATTTCCAGAGAGATAATTTCATCAAGTTTTGTTGATTTAAAGGCATAGTTATCTAATTGACAGATATCCTTCAATTGATCTCGAAATGATTGTACTTCTTTTTGCAGAGTACTCTTAAATAAATTATATTCAGCAGAAATGTCTCTATCAATTTTATCCAATGCTTCTATGGAGTTTAAAACTTTTTCAAGAACTTGGCTTTTTGTTAAAGATTCACTTTGCAGAAGAGCATTGATTTCTTGGGATACTCTTTGCAATTCTTCACATTGGGTCTTACGAGCCTCATTTCTTGAACCTTTAAACCATTCACTTTTTCTTTTTTCATTGTAAATTTTAGCAGTTAGATCTAAACCTTCGGCGATTTTATTTAACTCCACATCCAATAATGGCTTGGAAGAGTATTTTGACCAGGTAATTGCACTGAGGTTCTCGTGTTGCAGATTATTACGAGAAAGCAATCTTAAAAGATCTTGTTTTTGGTTCTCTGGTATGTCAGTAGTTTTTTCGAGCTCTTTTTGAATGGCTGGCCAGTTACGGTTGTAAGCAATATAATTTTGAGTTTCCTTTGAGAGCATGGAATAATTAGGAACACCTGTGGGGGAGGTAGCAACCAAATAATCCAATAATTCTTTTGGTTTACTCTCTGCCAGCAGTTTGACGACTTCTTTCTTGAATTGATCAAATTTTTCATATCCTTGAGCGACTACCTCATTCTTGTGATGTAACCGATTGGAAGTTCCTGCCTGGAGTGCTTCTTGATGACCTGCAAGATCACCAAGGGGATATTTGCCTTTGGTTTGTCGAGCGAAGAAATCCAGGAAATGGCAACTCATTCTGCCTTGATGGGAGAATATATTCCCTTTTTTATCAGGATCAGCGACAAAAAATTCATCAAAGTGAGGAGAGTTCTCAATAATGTGATAACGTTGAGTAAATTTTTCAGTAATTTCCTCTTGTTGCTTGCTGCTTAACTCAGATGTTAATCCCAGTTCGGCATGGTGGCTGTTAATGTAATTGTAAATAATAGGCTCAATCTCTGCTCCTTGAACAAGTCCTTCTTTCACTCTTTTAGCAACTTCAGTAGCATGGGGCTCTTTATCAAAAAATTCACCGAAGTTAGCATCTGATAACTTGTTGGTTTTACAATAAAAATTAATCTCAGCTAATAGATATTGGACTTTAATTGACATTGTATTTGTATCAGATTCAAATTTTATTTCCTTTTGCTTCTCATAGAATACACTAACTTTTTCAGTACCACTTTCACTTTCCTTTTTTGGCCAATAATCAGCTTCTGTTGTAGCACCAATAATTCCATAAACCCAATCTTTCGCGGTGGAGTTGTCATCTAACGTACATGCTATGTTTTCCAAATAATCCAAGTTAAGTGGTTGGTGATAGGTATCCTCATCCACTTGAAGTTCGGAATCAATTTTCTTGTACTCTTCTAGAACGAGTTTTTTTATATCCTCAAATTTTTGACCACGATCGCCATCTTTTGTATTAAAATCTTTGTCAAGTTGCACTAAAACAGAATCTACGATTTTGTCCTTCAGTGATTTTTTATTAAAAACAATAGGAGTGTCTTTATCTGGTGGTAGAAGCTCAGAACGCAAACGAGCCCCTAATCCATCAGTTGCCCGTTGGTATCCCCCAGCTTCATATTGAGATCTGTTTCTTTTGAGACTAAACAGAGGATCATCAAAGCGGGTAAATGAGTCTGGTCTATCCGGGGAAAGCCTTAAAGCAAAGGCATTTTCAGAAGATTTAATGACTTCCTTTACTCCAGAAGGTAATTGCGGGATTCCTTCTGTGCGTAGTTTGTCTATTTCTCTTTGCTCATCAAATTTCTCTTTGAGTACTTTGATTAAATCAATATATTTTTCGATTTGTTCCAGGCGCTCTTTTTTCTCTTTTAATAGATCTTCATAGGCATTTGGTGAAATTTTTCTTTGAACACCGATTGCCTTTATATCATCTTCCAGATTCTTTTTATATTCATTTAGGTGATGTTCAGCAGAATACTTTGTCCCACCATGCGTTTTTCCATAGAAAAAGGTTAATAACTCACCTGTTGTTTCACAGGTATTATCCAGTCCTATTTCATCCCCACCTACAATAGGTAAAAGAATATGGACTTTATTATCCTTAGCGATATGTAAATATTCGCATCGCTCCGGCTCTTTGAATTTTATTTTGTCAACCATGTTCATCACCCTATGCTAGTGTTCTGACTATAAGTATATTATAAAATGATTATAAGTATTTAAAAATAAGTCTGATTGTTAAAAAGATGATAATATTTGTGTTTTTTCTTTCAGTATAAAAAACTAATCATTGTTCCTCATATACAAGAATTGAGCTCACAATTTGAGTTATCTAAAACAATCGAATATGAGATTTTCGATTAAATCATTGCGATTTTTTGAGTTATGCCTACCGCAATGAATTGATAAATAATTACACTTGTTATATAATAAATCCTCATTTTGTTTATGGAAGGAGACCATTGTGCCTATTATTCTAGATTCTGATGTGTTGGAAGTGGCGGAATATGTGTATAAAACACGCTTATCTCAGCCTTACACTGAAGTGGGTTCTGAATGGGAGTATAATTACAAGAATCCAACAGCCACTTTTGCAAAAGGCGATGGCCATAACTTGCAAAGGTATATTACAATTGATGGCAAGCAGCTTCATCGCCCTATCCATGGGTTAGCTCATACGATGCGCACATTGATGTATAGCCAATTGATGTATTGCTCCTCAAAAAAACAACCTTCCCCACACGTATGTCAAGACGGACGAACAATAGCCGATCTCAGTGAACTTGATCTTAAAAAGATAAACATTGCGCAGCTATTTTTTGTAGCCGGGCGCGAAAGCGAGGCTTCTTATGGTGATGCTTATCATCGTTATCATCTGTATGGGGCTAAACAGTTCGAAGAATATGCCCGCAAGCATTTGACTCATCTTTTTTCAGAAGAAGAAATCCGATTGTACTCACGATGTATAGAAGACAGGGTAGGTGACAGTTTTGATGGTACCCCTGAAGGTTATATAATTCACTTGTCACACATGATCGATTTGATGCGTTGCAAAAGCCCGGTTGAAGTATTTTTGGGCCACTCAAAAGGGGTTTCTGGTATTGTACCTACATTGATTCACTTGTTTGGCAAACAAGATGGCTTGGATATTATGCATTACGCCCGAGGCTTGTTTGCGGCTACAGGTGAGGCGGTGCCCTATATTGATTCATCTGAATGGCCTCATTTGGGAGTTGACTTGAGTCGGGTACAACGCGCACTCTCTATCGTTGGTGATATCAATGTCCCTGGGCAAGAGGCTGATTCTAAAAAAACAGCGCAAGCCGGTTTTTCTGTGGATGGTTGTTATTCTGCGTTAACCAGTGTGCCTACACCTTCCTGGTATGAGAAAGAGTTAAAAGAAATCGATGATGAAAAAATCGATGTTAAGGAAGTTGATGATAGGGAGATAGAAAAAGAACATGAGATAGTTGTTCCTTCGCAGGCAACAACACCTTTAAGTACAGTAAAAACTGACTCCTTTGTCGAAAAACTTCTGAAGCCATTTATGATTTGGAAAAAGCCAGAGGTACAAACGACTCAACCAACAACGGAGAAGACTAATAAACCTTAGCCTGTTTTATTTAAAGTAATAGAGAAACGGATTCACTTAGGGAATTAAAACGCAATGAGGTGTTGTAACTATGTTTAGTTATCTGGATAAATTATTAGATGGAATATTTGGATACCAAAAGTCAGATACTAGTCAGTTAAGCACCTCAACGCCACCTACTCTAACTACTGTTCCTTTGAAACAAGAATATTTTGTAAAAATTGGGGAAAGTGAAACACAGGATCTAGGCTTACTGCCAGTGGTTAGCAAGCGACATAATCAATCAGTTCCCTTGGAGGAAATTCCTTTTGAGGATACCAGACTTGAGTTGATTGAGCTTTATATTGCATTGTTAAAACAATGTGTTTTAGATGAAAAACTGAAGAGTATCCCTGCGCAGTATCTTATATCTCATTATCTTTTTATAAAAACCTTAGCCGCAAACGAGGGAAATAAAGGTCGAAAAGATCTGTATCTTAATTTATCTCAAAAAGTGGCTGATTATCTTGAAAAAAATGAATCTAAAATATGGAGTATGGCTGTTGAATGCGCTAAAACCAGTGAGTATCCCATAGTTGACTGGATAAAAAAGCACCATCTTCATTTTAATTTTATAAGAGCTTTTATACTGGATTACAATAAAAAATCATTGACTCATAATCAACGTGCGTTTATGCAGCAGTTTAGGGATTCTGCTGCTTTTTTCTTTCCTGATCAGGTTTACCTTGCTTGGCTTACCCAATCCTATGAACCAGGCTCTATCTTGAATCCTATGTACAGGGAGAGCAGATCAACGCATTATTATCACGCGAACATTACTGATAATCTCTTGTTAAGAACACGCCCCAAACAGGTCAATTTTGGTCCTCAACATTTTTTCCAAAAAGGAAAAGGCCCCGTCAAGAATACTTATCGTTTCAATATCAATGACGGAAAATTAATGCGCATACAGGGAAGAACATTACTTTTTAGCACGAATAAAGGCAATGAAGTGATTGCTGTAAAGGTGCAAAAAAAAGGGGAACCGCAATCTGCTTTAAGTAATGAATTTCAAATGGCAGATTATTTGTTGAAACATCAACGCCGTTTGAATTTGCAAAGTCAATTACCTACCCCTCTCAGCCAATATTCAATTAATCGAACAGAGATTCTCGAAAAATGCAGTAAATCACCTGATTTTGAGAAGTTCAAGAATTTGATAAGTGATGCAAAAAGCCTTGAAATTTATGTTTATAAAGCAACACCTTCTTATTTTACTTATCTGCATGATAAGCAGCAGAGCTTTAGTCAACTCACTTCATCAGTGCAGAAAAATGTACATGATCTTTTCGTGCTCCTGAGAGAGGGCATAGTCTTTCCTTATCTGGCAGATATGTTTCACACCCATATTGATGAGAGTAAAAGGAGCGATAAGGGTCGATATCAGACGTTAGTTGAGCTTTTAAGTGCTTTGCAATCACAAATGGGCCGTCTTGATAAATGGCAAAAAGCAGTCGAATTTGTTAACTTACGAGCCAGCGGTATCGCTGATTTGGGTGACAATCTTCCGTTGACCAGCTTCTTAACTGTTTCTGACTGGACGAAGCATTATCATGCGGAATTGCTAACGGGCGTTTACCATCCATCCTTTCTATTCCTCGATAAATCCAGTGGCTCGGTTCGCTCCTTGTTTAACAGCCGGCGCAAAATATTCGGCAATTATTTGTATCTGAATATCATCGCTGAGTATCTATTAGTTATTCAATTGGTAATTGGCTGTTATGGCGATAAAGTGACCCGTAAAATGAATAGTAAAAGCAAAGCTAAGGTTTGGGAGCATTTAGCCGAATTGATGTTTTCCAGTTGTGCTGAAGCGGTTAATTTGATAACTGGTATGCCCAAATCCAGGGCACTTGCTTTTTTAAAGCAAAGAGCCAATGTAAGAAAACATACTCAACAAACGTCGTTTTGGATGACTCCTGATTATTCGAATCTGGATAGGCTGAGTGTGCAGTCTCAACAATCCACTTTGTACCCCGGCGAATCAGATTATGAAATAAACAGTGATTTAATTTCGGGGGTCGGTCTGAGTCTTGATGGCATCAATCAGGATTTGGGTGATTATAACCAGGCAAGCCCTTTAAGGGAGCTAGAGAAATTATTGTATGCTACAGTGACCTTAATAGAGGGAACCCAGCAACTGGATAAGCAATTTTTTCAACAGTTGGATGAAACTGAGAAAATGATTTTGAGTGCTGCTGGAGTTGATAAATGCTATCAAGCTGTCGCAAAACTCCTGGATCTTGCTCGGCCTGGTTGTCAAATGCAGCGAAGATTGGCTTTTACTTATTATGAAATGATCAAAAGAATATATCCCTGCTCAAATCCCGCAGATGTGAGATTTGAACTTGTTGCAAAAGAAGAGGCGATTATAAAAATTCAGCGTTTTTGGCGAGAGCATAAAAAAGAAAACCAATCGCTTGAAAAAGGGTTTGATTTTGACAGGAACACTAGTTCATCGCAGTCGCCTTTATGAAAGGGTCATTTCAATTGTAAGAGATCATCCCCAAGATCGTTAGAGGATATTTCAACATCAGGGCACTGACCTGTTACTTTTAATTTTGGAAAATTAAAAGTACTCATAAGCTTAATGAGATTTTTCTTATTTCCGCTAACAATTGGATTTTATGCTATTTAATTAAGACAAGATTTTATTCTTCATCCAGGGAATTATGGTGGAAGTTTAAACTCAATATCAGATATGATTACGCTTTGAATTGACAAAAACAAGACAAAAAACGATACTTTTGCTTTTATAAAGAAAGCAAATTTTTTAAAAACGGTCAATAATATCTTATTGATTAAATAATGTTCAGATGGTATAATGTTTAATTAACTTGCTGGACTTAACTTATTTCATATGAAGTGTGAATCATGCCTGAAGAGACGAGCACAAATTTACCAAAATCACTCAGCCATTTTCTTATTCAATCTGATTTGGATTATAAGAACTCATTGAGTTCGATTCCTTTATTTGACGTTAAGCGAACTATTTTCTGGGATGACAACCTTAGAAAAATGTTTGCATCAATTTTTTATCATTTAAGAGGGCATTTTATAAATTTTTTGTGGTACGTTGCCAATTTTGCTGATAACGAAGCTTCAAAACAAATTATTATTCAAAATATTTATGAAGAAATTGGAATTGGCAATCGTTTTTCCCATGAAAAGCTTTATGAACGTTTTGCAAAAGAATGCGGTGTTGATATTCATGATGAAATAGTGAATGAAACCAACTACATTCCTTTTGCCAAAGAATTTAATAAAGCTCATTTATCCTGGTTGGCGCAACATGATCCTAAAGATCATTTGTGTGCTTTTGCGGCTTATGAGCGCTTGGATAATCTTGATTATCCTTTTCTTGTTGAACTTGCCAAATCGATGAAAATATCTCAACATGGCATGACCTTCTTTAATGTACATACCCATGTTGATCATTTTGATACCACTCTACAATTGATTGTGCCCATATGGGAAGAATCACCTCAGCGTCTGATAGAATCATTTCATTTTATTCAAACTCATCAGTTAGGGATGTGGGAACAGTTTTCCAATGCCTTATTTAATTGATATTTTTTAACATAAGAAATCTCGGGATTTCTTATGTTAAATAGGAATTAATCAATTTTGGGGAATTTTAAAGTGAAATGAGCGAATTCATTTTTTTTCCCTTTACAGGAAATATCACCGCCTGCTGCTTGCATCAGAAGTTTACAATAGGCCAAGCCTAAACCAGTTCCTTCTTTTCTGCCAGAATAGAAGAAATCAAATATTTTTTCATATTCTTTATGATTTAAACCTTTAGCTGTATCTTTTATATGGAGGTAATTAAAATTCTCTTTCTCCCATCCTTGTTCTAGCCAGATAGAGATTTCGCCTTTATGGGTTTCCTCAATATATTCCAGACTATTTTTTAGCAAATTCCACATCATATTTTTAAAACCCACTTCATCAATCCATATGGAAAAATCATTTTTATCATTTAAATGAATCAATGATTTTTGATTTTCTTTGAAAGGGTATTCTTCTAAAGACGCCTTGAGCAATTTTTTGATGGAATAAATCGAAAATGTACTGGTATCTAATTTGTCTCGTTGAATATTATTTAATTGCATACGAATTAATTGATTACTCATTTCTATGCCGCGAGTAATTTTGCTTAAATTTTCCTTCAGGTCCTTTTGAACTTCTGGATTATTTAATCTTTCGACAATCAATTCCTGTAATTCGGCTTGTAAATAAATACTGGCAAGCGGCGTTCTTAAATCATGAGCGATACTTCCAGCCAGCATGCGCATACCCGATAAACGTCCGGCATAGGTAATTTCTCTATCTCGTGCAAACAAGGCACCAATGATTATTGCTGCAATAAACGTAACAATTAAACTAAAAAGTGATATGGTTCCTGGGATATAGACAAACTGATTATTTGATAAAATATAAAAATGAAAAAAAGCAAGTCCAACACCTGATATAAGTAATATAAGAGCCCCCAATACACTGGAAACTAATAAAAGAAAAAAGATAGCGGATACGCAATTCATTAGCCAAAGAGTCGAGCCATTGTTTATGAGAGTCAAATAAGCAAAAAAGTAAGGCAAACAAAAGAGAAGAACTATATACCAAAAAACAGGTAGAAATTTTAATAATTGTCTTGGCCAAAATTGATTAAATGCCAAACAGGCACAGAGGAGGGCTGCAGTGATGCGTAAAATAAATTCTTCTGTCAGTTGAAAATGCTCCAGTTTCCAGAAAACTCCGAAAAGAGGGTAATTAATCATCATGACGATGCCAAATAAAGTGATTTGGTGGCTTGCATCTTCAGTTTCTTTTAATAAATATTGGTAAATTGCAGTAAATATATTTTTTAACCTTTGCATGATTCCTTAATTATCTGAGTAAAAACTTTGAGATTGTTTGGGTATTAATCTTATTAGTCCTGAACATTGAATAGTTAGTGTAGGATTAGAAATACTTGTATAAATCATGAGTATTTCAATGGTGAACTCTGAATGGATGCTACCAATTAGAGTTATGATTTCTACGGTTTCTTGGACTTAAGTTAAATAATATTGCTCCCAATTAAAACAAATACCAAGGATACCATAATCCCTGTTTTTTAATACTAATATTACTTTTCCATAAGTAAAAACTCATATTATTGCGCTTTAATTTAATATGAATTGTCCTATGCAAAATACAGCGACCTGGAAGCTAATGTTGGTTGTTTTTAGCATCATAATACAATACCATAAAGAGAATATCAGCGGACTATATTATAAAATAATTGGTCGAGTTATACTGCGCTCATCGTCTTTACCAGCCGTACTCATGCTGTCTTTAAATCTATTTTCAAAGGTTTTTACAGCGTTTGCTTCCATCACATTTCGAGCCGGATAAGGTAATGCTTCTGAGGCTAAGTCAAGGCATCGAGCTTTAATTTCTGATATGGAATTCAAACCAAATGCATTACTGGTCGCTAATCCCTTATTAAAGTATGCGTTGTGAATTTCTCGTTCAGAATCTGTCTCTAATAATTGTGCCAAATGAAGTTGTCCCCAGCATTCTTTATAACATTCAATGCTTTCTGCTTTAAGATCCAGGCTCAGATAAAATCCAGCAAGATAAAAATACGCATTAGCAAGCAATAAGCACCCTGGCGTTTTGTGTTCTTGTATTTGAGTGCTTTGGCTAGTTACAAAATTGTATAAAAGGTCGATATTTTCTCTTTTGGTGTCATTCTTACAAGCACCAATTAAGAACGTCAAAATTTCCTGAGCCGCATAAAAGCAATTAAATGTTGTGAAGGAAAGATTAAGATAATCATAATAACTACTGATTTCTTTTTGTTTTTCCTTTAATGCCGCTAAATATAAAACATATCCACAATAGAAATCAGCTCTTGATTGCGGATCCGGGTTTCTAAATTGAAAAATATGATCTTTTTCTAATCGCAATTTATTAAATTTATTTACCCAGAATGGTTTTAATTCATCACTATCCAGTAGCGTTTTAACTTTGTTGTCACTAGTGGCTTTGAGCATGGCTAAATCAAATGGTTTTAACCTGGATAGAGTCGTAATTACATTATCTGTGATGCCTTCATCACAAATTAATTTTTGCACATCCTTCAGAGAGTTGGGCATAAGTTTTCCTTTTATCATATCAAAATACCAGTATCGATTCTTTAAGTTTATTATTTTCTTGTTTAGCCTCCAAGTCACCACGACGTGAGCCGAAAAAACCTAGCTCAGGGCAAGAGCGTGATAAACACAGACGTGGTGTTTTAATATCAGAAAGAATGTCTAAATTATCTATTTGTGCTTGCACTGGATCAACTGTCTCAAATAATTCATCGACCTCTTCTTGAGCAATTAAATGGCCGAGTCCTATATTCTCTAATAAATGATCTACAGCATTTTTGAGTGTAAAGCGCTCTTTTAATAACTTTTGTGCTTCGACTACTGTCCGATAATTATCGGAATCTTCTATATTATCACATATTAATTGATTTTCTTCTCTTGCAACAATGGAGTCTAAAATATCCTTTGGATCTCTCGATTCTGATTGTCGCTTATAAGCAGAGTCTGGATTTTTGATTAGCCACTTAGGTAGTGGTTCTTCCTCATGCTGTTCTTTAAATTCCTTTTCCTTTTTTAACAGACTGTATTTCCCATAACGATATTCTCCAATATCAACGGCATTGCCGTATTTACCGCCTTTAATAAAAATATCGTCTGTAACAGAACCAAATTTAGTATAAACGACTCCAACGTCTAATACACTGATAATTGCTGAGCCATTGTTTCTCATGCCCATGTCATCCATTCGACAAACGTATTTACAGTTTTGCTTTAAATCCAGCAATTCATGCGGCTCACACCAAGGATATATTTCGATGTAAGGATTATTAAGAACAGCGACTTCTTCTTTAACTTTTGCATTTAACTCCCTAACCAAATTTTTCCAATAATCTCTGCGCTGACTATTATTGAATCGATTATCATAGGGATGAGTTTTTTGATAAGTTTTGACCGCTGTTTTACCAAATCTTTCAACAACTATTTGTTTCATTAAAGCTTTGTCTTGTGGGTCACCTGCCAGTTTTACAATAGGTACCCGTTTTATTTTTTCATGAATAGAAAGGGAGTTATCTTTGATCAATTGAGCCAGCTTTAACGCTTCTTCAAACCCTTTGCCAGGACGAATCGTACCAAAAGATAAGATATTAGGGGCCTTGGCTACTACATCCAATGGATGATCCGGTTCAGTACTTAATTTTTGTGATGCAACGGTTAATCCTGATTTTCCTTTTAAATCATATTTTTGAACCGGGTATTTATCTAAGTCAAAATCTTCCCCGACTTCTCTTATTTTTTTTGCAACACCAGTCGGTTCAGTTGTATTGCGCTTATCACAATCACCATAAGTAGCGGCAATAATAGCATTTTCTCTATCTTCTGCATTAAAGAATTGCACACTGTTTGCCTGGCGCATTAAATCATGAGTATATTGTTGTAAATAACGTCGAGTGTAGTTCTGTTTATATTCATGGATTGTGATATTGACTTTAATACCTGCCTCTTGAAATTTTTTGATGTCTTCTGGAGTAATAAAGACCCCGCAATCTGGTGGACGAATATGAATATCAAGATGAGTATCCTCATCAATGGGTTTCATTTTGGTAATAATGTTTTCAATCACTTCAGGTTTTATCGGGTCACGTCGGTTTGCCTGATAGGCTAAATGAAATCCTTCACTTGCGGAGAGTTTTCTTTTACTGTAAAAACCGCCAAGCTTTTCATTTGCAGAGAGGTAAGGTTCTTGTTTATTTGCAATTAAAGTTTGTAATTCTGAAATTAACTTATTTCTACACCCCTCTTTATTGGCGATAATATCCTGAGTGTTTTCCAGTTTGTTTTTAACATTTGTATAAGCGTCAATTGCCTTTTCAATATCAAGAGCTGATAAGGCCTTGATAAAGGTTTGTTGGTCATAAGTGGTGCTAAATCCATCGTTGAAAATAATATTGATAAATTTTAATTTATCGTCGTGCTCTTCTGTTTCATTTAGCGCTTTAAAGCTATTGGGGTACTTGTCTGATACAGCCTGACGAATGCTGTTAAGCACCTCTAATTCCTTGATAATGCTTTCAATAGATTCTTTTAATCCATCAAAATCATAAAAATTTCTGAAACTTTTATCGTGCTCTAAATCATAGGGTAAACTGTTACTATGGAAATCGTAGCTGTACTCTTTAATTCCAGTCAGTTTATCTGTTAATTTTTCCAGTTCTTTTAAATTGACAGGGCCAGTAAATTGGCTTTTAAGTGCCTTAAAATTATTGAGTGCTTTCTCATGTCTGCTTAAAAATTTAGGATTAAATAAATGAGCCTCAATATATTCATTTAAGGTGCAATAATCTTGAATATTCTCTTTGTTTTCCTTATATAATCTAGTCAAATACGCTAATTTGGATTTTTGTTTCTTAATTTTACTCAGCTCAGCGTTATTATCTTCTATAGCTTTTTCCAGGTTTACTTTTTTGGTTTCTAAAGAGTGAATTATTTCATCAACTTTTGACTCATCAAATTGGATAGGTTTTTGAGAGTAAATATCCATTATTGTAAGTGATTGCAGGCTATTATCATGCTTTACAATAATTTTTGGTGTTCTGGGACTGACCGTTTTGTTATTTACTTCTTGTGCTTTTTCTGGAGATGAAACAGTATCTTTTAATTTATAACCGCTTATTACTGTATTTTCGTTAGCAACTGGCTGTAATACTATTGCGCTTGGTATCGTTTCTTCCGGTATAGAAGTGGTTCCTGTTGGGAATGGGATGCTGTAATCACCTTTGTCTTTTTTTAACCATTTACAGGGGATATGTTCGTAATTTTCAGCAAAACCCAATTCTAAAGAGGCCGCGTATTGCCCATCACCTGTTTTTGCTTCTTCATCAAAAGGTGCAGTTAATAAGTATATTTTAGTCATAAATTACTTTAGTAAAATTTTTGTCATGGTGAATATCTTACATTAAGATTATTAAATGAACATTAAGAGGTATAATTGCAAAATATAATCAGGAATAGCAAGATGATAATATGTTGATAAAATTATGAGTTTTTTTGACTTAATTGCATAAATAGAACTTGAAAAAAGCAATTATTTATAATTTAGAGCAGTAATATGGGTTAGATCCATCAAAAGTAATTAAGCTGGTATATGTCCTGTAGTATGGAAATTGCTCTCTGTAAAAGGAACTTTCCAGAATCATGACCAGGGCTTCGGGAGAAAATCTATGAAACCGCTATCCAGAAAACTAGGCTATTGGGAAGAGCTATGTCAATGGCGAACCATTCTTATTTATGACCAACACGGTAATTCTCATGAAATCCTGTTAATCGCAGGACATAATATTGGAGATGGCGTCTCGGTAGCCTATTTTTTCCATACTCTCTTTAGAATTTACCATAAAAGTGATTCAAATCCATCCTTACCTCTCTATCCTCCTGTTGAGGAACTGGTGCAACACAAAAAAGGCAAAAATCTTCTCTGCCTCCTACATTTTTGCCTACTCCGATTTATTACCAGAATTATGTCCCTCCTGGCGAGCGAATAACAAAAAATCATTATTATCCTGTTAGAGTGAAACAAACCGGAGTGCTTCTGGCTTTTAGTAAAAATCACAACTTTTCTCTGAATGCATTAATTAATGCGCTGTCCCTAATGACATTAACAAAAGTTCTCGATCAACCTTAAGATAAAACACTACACACCCCTGTTAATTTAAGGAAATGGTGTATACCTGTGATTCCGGTGGACTATTTTGGATGCTATGTGTCTGTGGTGACTACATATCATAAACAAGTCAGTATAGAATCAGATATTATAGAGCTGGCCAGGGATTATGATCATCAGTTAAAACAAGAGCGATTGCCCGGTGACGCTATATTTCCAGTTCATCATAGTAAGCAGGATATTATTGATGCTCTGTCATCATGGGAAGGTCATAGGGATCGCTTTTCAATGGGAGTGACCGTAACCAATATTGGTTTGTTACCTTTTAATACTCAATATAGTCATTTGAAATGGAAAAAAAGCTATTTTTGTACATCCCGGCAAAATGCAGACATACCTGTTTTGCTCAATGTTCTTACTCTTAATGAGCAACTCATGTTTTGCTTTACCTTCACAGAACCAATGTGTGGCTCTGTGTTTCAGGAGAATTATATAAAAAATTTTATATCCAATATGGGGAAGTTAACAGACTGTTAGGTCAACGCTTCTTCGCTATCCATGTCTGAGTTTCTCGATTCAGTGGTCAATCGGCTAAAATGCCATGAGAAAAAGAGGGCTCCAATTCCTGAGCCTATTAATCCCAGTGGAAGCGCGTCAAGATTCCTTGTCAACAAATAGCCGGTTAGAATAGTTAAAAGAGAGGGGCCGATTAAACGTATGGTATTCATAAAAGCCATAACTATTCCTGCATTTTGCTTAAAATCCGTTAGGGCGATGGAGATAGTTGGAGCGGCACTGACACTAATTCCCAAGTTGGCAATTAATGAAAATGACAATGCTAACAGACTAAATCCAAACAATTTGGAAGTAACCAACATCGCTGTACCACCAAGGACAATGAACCAGTTCCCCAAATAGATGGTGGTGATAATGGGTAATCGGTCACGAAGCCAAATGCCCAGATAGTTTCCAAAAATAATATTTAAACCATTCAGAATAAAAATAAGTCCATAGGCAAGTGGAGAGTAATTCAGTACCTCGATGATAAGGTAAGAGGAATTAATTACAGTGAGCATGACAGCAGAAATGCCAAACATTAAAATAAATGATGCGCACCATAGAGAGGGTATATTGAGTATGGACTTATATTCCTGGAGTATTTTTTTTACCGAGAACCTCTCCTGGGGAGGAGTCCAGAAAGGGGACTCTAGCAAGGAGAGTTTGGTTTGTATCAATAGAATACAGGCAACGATTGCCATGACTATAAAATTGGCTTGCCAGCCAAAATGATGAAAGATAAGAGCACCAATTACCGGGGCTATAATCGGTGAAACTGAAACGGTCATGGAAATATAGGACAGCACTTTGGCGCGAACAATCGTGTCTTCAAAATCACGTGCTGCGGAATAGGCAATGAGATTGGCGCAGCATAAAGCGAATCCTTGTAGGGCACGACCGCAAATAAGCATGGTGATATTCGGTGCAAAAGCACACATTAAACTGCCAATTAAGGCTAATAAAAGGTTTCCGGGAAGTAGGCGCCGGCGCCCAAAATGGTCTATAAGTGGTCCCCATAGAAGATGCGTGATACCATAAACTAGCAAATAAATACTTAGGGTTAATTGCCCCATACTTGGGGTAATATTAAAATAATTCGTTATGAAAGGCAGTGATGGTTGATAAAGATCAAATGTAAGCAAAGAAAACGCAGAAAGCAAACCAAGAAATATAATGGAATTATGTGATTTAGGCATATAAAAAGTCATTCACCAAAAATTATGCGATTGTAACCAAATTCAGCTTGCATTTGAAAGGAAATATTAAAGCAAGTTGGCAACTGCCAACATGCTTTACTCTGGGACAGATCGCTTTTCTTCAAAAAAAGTCACCTTACCTGTTTTAATATCATGAAGACCCGCTACAATCCCAATTTGTTTATTCTTAACTAGTTCATTTAAAATGGGGCTTTGCTCTAGTATATTTTTTACAACATGCAGAGCATTGGCTTTAGCCATGTCATCAATCAGTTTGGGGTCAGAGCAATTATCAATGCCCGTGCTTTCCATGCTGGGTTTTACAACAGGCTGGATTTTATTTATAACATCAGTCAAATGCCCTAATTTAACATCTTTGCATGCTCCTGCAACAGCCCCACAGGAGGTGTGAGCCAGGACAACTACCAAACGTGCTCCCACTACTTTTGTTGCAAATTCCATACTTCCTAAAATGTCATCGTTGAGAACATTGCCAGCAACACGTAAGGTAAACAGGTCTGCCAATCCTTGATCAAAAAAGAATTCAGGAACACTGCGCGAGTCCATACAATTCAAGATGACCGCAAAAGGATATTGGCCATAAGCTGATTGTTTGGCTTGTTTTAGATAATCTCGTGCTAAAGGTTGATTACTGAGGAAGCGTTGATTACCGTCTTTTAAACGTTGCAATGCCTGCTTGGGAGTCATTTGTTGTTGTTTAGCCTGGGTCATGGTTTTCCCAAGTATGGGTATTTCTGTTGATGAGGCATAGAGATGGCTGGGGTTACAAAAAATATTGCATAATAAAGCAGCGATGAGCAGTTTTTTTGGCATTGGTTAACTCCTTGTTATGTTATTAATTTTCCTAAATTGTTATTTGCGATTATTGATTACTTCAAATAAATTCTCAATGAGCGTATCTGGATATTGATTGACAATGAGCGCGTTTCGATCCTTTGAGCGTAAAAAACCTTGATTAACAGCATAGTCTAAAAATTGCAAAAGGTAATCATAGTAACCAGAGGCATTGAGTACACAGCAAGGTTTTTTATGGTATCCTAATTGTACCAGGGTAAACATTTCAAAAAACTCATCCAGAGAACCTGACCCACCTGGCAGCAGAATGAACCCGTCCGACAATTTACACATCAATATTTTTCTTTCATACATAGAATTAACAACATGTAATTCCGTCAACCCATCATGTGCTTTTTCTGTGTCAACCAGAGATTTTGGTATAACACCAATGACATTAGAGCCATTTTTTAACATGCGATTGGCTATTATTCCCATCAAACCGCTTTTTGAGCCACCATAAACCAGGGTAATACCATTACTGCTTAGGACATCGGCCATGTTTTCAGCTGATTGTTTATAGACTTCAGAATAACCAGTGTTAGATCCACAAAAGACAGCGAGTTTGTTTATTTTAGTATTATGGAGCATTTTAAAATTCCAGATGCAATGTTTTATTTATAACATGAAATGAGGAAATACAGTTTATTTTTAATGAGTTAATATTTTCATTATTAAAATTTATAGGATTTAATTTAATTGCCTCAATGCAAACCATTCTTATTCACCTGCGTAAAGACATTGATTTTTAGCATTTTCCTCACAGGCTTGAGTACAGTCGCCATAATTTGTTTTTTCGCACTTGTTGATGCATTGATTATAAAATTTTTGGGCGCATAATTCCTGATCCGACTGTTGATCTTGTATGTCTACTTCTGGGATATCTCCAGCTAAAACGGAAGAAAAAAATAATATTGATCCAATAAATACGAGGAATTTGCTCATGATCGCGTTTTCCCTGGTTTATTTAATCCAAAATAGATTAAATATTATACTATTAAATATAATAGGACTTAGGAAAAACTCCAAGGTCAAGGCGAAAAATGTTTTCTAGTGAAGGAGTTTATATAAACTGATTTATTGAATTAAATTCGTTTTTATAATAAAAATAGATTGAGATTTTGTGTGAGCATCTATAGTTTTTTCTGAAAATATTTCGATTTAAAACAATTTTTTGCTTTGATAAAGAGTTGCTATCCAAGCCAGGGATGTTTTATTTAAGTTTATCGATATAAAGTCATATCCTCTTATAATAAGCTTAATTTAAAAAGCTTAATTGATTTTGTTTCAATTCTTCTTGGCTGGAAGGTTTTGGGATAGTTTTTTTATCCTGTGGCGCAAACCACAGTATTGCGCATTTGTCTTTGTATTTGACATAGTTCGCTTTATCAATTTTGCTCAGATACTTTTTATTCGCATACGCATTGTAATTATTTTCAGTAGATGCGGCTTTTTCAAATTTTTTTTGGAAACTATTTAGTCTGTCTGCTAGAAATTGAGCTTCTTTCGAATTATCCCATTGTGATGTCAAAGTTTGAGTAATTAGATTAGGGCAGGTAAAGGTTTCGTCAAATGAATCAAAGAGAATGCTCCATAAACTCAATGATTCGTATTGACCGTGAATTTGTGAGATTTTTTTAATAAATTCGCAGACATTATTGGCATGAAGGTTTAATTGTCCAGCTTTTCTTGCTTCTTCCAAAAGAAAAAATTGAATGGAGTGTGCCCATTTGCCATGCTTTGGCCCTGCTCCAATATCGGCAGATAAATAACCCTGTTTTAGAAGAACATTATTGAATAAATCAGCGGTTAATTCGCCGCATAAAACTGGAGTGTGATTAGGGAAATGAAAATTGCGACTGGTTTCAAAAGGTATCTTTTCATTTGATGTAGTCCCCTGGTTAAAATGATTTTTACTTCCCCAGCCATCAAAAAATTGCATTAATGTTTTTTTCTCAGGCTGGTTAAACTGATAAAATTGTGTCACCAATTTTTTTAAACCTTGTAAAACCAGCTCTTCATTACAAAAGAATTGGCATATCGACTTGGCATCTTCTTTCAAGGATTTTTCTAATGTTTCGTATCCAAAAGAATCCAGGTGTTCCTCATAATCATTGGTATCTGTCTCTCCATTTCGAATAAGTTCTAATGTCATAGTGATTCCTCCAGCTGCTGTATGAGTTATTGTCAAATACCGATTTGAGAGTTATTTGAGGAGCTTAATTCCTTTTTTGAACTAAAGGATTATCAATTAATCATAAACTGATAAAAAAAGAAAGGAGTATTTTGTTGCTATTAAATTGCGGTCTGCTCATTTCGTGATAAAATATAAGTCCAGCATTAGGGGTGCCAATTGATAAGTTGGCTGAGAGGATCACCCAACCCTTTGAACCTGATCTCATTAGTCTGAGCGGAGGAAAATGTGTCAATTGTTATTTTTTCTGGAATAGTTGCTTTTATTACCTCGTTTATTGGACTTTTACCGCAAATCGTTAAATCCTTAAAAACCAAATCAACTGAAGATCTTTCCATGATGATGTTAGTGAATTATCTAGTTTGTTCGCTGGCCTGGATCATTTATGGAAGCAGCACAAACTCATTTTTTGTAACGAGTTCCAATGTAGTGGGTTTGATAGTGAGTTTTCTGCTGATTTTATTAAAAAGACGTTATGATGCTCGATGTAATTAACTTTAAAGACTATCGTTCTATTTTATGTCTTAATGGTGATTTGCCCGATCCTTCCTTTTTTCATAAAAGAAAGCTGCCGGTCATTGCAGCTGATGGTGCCGCTAATGTGTTATGTAACCTTGGTGTCTTTCCTGACTTAATTACTGGAGATCTGGATTCTATTCAGCCTGCTTTGTTGGAAAACCATTCTTTTCTTCATTTACCAGATCAAGGGAGTACGGATTATCAAAAGGCTATGCATTATTTACAAACTCATGATCTATTGCCTGCTATCGTTGTAGGGATAAATGGTGGGTATTTGGATCATATTCTGAATAACATCAACATTTTTATGGATACAAACTGCCTTTTATATTCGCCTCCCCTCAAAGGTTTTGTTGTCAATGAAAAGTTGAGGGTTAATTTTATTTTACCTGTCCAGACTAAAATCTCGTTAATAGGTATCCCTGAGGTTGTCCTGTCTTCTGAGGGTTTGAAGTGGGAGTTAAAGCACTCACACCTTTCTTTTCCTGGAAAAAATTCCTGTTTCAATCGAACACAAACAGCAGAAATTAGTTTGGAGGTTCACCAGGGCGCCGCCCTTGTTTTGATTTATGAAGATGCTATTGAGGATGCTGGAGTTTCCTCTTTATAAGGAATAAAGACTTACGCCCTCCCCAATCTCTTTGTTAAAAAATATTTTTGCCTCGGCCTTGTGGTTTTTCGTAAGTCCTGTTTATATTAGAGTACTGCTTGCATAACCTGTTCCTTCCATTGCTGTAATCGCTATCAGGTGGATTACCAAGTTAATGCTTACATGTTAAAATCCATTTGCCTCCATGCTTCGTACAATATGATTGCTACAGCATTTGATAAGTTGAGACTACGATTATTTTCTCTCATGGGAATCCGTATTGTTGAGTATTGGTTCAGTATTTGTTGAGGTAAGCCGCAAGATTCGGGTCCAAATAATAAGATGTCATCTGCCTTATAATCGACGTCACTATACTTCACTTTTCCTTTTGCGCTACAGCAAAATAATCGTCGTTGTGAATGAGACTGCAAGAATGTTTGCCAATTCTCATAATGCAATATTGAGGCCCATTGATGATAGTCAAGACCGGCTCGTCGCATTTGTTTATCTTCCAAAGTAAAGCCTAATGGATGAATCAAATGCAGTTGAGCTCCAGTATTGGCGCAGAGTCGAATAATATTGCCCGTGTTCGGTGGAATTTCTGGTTGATAAAGCGCAATATGGATCATGTGATTTTCCAGTAACATTCTGGCTGCCATTTTAATTGATTTATTCAAAGCCAGGAATAGAGTGGCAGGATGCAATTTTACTACATACTTTAAAAATCAAGCAGGGAGTTGATGTGTCTAATTTTTTACTCAACAGGCTGTCTGAATTCAACATAGCTACTACAATATTAGTATGCCATATGAAAGTTTTTGATGTCTGTTGGGTATGATCATTGTTGAATAGTTGTTGAGTATTAAAAATTCAAATTAAACTGGGCCGGGAAGTTAAGGATTCATCATGGATAAGAATCATAATACAAAAAAAATCTTGTTTAAAAATCGTTTTGTCATATTAGGATTTGGTTGCGTTGGTCAGGCATTAATGCCTTTAATCTTTGAGAAATTTGATATCAAACCATCGCAAGTGACAATCATTGCCGCAGAAGGGACAAAGGTCGATGTTGCTCAACAATACGGAGTTTCATTCAAGTTACAACAAATTACTCCCCAAAATTATCTTGAAGTGATTGGTAGTACTTTGGAAGAAAACGATTTTTTAATTGATGTGTCAATCGGTATATCAAGTCTTGCTTTGATTATACTATGTAATCAAAAAGGAGCATTGTATATTAATGCTGCAACTGAGCCGTGGAAAGAAGAATTTGTTATGGAGAAGATGGCGCTTAATCGCCGAACCAATTATTCTTTGCGTGAAGAAGTCCTTCGCTTAAAGGATAAAACTCAAAAAACAGCCTTAATTACTCACGGGGCTAATCCGGGTCTTGTTTCACATTTTATTAAAGAGGCCTTGTTGAATATTGCAAAAGATAATGGCCTTACTATTAACAGACCTAAAAATGCAGCAGAATGGGCTAATCTCGCCATGACTTTGGGAATTAAAGTAATCCATGTTGCAGAGCAAGACTCTCAAGTTACCTATCCTCCAAAATCACCAGGCGAGTTCGTTAATACCTGGTCCGCTAATGGTCTGATTTTGGAAGGACTGCAACCTGCTGAAATCGGGTGGGGGACACATGAAGCTCATTGGCCCCATGACGCTTATTCTCATAGTAATGGACCACAATGCGCGATCTATCTGTCTCGCCCTAGTGCCGGTGTAATGGTGCGTTCATGGACGCCAACACTGGGTGCTTTTCACGGTTTTTTAATTACTCATGCAGAAACTATTTCACTTACCAATTTTTTAACATTAAAAAATGGATCTGAATTATTGTATAGGCCAACAGTTCACTACGCCTATAATCCTTGTCCAGATGCCAGGCTCTCCATTTTCGAATTAAAAAGTAATGAATGGAAACCACAAAACAAGAATCGCCTGATTTTAAACGAAATCATTGATGGATGTGATGAATTGGGTGTGTTGTTGATGGGTAATCAAAGAGGGGCGTATTGGTATGGTTCAACTCTTTCTATCCAGGAAGCAAGGCAAATTGCCCCTTATAATAATGCAACCAGTTTACAAGTTGTCGCCAGTATGATTTCAGGAATAATCTGGGCAATAGAGCATCCTGATGAGGGTATCGTAGAACCAGAGGAAGTTGATCACCAATATATTATTGATATTGCCAAACCGTATCTTGGAAAAGTCGGCGGCTATTACACGGATTGGACCCCTTTAAAAAATAGAGGGGAACTTTATCCTGAAGAAGTGGACTTATCTGATCCCTGGCAATTTTTCAATATAAGGGTTAATTAAAAGGAGTAACGTATTGTAATAATTAGTATTAATCAATGAACTATGCATTATCATACCAGTCCAATCAATTGGACTGGTGACTCCGTAGCATTGATTATTTTCCATGGTAAAGCAAGGGTCCAGGCGCCAATGGGTGGCAGGGAATGTGCATTGGCAACGTTTTCAATAATATATTTACCTGCTTGTAATAACAGTTGATGCACAGGATAACCTGAGTCTGCGGTATCAGGAGAAAGCGTGTCTATGCCAATGCCAGCAATATTTCTTTCAAGCAATAGTTGGGCTGCGTGAGCACTAATGCTTGGAAAAACCAAATTGTTGCGATATTTGTCAGGATTAGGCCAATGTTTATCCCAACCAGTATAAAAAAGCACAAACACATTCTTTTTTAACCTCCCATATCTGGCTTCGAAATCCAGAATATCCTGTTTTGTAATTTGATAATGTTCATCCGTTTGATGACTAACATTAATCAGCACACTTTGTGTGAGCAGGTAATTACGGTGCAGATCGAGATCAGTAATAGAGGCGGCCCCTGTAATACAATGGGCCGGAGCATCCATATGGGTTCCAATCCCCAAGGGTGAGTGTATTTGCTGAACTCTGAATTTGATTTCCGATGTACAGTCTTCATAATCAATAAAATTACTATGGGTAAATCCACAATCCAGATCCCAACCAGGGGATTCAGGTGAAACAGAGTGTGTTAAATCGATTATTTGAAAAGGAAATTTCATAGTCATTTGAGAGAGCGATGGATTATTTCAATTAAATTATCATAAAAAGAATCAGGATCAATGAAACTAATTTTTAATTTAGGTTTTGCAAAAGAGTGTCAGTTTATCTTTTTATTATAATAATGATCATTCAAGCTAATAATGAACAATTTTATTCAAATTTTACAATAATTATGGATTAGTATTGAAATATCCATTGGAATTATTTTAGGCGCTGTCATAGGAAGTTTAAATTCACCCGGGTATTGGGTCAGTGACAGGCGCTCTCATAGGCATAATTCTTATGTTATTAACTACCATTTGGGAAAGTAGAGCCAAAAAATAAGAATGGGGCTGACTCCATCGCTTTGGAGCCTGACCCTGACTGAATTAATTATTTTGCTTTTTCAATTTTAATTGTTTTTACATTTTCCTTGGCTTCAGTTTTTTTAGGTATTGTGATCCATAACATACCCTTTTTAAAAGAGGCAGTCGCTTTATCCACATCCGCAGATAGAGGTAAGGAAATGGTGCGTTCATATCGCCCATAACTAATTTCACGACTGATATAATTTTTATTTTCATCTTTTTTAGAAGTGGTTTTCTCTCCTTCAATGGTTAATCTGTTTTCACAAAAAGATACTTTAATATCTTCTTCACCCATACCAGGCATTTCTACTTCAATTTTGAAATTATCTTTATCTTCAACGATATCCAAAGACGGAGTAAGAGAAATATGCTCGAATTGCTCAAGATTGGCACTTCTTTGAGGGTCAAATAAATTATAAAAATCACTCATAGCATGATTGACCTCTTGCTGAAGTCTTAAAAACGGACTCATCAGAAGATCAGTTGTTTTACCTGGTTGATGTTTTCTTAAGCTGCCCATGATGTCACCTCCTTATTCCATAAATTGACGTATCAGTTAGTTGTTAAAAACACCGAAAGTAATATTCACCAGCTTATCAATGTAAATATAGTTGCTAGATAAAATATTTTCAATTGTTTTAAATTCATTTCACAATGACTTTATATTGTTATTTTTGTATTTATTTTATTCTTTCTAAATGTTGCTTAAACCAATTTTGAGCGAGGCGAGTTACTTCCTTGATGATTTGAATTTGTTGTAATAGCTTTTGATAATTATAGCCTTATTTCATAACAATAACCCCGGCTCCTCTATACCTGCCATGTCTTAAATCATCCAGTGCTCGATTAACTTCGGTAAGGGGATAGGTTTGAACTTTTGTCTTAACTGGGATTTTAGGGGCTAGAGACAGGAACTCTTCTCCATCTTTGCGAGTTAGATTGGCAATTGAACATACAGTGCGTTCACCCCATAGTATTTCATAAGGGAAGCTGGGAATATCCGACATATGTATACCAGCACAAACCACAGTACCTCCTTTTACAGTATGGCTAAGAGCCTGAGGCACTAATGCACCAACGGGTGCAAAAATGATTGCTGCATCAAGAAGATGAGGTGGTGATTGCGTAGAATCCCCGGCCCAGACAGCACCTAATCGGTATGCAAATCTTTGAGTTTCCTGATCGCCTGGGCTTGTAAATGCATAAATTTTTATTCCTTTTTGGCAAGCCACTTGAATCAGTATATGTGCGGCCGCTCCAAATCCATATAGACCTAAATGAGTTGCGTCACCAGCCTTTAGCAAGGCACGATATCCAATTAAACCAGCACAAAATAATGGTGCTGCCTGATGATCCGGGTATCCATCGGGAATAGGAAAGCAAAAATGGTAATTTGCTACACAGAACTCAGCGAAACCACCATCTATTTGATACCCGGTAAAGCAGGCTTGATCACACAAATTTTCTCGGCCAGAGGTGCAAAAATTACAGATCCCGCAACTTCCACCTAGCCAAGGGACTCCAACTCGCTGTCCAATTGCAAATTTCTTAACAGCGGATCCAACCTGCTCAACAGTTCCTACAATTTGGTGGCCTGGAATAAGGGGAGTCTTGGGATTTTTCAACTCACCATCGACAACATGCAAGTCAGTTCTACAAATCCCACAAGCTGATACTTTAATTAAAAGTTCATTTTCATTTGGATTTGGTTTATTGACTTCCTGATATTGCAATTCACATCCAGGCTTTTCCATGATCATGGCATGCATGGGTATTGGTCCTGTTTTTATCCTCTATCTTACAATTATAGTAGGATGGGTTATACTTACTTAATGCATTCAAAAAGTAACAATATTTGACATCAATGCTGATGAATGAATAGCTTGCCTGGAGGCCATTAATCGGGGTCGTTGACAGGCAGCAAAAAATTTAAAAACAGTAGTGATCTTGATAATTAATTTGGAAAAAGCGTTTGTTTTTCGGAATTTATTTTGTGGATTGCAATATTTTTCCAATAGGCAACTCATATTATGAACGCTATACGTGCTTTTTTTGCTATTTCACTACCACCAGCGATCCAGGAAAATATCCGGAGTAATTTGGAGCCATTGAGGCAAATGGCACCAGTTCACTCCATAAGGTGGACAAAGCCAATGCATTTGCATATCACCTTGCAATTTTTACAGAGACTGGAAACAAAACATATTCAGGTCTTGATTGAAAGAGTAAGTAATGAACTTAACCATATAAAGCAATTTGATTTGGAATTCGGTGTTTTAGAGTGGTTCCCTTCTCCCAAAAATCCAAGACTTATTTCATTAACTGTAGATCCTCAAGACAGACTTAGGGATTGGTCTCGAATGATTGGTCAGGTGATGGACAGTTTAAAGTATCCCTTAGAAAAACGTCCTTTTAGAGGGCATTTGACTGTAGGTAGAGTGGTGAATTTCAGCCCAAAACTTCAGCAGTTGTTGCAAATAAAATTTCCTATCATTCCACCAGTTCCGATTAATAAATTTTATTTAATCGAAAGTAGGCCCGATAAAGAAGGAAGTAATTATTTTCCCTTGGCACAATTTGATTTAACCCGGTAAAAGAGAATGGCTGATTTGCCAATTGGAACGATTCTTTGCCTCTGTGTCCAACTTATTATGCTCAAGTGTCTTTATTATTGGCATAGGATGAATTTAAGCCAACCTATGCCAAAAAGAGAAGATTATCCATAAACTAATGTTTCGGAGTGAGTGGAGGAAATCGCTTTTTCCAACGCGTCCAATTTTTTCCCGCTGTTAGTTTGGCTGAAAAAGGTATAATTGCCAGTAGTTGCTTTGTTAATCAAAATAGCGGCGAGATAACCGATTCCAAGCAAGAATACCCCTAAAGTAACATTGGCTAACAGGTACTTCCATTCTTCACGATGTTGATTTAGCGTTTCCTTCGAGTTTTCAATATGCCGTTTGGCATTTATTTTGAATGAGTTTAAGGCACTTTTTTCATCGGACTCATTATTGTCGAGATAATTTTTTATCTCTAAACGAAGTTTTGTTGCGAGTGTCTTTGCCGCTGTTGATGCTTCTGTTTCCCTTCTTTCCTCCAATTCTTTGGCCTTTTGTTCAATTTGCTGTATTTGCAAATAAATAGGAGACACTCTTTCCATTCGCGCAAAGTAAATTCCCTTTTTCTGTTGTAAAGCTTGCTGATAGCGTTTTTCAGCCTCTTTACTTTGAGCAATTATAGATTCTAATTGATTTGTATTTAATTGTTGTTGTTTAATTTCTTTTTGTAGACGATCAATTTCCTCTTGCAGATGTTTTTGGGCTAATTGCATTTCCTCATTTTGTTTGAGCGAAGAATCTTTCTTAATGAGTTCTTCTCTCAATTTTCTAATGGTTTGTTCTTTTTCATTTGAAGATTGATGCAATTGTTCCAATTGAACATTTAATTCATTCAATTTTTTCTTAAGATCTTCAACTGTATTCTTATTATGTAAATTTTCCTTGCTCAAACTTTGATTTTGTTTTCCAAGCTCTTGATTTGCAGATACAAGTTCCTGAATTTTTATTTTCAATTCTTCCAATTGTCTTTTTTGATCTTCTATAATCTCTTGAAGAGCAATAATTTGTTTGGATTGCTGGCTTATCAAAGAGGAGCCTTTTTCTTTTTCCTGAATTACCTCTCCAAGTTGCTGTAATTGCAATTTTAAATTGCTTACTTGCTCTCTAAGTGAAGCCACAGTTCGTTTTGCTGAAGCTTTACCTTTCTCACTTTGCTCAACTCGTTTTTCTTTTTCTTGTAATTGCTTCTCAAATTCTCTAATTTGTAATTGTTTCTCTTCAAGTTGTTCGCTAAGAGAGTGGACTTGTTTTGTTAATTTAAGTTGATTTTCTTCGTTTTTTCGAGTTAATTCATACATCTCTTTTCGAAGTGATTCAAGAGCAGAATCAGCTAATGATTTTTCTTTAGTAATTCTTTCAATAGTTTCTTCCTGGTGTGTGTTGCTTTTCTTTTGTTTTTGTAACTCCTCTTTTAAGCCCTCTACAACTAATGTTTGCTCTTGAATTTGTTTTCTTAAAGATTTTAACTGCAATTGTAATGTTTCTTGTTTTTGCAGTTCTAGTTTAAGCTGATTAAGCTCTGAGGTTAGAGATTCAATAGCGGATTTATCCAGGGATTTTTCATGTTGACTTTGTTTGTCAGCTTTTTTCAGGGCTAGATTTTCCTTTTCTTTCTCTGCTAATTGCTCTTCTAACTGTTGTACTTGTAATTGTTTTTCTTCGAGCGTTTTATGAAGAGAGCGTTCTTTTTTTGCCAATTCATGCAGTTCTTTTCGAAGCGACTCAAGGGAAGAATCGGCCAATGATTTTTCTTTGGTGATTCTTTGAATGGTTTCTTCCTGGTGCGTGTTGGTTTTCTTTTGCGTTTGCAGCTCTTCTCCTAATCGCTTGGATAGAGTAGTTTGTTCATGTATTTTCTCTTTGAGTTCTTTTAACTGGAACTGTAATTTTTCTTGCTCTTGCAGTTGTAATTTAAGCTGACTCAGTTCTAAATTCAGAGAGCGAATAATGGATTGGGCGGAAGATTTCTCATGTTCGCTTTGCTCAGCCATTTTCTCCAGTAACTGATATTTTTCTTTTATTTGGATTAAAGTCGCTTCTAACTCCTCAAATTCAATCGTTTGCCTTTTAATTTTTGATTGAAGAGAAATTACTATCTTTTGCAGCTCATCAATTTGTCCAGCAGTTTTTTTACCAGAAATCTGTAATAATTGATGCCATTCACGGATTTTAGCTATTTTACCGGCGGGATCATCTGTGCGGCCTTTAAATACACCACTTTCAAAAGCAGAGTTAATACGTTTCCAAAATTTTTTATTACTGAGAATTCTTTCAATTAAAGGCGACGGTTTAGGGCTATTTAGTTCTTCCAGACAAATCGTTGCAAGTTGATATCCATTCATTTTAGCTAATGCTTTTTCATCAATGGGATAAAAAAACTCACTTTCCTTATTAGGCAAGGGCTCTGCAAAAGAAGGTGCTTTTAATGATTCCTTTATATCAGCTTCCGCAAGTTGAAAAGCAATGAATTGTTCTTTCAATGCTTTTAAATTCTCTGTAACTGCCTCATCTATTCCGAATGCTTGAGCCTGTTTGATTATTTTTAGCGTATTAATAATTCCATTACCTAAAGTCAGTAAGGTTTGGATTTTAACCCAGGCAGAGTCTTTATGTTCCTTGCAATAGAGTTGGCATGGTCCTTCAAAAGCAGCAAAACGAGATAAGTTGAAAGTATTAGGGTCTACTGTAAATAGGCGGCGCAATACAATGCTTTCTTTGTAGTAAGGAACAAAGGCATGTCCGTGAATCGCTTCACCACCGCTATTATCGTAGAGAGCAAACAGATTAGGGGTGCTGTCTATTCTTTCTTTTGCCCAGACATTATTGGCTTCACACGTGATGGCTAGTTCATCAACGTAAAGATTAAATTGTTTGACTAATTCCAGTAGGTTGATTGGATTACTATCAAACGAAAATTTTTCCATGTCTGTAGTTTTTAAGATGTCTGCCCATTGATTTATGGTTTCTGAAAAAGAGGTTGAAGAGGTCATAAGAAGCGTCAAGGGTTTTAATTCCAAAATACTTTGATATAGCTCTTCAGGATTGCTCAATGGGGACATATCTTTAAGAACAGCAATTTTTCCTAAACGATTTTCTAATAATGTGGCCATGGCAATGGCAAAATCTTTGCAATTACCCTCAGTGCCAAATGTCGCCTCTTTAAATGAATCCATACACATGTATGCGGCAAGTTGGATTTTGGTTTTTTCATCTATCAGATCAGCTGGAATATTTTTGAGTGCGCTGGTTACTATTTTAACAAGTAATTCAGGATTGAGTTTGGATTGCAATTGTCGAGCTTTTTCAGCCATCGCAGGGAAGAGCCCGTTGATCTTCTTATAGTTGAGGAAATAATCTTTAGTTAGTGATTTATAATTAAACCAACCTCTGTTTTCATAAGCATAAAGGAGATTGTCATTATTGTTAGGATGAGCGAAATAACGGAATGCGTCTCCCCAATCTATTCGGCCAAATTGTTTGCTTTTTTCTTTTTCCTCTCCGTTGAGTACAACGATGTTGCCACTATGTACACTATGGGCTCCCAACAATAAAGAAAACATAAGGGCCATAGAAAGGCCAAAGTATTTATTTTGTTTCGTAATACCAGCATAATAACCTGGCCCAAAAAGGGTTTCCTTTAGTGTATTACGATCTTTGCCATCACCAGAGCTCGTTCCAATCACTTTATGTAATTCATCAAATGAAACCAGTGGTTGGATGAGCCCATAGGACTTGTCTTCAAATTGAATGACATCCGCGCAAATCAATGATGGAAAATAACTTTCATCAATCAACCCTCGCTTCATGAATTCTTTTAATAACAAACCGGCAAATAATTCCGTGAATAGTTCACGAGGGTCACCTGGTTTTTTTATAAAAAATTTCCCGCCATCATTGTCTTTATAAAAACCATCGACGTCGCTTTTATTTTTACCCCCCGTTTTTTCTTTAAATCGAACTATTTCTTTACCTTGATAAATTAACATAATGACTCTGACCTAAAACAACACTTTGTGCCATTATAACCACCAAGTATTAACTAAACCTTAAGAAAACCTTAAGAATTCATCTACTAATTTTTTTCTGTTTTGGCCGGTATTGCTCACTGATTCTTGCTTTAACGGTTGCTTTTTTACGCTTCATTAGACAATAAAGAACAACAGAGCTTAAATAGGGGAATCCAAAGAGAACTACTATGTGTTTTATCGTCCCGGCTACGGTGATGTCAGAAACTAATCCCATTACAAAAATAAATTGAAACGAACTATTTTTTATAAAATCTGTAATAAAAGGTTGGAGCATTTTTAATCCATTAACTCAAATGATAGGGACGGGAACTAGTTACATACCCATTTGTTCTCAGCAAAAATGGAATACACTTCATTATCCCCAATGACAATGTGATCCAGTAACCGGGCATCTACCAAATCCAGAGCATCTCGAATGCGTTCTGTAATGGCTAAATCTTGCTGGCTTGCATCAGACAAGCCCGAGGGATGATTATGTGCCAGAATTAAAGCAGCAGCATTTAATTGCAATACACGTTCTACAATCGGTCTGGGATAGACTGTTGCCGTGTTGATGGTTCCTGAGAATAATTCTTCATAAGCAATAATTCGGTGTTGGTTATCCAGAAAGAGTGCGGCAAAAGTTTCATTTTTGTAGTCTCGCAGTCGTTTTTTTAAAAAAGCATAAGTTTGTTGTGTGTTAGATAACCGGATTTCTTTTTGCAGATGAATAAAATCACTTCGATGACATATTTCTTTCGCAGCCTGAAGTTGTGCATAACGAACCTCTCCTAATCCATGGATTGATTTAAAGCTTTGCAGATCAGCATTGAGGATATTACGTAAATTTCCCAAGTGTTTGGTGAGCTCATAGGCTAGTTGCAAACAAGATTTTTTATTGTTACCCGAACTGATGAAAACGGCTAACAATTCAATATCAGAGAGGCTATGTACTCCATTAGTAAGTAGTTTTTCGCGCAAGTCAAGTTGCTGCGCTGTATGGGCAACCATCATTTTGTATTCCTTTTATATTCCTTTATTGCGAAGTTTGTGCTTTGATCGGGGTTATTCTTATCAAAAATGGCGATCCATGCAAGATTTTATTAATAAAAAAATTCTACTTGGTGTTTGTGGCGGCATTGCTGCTTATAAATCTGCTCATCTGGTTAGAGAGTTAACTCGTTTGGGGGCCGATGTGAGGGTTGTCATGACTCATTCAGCACAACAGTTCATTAACCCTTTATTGATGCAGGCATTATCAGGCAATGAAGTGAGGATTGATTTATTCGACACTCAAGCTGAACGGGCTATGGGACATATTGAATTAGCCAGATGGGCAGATTATTTGCTCATTGCTCCTGCGTCTGCAAATTGTCTTGCTAAAATGGCTCAAGGTCTTGCTGATGATTTGCTTTCAACATTATATCTCGTTACTGAAACGCCAGTTATTGTTTGTCCTGCCATGAACAGAAGCATGTGGGCACATCCAGCAACCAAGGCAAATTGTGAATTGTTAAAAGAACGAGGTGTGTTTTTTGTCGGGCCTGAAGAAGGCTCCCAGGCCTGTGGGGAACATGGATTGGGAAGAGTCAGCGAGGCGGATCAAATTGTGAATACCTTGCGCTTACTGGATGTGAATCAACTATTGCATGGCAAACGAATTGTGATTACTGCAGGCCCTACTCGCGAGTCGATTGATCCAGTTCGTTATTTAAGCAATTACAGTTCAGGGAAGATGGGTTTTGCAATGGCTGAAGCCGCCGCTATGGCAGGCGCACAAGTGACATTAATTAGTGGTCCTTGTCATTTACAAACGTTTTCGGACATCGAGGTCATAAGAGTGGAGTCTGCACAATCGATGCTGGAAGAAGTGAACAGACATGTACAACAGGGAGATGTATTTATTGGAACAGCCGCAGTATCAGATTATAGAGTGCTGAATCCTGCTTCGGAAAAAATGAAAAAAAATGAAAACTCTGAACTCACTCTCCAGCTTGTTAGAAATGCAGATATTCTTTCTGAAGTAGCTAAAAGTGGTAAAGCTTCCTTTGTTGTTGGGTTTGCAGCTGAAACAACTGATGTGATTTCCTATGCAAAAGAAAAAATGAAAAATAAAAAACTGGATATGATTATCGCCAATCAGGTAGGTAATGGAATGGGATTCGAAAGTGATGTAAATCAAGTAACAGTGATTACAAAAAACAAACAAATAGAGCTGCCATTAACCCATAAAACACGCCTGGCAGGCCAAATTATTGCAATCCTTGCTGCAAGTCTGCAAAATTAGGCGCAATAAAACGATTGAGAATTATTATGCATCAAGTTATTCAGTTAAAAATTCTGGATTCAAGGATAGGAGATACCATTCCATTGCCTGCCTATGCCACTGATGGGTCCGCTGGTCTGGATTTAAGGGTCTGTATCTCGGAGCCTATGCAAGTAGCACCTCAGCAAACAGTATTGCTGCCCACCGGCATTGCTATTTACATTGCCGATCCAAAGCTGGCGGCAGTGATTTTGCCAAGATCAGGTTTAGGCCACAAAAATGGTATTGTTTTAGGAAACCTTGTAGGGCTGATTGACTCCGATTATCAAGGAGAATTAAAAATCTCTTGTTGGAACAGGAGCCAGGAACATTTTACTGTTAATCCTGGTGATAGAATTGCTCAATTAGTTTTTATCCCGGTTGTACAGGCTTCTTTTGAGGTGGTCAATGAATTTACAGAAAGCTCCAGAGGAGAAGGTGGTTTTGGTAGTTCCGGGAGATATTAAATGACCTATCAACAAAAACAAATTCCCCGCTCTGTCTTTCGTGCCTATGACATTAGGGGGATTATCGGTAAAGAACTGGATGAGAATTCTTTTTATAACATTGGTTTAGCTATTGCACGTTATTTACAAAAATTAAATCGTCGACAAATATTTGTAGCTCGTGATGGACGTCTGACCAGTCATGCATTGGCTACGGCCTTGAAAGAGGGTTTGCTAGACAGTGGGATAGATATCCTTGATCTTGGTGCTGTGGCGACACCTGTCATGTATTATGCTACCCATACGCAAGGGATTGATTCTGGATTGATGGTTACCGGAAGTCATAATCCTGCTGATTATAATGGTATCAAGTTAGTATTGGCTGGAAAAACATTAATTCAAGATGAAATAGATACACTTTATGCTTTGCTGGGTGAAGTCAAACAGTCAGCTGTTCGTGGCACAGAAACGGCTTTTGATGTGATAGAAGGCTACATTCAGCGTATCGTGAGCGATATTCAATTGAAGCGCCCTTTAAAAGTAGTTGTTGATTGTGGAAATGGTGTGGCGGGTCCAATTATTCCCAGGGCTATTTCAAAATTAGGCTGTGAAGTCATTCCCCTGTATTGTGAAGTGGATGGTCGATTTCCCAATCATCATCCTGACCCTTCAATAGAAGCTAATTTAGTTGATTTAAAAGCGGCTGTGGCAAATCATCAAGCTGATATTGGTTTGGGCTTTGATGGGGATGCTGACAGACTTGGCCTAGTGACAAATAAAGGCGAAGTGATTTGGCCTGATCGTTTAATGATGTTTTACTCACGAGAGATTTTAAGTCGTAATCCAGGTGCTACTGTTGTGTTTGATGTGAAGTGCTCCAGTCATTTGGAGAAAGAAATCCAGGCAGCAGGCGGTGTTGCCAGAATGTGCCCCACTGGCCATTCAATTGTGAAAGCGGTGATGAAAAAAGAACAAGCCATCTTGGCTGGCGAAATGAGCGGGCATCTGTTTTTTAAAGATCGCTGGTATGGATTTGACGATGCTTTATATAGCGCATGCCGATTGTTAGAGATTATCAGTTTTTCCCATTTGACTGTCAGTGAACAATTTGAGTTGATCCCTAATAGTGTCAATACACCTGAAATAAAAATAGCGATTACTGATGAAGAAAAATTTGATTTTATTCAGCGTTTTAGTGAGCAGGCTGATTTCCCTGAAGGTAGGATTTTGAATATTGATGGTTTGCGTGTTGAATTTCCAAATGGATGGGGATTGTTACGAGCATCAAACACAACTCCTTGTCTGGTCGCACGTTTTGAGGCGACAGATAAAGATCATCTGGAGCAAATTCAATATTTGTTTAAGAAACAAATTCAGCGCTTGGATTCTGAGTTGGATTTGCCATTTTAGTGTTTAAGAATATGAAAAATCCAATATAGAGTTATCCTTTTCAGAGTTTGCCAGATTTGGACAGAACTCACGAAAAAGCCTAGATAAAAGTTTATTTTTTAATACAACCGTTCATTGGGAATGCAGTCTTTTCTGTTTATAATCCTATTTATTTGAGTGGTCCTTCCCGCGAAGGCGGGAAACCGTCTAAAAATAAAAACTATATGCTAATTTTATTGATAGATTCGCCTTCGCGGGAAAGACAGAACACTTGGTATTCCCTAATTACATATCCTGTGAACGGTTTTTTTTAACAAAGTGATTAGGGGGGCGTAAGTTCAGTTGGAAACAAAACAAGAGGTTGATTTCTGTATGCAATACAACATGACTTCCAGCACTTGTTTGTTTTGTGTTCGGCCTGGTATTTTCTCTTGTTTGATAAGATGAAATTGGTATTTATTGATTAAGCTCTCTATGTATTCGGGTTGATGGCTAAATCGAGCGCTGCTTTCCAGTTTCCACGGAGTTGTTGTGCTGATTTCGGTAGTGAAAATAAAATACCCTTCTTGCTTCAGATGTTGATTGATGGAATTAAAAATATCATCCAGATTACCAAAATAGGGTAGGACGTCTGCAGCGACCGCTAAATCGTAATCGTTTTTATCTTTTCTTAAAAAATCGATTAATTCCGAGCATACCAGAAGATCATAGATATTTTTTTCCTTTGCTCGAGCTATCATTTTTTCTGCTATATCTACTCCGGTTAAGTGTTTGCTTATTTCACGAAGCACAATACCTGTTAATCCAGTACCACAACCCAAGTCCAAAGAATGACTGGTTTGCAAAAGTTGAAGTTGGTGGATGAGGCGGCCAATGTGATGCGGAATCTTATAGTGTAATTCACCTTGCATGTGTTGGTCGTAATACAAGGCATAATTATTAAATAAATTTTGGGCATATTTTTCTGTAGTATTAACGCTCGTTGCCCCTGTAATGGCATTCAGCATATGCCTGCTGATCACATCATCGGGGTTGATTGCCAGAGCGCGCTCAAGATATTCGCGCGCGGTTTCTCGCATGTCCATTTTTAAATAAATAGCGGCCAGATTATTCAAGGATGGGGTGTGATCACTTTGTAATGTTAAAATCTGATCAAACAAAAGGGTGGCTTCATTGAGATGGCCCAATGCCATTTGAGCGACTCCGGAATTGTATAAATACTCCAGATTGTCGGGTTCTTTTTTCAGTAAAACATCGTAATGCATGAGCGCATTTTCAAATCGATCATGATGCATGAATGTGGCTGCCAAATTATTACGTGCATCAATGTCTTCATTATCCAAAGCCAAGGCTTTGGTAAAATAATCAACAGCTAATTGGTTTTGTTCTCTTTTCAAAGCGATCACGCCTAAGTTAATTAGGGATTGGACATGTTCATGATCTTGCTCTAACACTTTATGAAATGCCTGTTCTGCCTCTGAGAGTAAATTGTCTTCCAAATGCAAAATACCTAAGTAAAATTGAGCTTCTCTGTGCTGAGGATTTAGAGCTATCACATTATTAAATTGTGTTTTGGCAGCAGACAATTGTTGATTTTTGAGAAGTAATAAACCTAAATTAAAGTGAGCCGCGCTAAAGTCAGGTTCTGTATTCACTGCAATCACATAATGATGCAACGCTTTCTGGTAATTGTTGAGTAATGCGTAGGTTGCTGCCAGATTATTATGAGCCTGGACATACTCTGGTTTAATCTCAATGGCTTGCTGGTAGTATTTAATTGCCTCATCTAATTGACCTGCCTTTTTATAAGCGTTAGCGAGATTATTGAGTATACCAACGTCATTGGGATTAATTTTTCTGGCTTGCAAAAAATATAAAATGGCATTTTCCATATCACCTAATTGGGCATAGGTTAATCCCAGGAAATGCAGAGTTTCTGTATGTTTGGGTGATTGGGCAAGTATCTGCTCATATAAGCTAATGGCTTGAGGTAAATGGCCTTCATATTGAAGCTTATAGGCTTGTGCAAAAAGAGTATCTACTTCACTGTTCATATTAATCTGGAAGAAGGGCGCGTAATTGGTTTAAAGCTTTTGCGCGATGGCTAATCCTATTTTTAATTTTAGCAGGTAATTCAGCGGCTGTGCATTGATATTCGTTGAGATAAAATACCGGGTCATACCCAAAGCCATTTGTTCCTGAAGGTTTCACGCTAATAAGGCCATGAAATACGCCTGTGGCAATGAGCGGTGTTGGATCTTTGGCATGTCGCATTAGCGCTATTGCGCAAAAAAAATAGGCTTGTCTTTGTTCTTGGGATAAATCAGCCATTTTACTTAACAATTGTTGAATATTGTCTTCGTCATTTGCCTTTATTCCAGCATAGCGTGCTGAATAGATACCCGGCTCTCCATTTAAAGAGGGGACTACAAGCCCCGAGTCATCGGCTAAAGCTGGTTTATTGGCTAATGAGCTGGCATGACGGGCTTTGAGAATGGCATTCTCTATAAAACTTAATCCTGTTTCTTCCGCATCGGATATACCCAAGTCGGCTTGGGGAATGCATATGGTGGGGGCTAGTAATTGTTCTAATTCTTTTATTTTTCCAGGGTTACTGGTTGCCAAAATAATTTCTTTCATTCTTATTCCATGCTATTAATTCAGTATTCATAAAAAGGATAATTATGCATGAGAATTTTGGAAAAAAATATCAAGAAGACTCCCTGGTATTTAAAACCATTCTTCTGGAATCAAAAAAGAAAATACGGCCAAATACTCGAACCTGCTTTGATTTGGGCAAGAATTCCCAGGTTATTTTTGGCAGTTGCTGCTATGTATGGCGTGATAGACAGAAAAAAATCACCACTTTCCCCAATATTACGCTCTCTCATCACTGTCAGGGTTTCTCAAATTAACTGGTGTGCGTTTTGTGTTGATATTAATTCAGCAACTTTAATTAAAAGGGCTGGAAGTGAAGCACGGTATAAACAACTGGCGAAATGGAGGAGTTCCTCATTATTTTCACCAGAAGAAAAAGCGGCATTGGATTATGCTGAAAAAGTAACTTATTCTTATCAACGTCCTGATGATGAGTGCTTCAATCAATTGAAATTGTATTATTCTGAACAGGAAATCATTGAATTGACAGCACTGATTGCATTTCAGAATATGTCCAGTAAATTTAATAGTGCCCTTGGCGTTGAAGCACAAGGATTTTGTTCGAGGCAACTGACTGGCAAAAGCTGAATAGTCCTGCCAGTCAGTACTTTCAATTACATAGAGATGCTTTTACCTATTGTATTATCGTTGAATCGATCATGCCTTAGTTGTTGTTCTTCCGTAATAAGATCCACTACCGTATTAAAATCCTGAGCTTCATCTTCAGTAATCTCTATGGAATCAGCTGGTTGCAGGTAATGTAATTTACGTAAATCATCCTGAACTTCTTTAATACCTTTTTGAGGGTGTTTTTCGATATAAGCATTCGATCTGGCAATATAGTCATTGACAAAGCCTTGATACACCGATTGCCCATCCAACATTTCCAGTTCACACAAATCGGCAAAGTGAGCATTGACCCTTCCAAATTTATCTACTCCAAATTTGGAAGCAAGGCGTTCTTTAGCGCTTTCTTTGACTCGAACATAATGTTTCCTATCCAGCTCATCGCGATCCTTTCGATACTCTTCTGGACAAGTATCGGTAATGGGAGCCCTTTTTTGAGATTTGGTTTGCCCAGTTTGTATTTCATGATGATATTTGCTGACTTTACCTGATAATGTTGACGATTCTAGCGTTTGATCTCCCAAGTGTTGAATATGACATTGGTAAGGATCGGCATGTTTATATTTTTTTCCCGGAGTAACATGCCAGCCGGTAAATTCTAACAATCTTTTAACAATGCTTTTTAATATATTAGGTAGCCATGGAGATTGGGTAATCATATCGCAAACGGCTGCTTTAAATGACTTGAAAACATTGTTCATGATTGCACGAACTTTGATGTCTGCCTGGTCTTCTAATTGCTTTTTTACCTCTAATGCAATGCTTGCTCCGTAGCAATCACCCTGTAAAATGATGTCGTCCGGGTGCACGCCTTGTTTAATCAAAGAAGATACCACAGAAATACCGGCATTGATTAAGTCATTTGCCTCTCTCACCTTCCCTGAACTGAGACCTGTCCCTGGGAAATTAAAAGCATGTACTGTTGCTCCAGTTTCTTTGCAAGCCGTGCTGATATCGCGAAAACAGGCTTGGTAGTAAGTATTTGCCCCGGGAAAATAGACAATATGTTTGCCAGTGCCAGGTTTTTTAGGTTCATTTGACTCTGGTTGGCATTTCATGACTTCTAACTGACAGGATTCACCAGAAACCAGCTTTGTTTTCACTTTCTTCAGACTTAAATCCAGGCCTTGAAACTCTTTATAATAGTGTGATTTTTTATCGGTTTTTTGTTTTTCAACGAAATCTCTAAAAGGAGCTTCGTCATCAACTTCGCCCTTTTTTCCGTAGCCTTTGTTTTTATACCAATCACCGGCCCCTGCTGGAAAAAGGGAATTAGCTACAAATTGTTGTAAACGACTATGAAAAAAACTGTCTTTTGTAATAGTTTTGGCCATTTAATTCCCCAGTGTGAGCTAAATAAAGTCAGTATATTTTTTAAATTTAGCATAAATTTAGCAGAAAAAACTTAAGAGAGTATTAATAAAGTACATTCGGATTTGCTAAAAACCAAAAATATCAATAATACTATGATTTTTTTAGGATTCATGCCAATATGCCGAAATTATTTGTTGTTTATTTGCTCAATTATTAAGATTTCTTAGCATATTTTATGTTTATGGGTTAAAATAAAGAGACTTTTATAAAAGTTGACTTCAGTCATGCCTTTTGCCCATCTCTTGTTAGCTTTATTGGTTGTTTTCGTTTGGGGAATTAATTTTATTTTCGTCAAGCTTAGTCTTGAAGAATTTTCTCCACTGCTTCTTTGCGCTGTCAGATTTCTTTTAGCCAGTGTACCGGCTGTGTTTTTTATCAAGCCTCCTGCTGTACCTTTTAAAATTATTGCTAGTTATGGGTTAATCATGTTTGCCTTGCAATTTGCATTGCTTTTTATTGGTTTGCGTGTGGGCATGACTCCAGGAGTGGCTTCTTTACTCATGCAAGTGCAAGTCTTTTTCAGTATGTTTTTTGCAATAATCTTTTTAGGAGAACAACCCCAAGTCGGGCAGATAATAGGGGCTTTGATTGCATTTATAGGCATTGGTGTAGTGGCCTTACACTTCGACCACAATGTGTCTTTAATGGGGTTTTTATGTATTCTTGCTGCAGCGGCTTCCTGGGGTATTGGCAACCTCATTACGAAAAAAATTCATTCTGTTAATCTGATTGCTGTGATTGTTTGGAGTAGTTTTGTTGCCTGTTTGCCCATGTTTATACTTTCACTGGTTTTTGAAGGGCCTGAAAGCTTTGTAACTGCCTATGAACATATGACCTGGAAAGGCATTCTTTCCGTGCTTTATATTGTTTATATTTCAACTTGGGTTGGTTATGGAGTATGGAATTGGTTGATAAGCCGTTATCCAGTTGGCATGGTAGTACCTTTCACTTTATTGGTTCCAGTTGTGGGTATTTTGAGTTCTGTCCTTATTTTGGGAGAACCATTTTATCTCTGGAAGCTGGTTGCCGGATTGCTGGTGATTAGTGGGCTTTGTATTAATTTACTGACAACTCGCCTGTTTGTTGCAAAAACGCAACAACCTGAGACAGCCTAGTTATCCCCAGCTGATTCTATATATCCTTTTAAGAAAATAAGTGGAGCAGGGAGTTAAATTTCTATCACCCCTATAATATAGATTATCAGATAATGATTTTGGTTATTACAAAATAAGGATAGGGGCAGTAATATATTACAATTTTTTTTGGAATTAGAAGTTATTAATGAGTGATCTGAAAAATATATTCTTGTGCGCTGATGATTTTGGCCTTAATCATGGTATTACCCAGGGTATTTTAAAAATGGCTCGTTTACAGCGCTTATCCGCAGTAAGCTGTATTGTGAATGCCAGTTCTTTTGATGTCGATGCCCCAGACTTATTGGCTTTGAAAAATGGGGTTCGCACTGGCTTGCATTTTAATCTCACAGAAGGTTATTTTCTATCTCATCCTGACAAGCTTTGTTTTGGTTTAAGAGAATTACTTATCAGATCGCATTTGGGTATCTTGAATTCAAGATTAATCTCAGATGAATTGAATACTCAATTGGATCATTTCATAAAAGTCATGGGAAAGTTGCCGGATTTTATTGATGGTCATCAACATATCCATCAGTTTCCTGGTATTAGGCGAATTATTATTGATATGTATGAACAGCGATTAAAGGGAAAGAGTATTTTTATTCGTTCCACGTACCCTTCGGTTAACATGTCAGGGTATCAAGCAAAAACAAAAATTCTGGGAATAACTGGCGGTAAAATTTTAAGTAGCCAGTTAAAGAAAACAAATATTCCTCACAATCCTTATTTTGCAGGGATTTACGATTTTTCTGCCAGAACGAACTACAGATCTTTATTCAGGCAATGGTTAAACAATGTTCCGACAAATACCTTAATCATGTGCCATCCTGGTGAAGGTGACAATAGTGATATTATTGCAGCGGCAAGAGCCAGGGAACTAAATTATTTTTTGAGTGATGAATTTATGCAAGATTGTGAGGAATACCAAGTCAATTTAACGACAGGCCCAAAATCTTGAAAAAAGATAGTTGTAAACTGCAACGATACTTAAAACAAAAACCAGGGCAGCAATATAATATAACGTTGTGAAGCGTAATAGCAGATAATATAGTGTTTCATTAAGTAGGCCGGCAGAAGCTGCCACTAGAAAAAAATGAGGCAAACTTAATTGTTTTTTATCTTGTAGCTGATTAAAAGTGAAATATTTATGACCTAAATAGCTGACATTGAATGCAATTAAAAAAGCAATAGCATTAGACAGCAGAGGTTGAAGATTTAGAAAATTGACTAAATTGAACACGATCAAAAGATGTACGATAGCAGCGCAGATCCCTACTCCAGTAAAATAAATTAATCGATGGGATAATTTAAGAGCAGTGGTCATCAAAACTGGACTCCTCATCGATAATGTAGTGGGGTCTGTGTTTCACTTCATCAAAAACACGGCCTATGTATTCGCCAACTACACCGATAGCAAATAATTGCAATCCGCCAAAAAAACTGATTGCAGTGACTATGGTTGCCCAGCCAGGGGTTTCAATGCCAAAGATTAGCGTGCTTAATACAATCCAGGCGGCATAAATAAGCGCCAGGGCTGCCACCACCATTCCTCCCAGGGAAATCATTCTTAGAGGAAAAGCAGTAAACGATGTTATGCCAGTAATTGCCAAATCCAGTAAAGAATAAAAACTCCATTGTGAACTACCCGATTTACGGGGGTGTACATTAAATGGCACGGCTATTTGTTTAAAACCGACCCAGCTGTATAAACCCTTCATAAAGCGATTACGTTCGGGAAGGGTTTGTAGTGCATTAACAATTTTTCTATCGAGCAATCTAAAGTCACCTGCATTTGCCGGGATATTAATACGGTTTATTTTGGAAGTGAGATGATAAAAAATTTTAGCGCAAACTCGTTTTAGCCATGATTCGTCAGAACGATTTTGCCTCACGGCATAAACCATGTCATAACCGTCTTCCCATTTGGCGATAAATTCGCTTAATAATTCAAGCGGGTGTTGGAAATCACTATCCAATAAGATCACAGCATCTCCGCGCGCATGATCCAATCCTGCACTGAGCGCTTTTTCCTTGCCGAAATTTCTACTGAAACGAATGCAACGAAGAGAATACTCTTTTCTTAATGTTTGAATGATTGCGAAAGTATTATCCTGGCTTCCATCATCTATCAGTAGAATTTCATAAGGATAAGTGATGCTCTTAAGAGTTTTATCCAATGCGGCGATGAATTCAGCAATAAGTACTTCCTCATTAAAAACAGGAACAACGCAAGAGATGAGTTTTTTATGTTTTGCAGTTTTAGACATAATGAGTATTAATGTACCATACAAAAGATAGATAGCTTCATATGTTAACCTACTCTTGGAAGTTGAGTCCATTGAGGGTTATAAAAACAGTGAAAGTATTGGTATATTGTCCATAGTCTTTAACATTAATAATGGCCCCATACTAATGAACGATTCAGGTTGGTTTTTGATTTCAACTGCTCTCTTGCTTGGGATGCGTCATGGTTTTGATTTGGATCATCTGGCAACGATCGATGCGATAACTCGCACAGTTCGTTATAAACCTTCTTTATCGCGCATGGTTGGCTTTTTGTTTTCACTAGGCCATGGTTTGGTAGTTATTATTGTGAGTTTGATCATTGGCGGGGGTATTATTTCAGCGAGTACTCCTGAATGGTTAAATGAAGTGGGAAATATTGTATCAGTTACCTGTTTATTGTTATTTGGGTTTTTAACTTTGTGGAATACGGTTCATTATTCATCTTCTGCCATCATACCAACCAACTTAAGGAGTTATTTATTCAGGAAGCTTGCTGATAACAATGTACATCCTCTTATGATTCTTTTCATTGGTGCGTTGTTTGCCTTATCTTTTGATACGATGAGTCAAATTGTATTGTTTTCACTTGCAGCCAGTGCTTTATCAGGTTTTCTATTTTCCGGGTTATTAGGTTTTGTTTTTATGCTGGGAATGATGATGTCGGATGGATTAAATGGATTTTTTGTAGCAAGCTTGATTCGGCGTGCTGATGGGTTCTCATTACTTTTCTCAAGATTAGTAGGATTTGGCATTGCTTTTTTTAGCATAGGTATTGCTATAATCAATTGCTGCAAATTGCTTTAAACAGGCTAAAAATGCATGAATTATGGTTATGTAAGCGTATTGTCGAGATTATCAAGCAACAAGCCACTGGCAATAAATGCCGAAAGGTAAAGAAAATAGTGCTGGAAATAGGGCAGCTAGTAGCAGTCGATAAGCACGCATTGAATTTTAGCTTTAAAGTGATAACTCAAGGGACGATTGCACAAAATGCAGAATTATCGATTGTAGAAATCCCAGGTGAAGCAATATGCAATTCTTGTCAACAAATTGTACCGATGAAACAGTATTATGATGAATGCCTGGTTTGCGGCAATCATTCCTTAACACTGACAAAAGGTGAAGAATTAAAAGTGAAATCAATGGTGGTGGAATAATGTGCGGGATATGCGGATGTTCAGTAGAAAAAGGTCAAACCATGGATAATGGGCATCATGCTGCTCACCATGAGCATTCTGTGCCTCATGAACATTCAGTTGATATCGAGCAGAATATTTTAGCGCAAAACAATGAATTTGCTGCTCATAACCGGGATTATTTTCTCAGGCATAAAATTTTGGCTTTGAATTTGATGTCAAGCCCTGGATCCGGGAAGACAACATTGCTTTCCAAAACCATTTCCGAACTTGGCAAGGAAATGGATATTGCAGTCATAGTAGGTGATCAACAAACAAATTGTGATGCCCAAATGCTAAAATCTCATGGAGGGGATGCCTGGCAAATTAATACTGGAAAAGTATGCCATTTGGATGCCCATATGATCAGTCACGCCATACAAGATATTTCCCTAAAAAAGCAATCGCTTTTATTTATCGAAAATGTGGGTAATCTCGTTTGCCCGGCTTCATTTCATCTGGGCGAGCAATTCAGAATAGTAGTTCTTTCTGTGACGGAAGGAGAGAATAAACCGCTCAAATACCCTGATATGTTTCATTCAGCAGATTTGCTTCTGATAACCAAAGCAGATTTATTACCCCATGTGAATTTTGATTTGGATTTATGTAAGGAATATGTACGCCGCACGAATCCATCCATAGACATTATTACCCTGTCAGCGGTTAATGGTGTTGGATTGAAGGATTGGCACGATTGGTTGTTGCATTCTTTTAGGTTGAATGTCCAGTCTTCTTCATAGAAAAAGTGGTAGCCCATGGAATTGGAACGGGTACAAATTAGCATTCAAGGACTAGTGCAAGGGGTTGGTTTTAGACCGTGCGTTTATAAGCTTGCCAAACAAATGGAATTAACTGGCTTTGTACAAAATAATGCATCAGGTGTTTTGATAGAAATTCAAGGCAACTATTTATCACAATTTATTCCGAAATTAAGAGAGCAATTACCTCCTCTCGCAGCAATTCATAACCTGGAGTTCACTTCACTGCCAATTGTTCCGAACGAAAGAGCTTTTGAAATTCTTGATAGCCAGCAGGGTAAAATAAATACTGTCATTACTCCGGATGTTTGCATTTGTTCTGAATGCCTCGGTGAATTATTTGACCCTCAAAGCAGATACTATCGTTATCCTTTCTTAAATTGTACTCACTGTGGTCCAAGGTTCACAATTACCAGAAATCTGCCCTATGATCGTTGTCAAACATCAATGAGTCAGTTTCCCCTTTGTCAATCGTGTCAATCCGACTATTTAAATCCTGATAACCGTCGCTATCACGCGCAACCTACAGCCTGTAGTGAATGTGGCCCGCAACTCGCGCTATCAGTCGACAAGGTAGCTCAAAGAATTCGGGATGGAGAAATTATTGCTTTAAAGGGTTTGGGAGGATATCAATTAATTTGTGATGCTCGAAATGAGGATGCTATTTCACAATTGCGGTTAAGAAAAAGTCGTGAGGCCAAACCATTCGCTTTGATGGTAGTTAATGCGAAAAGTGCAGAAAGAATTGCCGAAGTAAGCCCCCAGGCCAGAGTGGTATTAGAAAGCAGAGAAAGGCCGATTGTCTTGTTAAGAAAAAAGAAAGCGCTTTTACCGGATGAGATTGCTCCGGGCTTAAATCATTTCGGTATCATGCTACCTTCTACTCCATTACATTATTTGCTTTTTAATTCGTTCCTTGGCAACCCGGATTATTGCCAATGGCTGGATGAGTATCATTCCATGGTATTAGTGGTGACCAGTGCGAACATAGGCGGTGAACCGCTCATTATTGATGATAAGAAGGCCGAGCAAGGTTTAATTTCAATAGCCGATAAAATTGTCTCTCATGATCGGGAAATCATTACTCGCACAGATGACTCTGTTGTTCGCATGATTAATGACACTTCAGTATTGATTCGTCGGGCACGCGGCTATGTGCCTGCTCCTTTAAGATTGCCTTATGAAATTCCCCCTACCGTGGCCTTGGGAGGACATCTTAAAAATACCTTCTGTATTACTCGTGGCGAAGAAGCTTTCGTTTCACAACATATTGGCAGTTTAAACAATAAAGCGACGATTGAGTATTTTCATGAGTCATTGAATCATTTATTAAAATTTCTTGCGGTCAAACCAGAACGAATCGCTCATGATTGGCATCCTGATTTTTATACCAGCAGATTGGCGCAAAAGTATGATATATCTGCTTACGGGGTGCAGCATCATCATGCCCACTTGGCTTCTGTTGTAGCAGAACATGGAATTCAGGAGCCTGTATTAGGATTGGTTCTGGATGGCTATGGGTTTGGTTCTGATGGCGAAGCTTGGGGGGGCGAATTATTATTACTGGAGAAAGCGGAATTTAAGCGCGTTGGACATTTTTTCCCTATTCCTCAGCCCGGAGGCGAACTTGCTGCAAGAGAACCCTGGCGTATGGCTGCTGGAATTTTGCATACTTTGGGAAGGGGGGATGAGATTTCGCAACGGTTTAAAGAGCAGCCCCAATCGCCATTTTTACTGCAATTATTAGAAAAAAAGATTCATTGTCCGCTGACTACCAGTTGTGGGCGACTGTTTGATGCGGTCAGCGCTCTTTTAGGGGTTGAATCGCTCTCCTTGTTTGAAGGTCATGCGGCCATGAGATTGGAAAGCATGGTGACTCATCCACAAGTCTTAAACAAAGGCTGGACGATAAACGGCAATGTTTTTGACATGCGGCCTACTTTACAGTTTATAGCAAACACGACAGAGCAACAGTTAGGGGCCAATCTGTTTCATGGTACTTTAATAGCAGGTCTTAGCGAGTGGGTTACAGGAATTTGTCGAGAAAAAGGGATTCACATGCTACTATTGAGTGGCGGCTGTTTTTTAAACCAGGTTCTTGCGGAAGGCTTAATTAATTCATTAATTAAATCAGGTATTAAACCCCTGTTGCCCAAATTGCTTCCACCAAATGATGGTGGAATTGCGCTAGGTCAAGCATGGATTGTTGGAATAAAAGAATAAGGGTGGCTTATGTGCTTAGCGTTGCCAGCGCAAATTGATCAGGTTTTGGAAGATAACAAGGCAATCGTTAATTTGGGTGGGATCACCAAGGAAATTTCCACTGTTCTTTTGGAGCAGGTTTCTGAAGGAGAGTACGTCATTATTCATGCAGGATTCGCCTTAACAAAACTGGATGAAAGAGAGGCAAACAAAACATTGAGTTTGTTTGCCCATATGCTAAAGGATGGCTTGAAGTGAAATACATAGAAGAGTTTCGTAACGGTGCTTACGCACAAGCCATTATCAATGAAATTATCGCAACAGCAGAGCCGCAAAGACATTATCAGTTTATGGAGTTTTGTGGAGGCCATACTCATGCTATTCATCGTTATGGGATTCCAAGTTTGCTTCCCAACAATGTTGAAATGATTCATGGCCCCGGTTGTCCTGTTTGCGTTTTGCCTATAGCGAGAATTGATAAGGCTATTGCGCTTGCCTCAATGCCGCAAGTGATTCTGTGCAGCTATGCTGACATGCTGCGAGTCCCGGGAAGTGGACAAAAAAGTTTGTTAACCGCCAAAGCATGCGGCGCTGATGTCAGGATGATCTATTCTGCGAATGATGCATTAAAAATCGCTCAGGAAAACCCCGATAAAGACGTTGTGTTTTTTGCTATAGGCTTTGAAACAACAACACCTCCCACTGCTTTTGTCATTAAGCAAGCTAAAAAATTAAACATCACTAATTTCAGTGTATTTTGTAACCATGTGTTAACTCCCATTGCTATGGATAGTTTGCTGCAGGCCAATGAAGTTGCCCTGGACGGCTTTGTTGGCCCAGCCCATGTCAGTATCGTGATTGGGAGTTTTCCTTATGAGCAAGTTTGTAAAAAATACCAAAAACCTATCGTGATATCAGGGTTTGAGCCGTTGGATGTGTTGCATTCTATTCTGATGTTAATTCAACAATTGAATGAGGGGCGTTGTGATGTGGAAATTCAATACACTCGTGCAGTGAATCGTAAGGGTAATCTTTTGTCACAACGCATCATGGCCGAAGTCCTGGAAATACGCGATCGTTTTGAATGGCGTGGTTTGGGTTTTATTCCATCCAGCGCATTAAAGATCAAAGAGTCTTTTTCTGAGTTTGATGCTGAACAGCGTTTCGAATTACCGGAGAGTGCAGCGCAGGAACATAAGCAATGTCTTTGTGGTGAGGTATTAAGAGGAGTAAAAAAACCAACTGATTGCAAATTATTTGCCAAGGCTTGCTTGCCAGAAAATCCTTTAGGATCCTGTATGGTTTCATCGGAGGGAGCTTGTGCAGCAGTTTATGCTTATGGACGGGTTAATGCTTTATGAATGAAATCCTGATAACTAAAAAATTAACGGGGCCAAAGCTGAATTTTAAAGAAGGCACTATCAATTTGACCCATGGCAGTGGTGGACGTGCTATGGCTCAGCTAATTGAACAATTATTTTTAACCGCATTTGATAATGAATGGTTGGCACAGAAAAATGATCAGGCTTGCTTTATTGTTCCTTCAGGACGTATGGTCATGGCAACCGATGCTCATGTTATTTCCCCACTTTTTTTCCCTGGCGGGGACATTGGTTCTTTGTCAGTGCATGGAACTGTTAATGATGTGGCTATGTCAGGGGCAAAACCTTTGTATTTGACAGCCAGCTTTATTCTTGAAGAGGGGTTTCCTCTTAAGGATTTGCGAAAAATCGTTTATTCCATGGCTGATGCAGCCAGGCAAGCAGGTGTTGCCATCATTGCCGGCGATACAAAAGTTGTCGAACGAGGAAAAGGCGATGGTATTTTTATTACGACAACCGGAGTAGGGATTGTCCCTGCGGGAATTCATATTTCGGGTGATGCAGCAAAACCCGGTGACAAAATCATTGTGAGCGGTTTTATAGGGGACCATGGGGTAGCTATTATGGCGCACCGCAATAACCTGGAATTTCAGACCAAAGTGCAGTCTGACACAGCCTCTTTGCATGGGCTTGTCGGCGAGATGGTGAAAGCAGTTCCAGAACTTCATTGCTTGCGTGATCCAACGCGTGGAGGGCTTGCAACGACACTGAATGAATTGGCCTTACAATCCAAAGTCGGGTTTGTTATTGATGAAAGTAAAATTCCGATTCGTACCGAGGTTGCTAGCGCGTGCGAATTATTAGGTCTTGATCCTCTTTATGTTGCTAATGAAGGAAAATTAATAGCAGTTTGCCCTTCTGAAAAGGCAGAGAGGCTATTAACTGCTATGAAAGCGCACCCCTTGGGTTTACATGCTGAAATCATTGGTGAGGTGATTGAAGATCATCGCTATTTTGTTCAGCTGAAAACAAAATTGGGCGGGTTGCGAATTGTGGATTGGCTGGCCGGAGAGCAATTGCCCAGAATCTGTTAATAAGTAATAACGATCGACAAGAAAGGACGACCAGGATGAACGACAAGAGGAACTGTTTTTTGCCTCATGATAAATTGCAACATTTAATTGACTCTTTGCAAAATGCTGGATACTCCTGTGTGGGGCCTCAAGTGCGTGATGGTGCGATTGTTTATGATGTCCTGACCAGGGCTGAGCAATTACCATGGGGTATGCGTGATCATCAAGAACCAGGTGGCTATCGATTGGAACAAATTCCCGAACGCAAAGCTTTTGCATTTGCCAATGGCCCTCAAGGAATAAAGCCTCTATTGTTTAAGCCACAGGAAACTGTTTGGAGGGTTGAGCGTGATGAACAAGGAAAATTGTGCTTTAAACCACATCAGCCAGATGAAACACCTGTTGCCATTATCGGTTCTCGCGCTTGTGATTTAGCGGCGATGAGCATTCAAGATAAAGTTTTTATAGAAAATAATAAGCCGGATCCTCGTTACAAAAGAAGGCGCGAGCAATTATTTGTTGTTGCAGTGAATTGCACCTATTCCTCTGCGAATTGTTTTTGTGTTTCTGCTGGAACTGGCCCTGCAGTGAACAATTCGTTTGATATTCTTATGACGGAAATTGAAGATGGATTTGTTGTGGAAGCAGGTAGTGATAAAGGCAAAAAGATTATGAATCAACTGGATTTACATGATGCAAAAAGTGCTCAATGTACTGATGCCCAAAATAATGTGAAACAAGCCGCTGCCTTGCAAACCAAGAGGATTCCTCTGGACAATAAAAGGGATTTACGAGATTTGCTGTTTTCGAATTTAAATCACACCCGTTGGGATGACGTGGCCGAACGATGTTTATCCTGTGGTAATTGTACTTTGGTATGCCCAACCTGTTTTTGTCATAGTGAAGTTGAAAAGCCAGGCCTGGATGGTTGTACCAGTGAACACCATAGAGAGTGGGACTCCTGTTTTACGACGGGTCATACTTATCTCAATGGGAAAATTATTCGTGATGACACAAAAAAGCAATACAGGCAATGGTTAACTCACAAGGTAGGAAGCTGGTTTGATCAATTTGATACAAGCGGCTGTGTTGGATGTGGACGTTGTGTGACCTGGTGTCCTGTGGGAATTGATATAACCGAAGAGTTGGCAGCAATTTCAGGCGAGTCCAATGCAAGGAAAATAGAAAATGAATGAAGTAGTCTATGATCCTTATTTACCAAAAGAAGTTGAAATTATTCAACGTACACAGGAGTCGTCTTCAATTTTTACTCTGCACTTCCGCTTTACTGATGAAGAACATCATAAGCAATTTCAATTTTATCCTGGTCAATTCAATATGCTATACCTTTATGGGGTCGGTGAAGTGGCTATTTCTATTGTTTCAGATCCCAGAAAGAAAACTTTTCTAAGTCACACTATTCGAGCGGTAGGGCGGGTAACCAAAGCCATGCAAAAACTGCAGGTTGGTGATCGTCTTGGAATACGAGGTCCTTTTGGAGTAGGCTGGCCACTACAAAAAACGATAGGTAAAGACATTATTGTTCTAACCGGGGGATTGGGTTGTGCTCCATCTGTTTCCATTATCAATTATATTTTAGGAAGACGACGTCATTACGGTAAGCTCAGTATTTTGCAGGGAGTAAAACACAGCGAGGATTTTATTTTTAGAAAGCAGTATGCCAAATGGCAAAAATCAGATCATACTGAAGTTTATATAGCCGCAGATCAAGCTGGTCCTAAATGGCCTTGGGGTGTTGGTTATGTGACTGACTTGATTGACCACATCATTATACAACCAGATAACTCTGTGGTGATGATGTGTGGGCCTGAAATGATGATGAATACAGCCGTTAAAGTGTTTACCCAAAAAGGGATTCTTGAAAACGACATCTACCTCAGTATGGAGAGAAACATGGAATGTGGAATTGGTCATTGTGGTCATTGTCAATACGGTGGTTTATTCGTGTGTAAAGATGGTCCTGTATTTGCTTATTCTCAAGTTAAAGAGTTATTCAAAGAATCTGGATTTTAAAGTGTCTGAGGAACGCTATGAAACCGCGTATCGCTGTATATAAATTTACTTCTTGTGATGGATGTCAATTGGCATTTTTAAATGCGGGTGAATCGTTGTTAACTTTATCAGACTTGGTTGAAATTGTGCATTTTGCAGAGGCAGGTATGGTGGATGTGGATATGAAAGTGGATATCGCATTTGTGGAAGGCAGTATTTCAACTCCTGATGAAGAGCATCGAATACGTAAAATTCGTGAAAACAGTCAATACCTTATTACCATAGGTGCTTGCGCTACAGCGGGCGGTATACAAGCCTTACGTAATTTTGCAGACTCCAGGGAATGGATGGCCAGTGTTTATGCGTCACCGGATTATATCAAGACTTTAACTACATCCACGGCTATTGCGCATCACGTTAAAGTGGATTGGGAGTTATGGGGGTGTCCTGTAAATAGCGGGCAGATATTGGAGGCGATTCGTTTTTTATTATCTAATGCGACTCCCAAAATAAAAAGAGATTCTGAATGTATGGAGTGCAAACGAAAAGGGAATGTGTGTGTGCTGGTGACCAAAAAACAACCTTGTATGGGGCCAGTAACTCAAACAGGCTGTGGGTCGCTTTGCCCCACTTTAGGCAGAGCATGCTATGCTTGTTATGGGCCAAAAGAAAATGCTAATCCCAATTCTTTGGGAGAGTGGTTTTTATCTATCGGATTAACCAAAGAAGCGATTGCCAGGCAGTTTTTACATATTAATAATCAGGCACCTGCATTTAATCAAGCCGGAAATTACTTTAAGGGAATTAAAATTAGCAATGGGTAAAGACATTTCAATTAATGTTCCAATTTTGGCGCGGGTGGAAGGAGAGGGGGCTCTTGAACTTTGCATTCGGGATAGCAAAATTGAAACATTAAAATTAAAAATTTATGAACCCCCAAGATTATTTGAGAAATTTCTGGAGGGTCGAAGTTACAATGAAGTGTTGGATTTTGTAGCCCGTATTTGTGGTATATGCCCTGTTGCTTATCAAATGAGTGCTACCCAGGCTATAGAACAATGTTTTAACCTAAGTCCCACTCCTTGGGTTCGCGATATGCGTCGCCTGTTTTATTGTGGCGAATGGCTGGAAAGTCATAGTTTGCACGTCTATTTTTTGGCTTTACCTGATTTTTTAGGATTTCAATCAGCACCTGAAATGGCAAGGAAATATCCAGAGGAGGTGAAATGCGGGTTGCGGATTCAGGCTTTTGGTAATGATTTGATTAAATTGTTAGGGGGGCGTTCCGTTCATCCAGTAGGAGCTTGCGTAGGTGGTTTTTATAAAGCGCCTTCCCATCCGCAAATCAAATTAATATTAGACAAGGCAAAAGAACGGATCTCGGATTGCGAAGCGTTAATTCATTGGCTTGCGAGCTTATCCTTACCCGATAATTCTCATGATTTTACCAGTGTTTCGCTTTATCACCCTACTGAATATCCTATGAATGAGGGAAGGATTGTTTCAGATCGTGGATTAAATATAACCAAAGAAGAATTTGATGCTTATTTCAAAGAGCATCATGTGGATTACTCCAATGCATTGCACTGTTTATTGCAAAATAAACCTTATTTAGTAGGTCCTCTGGCCCGTATTAATAATTGTTTTGGGCATTTGCCAGCACCCATTCATCTTCTTTTACAAAGCTTGAATATTCAATTTCCTTCGCGGAATATGTGCCATAGTATTATTGCTCGAGCAGTGGAGATGTACTACTGTGTTTTGGAAGCTATCCGCATTCTGGAACAATATGACTTGCCAGAGCAATCTCGTCCTGAAATCAAACCTCAGGCAGGAGAAGGAGCAGGTTGTACCGAGGCTCCCAGAGGTATGCTGTGGCAGCATTATGTTTTTGATGAAACCGGCCAGGTTTTACAAGCGCGTATTGTTCCTCCCACCAGCCAAAATCAGGCGCGTATTGAGGAAGATTTAAAGCATTCTTTAATACAATTTGGCCTTAATCAGGAGGAAGAAGCGATCAGGTATTTTAGTGAGATGATCATTCGTAATTATGATCCGTGTATTTCATGCTCTACACATTTTCTGAATTTAAAAATCGATAGAATATGAATCTTATAAAAATATTAGGCATAGGCTCACCTTTTGGTGATGATCAAGTAGGATATTTGCTTGCCGATTGTCTTAAGACAGAATTGTCCAAAGATCAATACATTAGTAAACTGGTGAGCATAGAGTCTCACGATCGGCCTGGTCTTCGTTTGATTGAAGTGATGAATCCAGCCAAAGTCGTTTTTTTAATTGATGCTGTAAAGTCCGGATGCGCCATAGGTACAATCCATCGCTTAAAAAATAACGAGATTTTTGCATTTCAAAATAGATTATCGACCCATGAAATAGGGGTTGTAGAAGCACTACAAATAGGTCAAAGTCTTAATGCTTTGCCAGAGGATATCATTTTATACGGGATTGAAATTGATAGCATTGCTTTTAATGCGACGCTGTCCAAATCAGTTGAAAAAGCAATGAAGGTCGTTGTTATCCAAATAAAAAAGGAACTCAAGGATATGTTAAATCATATCGTATGAGTTTCTTTTCATAATGAACTTATAATACTTAAATAGTAAGACTCGAGTTAGTTGCAGCCTTAATTTTATCTGCAGTCCAAAGGTTTAGCGTTGAATGAATATCCGAGCCTGCTGGGTTGTGAATATAACGAATAATTTTAGTTTCTAATTCCTCTATAACATCAGTTGCTAATCTGGAACCCAGTATTTCTCTCATATCCGGATTTTCTAATTCTTTTAAAAGCAATTCTGTAATTTTATTAGCAAGTAATGCTTTCGACGGGAAATCCAGATAGCCAACTAAGTACTGAGTCATTAGGGGTGTTTTACTATCAGAGACTAGAGCAGAAAGAATAATTAGAGAGATAAAATGATTATTTTGGTATTTTGCGATGAGATTTTTATAAAGAGTCGCTTTTTCTATATTTTTATCAGCTCCTGTGAAGAAACCATATATACCAAGAAAACCTTTGTTTTCATTTTCATTCTTGATGTATGAAAGTAATCCATCACTTACTCCGATTGATAAAGCATGAATTCTTAATTGATTTATTAGTAACTGATCAGGAATGACTAATCTTCCTACTGTAAAATCATCACCAAAACGTTGGATTTGTCCTGTTTCTTTTGCTTGTTCAACCAGCTGTTTTTGTTTGGATTTTACAACTTGTAGCAATTGAGAAAATAAGGGGTCTTTGTCATCAAAATTTCCAGGATCGAGATTTAGATGTCTTACAATTCTTTTATTTATTTTCTTGCCATCAACAGTTTCTACTTCAAACTCTTTTTCAGTCATTTCTAACATCGGTGGAACATAAGTGTATCCTACTAGTTCATCACCGGGCATGACTTTAGTATTAAAGACAGAATTTCTTTCAATGACCAAGTCGATATTGGCGGATGAATAGTTGTCAAATGCGTCTTTGAATCCATCAACTTCCGTATGACAAACTAATTGTTCAATTGTTCCTTCGTTTCGTTTGATAGCTATTCCGGTGTCACCAATGCCGAATCCAGCACAAAACAGTTGTTCATCCTTTTGATAAGTTACGCATAAAGACATAGTGAACTCTGCCAATGGAGCATGTTTGCTGCGCAAAGAGTAAATAGTATGAATGAGTGATTCGGTAACTTTTTTTGAATCCGGGTATCTGGTGAGATCTAAGGAGAAGTTATCAATTAAAGGGAGTACATAGTTATCAATAAATGAAAAAACAGCCTGACGTTCGCATCCATAAAAGCCATCCACCACTATTTGAAAAGCCATTCCATCTTTGGTATATCCAATGACTATTTTATCGTCAGAATCCTTGTGCTTTATAATTTCTTTGCCCTGTTCATTCAAATGTACAAAGAGGCTGGATGCAAAGATTTCACTATTACCCTTATCTAAATCATTGGAACCAGATTGATAGCTTTGTCCATGAAGAACACCATTACAGATTTGTGTAATAATCGAACGCATCGTTACTCCTCCTAAATTTACTTCAGATATCCTGTCATTGTGTATTAGATGTGTAAATTGTAAATTATATGTAAAGACAATATCCTTAATGATCTCATAATATACCAAATGATATACTTAATTACAAGTAGAGAGGTATTATCTATCTTATCTGAAGACTTATGAATCCTCGAGTACATGAGCATAATGGGGAGAATTAAAATGAGTGTTAATGAAGAGCAATTTGGTAGTTTATACAGTGATGAGCGAGACAAACCATTACTATCCCCAACCGCTCAGAAAAAATTTGAAGAATATCAGAACAAATTGGCTAATCTAAGTAAAATAATTCGAGAAAATGAGGGCAATGAAGTATCTCCATGGCAGGAGTGGGAGAATGGATTACGTCAAATTTACAAAGAAATGATTTATGATGCCTTTGACGCGCTTGGTGTCGAGATGCCGAAAGATATGGAAGTCCATTTTGCAGGTTCTCTTGCCAAGGCACAAGCCACTGAGTATAGTGATTTGGATGCCTTTGTTATTGTTAAAAATGACGAAGATATAAAAAAAGTAAAACCGGTCTTTGACGCATTAAATAATTTATGTCAGCGTATTTTTACTGCAAGCAATCAGATATATCCTGATCCTATTGGAATCAATCCAAGCCGTCTTATTGGTACGCCTGATGATTTGTTTGGTATGTTAAAAGACGGGATGGTAGCTGATGTTGAAGCAACTGCAATGTCAATTTTAACATCAAAACCTGTTCTACCTCGCTATGAATTAGGAGAAGAGTTACGAGATAAAATCAAACAAGAACCTTCTTTCAGCAATATGGTTTCAGCCAAGAAGTTTTATAATAAAGCAATTAAAGACTTTACTGCACCTAAAGAGGGTGCAGAAGTAGTGAGTGTCAAAACTCATATTATGCGTCCCATCGATTTTATGCTGATGGGATTGCGTGAGGAATTTAATTTATACAGTGAGGATGGAGCTCATCTTTCGGCACCAGGAACTATACGTTTATTACGTGAAAAAAATTTATTGCCCGAAGAGCAAATTGCTCGAATCGAGTCAGTATACAATCAAGCGATGAGCAAGAGATTTGAGTTGCATGCTGAGCACAAAAAAGAACATGATGAGATGCCTTATTCTGATGCTAAAGCAATGCTTGATGAGGTAGCGAAAATAAGAGAGCTGGGTGTTCAACGTGTCACAAGGATTGAAAATCTGGAAAATGCCAAGAAGTTGTGGGACAACGCGAATAGCATGCTTGAAAAGGGTAACATCAGCGGATATCTTAAAGCAGCGAATGAGCTTCATAAATTTATGAAGGAAAAAAATCTTAAGGAAGATGATTTAAGGCCAGAGTTGAGTGATAAAACAATATCTCCAAAAGGATATGCTATTTTACAATCTTTATGGGGAGCAGCTTCGGATTATAGTAGAGCGGCTGCAACTCTCACAGAATCAACGGTAGAGCCTGGTTTAGTATCAGCTGTTAACAAAATGTCAGCATTCTTTATGGATTGTAAATTAAGTCCAAATGAGCGAGCAACCCCTGATCCAGATTTTAAGGTTGGGAAATCTAAAATTTTAGTAGGTATAATGCAATTCATAAAAGATGTAGCAGACCCAACTTCGAAAATATGGATGCATAATACAAAAGCTTTGATGAATCATAAAATTGCTGCTATTCAAAAACTTGAGAGAAGCAATAATGTTAATGATGAAACATTAGAGAGTGTGCTGAGCTCTAAAGGTGAAAATTTATCCGAATATCTTTCTTATAAATACGCAACAAAAGATGAAGGAAGAGAGCACCGCTATACGGCAAGCACGGAAAACTTTAAAAATGTTAAAGAAAAATATCAGCAAATGCGAGGTGATGCTTTAAAAACAGAAATCCTGGCTGATTTCAAGGATAAACTGGCTGAAGCTACCGATGAACAGAGCCTTAAGCAAATTGTTGCTGAATTGAAAAGTAAAGATGAATATAGAATTTTGGCTAAGGGGCAAGGGTTAACAACCCAGCTTTTAGGGTTAAAGACAAGTTCAGTGTCTTCATTTGAGAAAATGGTTGAGGAAACAAGAGAAAGTATTAAGTCTCAAGAAAGACAAACCATTAAGATAAAATAACCAGCGCATTTCAATTATGAAGATATGCTTATATCGCTCTTTTTAGTATAGAGAAAGACTGATAAGAGCTAATTCAACAAGGGTTGAACCTAAAGTTCAACTTTTCTTTTTTTATTGATTGATAAATATTTTAAACGATTTTCGAAAGATAATAATCGTTGTTTACTTAAAGTGCCAAAGGCTTTACTTCTCCACCATACTGCATCGCGCGTTTCATTACTTTGCGACCATAAAAATATCGAGCAATGACGTGGGTTACAAATTGATTGACCAGTTGCGGCAAGAAGGGCATAGGGCGCAAGACATCAATGATTAATACGGCACGATAATCATCACTGGTATTTCTTACTTCATGTGGCCAGGAGTCATCAAAAAGTACTGCTTCTCCTTCTTTCCAGGTATAAGTTTGGTTATTAACTAAAATTTGTGGTGGATTGTTTTGGGGAACATGAATTCCTAAATGATATCTTAGATAGCCAATATAGGGGCCTTCATGGAGGGGAATAGATTTTCCAGGTTCTAAAATCGAGAAAAAAGCTTGTATAAGATGGGGTATTCCTTCCAATAAATTACAAAGTTCCGGGCATAATAAACGTGCTTCCTTGAGTTGATAACCAAGAAGATACAGCATAAAAACATTCCAGTTTTTTTCTGTAGTGTTTGATATGGCAGACTCTCCGGGATCTATGTCGTGGTAGCGTGGAAATTCTTTTACATTCGCTTGTACATTTTCGAATTCCCTTTTGATATCGGGAAAATGGCGTGTTATGTGATTTAATTCTGGGAAAGTTTGATCAATATCAAAAAAAACCGGGCGTTGATTATATCCTACATAGCGCCCATAAAAGTGATTCAATTTACTCTTGAAATAATGATAGTCTACCATTGCTTATTCCTTTATTTTATTTGTGATAATAATCAGGTGCCGAATGTTCGACTATCCTTGGGAAAATCAGCTATTTTAAAATGAAGTTTGAAGAAATGGAAGTTTAAAAAATGCTCGTTTCTGTGCCGAGGTATCCTTTCAGGTTTTGGAAATGATTTTTGGCATCCAGCTTATTCCAAGTAAGCATATTCTCAATGGCAGTCATCATATAATATTTATCGCTATGGCTTAAAAAAATACGGATAACAATTTCCTTTTTCTTGCTATTTTTCAGCTATTACGGTTGGGAAGAGATGAGCTTCATCATATAGAAAATGAATATTCTTGAAGCCTGCCAAGGCGAGTTGCTTCTGGGTTTGTTGCGATGAGCGATAACACTGGAATTTTGCATTTAAAATATCGGAAAAAATAATTCTCTGCAATAATAAATCTTCTGGGTTAATTTTATTGAATATCCATTCGCATTGTGAACTCAGGTGAGGGGGAGGAGTTAAAAAACTGGTTACTAACTTCCCGCCTTTTTTTAAGGCTGTATGAAACTGCTGGTATAAATCCAGAACTTTGTTATCGTCTGGTTCATAAATATTTAACCCATTGCTGGAAATGAGATCAAATTCCTCTTGAATATTAAGCTCCCAGGCATTACGACAAACAAGCGTTGTGAATCTGTCCAGGTTTCGTTCTTTTGCCAAGGCATTGGCATCCTCTAATGCTGCCTGGTCATAATCTATACCCATCAGTTGGATGTTGTTGATGCCATTGAAATCAAGATAAAGTAATTCCCCTAACATCCCACAGGGGATAGAAGCAAGGGTTGCGCCATTAACCAGAGCTTTTTGATTTTCCTGCAAAAATAATTCGAAACGCTGTTGGGTTGCTAACATTGTTGGTGCTTTGTCCAACAAGAAACATTCCATGTTTGATAATGGCTCACGACTATTGTTTAATCCCGTCTTTCTTCCAAACCAAGGATGAGTCAACATATAATGAGTCCAATAACCATTGATACCCTGATTTTTTATTAGAAATTGACCAAACCCAAATTGGCTTAATTCTTGAAGAATCTTAAGTTGAGTTTCTACCGTGACATGTGGCTTATCACCCTCGTTTATTATTCTTTCCTTCATTTGCTGCATTACAGTATTCAGAAGAGATGAATCGGTGTTATGAGAAATGATATTTTCTTGTTTTGACATGCAGGCTCTCTGGATAATCTTTATAATTATTAATTGCTATGAGTTTAAGATAAGAAAATGGATTTATTTTATAATTCAAACTCACAGCAATTATACTTAATATTCTTGAAGATACGTAGATTTTTTAACTTATTTCATTTTATGTTCCACTACGGCGCTCGAAAATCAAGGCTTTTCGACTCAAGCTGGCAAAATGTAAACAGCCCTTAAGAAGGGCTATCAAAAGTGCTGTAAATATACCCTGACATTGGGTTTTCCGGATCGGTGAATTCAGGATATAGTTCGGTAACCGTTTCATGTATTTGGTTTATATCGCTTCTGAGCAGGTAGCCTTTATTTTTTTCAAACATTTTTTCTGCTGTAAATGCTCTTACTTCATCTTTATAGCCGACTTGTTTTGACTCTTCTGTTTCCATTTCTTTATCGTAAAGATCTGAATTTAAAAAATGACAGACTTCATGGATTAATGTTTTGGCAATTTCTTCAACGCTTTTTGTCGAACTGATATAAATATGTTGATTATCATAAATAATGCCATCCAGTTCTTTCTCAATTTTACGTACTGCGGAAATTGTAGGGGGGAAAGTATTTGGAAGGATAGTATGATAGTCCTTTCTCATAATTGTTTTCGTTTTCTGGTAATGATTTGGGGTAAGTTGATAGAAAGTACTTAATGTGACTTGATTGGAATTTATCGCATCGAGCACTAATCTTGCAACAAAAGATTGATTTTGTTTTATCAGATTGATTGCATCCTGCAATTTTTGTTCAAAATTGTTTTCATCAAAAGCCTGGTTTTTTTCAAAAAAATTGAATTGAGACATTCCTTTTCTCCTATTATCCAGTATTAATGATTACTTCCATGCAATTTCATAGTAACCTTTCTTCAATTAATGAACAATACTGAGGGTAATTTTTCAAAATGATCAGTTTTATTGCTAAATAATTGTTGTATAATTTTGAAAAATTAATTTGAGAGTAGAAAATGTATATACAAAAATTAAAAGAAATGTTTACTCAAATGGTAATTAAGAAAAACGCCAATCTTATTCCAGAATATTACCACGGGGAGTTTCTGCTCTATACCAATGATATAGTGACAGGCTATGATGAATTTCTAAGCTCGCATCAACAGTATTATGCGACTGAAATTCAATATCAAGTTGAATACGATGAAGAGACCTTCCTTGAGCAAGGTGAAAAAATAGCTGGGCGGGTATTTATTACCACCACTCGACCTAATGAGCCAGTCAAGAGAATCGAAGTCATTTTGATTGCCCAATATAAAGATGAAAAGATTTATCGATTATGGGAGTTAACTTATCCGGATTGGTCCAAGTTACCTGCCTTTTCAAATCAGCTAACCTAGACGATTCTCTTCTCCTCCAAACAGGGGAATATCAGAAAAGTAGTTGGTCAAGATTTCCCCGCTTTACATGGTGTAGCGCCACGCAGGAGCGAGCAAGGCCTTATGGTTTAATCAATATGAGCAAAAAAATGCAAAACATTCCTGCTTGCGTCAGGATTATATTATTGATGACAAATTTACGACTATACTTATAGTATTAATCAATTGATATAAAACATCTTGTCTATGAAAGGAATCATATTCAACGAATTTCTCAATTTTGTAGAAAAAAGTGAATCCTACACCCTGGTAGATCAAATTATTATGGATAGTCATTTGAAGTCCCATGGTGCCTACACGTCTATCGGTACATACTCTCCCAAAGAATTATTTCAATTGGTTAAAGCGCTTGCTATGAAAAATGGCAAACCAACATCAGTGATTTTACAAGAATATGGTGAGTATTTGTTTGAGGTTTTTGCAAAAAAATATCCTCAATTTTTCAGGGAAAAAAAGTCGGTGTTTCAATTTTTGGAAGCGCTTGAAACACATATTCATTTCGAAGTGAAAAAATTGTATGACTATACTGAACTACCCCATTTTGAATGCCAATATCACAGTCAAAATCAAATGGAAATGATTTACACTTCTTCGCGTCCTTTGGCCGATTTTGCGGAAGGTTTAATAAAAGGTTGTATTAAATATCATAAAGAAAACATGACTATTGTTCGTGAAAATCTGCCTGCAAAAACAGGCTTTAAGGTAAGATTTGTATTAACAAAAGGCGATCCTGATGAGTGATTATGAAGTATTGTTACGCCATCTTGATAGAGAGATACGCGCAAGGAAAGAAGCTGAAGAAATAAGTGAAAAAAAAATATCCGAGTTATACCGTTTTGCCCAACGTCTGGAAGAGAGTTTAAAGGCTCAAAAAGAAATAAGTAAAAAATTAAAAGAGAAGACCAAGGCATTAAAGCAGCAAATCGCTAAAACAGAAGAAGAACGGCATGCCAAAAGTACTTTACAAACCATATTGGAAAGCGCAATTGAATATTCAATCATTGCAATCAATTTGAAAGGCGTCATCTTGGTTTGGAATGAAGGGGCCAGACGAAATTACGGCTACGAGGCTCAAGAATTAGTGAACAAAGAGAGCATTGAGATTTTGCATACAGTGGAAGATATCCAGTCAGGTAAAGTACGAAAGTTTTTTCAAACAGTACGTCGGGAAGGAAAGGCGGAAGAAATATTTCAAAGAGTCAGAAAAGACGGGTCCCAGTTCACTGCTTCCGTTACTATGACTATCCGCTATGATTCGCAAGGAAAAAAAGTAGGGTACGTCATTATTTCAAAAGATATTACAGAAATTAAAGAATTTGAAGAAAAGCTGATTAAAAGTAACCAGAATCTTGAAGAGTTTTCATACATTATTTCCCATGACCTAAAAGCGCCGCTAAGGGCAATTATTCAATTGGCAACGTGGATTGAAGAGGATTGCGGAAATAAGTTGGATTCTCTTTCCAGAAAAAATCTTCAATTGCTCAGAGAACGTACCCGTCGTATGAGCGGGATGGTAGATGGCTTATTACAATATGCGCGGGCAGGCAGGGTCAATATGGAGGTAGAATGGGTAGATACTAAGGAGTTAATTCAAGAAATAATAGATATTCTTAACCATGATGAACAATTTACTATTATAGTCCATGAATCCATGCCCCAACTGCCAACGGCCAAATTACTTCTAAGTCAGGTTTTTTCTAATCTGATAGCAAATAGCATGAAACATCATCATTGTAAAACAGGAACAATTGAAATTGGTGTTTTGGATAAAGGCACATTTTATGAGTTTTTTGTGGCAGATGATGGTCCAGGTATTGAGCCGGTGTATTTTGAGAAAATATTCAGAATATTTCAAACCTTAAAATCCAAAGATGAGGCAGAAACTACCGGCATAGGATTAACTATAGTAAAGAAAATTGTAGAATCTCAAAATGGGAAAATTGAGGTGGACTCTGAGTTGGGTAAAGGCGCAAGATTTTCATTTACATGGCCTAAAGTCCCTCATCAATAAAGGTTTAGGTCTATAATTAATTTAGAAATAAAAAAATAAAACATTGTCTCACGGAGAATAGTGATGGACCTCGCAGCTGATAAAGTAGATATCCTGTATTTGGAAGATGATGAGGTTGACATTCAGTCTGTTGAGCGCGTATTCCATAAAATCAGTTCATTAATCAAGATTGAAATAGCTAAAAGTGGGAATCAGGCATTGGATATGCTATATGGTCGAAATAAAGAAAATAAAATTCATCCCAAGTTAATTCTTCTCGACATCAATATACCTAAAATGAACGGTATTGAGTTCTTAAAAGAATTAAGAGACGACTCTTCCTTTACGGATATAGAGGTATTTGTACTTACGGCAGCCTATACCAGCAAGGATAAGCTGGCTTTTGAGTCTTTAAATATTCGAGGCCATTTGATTAAACCACTCGATTATGGCGAGGCTATTAAACTATTTTGGATATTACAATCCATGTAGGCTCGGTAGTATTAAATGGTTTTCCCTGGTTGGCTTAGTGTCATACTGCTTTCAGAAGCTTGTTTTAATGCAGTTTCCAAGGTTTGTTTTAGTTTAGGGTCGGCGTTTGGATGTTGCTTCAAATATTCTTTGGTTAAATTATTTAAATCAGGATCCTGAGGATTTTCTTTAAGGGCTTTGGCTAATTCATTGACTTTTTCAACTCTCATATGTTTTGTAAATTCCTTGTATTCTTTTTTAACGGAGTCCATATCGCTTTCTGTTAATTTATCGAACCCTCCCACTTCTCTGGCTTTTTGGCATAATAGTATTCCCTCTATGTTGGATTTGGAGTTGGCTATTGTGCAATTGTCATTTTTTTGTCCTTTTTGTTTGATATGGTGAATGGGCTCTTTGTTTCCGGCAGCTGCTTTAATTTGAGACATAATTTCATCATGAGACGCGCCATTCGAATGTCCACTTGTCATATTATTGATAAATTCAGGTGTAATTTTGCTGGAATCCTCGATTCGGAAAATATGGGTGCCATGCTCGCTGCTCTTTGCTCCAAGACCACGATTGGTATATACCAGGTAGCCCGATTTCGAACCAGGGCCGTCGGGTACATACGATAATCCCATGGCATGACCTTTACAGCTGACAGGAATTGTGGTGAGTTCGCCTCCTTGAATGCGTCTTGCAAGATCGTTACCTGCTTCCGGATTTCTTTGTGGTGTGCTGAATTTGAATGCCGATGCCTCATTTGAAAACTGGAAGGCATTGGCTATTTCCTGAAAGTTCTTGTTGCCAGGATGAGATTTGGCAAAATGACTGACCGAATCTGTCATCAATTGATAAGTGGGCGCTATATGGCCGAATTGAGAGGGAGTACCATCCACACTGGTTGTTTTTATACCTAAAACCAGACCAAAATTTTTGACAGGGTGCAGTTTTTCCTTTTCGGGTGGGAGTGGAGGAAACCCAAATTCTTTAGCCGCCTTACTGTCAAGAGCAATTTCGAAGACGGCTTTTTCTATCGGACCCGCTTTTGCTCCGTTATCCAGAAAATACTTTGCCGTAGAGAAGTCTTGTTTTTGCAGGGCGTATTGTAAAGGGCTTTGCCCTTCTGAGTTTGTGGCTTGAATTAATGCGCTTTGTGCGCTGTCATAACCACTTTCTTTAGAAATTTTGCTTAATTGTTCTTTAAATAATTCACCTTGGAGTTTTAATGACATTAATTCGATAAGTAAACGAAAAAACATGTCATTATCTGCTTTCGCTTTATTAAGTATTTCCGCTTGCAGGGACATTTTTTTTCGTAGTTCATCAAGTTTGGTTTGTTCCATTGTTGACTCATTCATTTGTTTAAGCATATCCAATGGAGCGCTTAATTTATCCAAACTTTTATCGGTGGTTGAAATTTTTGAGTCAGGCGGAGGAGTCAACATGGAACATCCTGGTTGATTGGTTGAACTATATCATTATTATACATCAGGACTTACAAAACCCCCAATCTCTTTGTTAAAAATTGTTTTTAATTCGGTCATTTAGTTTATCGAAACTCTCTCATTAAACACATTTTTGCCTTGATCTTTGGGGGTGTAAGTTCTGTGCATAACAAAAAAACCGTCTAAAAAACTTGATTTATTTTCATTAATGATGGGGCTGTATATCATACGATGTTAGGGAATCAGTTTTTTCCTGCATTACTTTTCTGTTATCTTTACCACCAAAAATACTATACAAAAAGAGACTCCAGCAGGATCTTGACTGTGAATGAGTGGGGCTATCTATTTCATTGCGTCTGGTATTATCGGGTTTCTCAAGTAAGAGCTCTTCCTCAGGGGAAATTTTTTTTGCTAGTGGTTTTTTGTAATGGTCAATGAACACCTCTTCAGCAAATCCTGTTGATTTAATAACAAAATCAAGCAATTCTTTTGGAGTAGGAGTTTTATATTGAGATATAGTAACATTTAAACCAAGTCCAACGGGGTCGGATTTATTTCTGGGGTCTCTTGAAAACCATTTGACTAATTCACTTTTTTCGTAAAGATTACTAATGCCTTCTGAGGTTGGATAAAACACTGGCTCTTTAGGAAGTTCCATACAAATTGCACAATAAAACCAATCTAAATCAACTACTTCGAGTAGTTTTAATTTTTGCTCTAAAATTTCTAACATCATTTTGGCATCTGGTTCAACCACTTTTAAATCTTTGGGAACGCTGTCCTTATAATAGAGCATTTTATCCGGGTCATTGTGTAGATAAACAATTTTCGTCATAACCTCTCCATAGAATAATACTTTAAATAACGTGAGTTATGGATAAAGATGATATATCAACCAGTCGATACCCAGGGAACACTCAGGCTGAGGAGATGCATAAGCATTGTCTCGAAGCCCTGGCATGAAACATGAAATCCGATACTAGGCTTCGAGATAATGACTGATTTTATCCATAGCTCGCGTTAAATAATATTATTAATGAGTAAACATGATAAAAAGTGTGCTTTATTGTAGCACTAATGTCAATTTAAAATTTGATCGGGCTGATAGATTACTTCCAGGAAACCCGGATTGGTTATTGCGGTTTTATAAGGTTCTTTGCATGGTAATATGGGGAATACCATCCTCCTCATAAACCGAGCCATAACTTTTAAAGTCGAATTCTTCATAGAATTTTTTCAAGTAATTTTGGGCAGAGCATTGAATGCGAATACCAGGGTAATGCATGTCGCAATAAGACAATAATTCACGTATCAGTTTTCTTCCATATCCTTTGGTCCGCGCTGATTTAGCTGTAACAACACGGCCAAATGTGAGATGGTTTTCGATCTCAGTTGGAAGAAACAGGCGCAAATAAGCCACGAGAGAATTTTCTTCCAGGCCCAATAAATGCATGGAAAAAAAATCTCTACCGTCTGGATCAAGGTAGGGGCAGTGCTGTTCTACTACAAAAACACTCGCTCGTAATGCCAGAATGTCATAGAGTTGTTTGCTTGTTAATTCTGAAAACTCACACCATTTAAAATTAAGCATGAAAAACTCCCAATCCGGCTAAAATCTTCGATGCATTATGCTGAAGTTATGACTCTGAAATCAAGTGGAGTAATGATCAGGATTTTGTTAAAGAATGGTTTTAATTAAGTCAATTAGTTTAAATAACACCCATTATTAAAAACATTTTTTGCTTCCAACTGGATGTATTTGGCAAGTTCTGATTATACCAGGGCAAATTTACAGGCGATAGATTGAAGTAAAAATCATTATCGAAATTATCTTTAGTAATTAATGCAAATTCATATATTATTATGAAGATTTTTTTAACAGGGAGTATCTATCGATGTCGTTTAATAATTTCTTAAAAACATTCAATGAATTTTTATTAGAACAATGCGGTACCACTTACCAGGTTGCTGACCATTATTTGAAAGGGAAAGACAAACCCCTCAAATCAGTTTTTTTTGCTCCTTATTCATCTGCCCCTAATTTTTTTTACAGAGCAGGCCATGTGATAACGGCACCGATTAGTTTTTCTATTATAACTTTAGAGCTTGTTTCATCGTCTCTCTATTTGAGCTTAAAGTCTCTCAACAGCCTGGTTTTTTCTGATAAAAAAGCCGCAAAGATTCATATTATTGATAGCGTGGTGCATTTCGCTGTTTCTCTTATTACCGCAATTGGTGTGATTGTTAGCCCCATTATTAATTTGATTGATTTGATTGGAGGAGCAATATCAACTATGAAGGTAAAAAGTGAGCCAGCAGAACAGATGAGACCATCTGTTCTCTAGTTTTCGCCAGATTTGAAATAAATAAGGGTTGCGATTGAACCACCTAATCAGATTTTTGCTATAGTCAGACCGCAACAGGATTCGGTTACTGAATTAAGATGATCGATTCCTGTGGCGGCACTTCGACTTAATAGATACAACGGATTAAAAATAAGCGACATTAAAGTTGAGAGTAATGCAACACAAGCCATACCTGCAGCAACAATAGATCCGGCAGCAGTAGATTTAAATGATGAGACAGTTTGCTCTCTCAATTCGGATCTCGGAACACATACCGCAAAGATCAAAGCAAATGGTGAAAGAACTAATGCCCCTACTAAGTGGATTATCGCTTTCAGCAAAAAACCTGCTGTGTGAACACCAAGCCAAAGAGGTTTTTCAATAGGCCGTACTGCTAATGTGGCGAATGAATCTATGGAATGAATGGGTTCGAAATATTTTCTTTGTGGTATGGGTATAGCATCAGAGTATTTTGCACGAATGTTTTGATAATAACGCCAATCGTCTTCGATATGAGAAAAAAATGATCTTTGAAAAGCCACTGGAAACTCCTTGTTATTGAATCAGCGGATATTAAAAAAATTGGCAGTGTTTGTAAATAATAGGCAAGTTATTCATTTTTCAAATCTTGGGATTTTCTTGTTGGCAGAGACAACAAGAGGTTTTTTCTGGGCTTATTTATGCCCACAGTGTTATTAATTTTGTCTTAAGCAAACTATATTACAATGGCGCCAAAAAAGCTTAAAATGAAAGAGTATAACGAAATTGAAAGACCAATTAGCCAAAATATTCGAAAAATACCCCTTTGTTCATTTAGATAAATCAGGTGAGCTATCAATAATTGTGCCTTTAACAGGCGCGGCCAGTATTTCCGACAATTTTACTGCCGATGAAACCAAGCCAATTTTTCTTTATTTATTTGGCGATAATACGTGCAAATCGGATTTAGAAAGAAGAACTTTTTTTTATGGTAAGCAGAAATCCGGAGGTCGTCACTCTGTAAAACCCTTTACCGAATTGTTCTCAAATTTGATTCATGAATTAAATGGTCTCAAATCGTCTACTGAAATCCGTGTGGATGAGCAACTATTTCTTGAAACAATCATAGCAAATCTCAATGAGTTGAAAGAGCAAGCTCTCGCTTTCAGAAAAGGAAATCCAGGCTTTGAAGACATGAGGAATGATTTTAGTCACAGCGATGAAATCATGGTATCAAAGAGCGAGTTTGTTGTAACGGTGTATCCAGACAGAGTGCGACAATTTGATTTGCCAAACGTAATGAGTCTTATAAACCCCGGTGAATCCCGCTACAAGCAATTACTTGCCCAGTCCGACATTAATCAATGCCTGGAAGCATTGTCTCTTGTGCAAAAGCCTGCTGCAGAGGGTAACTTGGACCTGATTGCTGATGCGCTGGGAAAACTGGATGCAGACCCCATCGATTACTTATGCAAAAAAGATAATAAAGATCCTCAAGCTTTATTTAAAGCGGTTTATGAAATTCTGCAAAAACAGGATACTTCTTTAGAAAATCAACAATCAGCTGTTTTCGAAGTCATGGAAGGCAATTTGGTCGCTGCCTTTGGAGACAACGAAGACTTTAGTACCTGGCAAAAGGAAGAGATAGTCGATGCCATTAAATCAATATTTAAACAAGCAAATTTGCTGAGTGAACAATCAGGAACCAAGCAAAAAACATTTGCAGATGTCTACAATCAGGCTTTTGATAAATATAACGAAAGCACTAATGATGATTCTGAATCAGGATGTAAACGCAGGAACACTTATCAGCTGTTTATTTTACAAACGTTTCTCTATTTGTGTTCTTTGCAGTTGCGTTTAAAAAACAAAGAAAAGGCAAAAAAATTCCTGGGTTTGTTTGAAGACAGGGGTACGTTGAATAATTTGGTATTACAATTATGTAACGATGAAAAAGCGTTTATGAGAATGATGGCCGATGAATTTGGGCTGACTTCTGCAGAATACGCGTCTATTGCTGAATCAACTTATGGCATCGTCTTGGCTCATATTGATGCTGAACATTTTGATGAACTAAGAATAGCATGCAGTGCTCAATTGCTCCAGGATTCCAATTATATCGTAATGGGAGGGCGTCTTTGTTGGAGCACCAGTTCTATTAATGAAGAGGGAAATATACGAAGTTTGGAGCAGCAAAAGAAAATTTCATCTGAAAATTTTGAAATTTTTTATAATCAAAGACAATCTTATATTGATAAATCAAGAGAGTTTCAACAGATAAAAGTTCTGCTAGATAAAGAAGTGAATGACGAAGGGATAGCTGAAGCTGTGGCGTCAAAAGTTCGCTACCTGACGAAATATCAAAAGTCACAAATCTTAAGTGAAGTGATTCAAAAAAAGAAATACGAACATGCAAAACTTTTAATTGAAAACTATGCCAATCTTGTTTTCCCATCCGTGTTTATTTCAGTGATAAAGAGTAGACCGGTTCATATTGATTTGATTCGAGCGTTTCTCAACGCAGACTCTCGTCATGCGTTGAATATTGACGGGAATGATTTAATTCAGGCAGCAAAAAAAGGAGATTTTGAGCTGGTTAAAATCATTATAGAACATAGACCAGATTTATTGGAATCCAAAGACTCTTTCCAACAAACTCCGTTGCTTTGGGCTTGTGTCAATGGCTATGTGGATATCGTGGAATATTTAATGGATTCAGGTGCTGATATTCATGTCAGAACAAAAGTGTCTGGGAGTCATCGATATAAAATTGGAGAAACCCCAACTGGGGGACGAACCGCACTTGATTGGGCGCGATGCTATGATAAAACCGATCCTGTAAAGGCATCAAAGATAATTGCCTTATTTGATACTTATTATCAGCGCATGGAAGACCATTTTAAAGCCAACAGTGCTTATAAAGACCAATTCAACAAGGCTCATTTAACCCAGGCGATAAATAATGGGGATTTAAAATTAATCGCATTGTTTTTAAAGTATTGTCCACACCTCGAAAAATTTTTTACTCAAGAAGATCAACTACGTGCAAAACAACGACATAATCAACAGATGTTGCGTTCTCAAATTATGCCGTATCAAAATTCATTCAATAAATTATTAGATGAATTACAAAGAAAAGCAGAATTACTGAATAAAAAATATGGTACTCTTCACGAAGCAACCAATGTCATGCAAGCACTAATTAATGACTTATCCACAGTAGGAAATGATTTTTTTATGGATGATATTACGCCTCAATCTTTTCAAAAATTTGAAAGGAAGTGTAAACAGGTTCTTGAGGAGGCCAGCCCAGTTTTATCAACGCATCGTGGTTGGCATGGCTATCCTGATTTTGTCAGAAGATTTATAGGAGTTATTGCAACCTTGGCAGTTATTCCTGCATTGGTTGTACACTTTTCATCAGCAAAGGGATATGTAGGAGTTTTCTTTTCTGGCAAAGAAAATATAAAAACAGACTCTTCTGAAAAAATGGGTGAATTTGCGAATAACCTGGAAACCCTAAAAACAGAAATATCCAATAAACTGGCTTAGCTGGATAGTTTAACCGCTGAAACCAAGTGTTTCTTTCTATTCTGTTTGGGCTGTGGGCAAAGGGTTCTATGGAACCCTTGATTTTTGTTTTAATAAAACACTTTATTTTCAAACTTAAACCAGATACGATGTAAAAAAGTATTATGATTTAGTTTTATATGAAACCCATCGACTTAAAGGAATATCTCCAAAAATTAAAATTAGGTTTTCAATTATTATCTGATTTACCCCCCGAAGAACAGATTAAATACTTAAACAGTATTTATTTAGCACATATTAAAGTTTTTCCTTATTCCAATTTTGAATTACGCAGAATTGCTAATCAACATCCTGTCCAAAGACAATCCTTGTCTTTTTTTAATTATACAAAGCTGCTTTCTTCAGAGCATGGGGGGTATTGTTACCAAAGTGCGGGTCTGTTGTTTGATGCATTAGTGCAATTGGGATTTAAGACGGAATATTGTGCGGCGCGTGTTCTTGTTGGCGAACCTGTGAACTCCCCTAAGGTACTTGCGATACCTGCTACTCATCTTGTTTTAGTCGTGACTGTGGGAGACAAAAAATTTCTTCTGGATCCGGGATTGGGCGCTTCTGCTCCAAGGCTCCCAATATTGATAACAGAAAAAGACGAGTCCATTTTACAAGGTAAAGAAGAGTTTAAATTTTATAAGCAGGATGGTGTGCATGTTCTGGAGAGGAAAACAAGTCAAGGGTGGTTTCGCTTGATGCAGACTGATTTGATCCCCATAGATCTCAAAACGGTAGAGCTGAACTTACTCAAATTGGAACGTTATCCGGATACAATTTCTATTCGAGACAATAAAACGATTGTTGGATCTATTACGGAATATGGACGTAAATCGTTGATTTGGGACGCTCAATCGAATCAATTGAAATTTTCAAAACATGATGGTGATGAAGTCATTCAAAAAACTTTAACCAGTTTTGAGGAGGGAGTGCAAACACTTGTTAAGGAGTTTGATATCGATCATATTTCAGCGCAAGAGTTGAAAATTTACTGTACTGAAACGAATCTTCCCCAGCCAATAAAACCTTGGACTGTGGACCTCCCCCTTGATCAAGCAGAGTTAAAAAGAATGGAAGAAAATTTAATTTTTAGACTATAGAAAAGTGATTTGTATTTGTTTTTCCAAGCTGGTTCAGCTCATCATAGCTTATGTTTTTATTAAAATACCTGCTTGCATTTATGCTGCCAGCCCTTCTAACAATAAAATCAACAAAAATCCAATGAAAAAACATAAAGTAATGTAAGGGGTTTCACGAACCCCATGGGCTTCAAGCAATAACTCCTCAGTGACCAGATAAAGTAATGCCGCAACACCAAATGATAAAATTCCATTGGTAATCGATAGTGGTAAATGAATTAATAAACTGGCGCCCAGAGCAGCTCCCACAGGGATCAATATGGCCAAAATGACACTGGTTAACAGACGAATTGGCACGTTCACTTGTCTTGCCCCTAAAGTGGCGGTCGTCGATAATCCCAAAAAGAAAATTTCAATGGCAAGGGCAATAGCGATAAGAATTCCTCCTCGTTCACCAGCCAAAAAAGCAACCCCAATTAAAATACCATCTATTAATAAATCAATTCCAACTGCGGTTAATAATCCCCAGGATAGACCTGTTTTTTCTTGTTCAAGATCTTCGAGCCTGTTAGCCAACCATTTTAGAAATAACATGGCCAGAATGCCTACTGAAAAGCCGATAATAAGAGCAAGAGGATCATGGTATGCTCCGATTTTGGGTAGCAGTTCTTTTGCTACAGCAGCAAAAACAACACCTGCTGCAAAATGTTGGGTTGCGCTGGTTATTGAACCACCTGGACGGTAAAGGCTTGCGATGCCCCCACCGATTAACATCAATATGGCGGGTAATAAAGAATAGGAGGTAATAAGCGAAATAGATGGGGTCATAAGAGATATTCTTTAAGGTAATATTGACAGAATAATCAAATAATTAGCCCAGTTCAAGAATGGCAGGCATTGCCGCATTGGCTTAATTATTTATGATAGCACCATAGATGGCAGTAGAATGTTCTGTCATATAGGCCCATAGGCGATCTCCATAGGAAAAATGCCACCATTCTCTGGGGTAATTAACAAAACCATGCTTAGCCATTATTTTCAGCATCAGAATACGATTTTGCATAGCTTCTTCAGAAATAAGTTTTGAATAGGTTTCACTTAAATCAGGATCAACAATTAACCAGTCCTTTGCAGCCATTCCAAGATTAATCAGATTGCCATAGCTATCAATGAGCTCAATGTCGATTGCGGCCCCGGTGCTATGTGGTGGTATATTAGCTGTCCCATCCAAATGGACTACTGGAGAAACCAGACGACAGGTTTCATTAAATAAATCCTCATAGGAATCGTACTCTTTGCTTTGACGTAGGTTATCACGTTGTTGGTTAAACAGAATTTCCTGAACAGCCAGACTGCGTAATCCTTCATATAGTCTAAAACGCCAGCCATTGGGCAGGTCATTTTGTGCCAAACATAATTTTTGATATACGGTTTTACGTATTTTGGTGTAGTCATTTGCGGTTAAAGGGGTTTCTGGAGGGGGCCCGTAAACAATAATATTTTGGTTTTTAAGATCAATGAGCTCTTCGCCGCATTCTTTAACAGGGATAGATATTATTTCTTTATCTGCGATATGTGCTATGGGTTTCATTATTTTTCGCAAAACAAGCAAAATTTTATTACATGGATTCGACAAGTTATCCGCACATTAATTATATCATGCTAACAAAAAAGCAGGTTAGGCCTTATGCTTTAATTATTTAAAATTTTTCTGATAAAACCTAACAATCTGCAATTAGCCATTTAAGGGAATTATGGCTCAAACTCTAGGGCGTGTTGACAATTGGCTCCCAACGCCTACGTGCCGCGACTTGTTCGCGGCATCCAGGAGATGGTCAACTTGAAATCGGTCCTTCGAATAAGTGTGTAATTGATTGATAAATAAGAGTAAACTCGTATTATAACGGTTCTAACCCCAAGTACAAAACGAGCTTGCAATGCTTAGACTTATGCTCAATGAAAACAATTGAAGCCATTGGTAAATCGGTCGCTGGCAATACAACAAAGATCCATATGGCTGTGGATGCCTTTGGTTTTCCAATTTCATTTCAGTTGATTTGCGGTGAAGTACATGATGCTAAAGCTGCACCGGACTTAATCAGCTCTTTACCGATAGCAACTTATACTATTGCGGACAAAGGTTATGACAGCGAAGAAATTCGAGAACAAATTAAGCAAAAATCTCCCATTCCAATTATCCCCAGAAAGAAAAACTCTAAAACAGGTAATGCTGAAGTTGATTGGGGTTTATATAAATATCGTCACCTAGTTGAAAATATATTTGCCAGACTTAAACAGTTTCGTGCTATTGCAACAAGGTACGATAAGTTAAAACGGAATTATGCTTCAACGCTAGCAATGGCACCCTATATGTTGGCTCAACATCTGATTTAATTAAGTGGGTCTGGGAGCACAAAAATAAAGTGATTCCAGGGTTTACAGCACGGTATAATGTACATATCTTGGTCTATTATGAAGTGCATGAAACGTACATAGAAGCTGCTCGTCGTGAGAAACGTTTCAAAAATTGGTGCAGACAGTGGAAGTTAAATTTAATTGAAGAGTTAAATCCAGAATGGCGCGATCTTTATGAAGAAATCTGCAGCTGATTAGATCTCATGGATGCCGCGAACAAGTCGCGGCACGTAGGCTTTGGGAGCCAATTGTCAACACACCCTAATGTCAATTAAATGTTAACGAATTTTTTTCAGATGGGTTTTTCATAAGTTCATAAATACTGTCACGTAGCTCTATTGGAACATTTTTTGAAAACACGGGTCTCACCGTGTCATTCTCTCTGTCCATAGCCAATTGGATCTGTTGTATTGAGCCATAAACATTTTTATGGTAGAGGTGATTTTCATATTTTTCAAATTCCCCCAAGCCTCTGCCATTCCCTACATAGGTAAATCCCGCCTTTTTTAGTAATGTTTCAATTTCAGTGATCATGCTAATACTCATCAAATAAATAGGGTGGCGATTATATTGATAAAATACAACAAGATCAATCAAGGAGCATATTACAATTTATTATGCCACCTTGTTTTAGTGTTTTTCATCGAGATTACCAGGGACAGGGTATCCTATGAAATTAATAATTTTCCATTGATTTTGTGCATCTTTTAGAAAGACATCTAATCCTTCATCTTGCGTCTCGGAAATGAGTTTTCCTTGCTCAAATATTTGCAAGTACCAGGTAATTCTTGCAACCGCGAGATGGCCTGAGCGATAGACCTGTTTTAATTTAAAATGATATTGGTAATTTTTCCTTGTTTGCTGAAATATTTTTTTAAAGCCGTGACAAATAGACGTGTAATTTTTTTGCGGAGCACCCTGATAATTGGCAATTAATGATTTTGAAAATAAAGCACAAGTTGGTGCCAGTTTTTTTTGATTAAATGCCAAAGTCCAGTCAGTAAATATTTTTTCAAATAAAACAAAATCATTATTTTTATTGGCTGCATAAAGATAGGGAGAGCCTGAAGAACAGGTTATCAATAGAAGCAACAAAAAACGAATGAAGCGATTCATATTGATTCGTGGAACCCAAAGAAAAGATTAACTTAACAAATCCCTCCAGACAATGACAGCAAATTCTTAATGTTGTTTTTATTTGATTATTTATAATTTGCACATAAAATTCATTGTAAGGTCATCATGAAAGATTTAAGATCACTCTGTCTTCTGTTAAGCTTTGCTTTGCATTATTTAGACTTTACTGCTATTGGAGGAAGCTCAGTATGGGGTTATCAGCTCAGCAAAAAACGGCCATAAAATCTTACTTCGAATCCAATTATAATCTGTTTTTTGGGATTCCAACTGAACGTAAAGAAGGCGATTTAACACCCAATGAACATGTGATGGTATTGCAATACCTGCGATTTTATTTATTAAAGTTGCCTATTGAGTGTTTGGAAGAAGAGTTGGTGAACAAACAAATCAATGGTGATGATACGGTAGGTATTTTATTAGAGGATTTTCTGGGCAACACTCTTTCTCCAATGAACCCGGATGCTTATTTTCATAGTCAAAAAAATTTTATCCAGATGGGTAATGCTGAAGATCCTGCAAAGCCAGAAGATATTATTCAGTATTTAATAGAAGTCATTGAGAATATGTCGCAACAAATGGATCATGGTTATTTAAAAAAAGAAAGTGATCCCAGAATAGAAAAGAGCAACAGTTCTTATGCGTCGAAAGCACTAAAGTGGGGCCTATTTGGAGGAGCTGCTTTAGCTATAACATATGCTGTCAGTAAATTGTCTGATAAAAGCCATACCAATAGTCTATGAAAGCGACAATATTCGGTTTCGGGGTAACGGAATATCAATTTCCAGCGGATTTCTCGAAGTACGTCTTATACCAAAGCAAAACCATGCTATGTTGTAAGAGTTGTGTCAAAAGCAAGAACCCTGAATTGCTATTTTCCCGGATACTCCTTAAAAAGTAGATTGCAATGATATTATAAATTCGTTTTCTGCGAGACAGAAAAAGTATTATTCTGTACAAACCTGCCTACTGATAAGGAAGTCAGAAATGATAAGACATTTTTTTATAGTTTTATTCTTTTTCGTCGGTTTTATGAATCAGGCTTCAGCTCTTCCCTGGTTTGAGAATGAGAATGATTTAAGAAATAATAACAAACTGAGATATAGGGCTCATGATGAAATCAAAAAAAATCAAATAGATTTTTCTGGCAGGTGGAGCGGGCAATGTGATAGTAATCCGGCTGTGGACCTAACTATCAAGCATACTCGAGAACACATTTCTATTTCCTATGGATTTATGGAAGAAAAATATATTCCGGGTGAAGTTCGAGCAGAGTCATCCTCACGCTTATCTTTATCTGAAAGCGGCAGCACTACAGTGAAATGGAATCAAGATAACACAGCTTTAATTTTTATTAATTATCATTTGTTTATCAATCAAAGCGGTAGTTTGAATGTGTTTTTTAGTAAGGTTTCCATGGCATTGGAGCAAGAGCAACTGGTAGTCAAAGGACAGCATTTTCAAACAGGAAATACCTTGGATGATATTAAACAAGAAACTATCTCATGTATTTATGACCGTAAATAATGACATAAAGTAAATCCCTGTATGATGAGCTTTTTGCTGGTCACATGGGACTTACTTTACTGGTTAGTGAAACGATCTCAATTGATTAAAAATTGTCGATCAGACTTTTTTGTATTTTGATTTCTATTGTTTCAAAGAATAATTTAACATCCAGTGTATATTATACCTATCAATCAGCATACCAAAGTGCGCGCCCCAAAATGTATCGGCGAGTGCTTGCACTACCGTTCCTTCCTGACTTAGTTTTTTAAACAGGGCTTCAATTTCTGATTTTGTGCTGCAATCAATGTTGAGATGCACATTATTGCCTTGCTTTGCTTCGCCACCTGGCCAATCAGATGCCATCAGAGTGAAACCACCTTGTCTTAAACAAGCATGCATGATGTCGTTTTTATCGGCTTTTTTATCACAAGCCCCTTCAGGGGAATCACCATACGTCATTAGTTCTAATTCTCCTCCAAAACAATTCTGATAAAATGTCATTGCTTCTCGACAGGTACCGTTGAAAAGAAGGTAAGGTATTAGCGGTTTCATGTATTCTCCTTGATAAATTGATTATTGCAAGACTCGTAACTCCCAATTTCTTTGCTAAAGGTCATTTATTGCTTCGATTTTATGATTTTTCCTTAGCATCTTATTCTGCTGCAGCTTTCAGCTTTGCGATATCCAGTTTTTTCATTTGCAGAAGCACTCTCATGACTTTTTCTGACTTTTGATGGTCACTCAGCAATTCAGCCAAGATATCGGGAACTATCTGCCAAGATAATCCAAATTTGTCTTTGAGCCAGCCACAAGGACCTTCTTCTCCATCTGCTGAGAGTTCCTTCCAGAAGTAATCCAACTCGTCTTGTGTATCGCAATTGACCATCAGTGAGATGGATTCGTTAAATCGAAATTCAGGGCCGCCATTAAGTGCCACGTATTGTTGTCCATTCAAATTGAAGAGGATTGTCATCACACTGCCTGCTGGTTTTTTATGGAATTCAACTCCTTCTTTGCCATAGTAAGTAATTTTTTCAATACTCCCATTTTTGAAAATCGAGATATAATACGTCACTGCTTCTTCGGCTTTATCATTGAACCATAGACAAGGAGTGATTTTTTGCATGGTTTTTTATCCTAATTTCTAGCTATTGAAAAATTTATTAGAATTCATAGCGGTTATGTGGTTCATCCAAATTTAATTTTGGGCCCTTGGGAACAATTCCCGTAGGATTAATGCTTAAATGACTTCGATAATAATGTTGTTTGATATGATTAAAATTTACGGTTTCTTTGATACCAGGAAAATGATAAAGCTCTCGTAAATAATTGGATAAATGCGGATAGTCGGCAATCCGCTGCAAGTTGCATTTGAAGTGACCATGATACACGGCATCGAACCGAATTAATGTTGTAAATAAACGCCAGTCGGCTTCTGTTAGTTGCTCTCCTAGCAAATATCGCTGTGTTGCCAATAGGTTTTCTATTTGATTTAAGGTATTAAATAACGCATCAAATGCTTCTTCATAAGCTTTTTGGGATTTAGCGAAGCCGCATTTGTAAACACCGTTGTTAATATTTTCATAGACAAGCTGATTAATCTCATCAATTTTTTGGCGCCATTGTTTTGGATAATAGTCATGATCTGTAGAACTAAAGGCATTAAATTCGCTATTCAACATGCGCATGATTTCTGATGATTCATTATTGACTATCGTTTTCTTTTTTTTGTCCCATAAAACAGGAACTGTTACTCTACCGGTATAATCTTTTCTGGCAACCAAATACAACTCTTTGAGATAATGGATATGATTGATGTGATCGGCTGTTTCATTACCTGATTCGCCGTAACTCCAGCCATTTTTACCCATGACTGGATCTGAAAAAGAAACAGAAATAATTTTTTCCAATCCTTTCAGTTTTCTCATGATTAACGTTCGGCATGCCCAGGGACAAGCATAGGACAGGTATAAATGATATCGATCAGGCTCTGCTTTAAACCCACTCTCTCCATTCGCAGTAATGTGCTGACGGAAACCTGATTCAGCACGAACAAAACGTCCTTCTTTGTCTGTGTTTATATTGTTTTCATCGTGCCAAATACCATCAATTAGTATCCCCATTATTAATTCCTTATATATCAACAACTTATTAATATTTTTTGAATACTGACGCAGCATGAATACGTCTTGTTTAATAACTGCTTTTTAATGCATAATCATTGATAAATCGATTAATTCATTTTGTATCAATAAATTTAAGGAAAAATTTATGTTCAATGTAGCTGTTATTGTCGGAAGCCTTCGTAAAGAATCTTTTAATCGTAAATTAGCGTTTGCTCTGGACAAGCTTCAGCATCCTACATTTCAGCTATCTCATATTAAAATAGATGATATTCCTCTTTATAACCAGGATTTTGATAATAATTTACCTGACTCAGTCATTCGGTTAAAAAAAGAAATTACTGAGGCAGATGCTGTTTTATTTGTGACACCTGAATATAATCGTTCGATACCCGGTGTATTGAAGAATATTATAGATTGGGGGACCAGGCCATACGGAAAAAATGTATGGGCAGGCAAACTCATGGCAGCTATTGGAACGAGTCCGGGAGCTATTGGAACCGCTGTTGCTCAATCGCATTTGCGAAGCATAATGGTTGCAATTGATGGCGTTTGCTTTGGGCAGCCTGAAATTTATCTTGTTTATAAAGATGGACTGATTGATAACAATTTTTCTATTACCATGGAGTCTACCCGAAATTTTCTGCAAGGATTTCTGGATCGTTTTGCCAGGGAAATTGAAAAACATAAATCAATATAAGTATGTCGACTGGTTACCCAAAGCAATGTTTCTGGCAATTGGTGCATTTTTCTATGTTCCCGATCATTCATTTTGGCTAAAGCCTCTTGCTCACTTCGTTATTCCTTATGTTTTACGGTAGTCCAGAATTTTTGCGTTTGGACTACCAATAATTAATTGAATAACATCTGTTGAATCAGCAATTTTATAACATTGAGTGTAAATCTGTTACAATTAAGCGCAGTTTATATTTTTCATAAGTAATATTTTATCAGGAACACCATTAATTGAATTTTATTGGCTGGACAGAAAGACAAAGTCTTTTTCGATTATTTCCACTCATTATCAGCATTTCTTTTGCTATGGATGTTTTTGTGCCCGCAATTCCGGAAATGAGTCGTTATTTCAATACTGACAGTACAACGATGCAAGCTACCCTTTATTTGTTTATGCTCACTGTAGCTTTGGGTCAGCTATTGGTTGGGCCTTTGGCCGATCGTTTTGGACGAAGACAGATGGCCTTGAGTACGGCACTTCTTTTTTTTGCAGGATCGTTGATCTCTGCGTTAGCTCCGTCAGTACCGGCATTGATTTTTGCACGTATCATTCAGGCAGCTGGTGCCTGTGGAACCTATTTACTATGCTTTATTATCGTTCGAGATAATTTTTCAACGGGCACCTGTGCCCGCTTGTTTAGTATCCTGTCTGGGACGAATTCGATGGTTGCCAGTTCTGCTCCAGTTATTGGGGGATTATTGTTGGATATGACGCAAGATTGGCATAGTGGATTCTACTTTTTAACCTTGCTTGGGTTATTAATGACTGGCATAGCCTTCCGTTACATCCCTGATTATCACTATCCCAAACCCGAGCTGCTCCAGATGAGGGTGCACCAAGTGATGAGGCAGATAATAAGTAACTCTGACTTTCGCCAATACACATGGGTTGCCTCAGCCAGTTTGCTGGGATTGTACTTGTTTTGTGCTCAATCACCAGGTATTTTGATCACACAACTGTACCTGAGTGCGACTGAATATGGTTTCTGGTTTGGTTTGAATGCAATGACTGTGTTTGTTGCCAATATGATGGCCGCACGACTTACTTATTCTCACTCATTGGAGAGCATAGTGCGTTGGGGCTTGGTTTTAATGACACTGTCATGCTTTTTTATGCTGGCTCTTAATCTTCGTCAATGCAGCATTTTAAGTTTTATGCTTCCCATGCTTTGCTTGACTGTGGGTATTGGTATTAGCATGGGCACAGCAACAGCGCTTGCTTTAAAGGATTTTGAACAGCAAGCTGGCGTCGCTACCGCTCTGTTGGGTGCTTGCCAGTTTGGTCTCGCGGGCCTGATTGGTGTTTTGACAGCTCAATGGATGCCCGGGCCATTAAGTGTAGCTATCCCCGTACTTTGTTTCACTGCAGTGGGATTGGCTAGAATCACCAAATTCAGTTTTAGAATATTGAGCGGCTCTTAATCTTGTCCTCAGGCAATTGGCCAAAAAAGACCGATTATAGGTTATGCTGTAGGTAACACTGTGACATTTAGTGTTGTTTATCCCGGGTGTGGTTCTGTATTAAGTTTTAGTGGTAATTTCACTAAAAAAGGAAACATCATTGATACCATTTCCATCTTGACCCATCAGGCTCAGGATATTACTCATGAAGGACCGGGAGCTCGTTTCATTGGACATGATCGCTTTAAAAAAGTAGCTGCATCCAATACATAGAATGATTTTTCCAAGCAAGCTTACAATAAGCCTCATGCCAAGACATGAGGCTTTAATGATTTTGTAGATGTTCTATAGACAAGGAATAGACTTATTAATCTTAAATCTACTCTATAGTCATTTCATGCAAATTATTCCCGTATAGTAAGATAGCAAAACTGGCAAGCCATACGTAAAATCCGATTAATAATTTTTCTACAAGAATGAATGGCGAAAGCATGGCAAAAATAAAAGCTGTAATGCCAAAGCGATAACTGTTTTTGGATCCATAGGCCAGTAATGAAAATAGATACAAAAGGTTTGCCAGCCAAGCAGGTTGCCATGCTAGAAAACCCATCCATCCTGTGATTAAGATTTCAAATCCATAATGTGTTTGATGTATCCCTCGTTCAAAATCAGGTATTATTGCCGCGGGTAAGCACAAGGCAATGACATAAAGGATTATCGATAAAAAGATACATACTGTTTTCACTGAATTTCGAGTCATTGATTACTCGCTTTATTTGATAGTCAATAACATTAATTATTCAGCTAACTCAAGAATTTCATTGAGCAATTTAATGCGGTCTTGAATTAAGAGCGCTTGCCAGCTTTCTGCGCTGATCTTGGGGCATTTCACACGAGCCAGTTGAATCCAGGCATCCCTGTATTTAATCCAGGCTATCTCGGTTTTTTTAATACCTTCTTTGGTAATAGTAGTGTATTGAAAGGAGGTAGTATCTGCCATCAACTTTTTATAGATACTATTCAATTGCCTATCCAGTTCCTCATATTGCTTTGTTGTCACAAGAGGAGCCTCACATCGATCTACCTTTTGTAACAGCTCAAACAGGCTTTGATTGAGACCTAATTGCGCATTGATGGCAAATGCGCTTCTGGCTGTTCCTGATAAATCAATTTCATTCATCGAATGATCATGGATATACACTTCGGCAGTTTTTCTAACCTGCTGGTATAATAGTTGTTCTTGAGTAGTCCATTGGCTGACTAGGGCATTAATTTTTTTATTGCGTTTTGCATCTTGCAAACGCTGATCAATAGAAGAGCACCAACCCATCATATACCCACTGGTAATGTCATCACAAATATCAAAAGAAGTTTTCTTATTACCCTGTTTTATCTGTGCGAGATGGGCAATACGACCATCCATTTCCGCTGGAGCGGCATCCTCCATCATGCAGGCAAAATGCATGGCAAGATCAGGATTAAATTTTACTCCTCTACCATTGGCGTAAGCCATAACCAGGACATTATAATCTTTATTCATTAATGCACATTGAAAGGCTTTGTCATAATCGGGGGCGGTATTAAAACCATAATAGAGATCAAGCGCATCACAGTTTTTTAGTGAGGCTTTACTGGCTTCATCAAGCTGGTTTTGGCCTGGTGCTGATAAATGAGCTACTGTTTGGCATAATTTCTTTGTTTGGGGAGAATAACTCTCTAAATTAAATTGACTTTGCTCTCCAGCTTCATCTGCATGAAGTTCATTAATATTGGCTAAATTTAATAAACTAATTAATAGAATAAAGATAATCCAATTAAATCTTATGTTGTTAGTTATCATAATTTTTTCTTTCTAATTATTTGTTATTAATACGGCATTCCATTTTTATGCATAAAATGCCACTGCCCATCATCACCAAACACTGCCGCAAGATCATCCGCAGGATAATTTACTTCGTCGCCCTGGGTTCGATCTCCTATTTCAAGATAAACCACTTCATCAGCTGTCCGATTGACCAGTTGATGTGCTTCGCCATTTGGAGTAAATCCAGCACACATTCCGGGATGTAATTGAATGTCAGCAGTTTCAGTGACTAATGTTGGTTGCCCTTTCAGGATAAAAATGAATTCTTCCTGTAGTTTATGTTTATGCAGCAAAGCGGATTGTGCCCCAGGAGCTAATCTTGTTAAGTTGACGCCAAAATTTTTTATTCCAAAAAAATCCCCTAATGCATGTTTTTGACGACCAGCCATCATGGATGCGAATGGCTCAGGATAAATAGAGGGTTTGGTTCGCGGGGGGATCTCTTCTGCTGCTATAGCAGGCAATGAATGTTTGTCTTTGTTCATCATGATCGTCAATTTGAGTTCTATCCTTGCAATATTTAATCAATATTAGCATAAAGTAAGTTATCTTGAATCCCTACTTTCAGGAATTCTAAATTATGGATTTGTTACTGAATTTAGCGAAACCAAAGCAAGATTAATCTTAGGCAGCAGAAAGCAAAGTATATAGAAAGATTTTGAGTGAGTTAGATTTTTCTATGAATCTGTTTCCAGATCTTTGCTTTAGGAGTTTCAGGTTAAAAAATTAATTTCCAGCCAGCACAATAGATATATTATGAATTCTAGGGGAGTGATGTAAGGCGCACTCCTTTTAGAGGAGGGAGCGTTTTTACAGAGGGTTTCTCTGGGGTATAAATGGATAATCCGTTCCCTAGAAGTGCTGGAGTTGGTGTAGAAGGTTTTTTTACTATAGATGGTAGGGTAGGAACAGATGATTTTTTTGCAGTCAGTTCCTGGATTGGAGCGGGAGTTTTATTTGTTACCAGCGCCGGTGAGGATTTATGGATTGGGAAAAATCCAACCTGGCCAGCCACTAAAGCTGTTTGCTTTTTTAGAACCGGTGCGCTCATTACTCCAGAACGTTGATCAGAAAATCCCAGAGTTCGTAATGCTTGAGACAAATCAACATTAGTCAAAGAAAGTCTGGCAGCAAACCAGGATTCAATGGATGTTTTTGTGAAAATCTTTGCAGCAAATAATTCACATAGCCTTGCATTTCGAGTCAGACTATCTGTTCCCAGGTTATCAAAATAAAAATTAATTATTTTGGATTCAATCAATTTTTTTGCTTGTTCCTGACTGCATCCCCGAATGGTTGCTTTATGATGAATCGCTCGATTCATGATTAAAGTAAAAAATTCCGGATCTTCGAAAACAATGCGTGCTGGTGAATGTTTCTTTTTTGCTTCAAGTGCCAGGTCAACAATCATGTTCTCAGTTTTATTTTCAAGAGGTTCTTTTTGAAAAATTGTTTTAATCAAATCCAGTCGAGGGGTGTTAATTATCAGGTGTTTTATAAATTTTGCTTTATCACCCTTTGTGCCTACCATTCCTTGAATCAGTTTTTTTTGTTCGTCAGATGTTAATGAATTGTATAGGGAGGGCAAGTAAGGCATTTGTTTGTGAAGATTAATACACGCTTGAATGTTTTTAGCATCGGATAACAGGCTTAGCTTTTGCATTTGCAAGAGCAGGGTAAACAATTCCGGGTTTGCAAAAATATATTGCCCTTGCTCTACCGGATTTTTTAATAAAATACGTGTAATTTCATGTCTCTGTTGATTGAGACTGAAGGTACAAAAACGGCAATCTCGTTTTTCAAGTTCTTCTAGACTGAATGTTTCCTGTTTTTGATTATCCCATGGATTGACTAAAATAAAATCATAACCACCATTTATTTTAGGGACCACTTTATCTATTCTTAACGCATGACGGTCATAAATTTTTCCATTGGCATCTGGCTCACCATAGGCGAAGCTGATATAAACGGCTTCTTTGGGGTTCATTAATTTGAGTTTGATGATTGCATCCATTTCTTCAGTATCTTCAGCATGAATACCTAATAATTTGCCGACAAAACGGGTGGAGGTTTCCATGTGTCTTTGTCTTATGCTATGAGCTGTCAGACTTCCAGAGTCATTGGTATGATCCCAATCTCCAGTGTAATAATAGGAGCTGATTCGTTCTAAAACTTTAATAGCGAGTGAATTGGTTTCTACCCCTTTTTTTGAATTATCAATTTCTTTGAGTTTTTGTTGGCCTATAAAAAAAACATCTTCATCTGTATTTCGATCATAAACGTGGATATATTTGCCACGCATTTTCTGAGAATCCAGTCGGGTACTCTGATTATTTCGTTTAATGCGGACGGTTAGCCCAAGTAGAGTTTGCGTAAACTTTGATGCTAACAATTGACGAGCTTCGTCTCCAGAGTTAAAAATACAATCTAATGCGACTAGCAGGTAACAATCATCGACTGGGCCTTGTTTTATAGTAAGGGGAGTATTTTTTTCTGGAAACAAAGGCGTCATATGGATGTCCAATAATACAAAAAGTATTTAATCTTGCCATTTTATCAAAGAAATATTATGTGAATATTAAGGAAAGCTGAGGCAAGCATGGTGTAAACCCATCATTTTCTTATGTTCAGGACTTACAAAAACCCTCAAGGTCCTGATGTTATCCAACACCCGGTTTTTCTTGAATGACTATTTCATCCTTGATTTCATCATCATCATTGATGAATTGAATTTTCAGGGCATGCTCGAGAGCTATTATCAGCATGAATCCATGGTGTTTAGAGTAGAAAAATTTGCTTCCTTCCACCCATTTTTTATAGGAATAAAGCTCTGCTCCTCCGGCTCCATTGACATAATAAACAATTCCGTTGCGTTCGATACGCTCGTAGTGATGATCATGACCTCCCATGACCACATCAATACCCATAGCGGCAAAATTCCATTGCATACTGGTATTGGAACTATGTTTGCCAGAACTCAACGGAGCATGATGAAAATAGACTATTTTAAAGGGAGCTTTTGATTGTTGTACCTGTTCAAACAACCATTGATATTGCTTCGAACCTTCCTTGCTTCCATCCGGTTCATGAGAATCACTATCCAAGGCAAAAAAATGGATTGGGCCGCGAACAAAATCATAATAACTTTGATTTCCAGGAAGGGTAAAATAGCTGAAATAGGGTAATGTTCCCTGATATAAACAAGTCTTTCGAGCAAGCCAATCATGATTACCCAGAGTAGGGAAAAAGCGATTGACATCAGAACCTTTCCCATATTTTCCCTGATAATTGCCTATGTATTCGTGATAATATTTACCCACATTCTTATCAATCGTTTTCCAGCAACCGTAAGTTTAATTATTATCTCCAAGAGTAAGAATAAACTGGGGATTTTTGGACTTGAGGACACTGGCTACTTTGGCTTCCGCTAAAGAATTGGCACCGTAGTCTCCAATGACAGCAAAGACCAGGTTTTCCTTGGCCATCAGCGGGTTAGTCAGGATAACTAAAACAAGAAACAACAAGATTTTCAAAGAAGATCCCTGTGCTTGATGGAGCGAAGCCGCTATGGTAAGAGATCTCTTTTTAATAAATCAATAGAATTGAAAGTACAAGATGATTAAGTCAATTTAATTTTTAAACCGGGCGAAATTTAATGAATATTATCTCATTGATAAGATGAGGTAAGCGATATTATGGCGTTACAAAGTCCTTTTAAACTATTGTAATGTGATGCAGTAATTAGGGGTGTATTGAACAATTCTGTGTTTGCTTTGTTCAAGATAGTAGTCATGGAATCGCCAGGGCCGAGATCTATAATCAAATTATACTGATATTCGCCGATTAAAGCGCAAACTTTATGCCATTGAAGTGTTGTACATAGCTCTTGGCCAAGCAAAGCCCTTTCTTGCCTGGCATTATATATTTTATTTAATTCTAGTGGGCTGATGACAGGGTATTTTAGAGAATAAAAACCATAATTTTCATCCAGAAATCGCTGGAATTGTTTGCTTTTATCAGAGTAAAAATCCGTATGAGAAGGCAGATAAACTCCTAAAAATTTCGCATGACTTATAGGGTATTGGGAAAGCGCTGTGATCAAGTGCCGGAGATCTGAAATTTTTCCGCCGATCACCACATGTTGTATTGAATTGATAATAGCAATATAGCAGTTATGTTTTGCAATAACAGGTTGAATTTCTTCCAATATAAATTGTCCAACGACAGACAACAAATCGTATTCTGCAAAGATATTATTATTAACTATCGATGTCATAAGCTGGGTGCGATACCTGAATAATTTAAAGGAATCTTGATGATTTGCATTAATGCTCCCTAAAAAAGCGCTGATTTCGCCTAAACTGTAACCAGCCAGGTCAACTTGGTGGTTTGTGAAGAGCGGCAGCAGTCTTGAAAAAAGAGTCAACTGATAGGCGCCAATAATAGATTGAACAGAATGCGGATTGGTCATTTCAAGATCATTTTGTAAGAAGTCAATTTCAGCTGCAGAAGACATTATCTTTAGAAGGTTCATTGTCTTTTTATCAGTTCGAAAAATATCAAACAAACTGTCAGCATGATAACCTTGACCGGCAAAAAGAAATAATATTTTCATTTGGCTTCTCTTGAGAAAACATGCCGTAAAAAATAAATTAAGCCTAACATATCTGCTACGCCCCCGGGACTTATGTTTTTTTTGGAAAATAATTGATGCAGTTCAATGGCTTTTTGTATGGATTTTTCCCGATTGTTTTGACATATGCCTTGTTGAACATGATAACGGGCAAATTCTAATCCCTCGGGACCGGTACGATAAAGGATATTGATGTCGTCAATGGTCAATAATAAACGTTGGTATGTCAATAACCCAAAGAATGTCTGATCGTGAGTCATGTTCAATAATTCATTATAAGTATCGAATACTGGTTTATACCCTTCAATGGCAGTTTGTTTAGCATCATGTACAGCATATTTTTTCGTTACTAATGTACCATGGGTATCTGTGTTTTGGTGTTCCTTTTCCAGGTATTGAGCCCATTGATCAATAATCGCATAATGCAGATCTTCAATAGAAAAGGCATGATATTTTACACTTAATTTGCAAATCGAAGTGCATAATATCCCAAGGGCAAATATAGCTCCTCGATGAGTATTGATCCCTCCGGTAATCTTTAGCATGGTTTTTTCGGCATTCAAGCCAAATGTTACCAGATTTTTAGGTGAATATCCCAAGGCAGTATGCAGGCCAACCTGGTAAAAATAATGGCGCAAACCAAAGAGACTGCGAAAAAACAGGGCTCCATTCATATCTTGATGTGCCCCACTATCAACAAAACTGACTAATCCGGGTTTTGGATATAAGGCCACTTCATCATACAGGGCTTGAACTGCTGTTTTTGCAAAATATCTGGCAATTTTGTATGGATTAGGCAAGGAGTGCTGGAAAATTTGCATATAGGCTCTCTCTTTTCACTAAAGTTACTTTTTTTGTTGTTTTAAACAAAATAGAATCACTGGAGTGGATTTGTAGCAATTCTGCCCATGAACAGTCGCCTAAAGCAGGAAAGCGTATTTCACCGTCTATGCAATCAATGTTAAGTGTTTTTTGTAAATATTTTTGCAATGCTGATAAGTTAAAGAGTGATTGATTGTCATAAGATATCAGCACATCCAGATCAGAAGAAGGCTGGACATATTGCTCTCTGGTTAGGTGTTGCCAGCAGTAGGAGCCATAAACCTGGATTTTGCTGCTTGTATCAAGTTCTAAAGAAGGGAAGATCTCTTGAAGAGAAGGGAGTGCTCTTGTGCTAATTACCCAAGAGTCATCCACTACATAGCTGGTGCGTAATTTTTGGTTTCGTGCTGGGATAAAGTAGGGAATGGCGAGTTGGATTTGTCCACTGGGGATATTCTCAGACTGCCTGGTTACTATAAGGGGATAGTCACATTTTAACCAATACCGGAGTATATCAATTTGTGCAGGAGCGGGTAAGATCGCAGTTGTCGTATTTTTATCAAGATAGCATAGAGTATGTCTGAGATAGTTCATAGATTTTCTATGGCTTTTATAATGTCATAGGCTTCTTTGCGGCCGCCATATTGTTTGCCTAATTCGGCACGATTATCATGGCTAATATTGGGTTCCTGAAGTGTCAATAGCAATTGCTGAGAGACTTCATCCAAATCAAGAACCTGGTGTAACCCTCCTAATTTTTTGAAGTTTTCTACGCCTGGAGCAAATACCGGGGATGTCTCGCTGATTTTTCGTAACACATCGATATCTATCTTGGTCACTTTAGACATACCCTCTAGCCACATGACTGCCAATTTAGCATTTTTCAAAGCATATATCCTATCTGCCATCATGCCAAATGCGATAAAACTGCCGCCAATGGCTTGATTGTATATAAGGGTAATGATTTTATTGCCATTTTGGCGTGCCAAATGCAAACACTTTAATAAATGAGCAAAGTATGCATACATTCCTAGCCATTCATCACGTACTGCTAATTTTTGTCCGGCTACATCAGTCAACAGGACAATAGGATCTGTGTTGTTATTTTTGATTATATCCAGAATACATCGGGCCATTTCTATGGATTCGTCAACTCCGAAACTGGTATCTTCAACGGTGCCAACAATGTTGAAATTTTTGTTTTCTATTTTTCCGGCTCCAAAAACAATTTGCTGTTTAATTGTTGTTTTTGTCGTGTCAAAGCAATGATCGATTAATTGTTTTAAAGTAATTTTTTCATTGGGCATCATTTATTTCCCTTTATTAGTCAATTCCAGGAATTGCTGGTCAGAAACACTGAATATGTCTTGCTGATATAATTCGGGTCGGTTATTTTTTAACCACTCACCTTCCTCACGGCAATTTTTGGCTGAGGTAATGCGTTTTTGCAGTTGTTCATGCTCTGCCAGAATAGAATTCAGACTAAGGGACGGGGTAGTGGCGAGCGTTTTAAGGGCAGTTTTTATCTCCTGACGAATATCCATGGTTTTATTGGTGGTATATCCTTGAACATCGTCTTTAAGAAAGCGGGTTCTACCACCATAGACTCGCCAGACTAATGGACGATTACTGCTATCAAATACTTCAACTCCTTTTACTGCCTGAATTACTTCCGCTCCTGATATGCCAATACGTGCTCCTTGATTAACGATAAGATAATCAAGAGTGCCACTGATGATCCCCATGCCACCAAAGGCCCCATTATTGCCACAAATAACGCCTATGGTTTTAATGCCGGCTGAGCGAGCATCCAGGATGGAGCGAATGATTTCAGAAATTTCAATTTCACCTACGTTCGCCTCTTGTAAACGGACTCCACCACTGTCAATCAAAAAAATGATTGCAGGCAGTTGATGTTTAATTGCATACTTGATTAGACCATTGATTTTGGCACCATGTATCTCTCCTACTGAGCCGCCAATGAAATCTTTTTGTTGCGATGCAATGGCTATATCAATTCCATTCATTTTGGCGATACCAATGATGACCCCATCGTCTGTTTCCACTTGCATGTTTAACTGAGGCAGGGTGGGGCTAGGTGTGTCTTTATCGAGTAAGAATTCTGTAAAACTGTTTTCATCGACTAACGAATAAATTCTATTGCGTGCGGCGGCTTCTGTGTAGCTATCCTTTTTATGATATCCTGTTTGGTAGGTTTCCATCGCCTGACGTAGGCGTAAGGAAACGACAGGCGGAGTGGCCCCCGCATCGTTAAGAGTAATGGATAGCCCGCCATAAGGATAGTCTTCAACAAAGCGTTCAATCACTGCATCCCAGGTATTTCGGAAACCAGAGATTACAGTATTTACAATAATATCGGTTTTATCAAAGTTAGAGTTTGGTTTAATAATCACTTCCAAATTACCTGAACCGGCCACTCCAACTTTAATCATAGGAGATATTTGGAGTTTTTTGGGCAAACTGAATGTGTATTGATATTTATCCATAAATAGGTCTACCAATTCCTGAATTTGTTAGGAGGACTATAAAGTCCATTCGAAATTTCCACTAGATCATGGATGTTTTTGGCAGCGAGTAAATCGCGATCAGCTTCTTTTAATGAAATGTTCAAATCTTCTGGTCGTTGAATGATGCCACGATGGCGCAGTTCATCCACTATTGCTTTATCACGTTTCAAACCTACCGGAGTATAACCGGCGATTCCTCGGATAGCTTGTTCACGCTCCTCTGAATTTTTACATAATAACAGATTGGCTATCCCTTCTTCGGTAACGACATGAGAGATGTCATCACCATAAATCATAATGGGTGGGAGGTCGGCCTGCATTTCTTTTTGTAGTTCCCATGCATCCAGTTTTTCTACAAAAGTTGGCTTGCCTGCCCCCTGAAATGTTTCAACCATTTGTATCACAAGTTTACGTCCTCGAGGCATTGCTACAGGATTATGAGAGTTTTTTTCTTGTCCGGCTTTAAGCCATGCGTAAGAGGAATGACGTCTTCCTAACGTATCACAGCCCATATTGGGTGCCCCGCCAAATCCGGCAATTCTACCTTTGGTAGCTGTTGAACTGTTGGCTTGCGGATCCATTTGAAGGGTCGCGCCAATAAATACATCACATCCATAATGTCCGGCAAGTTGCCCGTACAGACGGTTCGAACGTAATGAACCATCTCGACCAGTAAAAAAGATGTCTGGTTTGGAGCGAATAAATTCATTCATCCCTACCTCACCTCCCACACAAAAGATAGACTCGATAAATCCCGCTTCGATTGCAGGTATTAAAGTAGGCAGAGGATTGACCATCCAATGTTTGCATATTTTACCTTTTAGACCCAGAGACTGGGCATAAGTTGGAAGAATGAGTTCAATTGCACAAGTGTTAAAACCAACCCCATGATTTAATCGATTAACTTGATAAGGAGCGTAAATGCCTTTAATCACCATCATGGCCATGAGGATTTTTACTTCGTCAATTAGTGCGGGATCTCTTGTAAACAAGGGTTCAATGTAGGATGGAGATGGGGCTTTAACGATGGCATCGACCCAGTCTCCTGGAATGTCAATTCTTGGGAGTTTCCTGACTATTTCATTAGCTTGTACAATGACCAAGCCATTTTTAAAAGCAGTTGCTTCAACAATGCTCGGTGTTTCCTCCGTATTGGCACCTGTGTACAGATTACCATGATAATCCGCTTTTTCTACAGAAATTAAGGCCACATTGGGGGCCAAATCCATCACATAACGTGCATACAGCTCATTGTAGGTATGTATATTGCCTATCTTAACCTGATTACGCTGGATCATAATTGCCAAACGTGTTGATTGTGGGCCAGCAAACGCAAAATCAATTTTTTCAGCGATTCCTCGTTCAAATAAGTCAAGATGTTCTGATAAGGTAACAGCCGATTGCAGCATATGTAAGCCGTATATTTTTTGGGGATTTACAGAACATAGGCAACGTGCCAGAAAATCAGCTTGCTTCTGATTGTCTCCTTCCAGGCAAACTTTGTCATAAGGTTTTATTGCTGTTTCAAGAAGGGTAACTATATTTTTCTCAGAAACGATTTTACCTTTTTTAAAAAAAGGCTTGATTTTAATGAGTCTGCTCTCATAATCCTTGAGATTTTTATTCCAGTCCATAATTTTTTAGTAATCAGATGAGAACTATCTAAGTGATATGAAATGTTAATAGTATAGTAGATATTGACGCAATTATTTGATTTTATCCCCTGCTTTTTTCTTTTGGCTTGTGCAAGATAAGTTAGCCTATGATATTTCTCTGTAACTGAAAAATACTAAATACTTTGTTTCAGTTTATTTCTGTTTTCTGGTTGAACAGAAGAGATTAATTTCTTGAAAGAAAACAATATATTGCATTAACATTAGTGAACTGTTTAAATTCATAAATCATTACATAGGGAAGTGGATATGAGAGAAAAATATACCGGTCGATCAGAGCCTATTATCAATAAACCTTCTGATATTCCTAAGGGATTGGTTGCAAAAAGAAAAGCAGAATTGCTCTTGGCAAAATTAGAAGAAGCTATAAAATCGCAAGAATCCTTAAATAGAGAATCAGAGAGTCATGCGAAAGAGGACAATTCCGAGTCACTCAAACCCAGATTGACTCATCCAACGAGCGAACGTCCAAAAATCAACCATAGACCCCCTTCTTCATTTAGTTATACCAACTCAGAGAGTACTTTGTTTATTTCTCCCAAAGAAGAAAAGCTCGAGAGGGAAGAGCCTTCTTTATCCATTTCAAGCGATAAAAAAAAAGTAGTTGCTAAATCTTCTACATCAATTTGGACGGAACTGATTGCTGCCTTATCAAGAGCGGTTGACAACTATAGTCATAAAAGAATGGAAGGAACTACTCCCAGTGAAGCTTATGGCTGGTTTAGCTGGTTGCGTCATGGCAAGGCAGGAGAAGATAAAGCAGGAGAGCTTGCTAGTGAAGCACGGGGAACCAGTACGGTTGATTCTTTGTTGACCTTGCTTCATCATTTCTTCGCGGACTCCAATACCAGATATAACAATCATTCATTGGCCCCTTATGTAATGGACGAGCTCAATAAATTATTGATTCAGTATGCTCTTAAACCGTTCATACTCAGTTTAGGAACCCAATATGATCTTAATAGCTGGGTGCATATCAAAAATCAATTAAGTCAACTGGCAGGTAAGGAAGTGAGTCAAGAAAGGCAATCTCTTGTTGCGCCTATGTGATTATCAGGAGTCCTGCACAGGACTCCGTATTTTTTAATCGCTTGAGTTTAACAGTTTAAATTTTTTTTGAATTGTTTGATGATTGCTTGGCTCCAATCTTTGCGATGCAGAAATTGCAGCGAATGCCAAATTAAATATGGTTGTGTATGTACTGCCAAAACACCGCCTTAATATCCTAATAAATAAATTGTGGGGATACTCCTGCCTGTTTAAGTAATCGATATAGGTATATCCAAAAATCTCTTCGAGCCGGTTTCCTTCATTTTCTGTAAATAATTTGATTCATTTAAAACATCACCAGTTATTTTAACAATTTTTAGGCTCCGTTATGGGCGCATGGAGTTTCTTATTAAGCAGGATACATATTGTTTTTAAATTATAAATGTTGTGCTTTTTATACATTATATTTTATGTTATTGTTCAATATCTTGATCAATAAAATCAAAAAGTTAGATACAAAAACTATTTTGGAATAGTCCTTTTACTTTACTTGGAATTTAAAAGATGAAAGAAATTATCGAGTTATTAGCTACCTTGGATGAATTGCAAAAGCCTTATATTCATCGTGTCAAAACTAGGTTAAGCGAGCTTTTAAATCTGGATGAAAAAGAAAACGAGCTAATGCGAATTGAGCAATCGACAAGCCGGTCCTGGGAAGAAGGTGCTACAACCGATTTAAGGATAGGCCCTATAAAATCAAAAAAAAGAATAGAGGAAATAAGAGCTGTACTCATCACATTGTCTGGCGCCAAAGCAGTCAAATATGAGGAGGGGCACAACTTAGAGAATAATGCTGTGGAGTTTATTGTTACGGGATGTGATGTTGAGCAACTGGAAGGGTTTACCCCACCGAATCAGGAAGAAATGCAAAATACTATTCCTGTTATGACGTTTATTCGTATGTCAGTTGCAGGGAATAGGGAGTATGTGCGAGGGATTTCATTCAATTCTGAAAAACTCGATGGAGAGAATTACCTTGGTTCGTTTAAAGAAGGCGAACTAAACACGTCGACACAAGAATGGTTTTCCGTTCTTGAATTATTGGATTTATTAAATAGTGAGTCAGAACTTAATCTTATTCAAATACAGAACGACTTAAAATCTCTTTTGGGGGTGAAGTTTGAAGTTTATTTTCATTCATCCAGTGAAGAATTCCCCATTGATTTGCGTACAGGAAGCTTGGATCTCAACGAGGCAGGCGCTCAACAACTACTGAGAGCGATGGATAGCCTCGTTTTGCTTGGTTGTTTAAAAACAGAAAGCAAAGAACTTGAGGATGGCCAGAAAGTATGCGTTATCAAGCAGGTAAATCCTCAGGAACTTCATAAGTTTTCACTTAAAAAAGAAAAGAATACTAATGCAAACTCAGAAATGCTCTCCAATATTATTGAACTTTTAAAGCAATCTTTTCCAAATAATCAAGTAATCCGGGATCTGGTTGTCTTTGATGGCAGAGAGGGAAGGAGTATGTCACGACCCTATCTTCATATTAGAACCCAAGTCTATCACCAGGAAGCTACTAGTGACTATAAAAGTGCGATGATTATTCTCAAAAAACTTCAGGATAAAACATCAAAAAAAATCAGCTTTGATTTCAGAAATGAGATGGTTGAGATGAAAGATGAATCAAGACCTGTATACATGAGCAGTATTGAGAATACTATTAAATCATCTCAATTTATTATTGATGTTGCGGTTGGTTTAACAACGCAACAGCTGCCCGAATTGCAAGATATATGTGCTGAAATAAATCAATCCAGATTAAAACATCGTCATCGCCACAATCTCTTCAAACCGCAAATTGAGGAACAAAAAATTAATGAGCAAAATCAATCTTTATTTTTAGGTTAAAGTCAAATTCGACATAAGAGGTATAAGATGCCTTTTATGTCGCCACTTTAGCATTATGCTTTGTTATCTTATCCTGCAATATTTTTATTCAACTAGCATTTTGGCATTTTAACAAACCTTCGAGATCATCTAGGGCCTTTTCGTCATGGATAGCTAATAGCGTGACCCAGGAGGCCATGATCTGATTGTAGGTAAAAATCCGCTTTAACCACTGTTTTTTCTTTTCTTCTTCAGCAATGTGCTCAGTTAAGGAAAGCTGCTTTTTGTTTAGTTTTTCCCAATTTTTTATTGCGTTCGCCAAAGAATCATTGTTGTGGGCTCGTGCCCATTGGTAAATAATTGCGTTGCGATTTTTTTGATAGTTCACTAAATCAGGATCATTCTGTTTTTCTGATAGATATTGCAAATAATACATTTCAAACTGATAAGGGTGTTGGTATAAATTAAGTTTAACAATAGTTTGGTAAAATTCTTTTTCAAAAGTTTGTTGCTTCTCATTGAGAGGCTGATTTTTTGAATGATTCACTGTTTTTTCCCAGGTTGGCGTGATGACGTTAAGTGTCAGATTCATCATTCCCTCCCAAACAGCTTGTAATTCTTTGCCTTGTCGCTCTAATTGCTTTTCCAGCGAACTGATTTTTTGTTTTTGTTGTGTTATGGATAGAGAAGCAAACTCACCGGCTTCAGGCATTAACTGTACGATTTTATCTTCGGAAGCACGGGCAACATGCATAAATTGGGAAAGAGCATCATTATTGCTGGACTGAAGTCTTTTCTTATAATTCAGGTAAATGGATTGAATCATATTGTTGTCGTAATGTTTCGTGCGGGACTTAAATTGTTTTGATGCAAATAATTTGGCCCATTGGAGTAAATAATAGTCCGAAGTACTTAATGGAATGTCTACTGTCATGTCATCAATGATCGCGTTTTGATGGGCAACCAACATACTTTTAGCCGGTTCCCTGATTTTTTTTCCATCAATGACGCCATGCCCTGTGTACCATTCGGTAAAAGAACGTTCATATCCTTGATAAGTAGCGCCGTTGGCATCAGCAGTGCAGCCACTGGCATAGTGATCATCTGTTGAGGAAGTGAAACCACAAATTTTAGTGTTAGCTACAGGATAGCCATCTTGTGTTGTAACAGATAATTGATGAAACCCACCTGAGTAACACTGAGACATCGCAAAAATAACGTGTTGGCTTGGTATTAAAGTGAGCAGCGATGATAATTCATTTTTGGATAAACAGGCTTTGCTAAAGTTTTTAGCGCTAGTGAAGTTATTAATAAATGGTTTTTGATAATGCCAGAGATCAATGCAATTGTTACTGTAGGGATTGATATTTTTATCCTCTAAAAACCCATGAGGCATGCCATGATCGCTGACAAAGAGAAGCAAATTATCACCAGGGTTGATTTGTTGAATTTTGGAAGATAAAAAAAAGGCATCCACATTGTATTTATTGGCTTGTTGATTGTTTGCGATAATACCCGTAAACATGACGTCTTCTTTGTTTTGTTGATTATCTTTTGTATTAATGAGTTTGTGCACATCAAATGGAGAAAGTTGTGTGGTCGGTGTGTTACCTCCTCCAAAATAGATGCTTACGGTTTCGGGATTAAATCGGGTGATTAAATGCTCATAAAGAGTTTTTGTTTGCAGGTATTGGGTGTAGTGGTTAAGGCCTGGGTTATCTCCTCCTGACAGGACTAAAACTTGCTGGCCAGCATAAGTAGACGTAGCGTGCAGAGCAATTAAAATGCTGAGAATTATTTTCATCTTCATTCCATGAATCGTTGTTTTAATTCTATTCATTGTTGTGTCAAGGATAGCAATTCTTGTATTGAACTGCTAACGATAATTGAAACGTTACGATTAAAGACTAAGACTAATTAGAGATAGGCAAGATATAGTCAGCTATCAGCACTGCTACTCCTTGTTTTTTAATTACCCTTCTCTAACCTTACTCTCTGTTCGAGTTCAATACAGGTTTTAAATAAGTCTATTTTTAAGAAAGACATTCATTTTAAGCAATTATGGAGCATTTATTGTGCGCATGGTTTAAAATTATATCAAGGACCATTATTAGTTGATATTCCTGTTATGAGCACATCAGAGAAAGACGTTCGTGAACAAAAAGTAAAAACAGTCACATTAAGTTTTCTGGGTACAGGACAACATCGTGAAAAGGTTCATCATATTCTCACGAGTTTTCATAATACAATCTCGGAAGTAAATAAAGACAATCCTACAGTGGCAATGAGAATGTTTGATGGTCCTGGTTCAGAACCAAAATCAGGCGACAGCAAGGATCCTATTCCTGGGACTTATATTTATAACCCAAAAGATAATTCCAAGATATTAATTAGTCCTGTAATCTCCCAAACGATTACCAATGCCATACAAAAACTGACAGGAAATTTGGCGGGAGAAGGTATAGAGCATTTATTATTTGAGGCAGTACTTTACCTTAATGACATCATTGAAAAAAATGGAGGCAAACTGCCTGAAACAGTGAATTTGCATGGGTTTAGCCGAGGGGCTGATACTTGTATGCGCATGGCGAATCTTCTTTATCAATTATATCCCGACATCAAGGTCAATTTATTTCTTATTGATCAGGTTCCCGGACCTGGGAAACGGGATGATCCTCATTCTTATACTGTTCCTCCTAATGTAGAGCATTTTGAGTCGACATTGATGTTGCATGAATACAGGCCTGGATTTGACCCTCAACATTCTGGAAGGTATGTGATTGCAGATCCCGAAAAAACAAAAGTAGTTGTTAAACCGTATTATGGAGAACACAATACCGGTAATCGTGTTACCGAAGATCCCAACACAAATCACACCGCTATTTTATTAAATGATGATATGAATCGCTTTTGCAGGGAAACCGGCTCACTCCCTTCTGTTGGGATTTCTCCACCCATTATTGCCAGAGTAGGAGATAAAAAAGAGGAGGTTAGAACTCATTCAGAATTATCTCCAGAAAAACGCTTTGAGTTGTTATGTGGTATGAAGGAAAACGAATGGGGCTATGCCAAACTGACCAAAAAATATCATGAGCGCAGTATTCTGTCGAAGCGGGAAGATTACGTACAAGACTCCAGATTGTTTGTCAACCAGGAACACAGGGAATTGTTTAAACAATTGTATCCCAAATCATTTAATTGGTTTTTTGAAAAAAATCATGGTGGTCAAACAAAAAAGGAAGAAGTCATCGTTGAATTAAAATCATTATCCGAAGATCCAAGGTATGAGCATTTTTTTTCATCATTAGCGAAACACTTTCAAATTAATGAGAATAATATTGCAGGAACATTGCCAGAACCTTCAGGTATTGATAGGGATGAAAAAAGTAGCTTCGGACAACCCCCAGTCAGGGACAGGCTTTCTTATTTACAACATTCGCTGACCTCCATTGCGAATTATTATCACTATCATTGTGATGAGAAGAGCTCAACTAATGAATCGGTTAAAAATTTGCTGTTAGAACGTGTTAAAGAGTCAAGGACAAAACCGGATAGCGAAGCAATCAAACATTTGGAACAGACCATGGACGAGGTAAGACAGATACTCGAGTCCAAAAATGAAAAAGGTTTCCTCTGGCAACAGATTAATCATATTTCCCCCAATGCTCGACAATATTGTGAACAAGTGAAAGCAGCACTCCGGGAACACCTTGAGCATAATCAGGTACTATCAGATACTCAAAAAGAGGAAATTCGTAAGGCTATGGATAGAATGGATAATATAGTCAATGATAGTAGCAAAGACAGTCAACAGAAATATAGGGAAATAAGAAGAGAGGTGATTGAGTTAAATGCCAAAGCCACCACACCGGAAGATGATAATCAATTAACAAGAAGTCATTTCCAAAAAGCTTATTTTGAATTATCAGGGGATACACAAAAAACTCTGAATTTAGAATCTCTGTCTCAAACATTGAATCAACTATCGAAAGCTCATTATGGTGAAACCAGTATGACGGACAAAATTACTCAGCGATTGGATGGGTATAAAAATCGAAATTGGTTTTGGAATTCAGTCAAGGAAGTTTTGAATTTTTTCAATATTCCTCTTCCCAAACTGCATTCGGAGGTTAAAGAGCAAATTGCTGACAAGCTCAAAGAAAGACTTGTTGATCTCAAAGAAAAGGGCATGGGTAATGATGTGAATGCAATCACCAGAGAGCTTGGTAAAGCTCGCGAAGATTTAATTGAACATTATAAGAAAACTTCAAAACTGGAAATGGGAGAATTGGATAAGATTATCAATAAATCAATGGAAGAACTCCTTGTGGCACGCAAAGTCACCAAAGACTTGGTCCATGAGGAGGTTAGTCAGGTTAAATTGAACTAAACTCTGTTCCATTCTGAGAGTTATCATAAGCAGGTTTTTAGTTTGACAATAATATGAATCAGGCTCCAAGCTGCAGACAAAATTGCTGATATGATTTGTAGTAGTTCAAACTTGATCTGACAGTTACCGGTTTTTCAAGAAGTGTCTGTCAGGTCAAATTTAGTTTATAAATTTTTCCATCCAGATTTGTTTATCCTCTATCAAAGTTTGCATTGGAGTACGACCACAACACATTTTACCTTGATGAGTTCGTTGATTATTATAGTAATCCATCCATTCGTCCAGATCTTTTTGTAATTCATCGATTGATTCGTAAATTTTCTTTCGAAATGTTACTTGATAGAACTCTTGTAAAATCGTTTTATGGAAACGCTCACAAATTCCATTTGTTTGAGGTGAGTTTGCTTTTGTCTTCGTATGGTCGATATTATTAATCGCCAAATAAAGCTGATAATCATGATGCTCTACCTTTCCACAATATTCCGTGCCTCTGTCAGTTAAAATTCGCAGTATAGGCAAGTTGTATTGCTCAAAGAATGGTAAGACTTTGTCATTGAGTATATCTGCTGAGGTAATCGGTATTTTTGTCGTATAAAGCTTGGCAAAAGCTACTTTGCTGTAAGTATCAACAAAGGTTTGCTGATAAATACGACCGACTCCTTTAAGCGTACCTACATAAAAAGTATCTTGAGAGCCGAGGTAACCAGGGTGGGCTGTTTCAATTTCACCACATGCTTCATCATCAAATTTCTTTTTCTCCAAAGCGCTAACTTGCGCCTCTGTTAATATAATCCCTTCAGAGGCTACTTTAGCCTCTAATGCTTTTAAACGGTCTTTAAAATTGGCAAGTTCATACCGCAACCAAATACTACGAACACCACTAGGAGAAACAAAAATACTTTGTTTACGAAGCTCGTTGCTCGTGCGCTGCTGACCATGTGCTGGAAATGCTATCGCGTATTCCTTGACTGCTAGCTCGACTGATTCATCTACTCTATTTTTGATATTAGGTTTTCTTCGGTTTTGATCGAATAAAGCATCAATGCCTCCCGATTCAACCGCCGACTTATAGCGATAAAAAGTATCTCTGGATAAGCCCATTACTTTACATGCTTTAGAAACATTTCCTAATTCTTCAGCAAGGTTTAATAAGCCAACTTTATGTTTAATGATTTTAACTGTATTATCTATCATGAGAGTTTTCCTCTTGGTTTTGTTTAAAGTTCGCACTTCTATCAAAACCGGAAACTCTCACTTTTTCAAGTAGTTGTGTCAGATTAAGTCGAAACTAATTCATATGATTAAAACCTTAATCTCATCACTTCTGTAGGATAACTATCGTTATATCTGCCTTCACAAATGACTCGTCCGCCTTTTCTTTTATAGAATCCATTGAGGGTGGAATTCAGTGTTTCAAGAGACATTACTTCAGCATTCATTTCTCTTGCAAGGTTTTTTGCTTTTTCAATAATTATTCCAGCTAGCCCTATGCTTCGGGCGCGTTCATCAATGTACACATAGTCCAAATAAGCATTTTTCATTTCAGTGATTTCTGGGGTTGAGGGTTCTTCCACAATTTTTTCGGAGGATTCCTCTCTGTTTTCTTCAAGAGAGAGTGTTTTTTCAATGACAGCGAGCATTCCAACCGGTAGTCCGTCATACATCGCGATATAAACATGTTCACACAATTCCTGCAGTTGTTTGTAATGAAATTGTTCATCATCCAGATGCATGTATCCCCAGGCATTCTTTGCCCACATGGCTGCAGTATCCAGATGTTCCTTGCACTCGGATAATCTGAAAAATTTTAGTTCTGGTCTTGCTGATGTGAATAAAGTGATGTCTTTTTTCAAACTTGTACCTCTTGCGACTATGAATTAGCAAATGGAAAAAATGCTATATGATACTGTTTATCTGCACTTTATCAACCCAAGATAGTAGTTTGGCAAGCTTGCTAATTTTTCTTGTTCATTTAAACTAAACGCCGTTTTCAAAGGCGCTTCATAACAGTAAGTCTGTTATTACCCATTTAAATAAGGATATTATCGTGAATAAAAAGTTGAGTCTAATTGCTTTATGTATTTCTTCGCTTTCTTTGCATGCGGGAACAATGGGAGAAGTTGTTTCACCTGCCTATCCATGGTTTGCTTCTATAGGCACTGGCTATTCCTGGACTGAAAAGCCAGGGATTGTTAATCCTAATCCTCTTTTTTGGGATTTTTCATTACAAGGTTATGATTCTGATCTGGGGGATAGGGGATTTTATACCTTTGCTGTTGGGAAACAAATTCATCAGTACATTGATATTAGCCTAAGTTATCTTGACCATGAGGTTTTTAACTATCAAAAATTCCAAACGTCACTACCTGGCACCTCTGGTACCCCTGGTTTTACAGGAAGGTCAAGAACTCGCTATTTTGAACTTGATAATAAAGCATTATTAGTAAATGGCTACTTACATCCAGCCCAGGCGTGGACTAGTCTGGCGAGTATTGCTTTGACCCCATTCATAGATGGCGGTATCGGTTATGCGCGTAATGAAGTACGCAATTTTTATACCGTAGGGACAACAACTGTGGTTGGTGTTGCCATTGGTTCCACTTCAAGTATTGGTGAGCCAGTTAACAAAAACAGTTTTGCGTGGCAAGCGTCTGCCGGGGTGAATTTTCATCCAACAGGAAGCCATCTGAGTATCGATGCGGGTTATCGTTATTATGACGGCGGTCAATTTAATGGACCATCAGTTGTCTATACCAACAGCGATGGTTTTCAGACAGGAACACCCTGGTCGGGTCGTTTGAAGGCAAACCAGGTTTTTGTCGACTTTAAGTATACAGTGTAATTATTCCAATCAGGAAAATTGGATTACTGCATTGTCGAGCTACATGGTTTATGCAGTAGTTCACACATAGCAGGTAAAGGAATGATGAATGGTTACACTCCCGTTTCCTATCTATCGAAGCAGAATATATTAATCAATATTCTCTAATAAATTAGTGCCAATCTGACTTATAGTCGGTGGTGTTGTCGCAGGAGTTAGACTTCCATCTGTCGTAAGAGCGCCTGTATTAAATAAAATAATCAAACCATAATTTTTACTTTTATTTAAGCCAAGAAAGCTGCGAAAATTTTTATGTCCGCCAATTTTTCCACAGATCCTGTCTCCATTAGTCGGAGAAGGCATGCATACCCAGGCATAGCCTTGGCCACCACGTATGGGGCTCTGGTTGCCTATATTAGGCTCTGTGCCACCTGGAAAGTAAATATTTGGTTCATGGGCCATCAACATGCCTTGAATTAGTTGGGCTTGTTCGGGGTTATGAACCCCTGTGTTAAAGCCCAAATTAGCGCGTATGAATTTAATCATATCAGAGGCATTACTTCGAATTCCTCCAGCAGGTGCCCAGGGTAAAAATGGGAAAGGATTGCCCAACTGATAACTGTTTTGAAATAGATGATATCCTGAAGCGTATTCAGCTGTTATCCAATTTGCAGTATAAGCACAGTATGCAGCTGCTGCACCACAAGTGCCATTGTGAGCCTCATCAGGAAGACAAGCACTCGTTCTTATCATATCCAGAGGATTGGCGACATTCTTACATATCCAATTATTGAAGTCGGTTTCAAGGACATTAGCAAAACCATCGATACGGATAAGACTTTGTCCTAGTAAACCCACGCTACTGTTTGAGTAGAAATTATGTGTTGGTAAAAATGGCGGAGTGGCGTATACAGGACTTACATTGGGTGCACCATTACTACAATTGCCGCTATTCGGATCAGGATTTAGCGCATTGATGTCTGTTATGAAATTCATTTGGTTGACGGCTTGATCTGTGCTGCTTTGATTGACACTGGGAGCATTGGAGAAACAAACTCCTCCGGAGAAAGTAGCCAATTGTTGAAAACTCACAGTTTCTTCATTGATATTGAAGCTAAGACCTGCGGGATGAGGATAATTCCGAATTTCATCAAATTGGGAAACAATAGTGCCATTGATAATAAATTTCCCTAATACCGACCCGGTAAAAGTTTTGGTGACGGAGGCTAATTCAAATACTGTGTTTTCATTGGGTGGTGCACCATTTAGAGACCTTAATCCACAACTTATGTAGCAGATCTGTTCAGTGCCTCCTGTCTTCCGATACAGGCCAAATATCCCTCCTAAAGTTTGTTCTTCCTGAACATTTTGATTTGTTGTATTGAATACACCGGGAGTAAATTGAAGTACTTTTTGGTATTGTTCTTGGCAGAAAGGAGTTTGATAGGATGCCGTATTGAGTAAGGTACAGGCGATGTTATTATCTACATTGATAGAGACAATATCACTTACTGGCGCCCGTCCCTGATAAGCTACTTGGACTATTAATTTTTCTGTGATACTAATAGCTGGAGCTTGATATTGTACAGTAAATTGACATGTTTTGTTTGGACCAATAAATGTTCCACAGGTGTTTCCAGCATTTGATAGGCTGGCGTTATTGCTGGAAAATAAATAGCTAAGCGGAAAGCCAACACTTGTATTATTGCGCAAAGTATAAAATAACAAGACAGAACTTTGAGTTTTTACAAATTGAGAGGGGTTGGGCTTTGCAATCAACTCAACCAGGGGGATGGCTGCCACTATTTTCTGATTACACAAGCATGCAACTAATACAAACATTAATAAATAACCGGTCTTTTTCATATTTGGCCTGAGTTATATCGAGTAATTAATTCCTATCAGTATGTTTTGATTGTTTAAAACAAGTTCTATAGGCCCAAGGGAGTTAGGAGAAGTATGGACTTTGCCCATATGAATATAGGCATAGCGTAAGTTAATTGACCAATTAGGATTGACTGGTACCGCAAGGCCTGCTCCCAATTGATAAATTCCTTTGATAGAAGAGTCAAAGTGATGTCGCTCACTTACAGGATCAATACCAGGAAGGGCATAATCGTCATAGTGAATATAAGCAACCCCATATCCTAAACCAGCAGTGACAAAAGAAATAAGCCAAGTAGATATAGGATTAAAATATAGGTCTCCTTCTATTAAAAAGTTAACATTATTACTTGTATAATCATATTGGTAATTATAGAACTCAGGTAACATTAATTCCCACACATCGCCAGAATAATGCAGTTTTTGAAAATACAATGCAGGACCCAGCATGATTTTATGAATCTTATTGGCTTCAAAATTCAATTGTTGCTTGGCAGAAATTAATACGCTTGGGTGAGTATGTTTATGAGAATTAGTCAGTAAATCAGTGACATAGTGACTGATTACCAACTGTTGATCGACAGGATCTTTGAAATCCGTATAACCAATAAGGCCTGATAGAGTCAGGCTATGATCACGAAATATTGGTGTGCCATAAGAAGGGACCGAACATATTGCAAGAAGAACTATCGAGGTTATTCCAAATCTAATGCATGTATACACAGTCGCCCTTTTTTTGTTCACAATAATTGAAAATTCATACTTACAATCAAGAGAATAAATTATCATGAAATAAAAAAATAGGAAGTAAAATGAAGAGGAAAAGACATCTTTTATCATATCAAGAATTCAGTATTAATACTCTATCAGTCACAACAAGTATTCTTCTTGTAGCCCAGGATTTTTATAAAGTATTAAATAAAATCAATTGAAACATCTTTCAAAGAACTTTAGGCTACTGCACGCAAGTCGAGTCGTCCCCCTGTTTCATTAATGTAATAATTGTTTGCCTTAGTCAATGCTAGTACAGATGGAATGGATAATAGTAATGCGCAAGCCCCTTGATTACCTAATCGTAGAGCCAGACGCAGTAACTCATTCGCATCTCCTGGAATGGTTGCAGTAGGAGCCAAGGCTTTTATACCGGGGATGCTCAGCAAAAAACGAATATCATCGAGTAATACTTCATCATTACGACGGATTAAATTGCGTAACATATAAAAACCTTGCAGGCATTCCGACTTTGTGACTAAATCAAAGACACCATCCGGGTTACTTAGCTTAAAGGCATCATGCATTTCTTTTAACCTGTTCACATGCCTCGCAATAAACGGATTGACGTACTTCTCTCCATATTCAAATTCGTGTATTTCTGCGTAAGCGAGCATAACCGGACAGTCGAGCAAAAAATTAATGACATTATGATGGCCTCTTCCAACTGCTGCCCAGCGAAAAGCATAATAATTTTCTGCCTGAATCATTGCTGTAGCTTCAGTTGGTGCCAATTCACATAAACGATTTAGCACATGCAAGTGTCCATTTTCTGCAGCCAGACGAAATGCATGGTAATTTTCTGCCTGGATCATCGCCATGATTTCAGTTGGCGCCAATTCACATAAACGATTTAGCACATGGAGGTGTCCATTCTCTGCGGCCAGACGAAAAGCTTGGTAATTTTCTGCCTGGATCACTTTCACGATCTCATCAGATGTTAAAAGAAGACATAATGTATCTAAGGCACTTGAACAACCGGTTATTGCAGCAACAAAACAAATAACCTCGCTTTTTATTCCTTTCTTGTGAGCATCACTCCAGAGTTGTTTGGCATTCCTGTTATAATGGGCATAGTATAAACACAACAATTGCCTCACCTGTTCCATATTTTTTGTTCCTGGCAAAAAGATATGGATTGCTTCTTTATATGATAAAGTCATAAGAGATAATTCATTGGCACTGATAAAATGCTGAAATAAATTTTCCCATAGAATCCAGGGTATTAATCGTAACTGCGGATCGTTCTCATAGTTTTCTATATTATGAATAGTTAGATTACACATGGATCTAAATAGATAAAAAACAAACTAAACAATTATAAATTAATCACAATTGAGCTGGATGGTCGAATAAGGACAATCTACGGTTAAAAGAGGACAATATGAAATATCCTAAAAGTTGTTTGTTTTTCTATATTTTGGATAAATAGTCTACAATTTTAGTAGGATGACTATAAATAAGTATTTCAATTTCTTTCGTTTTTATAAGTGAGATGAGCAAAAACAGATGGATCTGATTTTGCTCTGGTAAAAACAATTCAGGAAGAACTTATTATTCTGAAAGACAGGGAGTTTATCATGTTATATTGGGCCTTAATTTTTCTTATTGTTGCAATTGTCGCAGGTTTATTTGGATTTAGAGGGGTAGCATCAGCCGCAACAGGGATAGCTAAAGTTCTGTTCTTCCTCTTTATCGTAATGTTTATTGTGCTTTTGGTCTTTAGTCTTTTGGGTGGCACACCAGAGCCTGTTGTCATTGTAAAACCATAGCTACATCCTATATAAGTCCTCTTAATGATGTATTTTGTTGTTTTAATTGATAATCAAGCTGCTTTTACGGAAAGAATTGAAACAGTCGTTGAAGTAGCTTGAGATAGACTCTATAATCTGGCTTGCTCTCACACTGACAGGATAAAAAATGAATGTGAATAGTGAAAACACTCAATCAGGCGAAGCTCTAACTACTGAAGATTATTCCAAGGCAATGAATTTTATAGGCCAAAATTTATTGTCATCATTAACTCAATCTGTAGAAAAGTTGCCTCCACAGCTTCGTAATCGCAGGTTAGTTTGTCAGGCTTTGTCTGCATTTTTGACTAATGTTATTTATAAACAGTTTCCAGAGCAACCTGAGTCATGCCAACAAATGCTTGATGATATTACTAAGCATGTCAGTATGCAACTGGATAAAATCCCTCAACCATCAAAGTAAAACGCTAGTAATCTGTATCAGCTAATTTGGCCCGAGTTGAAATCATATAAATCATGCGTTTCAGCTTGAATACCCCAATTATCAGGTATGTTCTTCTGCTTGGTTTGGCTTTGATTGTAGGGTCCCAGCAAATCAATTCCAGAAAGAGTTGCTGGGAGGCGAAGAAGACAGTCAGGCATTTTAATCCAGTAAACTTTGGTTAACTTTTTAGACCAACTGGAAAAATGATATTGATTGAATTCCCTGACTGCCATTGGACAGAACCGCCCCTGCCATTGGTTAAGGTATACGCCACAGCAAAGCGAGGTTCTGTCGGGTTATTGCTTATGTAACTGCAGGTGACTTGACCTGTTGTGCTGTTGTAGCTGGTCGTTTCATTGTAATAATTTCCAAGTTGAGCTGGAACATCATGGGCTAGCGAAATGGATTTAAAATAAATAGGATTATTTTGAGACAAAATATTTTCCATGCCATAACCACCAATGTAATCTCCAAAATTAGTGATGACATTTGGCCCTCCCTGGGTAATAGGGCAATAGATATCCACCATCATACCGATAGGACTTGCCTTGATAACAGGCGAAAAGGTAATAGCAGAAAGCAATAACAACGAGTATACAGGACTGGATTTTTTCATTGAAACTTCCTTTTTCAGTTATTTGATAAGTTGTTGGTTTGACCTGAGGCTCTGTTCGTCATTAGTTTAGATTAAAATCATACTATCCATATTGTAAGTCAAGACGCACAGAGAATAGGGTCAAGGATAATCATGTTGCACGACATTTTGATTGTCAATGCCCATGAGTCTATGCTTAAAAATAGTCCTTTAAGCTATAACCTAAGCAAACTATTAAGAATTTGGTTTCCCAGCCAGGTTGCCTTGCCCCTTGCCTGATTGATTAATACGACGACTCCCAGTTTTTTCGCAGGAGAAAAACCAATAAAGGTGCTAAATCCCTGATTTGCTCCATTTTTAGTGATCACAATGTGCCTCCCTCTTTTCACTCTTTGCCAACCTAATCCCATAACAAAATTTGGGTTGACTTCAAAAAATGGTTGTTGGGCATACTGCATCGCAGAAAGTAATTCTGGTGATGCGGTGCCAGGTTGAACTCCTAAATTTGCTTTTAAAAATACCAGCATGTCAGCTGCAGAAGAGCGCAAAGCACCTCCGCCTAGAAAATTGGCAGGTCTATAATAAGGTGCTGGCTTATTTTTAGGTCGATAACCTTGAGCTTCATAGTTAGCGAGGTTTTCTGGTACATTAAAAAAAGTATGCGACATTCCCAATGGCTTGGTAATATTCGATTTTAACAGATTAGGTAAAGTTTCGTTTGAGGCGTTTTCCAATACGTATCCCAAATACCCAAAACCAATATTGGAATATTTATATTGAGTTCCTATTTTTACTGGAGGACGCCATGTTTTAAGACGGGCAAAGAAAGCCTTTATATTGCCTTTATTAACACCAAATTGCTCCATTTGTTTGGGAAAGCTTGCTGTGTGGGTCGCCAGATGCACAATTTGAACCCTGTCAATTGGTAGTCCATTGGTTTTTGAAAGTTCAGGTGTATATTGAACGGCATAATCTGTTACATTCAATTTTCCTTTCTGAACTTCCAGGGCTACAAGAGTGCTAATGAATATTTTGGTAATCGATGCCAATTCAAAAATAGTATTTTTAGTGACGGGTTTCTTACTTTTCCGGTCAGCAAATCCAAAATTATAATAATAATCCTTTCCATTATAATAAATGGCAATGGCTAAGCCAGGAGTCCGATGTGTCTCAATAATTGGTTGAACCAGTTCATTAATTATATTATCCACCCTGGACGGTTGTGCCAAAAGAATTGGACTGCCAAAGTATAGAATGAATAAAAAAAAGCATAAATTAATGGATTTTGATTTCATGATTAATTTCTTTTGGGAAAATATAATAATTATTTTTTCTTTATTTTGCATCGTCAGGACATCTTGTAGCGATTCTATCCTGATTGTGTAAGGGCTCCAAAGCAAAAACCGTGTTTGCGTTCTACAGATTGTTAGTCTCAGCATTCTTGATTAATTATCGATCTTTTTTAGAAAAGAGCCAAATAATTGCTTTGAGTTGAATGTTTTAATCAATACTGTTTTTAAGTCCTGTAAGTATCTTTCGCTGTAGTGTTTTTAGTTAATTGATATTTTCAAAAAACCGAATACAGATACTTTTCCTATAACTTACAATGAGTTACTATTAGCCATCATGGCTATTCCTACTGTTTTTTGAACATTTATTTATAATTCTTGGCAGTTATCAATGGATTACCAATACATCAGACAAGGAAATCATGTGTTTGCTGTCATTACAATATTGACTATCGCCCGTAATAGAAAAGGAAGACGTTATTGTTCTTGATAATCAGCGACAATTTTTGCAAATACTTTCTGGATCACTAATTAAAGAGGTAGATAATGTGGATTTTTAAAGATATTACCGACCGCTATTATAAAAAAATTTTGGATAGCTACCAATTGCAGGCAGATGAAAAAACATATAAAGGCAAAGAAGCGGAATTATTAATTCAACGAAATGAGCTTGCCAGATGTTTGATTAAGACCATTTCATTAATGGAAGTTAAAACCCAAGAGGATTATGCTAATTATTTTAAACGAGTCTCTGATGAAATTAACTCGGCATTACAAGCAGCCAAAAATGCTGTCAAAGAATATAATGAAGAACATAATACTGATTTCACAACAGATTTGTATGAAAGTTTTTTTACATACAGTTTAAGCAATTTTATTGAAGTCGTATCTGACCTGTTTCAAAAAAGTCCTTCTATTATTACTAATATCATGGATGAGTCATTGTTTTGCAATAGTAGAAATGTACCCTGGGTGTATCAGCTGTCCTTTGTATTCTGTGACTATATCCTTGAGAAGGAATTCGAATTTATAACCACTAAAGCCAGCAGAGATATTTTTGATGCAAAAAAACAATTGGTTCTTAAATATATACAGAAGGCGGCTGATCTTTATCCTCGCTATGAAAAAGAGGATTTCTCTGATTGCCATGAGATGGTAAATATCCTGTTACTTAGCATGCGTTCTGAAGAAAATAATTTACAAAAGCGCAGAAATCAGGATAGTAGCACAAGTTATATGTACTCCTATTTTACACAAACACTTTATAATGCTTCCGGGAAATTAATGGGGAAGGGGCAATTAGGGCAAAAAATAGATTTATTGATAGAGGAATTTAATGAAAGAGCAATGAACAAGGGACCATCGTATACTTAATTGTTTATTTTCCAAAACAAGGCAGAAAGATCACTTGATTAATAGTAAAAACACCAATTCAAGTTGATTTGTTAACTCAGTGACGCTTTGGATTTAAACCTGTTAATTCGGTTTATTATTGGGCAGCGCCTTTTTATCTTCTAAAATAGTCATTAATCCTGAAATATCATCGCTTTTAATGAATTCGAGGATTCTTTTGGGATCATGCCCTTCAAAACTCCACTGTCCATAAAATCGGTCGTCAGAATGAAACGGTTTATTTCTAATTAACTCGATAGAATGATGAAGATGCTTCAGGTTTTTCAATAGTAATATGAAGTCATGTTTATCGTAATTTTTTAAAGCTGCTTTAAAAACAAATATCAAAAAATGTCCAATTTCAATTTCGTTCAGTTTATCAATTAATGTTTTTATACAGGTATCTGTTGAACTGATTTCAACGAATGACATGCGGATAGAATTTAATATACCACTAATGCCTGAAACAGGGCATAAATTTTGCCAGTTTTGAATTAGTATAGGATATAAACCTGTAAATAGCTTAATTTTTAATTCTGGGCTATCCTGATTTAATGTTTTGCCTAAAGGGGATGGAACCCCAAAAAATGTCATTGAAAATGTCAGCCCACTATTATTATTCTTTTTGCAAATGATGGTATCTTTTTCTAACTTGATTTCAGGTTGTTCTGTTCCTGAACCTTCGTTGGGGCATTTCAGTTGAGGTGGAAGCAAGTTGTCACACAACTCACATAAATAATGTTTATACCCTTTTTCTAAATATTGTGAGCAGGAAATGGCTTGCTTTATTTTTTTTAAAAGTGCAAAGTGGCTGTGTAGGACACAATAATCCAATAACTCTTCGGGTTTTTGAAATTTTTCATGCAAGCATTCATTATGTCTGATATTTCCATAATCATCCGTATAAAACTCATGGAGTTCCAGATAGGTCTTGGCAGCTGTTCGTCCTGATTCGACCAGGGCTTTTTTTGTATCTTGACTAATTGTGAGATTGGTCAAAGCAATAGTTGGCGTTTTAATTAAAATACTTTGATGGGCATGTCGCCTCAGTATTTGAAGATCCTCATGCCAGTTTTCAGTAACATTTGGATGTCCTGTAATCAATGAGTAGAATGTGTTGCTTAGCCATGACCATTTAGGTATTGGGTTCTGGCTATAAAGAGCGTTCTCTTCAAGCCCATTATCAAACTGCAGAGCAAGTACACTGAAGTCAACATCATCTTTGTGTTTCAAAAAGGTTGTTTTATGCCCTTTTTCTGAAAAACAATGGGCAGGTAAATTATTGCTGATTCCTCCATCGCTGTATACGTTTCCTTGATAGCAGATACGCTCAAAGGCAATAGGTAAATTTGCGGAAATAATAATGGCATCGGCAAGTGCCATAGATGGTGTTGTATCAATAGAAAACACTTCATGTTTTTGGGTACTCAAATTTGTTCCAGTAATAAATAGTTTTTCTCCTAATTCACATTCAGGACATATTTCTTTTATTCTGGCTAAGGTTTGAAATGTTATATTCTCGGGGCAGCTGTATATATTTTCTTCTAAAAAATTTTGAAATTTTGCAAATCGTGTTTTGAATTTTTCATCGGATATAATATCCATTACTTTTTTTAAAATAACGTAATTTGCTGCTTGACGCATTAATTTTGCCGAGCTAAGCCCCCCCTTGTTAAATATTTGTTTTATGTTATTGAAATTAAAAATGAGTGGGCTATCAAGGAGTTTATCTTCATTAAACCAGGAAATAATTTGTTTTATTTCGGAACAATTATAACCAAGATAAGCAAAGGCAGCGACCATTGCACCGGCTGAGCTTCCGGAAAATTCAGTGAACTTTAATCCATGCCTGGTTAACTCATCTAGGGCACCTATGTGTGCCAGTATTCTTGAACCTCCACCACTGAAAACAATACGAGAGGGTATGGGGGCTTGTTCAGTGACAGAGATACTAAAATCATAGGAGTCAAAAGTAATATTTAAGGTATCAGAGATGAACCATGGTTCTTTTGTCTGTAGTGGTGTAGACGATTTTGAATCTTTTAATTTATCCTGCTGAGAAACTTCTTGCTTTGTTTTCATACCGATAATCCCTTATATAAAACAAATTCTAAGTTATTTTTTACGATTCTTTTGCTACAGCCATCACAATCTATCGAGTATTTAAAACGATTTCGCCCTAAGGTTTTTGTATTGAGGGTACTCTCCTTTTTTAAATGATTGGTGTTTCAGTTATTGGGTATTTTAAATCAAATTGAGTAGGTTAAGATCTCATGGATCAATAATTAACATAAATGGTCTTTGAGCAGACGTCAACTTGTTTCACCAATTATTCGAAATGAAAATTTAAGTTACTAGACAACTTGCAGAGAGGAGTTATCCGAAGGGTGTTTTGTTTAAAAAAACACCCATTATTGCAATCAAAACATATTAGCTTCCGGCCTTATTCAATCTATTAAGGCTATGCTTGGCTGTTTCTGTAATGAATTTGCGATAGAGCAACCCTTATCAAAATTTATTCGCCTCATTTTCGATATTTGTTGTGTAGAGATTCTTCCTTTTCCTCATATTGGATTTGTGTGTCTCTAAACAGGCCTAAATGAACAAGAGAGCTGATACCTTCGGGCGTTATAGGCGCAGTTGATCTTTGAAGCTGGCGGTTATTTACTTGTTCTCCACTTTTTTTTGTTATATTTTGTGCTTGCAGAGTAAATTGGCTTTTAAACAAGTCGAGGCTTTTGATTTTAGAAACACGTTGTGGTGAAAGCTTGTCAATTAGCTTGTCACACGCGTCAACTCTTGCTTTATCTTCTTTGATATCAGCTATTTCTTTGAATCCTTCTCTCACTGTTCTTGGTACATCATGGATTATGAATCGATTATTTTTAAGAGCACACAGAATAACCTCTTCGTCTTCTTTGTATCCTCGGGAAAAATTTTTATACAAAAAGGGTTGTTTCTCAATGGCTGCTATAATAATTTCTTTATCATTCCTAAATAAGTGTGCAGGATCTTCTTTGAGTTTATCCAGATACATTAGAAAAAAAGGATCCTGTTTCACACGGTACAATGTTTGATACCATATTTTATAGTTTTTCATGAAGTTTTTATAAAAATCCTCTGTTGGTAGAGGAATATAAGGGAAAAATTCCTTGAAAAAAAATTTCCACAACTCATCGGTTTGCTGATGGATTAAGGATTTTTTCATTTCTGATGATGTAAATGTTAAGCTCCATAAATCATTCCAGGCACCAAGGTAGGAGCCAATTACAGACAGCTCATCTTGGCAAAGGTCATTTAATGATTTGGTAACAGGATTCCTTAAATGGTTACTGTTTGTCATTTTTTACCTCCTGATTGTGGTTTTGTTTTTCTATCATGTTTTTTTGATATGCAAATGTGACTTCAAGATGACTATAATGCTTTCTTTTTATTAAGAGAATATTAATAGTTAACAATAGATAGATTAATTTTTCTTACTGGATGATTTTGGAATTATTTTGTAAAAGAGAGCATCAGATATCCTGGCTTTTCCTTGCTCGCACAAGGTGTGTTTTTTCTCTTTGCCAGATTTTAATCAATAGCGCCAGGATAATTTGATGATTCGTTACAACAAAAGATAGTAATTGGTACACATGGTAGTCATTGCACTTTGGCACTGGAATGCTTTAAGCAATAAGCATGGGTGTAGCACTATTTAATTGTGAATGTTCGTAATTTTCTTTTTTGAAGAAAGAGAGCGATGATGCTTTCGAGGCGGGCTCTATTCTGTGATGACTGATTAATTCCCCTGCCAAATAAGGCTTTGGACTTTTACCATTAGCATAACATATCTCAGGATAGCGAATGTCATTATCGGGACTTTGCATTGCTCTAAATTCAGAAAGAGGATAGGCTTTCTCAGCCCAGGGATCACAAATTACAGCATCCTCTCCCCAGGTCGAAATATCATTGGGATCAGAACCACTAACGCGCCCAATCACTATCAGGCAGTGCTCTCCTATTGATGTTTGACAATAATCAAGCGGCGCAACTCCTCGAGATTGCAGATAACAAAATGCTGTTTGTGCTTGCTCACCGCAATTGCCGAATCCGTATTTTAAGAGTGCCGCATGGGTTAATTTGGAGATGATGTCAAATCCTGCTTTGCCATTATGTGAACGAGCATAGACGACTGCTAGTGCATGAACTTCCTTCCTTAAGAGAATAATTCTTCCTGGCTCCCAATTTGGCTTCTTTGAATCTTCCTCGGTATTGGAACCATAAACTAGTTTGGATTTTACATATTTTATTGCGCTTAAGGCTTCATTCAGATTTTTGGTGAGCATTAAAAAAATCTCAGAGAGTAAAACAGAGTTATTGTATCAAATAAAATACAATTTGTTAATATTTTATCTGTTTGGGTTTGTTTTTAGATTGTGAGATTTTATTTTTTGGAAACTCAAGTGATTGTAAAGGCCATGTAATGGAGAGTGTTTTACTAAAGAAATGTTTGTGAAAAATTTAGATCAAATTGTTTTTTTTAAATAAATTGTGTTTGAATATTATTCATGTATAATGTCGTCAGTTTTAACAATGAAGGTGTTGAGCACATGAAACCAACCAGTGAAAAAAGTAAAGAAATTCGTAAAAAATATAAAGCACCAGGGGCTTCTGATGAGCAACTGGCTAATTCTATCAAGGTAGCTTCTGAGTTCGAGTATAAAAACAGCAGCACTTTCGGTTGGGGTGGTGTATATATGGTTGATCGCTTTCAATCAATGATCACAGGTCGTGCAATCACTAACAACACACAAAAGTTATTGGACGCTCAAGCACTTGAAGAAGAAGCTTCTAAAGCAAACTTAAAACAATAACGCTTTTATCTTGGGGCAAGTCTTTCATTTTTCTTGTGTCTTATAGTCAAAAGCAAGACTTGAATCCCGGCGTTCTCTTTTATCTTCTTACCTGCAGTTATATCCTAAGGGATTATCTTTGATCTATTTATTACAATTCTATAAATTTTTTTACCACATAGGCTGGTTTACTCAGTTTAATTCAATGTCTTAATTCATTGTCCCAGGGAAGTAACATTTTTTAATTGGCTATACGCAAAGGCTTTCTCGGAAAACCAATGAGCATAATCCTGAATTTCAGGCGTCAGAAACGCTTTAAAATCCCACCCAATTTTTTCATCAGGGTTGAATGGTCCTAATTCGATGTTTTTGATTTGGGCAAGGCCTCTAATCATCCATTCAACAATCGCAGAATTACCACGTCCAACAGGTTGCATACGAGCCAGTATATAAACAATTCTTCCGGCATTTTCTAAAAAATGATCGATTCCATCAGAAGGTTCCCAGGCCTGGCATGCTTGAAAGTAAGGCTCAATCAATTCAAATTGCACTTTGAAATAGCTGGATTCGCTCGTATAGTTTTCAGCAAAAGGAGTAGGGCAGTGATCAATGACAATTGAGGTTCTGTTGTCATTTTTCCCATAATCATTGAAGGTTATCGTCAGTACCGTGTCATTTTCAATAAATGGTTTGTTTGAATCCAAATTTTTTTTGTGTACTTGTTCTATTTCATCAGGCTTCATCTTGAATGTTATGGTGTAAATAGAAGAACCTTCTGCTTCTCTATGGTTTTTCTTAACTTCAATAAAAGGATTAGGTTGACTAATTAACAAGGAGAGGTGCTCATAAATTTTATCCTTTTGAGAAGGGATATCTTTACTGAGATTGAAATCATCGATTGAAGCAAACCCTGGCTTATTAAATAAACCAAATTGATGTCTTAGAGGCCCATGTTTTAAAAGCTTGGCTACCTCGCGTCTTTTACTGGATAAAAAGGCATAGGCACAACCGACTTGGGTTAATAATGCCTCTTCCGGGCAGCGAATGTCTTCACGTACTTTGGGTTTTTTCTTGGGAAACTCAGGTAATAAAGCACAGAATTCGTTGATGATTTCTTCACTGTATTTTAACCAAAGGCTTTGTTTTGAGCTGTCAAAATCTTTTAAGCGGTCAATAGATGAAGCCATATGATTTGCAGTATCGGCATTAATACCAGGTGGTTTTGAAAATAACAAATGGGTATTGGTGCTGATGGTATTGTGTTCATTCTCCTTACCTTTGGTAAGGTTATTGTGCTCGTCTTTCTTTTTCATAATACCCGAAAAACTATAATGAATTACTTAAGTATAGTCAGTCATATTAATTTTGCTTATTAATCAATTTACATTGTTGTAACTCCATTAATCAATCTACATGTTTTTTAATTGAGGAAACGAAATTAGCCAGTCAGATCAATCGTAAAATGATGGCGGATATAGCCCGTCATGAAGGTCTTTCTGGAAAAAGGTTGGTTTTTTTTAAAGAGTCATCTCCAAAGGTAACTACTGAAGTTCGGCATTGTTCAGATGCTGAGCGGGATATTCATGATCAACAATTCGGATTAGTGCCTTGTTTAACCAAATAGCATCATTTTATTCTCATCTCATAAAGGTTCGGACTTCACTTCCTGGTCTGAGCCAAAAGTTGCTGTGAATGTCTGGGAATGGTTTATTTAAAGAAATCAGGAATAATTTGTTTGCCTAATATGGATCCAAAACGATAGCCACTTTGATGATAATCATGCCCAAGCCATACCAGTTGATCAATCTCATTAGCAGGTTTAGGGGCATTGCCGAGAGTGACAATGTAAGTACGCATTACCAGCCATTTTTCCTCATAGATTGCCTTGTCTTCAAATTGCTTATAAAACTGAAATGATATGATATCGGAGTCAAGTTCTTCTTTGATTTCTCGACGCAGGGTCTCTTCATCGCTTTCATTTTCCTCCATAACGCCACCTGGAACAATGAGTTCCATGGGTGGTTTTCCTTTTTTATGTACAGCAAGTAACTGATTTTTTTCATTAAAAATAAGCGCGCCTATTTTAAATATAGTCTTTAATGTGTTCATTGAGAGATCACTCCAGAAACATGAGTTAGTACGTCAAAAGCAGGGTTACTTATCACGTCTTGAGATATAAAAGTTTGTTTACATAGTAAGCAAACCCTGTGATTATGCGCAGAAACAGCCCAAATCCCCCGATCAAACTGTTCCGCACCACAATGAGGACAATACACGGTTGTCAGGAGTAATGCCAAATTTGGCAATGCCAATTGGATTTGCAGAACTCTAATCATTTCAATATCCAGTTTGTGACCATCTAAAGAAACACTTCCATAAGTATTATCTATAATCCTTTTGCCATTTTCATTGTAAGCATGAATATGGATAGCGCTTTCTTCCAGTCTTTTAGCAGTCCAAATAATGGATGGATTAGAGCCCCAAATTTGAATGCCACCACTGTATTTATCAGGATCAATTGCAATGGTACGATTGGGGATAACTGCAGGCCTTTTAACTTGCTCATCTCCTATCAATTCTTTAAGTAACATAATTGGATTGCTGATGCAGTCTGAAGTTGTAGTCGTGATTTCACCACAATGATTACATTGATGCTGGCGTGATGGCCTGACTGCAGCGTAGCCAACGGAAGTAATCAACTGAGAGCAGTGCTGACATGTTAATGATGTAATTTTGATATCAAAAATGGCGGACATGCTGAAATGAACAGCAGCTTCCTCTGTAATTGTAAAAATACGATATCCGGAAATAACTGTGACATGGTCATAGGTTGCGTCTATCACTTTTTTAGATGAATCGGCAAGACGCGCGTGAACATGGACGCCTCGATCAAATCCCTGGTTTGAAGTATCAAAAAGAGCGGGTAATGCACCCCAAATTGCAACTCCTCCCGGGTAATCATCAAGGTTGAGAGTTAGATTTTTAGTATAAGAGGGTGTTTGAATTAATGTCGTTGCCATAGGATACCTCGTATTAAAAACGAAAGTATCCCTCGACCAAAATTATGTCTTTATACCCAGCACCGGAGGAATCGAGACTTGCTGAAGACCATAATTTTTTAGGCAAAGTCATTGTATCGCTCCTGCTAACTATTGACAAGTATCGGTGTCCGAATCATTTCCTGGTATTTGAAAGGGGTGAATAATAAACATCATATAATCAGCCAACATGAAATAAAAAAACGCCTGGATGTGTTCAATATTTTCTAAATGTATTACTATAGTCCAATTTTTTGGCCTATAGTTTGGGATGATTTATGTTTGGTGAATTATTTGCAAGTTCAATCGTGTTGGGTGTTCGTTATTATTCCAATCAGGCTTATCAGGCGGTGGCAGGTCTTTTGGGGCAAATAGAACGATTTGGTATTGGCTATACCAGAGAATTTATTCGTGATCCTAAATCAATGATCCAGTCATTAACTTCTAAAGCACGAAGCAGTGAAGCAGGATATAGTGTTGTCAGTTTGGGATATTTGGGGGGAAACTACGCCGTCATTACACCAAAGTCTCAATCTCAACTGACTGAATTATTGAATCAATTTGACCAGGAGAAATCTGGTCGAAGAGGGCATGCTTCGTTTAAATTTTTTTCTGGTAATGATTTTTTTATTATTTCAGATATTCCCTTTTCAGTAGGACTGCGCAACTGCCCTGCATTTGCAGTGACCGAATCCTTATTTAAAGTAACGATTGCCAAGTTTGTTTCAGACTACCAACTTCAATTGGTTAAAAAAGATGAGGATGATTCAACATTACACATTACTTCCAGAGATAAATCTTTTGGACTAATGCAATAGCACTGGAAAGAACAATAGATTGATACCAGGTAATGAGGTCTATTTGACAGCGTTACTTGGTTCGGTAAGTGGCATTGTAACCCCTCTCAAAACACACTCTGTCATTGATAATGAATTATCCATATTGGATGCTTTTAAATTTCTTATACTAATATAAGAAGAGAACAATTGCCGAGAGGATCGAATGGCGATTCCCTTTAAACGTATTAATTTAAATCTCATACTACATCTGGATGCTTTACTAAGCGAGAGAAGCGTCAGTGCTGCTGCAGAGAAAGTGTTTGTCAGCCAACCAGCCATGAGTTCCTCTTTAAAACAACTGAGAGAGTTATTTAAAGACCCGCTATTAATTCCTGGTAAAGGGGAATATTTTCTCTCTCCAAAAGCTAAAGAGTTGCAGCCACAATTAGAGCAAGTGATGTTTTTCATAAGAAATATTCTGCAACCGAATGAGCGATTTGATCCCTTTCAGACCAAAAGATCATTTAAAATCGCTTTACCTGATTACGTTGAATTAATTTTGTTGCCATCCCTGATGGCGGCGCTTGAAAAACTGCCTCATATTGTTATTGAGACAACGATTCAATCAATGGCTGATGATCCACATCTGTTTATCGATGAGAATGTAGATCTGGCGATTGGAGCTATTAATGAAAATTCTCTATCCGCGCAACTCAAAGTTGAAAAACTGTATGAGGAGGAAATTATTTGTTTTGCAAGCAAAAACAATCCACTCATAAACAGGCCATTGTCTTTGGAAGATTACATAAGCAATAAACATATCGCATTTAGTTTTAATCAGGAGCGTTATAGCCACTCCGCTGAATATTTATATAAAAGAAAGCTGGTACGTAATGACATGCTTTTTGTAAAAAATATCTTGCCCGCAATTTTCGCAGTAGCCAATTCCGATGCGGTGATTTCCACAGCCCCAAGTTTTTTGATAAATATGTTTGCCAGACAGTTTAATCTGGGAATGCAACCTTTACCTTTCAATCTGGAACCAACTCCTATTTATCTGGTGACCCATAGCAAAAGTCAGTATGATGAGGGAGTCTCCTGGTTAGCCAAGCTGGTCAGTTCAAGCATTAAAAGTCCATCCTGAAGTATAAGTCTCGATTGAGGAAGTATCTGATTTTTCTGTCTCCTTCTTTATCTCAACCGGCTCATCCTGAATGGAAGTATCAGGAGAGCTATCAGAGCTACCTGAGGATGATTTAATACCCAGTCGAGTAGTTTTTCCGCCTAATTCAGCGAAGTTTCTGGCAAAACCCCATTTTGAAAAAAAATAATTGGCAGCCTGTTCCATTTGCATGGTCTTCGGAATAATTTGTTCAGCGAGAATATGCCCATTATGCGAATTAGCGAAAAATACCACAGCATTTTTCTTATCCTTATCCTGTAAATCGATCACTACCCACGCTCTGTAATCATTCATATCGCCTGAATGATAGGCAGTGATAACTCTTCCTTCATCATTGGTTTGTAATCCCCAGCCTAAACCCCATGCAACATGTTGCAGAATAGTATCGGGTATATTGCCTTTGGCTATTCCGGTTGCTCCTGCCAACCCCTTATCTTTTGTCATGTAAGTGTGGGGAACAAAGGGGTTTTCAATCGTGCTGTCATGAATTAAATGCTTGACGAAATTGGCATAATCTCCTGCTGTAGTCCATAGAGAATTGGCTGCGCAGGGTTTGGGCCCATAAGTGCTATGAACCATACCGCAGGGTTGAAACACATGTTTTTGGGCCAGTGTTTCAAGATCTGCACCAGTCAGTTTTTCAATCACTTGTTGTAAATAAATAATTCCAACGTTCGAATACCCATGTTCTTTTTCTTGAGAGTTGGGCAGAAATTGAAATTTCATTTCCCCATGAGCTAGTCCAGTCGTATGCGATAACACCATCCTGGCGGTTAGTGCTTTAGAATGAGCAGCGGCAGATTCATCAGACAGGTCAAATTTCATGCCGTCAATATTGAATTCTTCCAGGGGGATAATATGGAAAAGGGGAGTATCCAAATCAAAGCTCTTTAAAGTGTCAGGCAGAATAAATTGATCATATCCTGTTTGAGATGTATTACTTACATTGGCTTGTACCAATTTTTGTACCAGATAAGCAAAGAGTGGTTTGCTTAGAGATGCTGCGCCAAAAACGGTGTCTGGCTTCACTTCGGTTGGTGGCATGCGACCTGTTAGAGCTGCAATGAATTCATGTTCATTGCCATCAGCCAATTGATAGGTTTCGGTGCATTTTGCATGCAACATTTCATAGGCTATTTTATTTGCCTCTGTTAACGCAATTTTCTGAACCATTTTTGCTGCCTGGTCAACATAATAAAGTTCCTTGTTAAATGCAATGACCGTGTTTTTGGTTCCGATACCTAATTCATTTTTAGATCCAAGAACCAACTCCTGAAATGGGCACTGGGTGGGATCTTTTGACATTTTGACAAGGCCACATCCATCTGTAAAACCTATCTCCTGGGTGGAAATGATTCCTTGATTATTGATATAAGCAATGGATACACCCGGGATCTGGCCTTTTTTCATGGTATCTTTTAAAAGAAGTTCTTCTATTTTCATGTAAGACATAAGTTCACTCAAAAAAATAATTTGGTCATAAATTATACTTTGGGTGTTAACGTGTTCGATTTACTCAAAAATTTTTTTCGCAAAAATATCGTAAAAACCCGTTAATACCCCGGTTTTTGCTGCATTGCTACAACATAATGCAGACGATTAATTAATCCTGACTTCATCGCTTTTTTAACTTATTCACAAAAGCAATAGAAGGAAGCTTCAAGACCATAAATCAGAGAGGTTTGCAGGTTTGAATGCTTTCCCTTAACTCATCAGGAATATTCAAGTCCTCAATGTTTGTTTGATGTTTTTGGGCAAAAATAAGGCATTGATTTAACAAGGATGGTACATCTGCTTTTCCAGAGAGTTCTCTAATGAGATTAGAAATCGGGATAGAATGTGACGGATGAATTTCTTTGCCATTCTTATCGACCAGGATGATTTTTTGTATATTGGGGAATGCGGCACCTAGTGCTTTGCATTGTTCTTTGGACATGTTCTTGACGATATCATAGTCTAAATAAACAGTCTGTAGATGCTTGAGTGAATCCTTAAGGAGTTTCAAATTTTCAAGGGATGGTCCATGCAAACAATTAAGGCACAAATTAAGTGAAACCACGTGATTTGGGATAGAAGAAAAGATATATGCTAATTCAGCATAGCTTTTCAGGCCTAAGAGATTCGCGCTTAAATCCAGTGAAGTCACACTAGCAGGAATGGAAGCCAAGAATTTTGCCAATTCAGCACAGTTTTTACTGGCTAAGTTATTACCTCTCAAATTCAAGGAATTGACGTTGGCAGGGATAGCTGCCAAGATTTGTATCAATTCATCGCTGCTTTTAATGCCTAAGTCATTTCCTCTCAAATTCAGTGAAGTGATGCTGGCAGGTAAATTGGAAAAGGCTTGCTTAAATTCTGAGCTGCTTTTACTGCTGAAATCATTCCAGCCTAAATCCAGTACGGTGATGGTGAAAGGGATGGCTGCCAGGGTTTTTACTAGTTCATCACTGCTTTTATAACTTAAGAAATTTCCACTCAGATTCAATGAAGTGACGTTGGCAGGGATGGCTGCGAGAATTTGAACTAATTCATCACTGTTTTTAAAGCCTAGGGAATTTCCACTCAAATTCAGTGAAGTGACGCTGGCGGGTGTATTAGCAAAGGCTTGTATTAATTCAACAGTGCTTATACTGTATAAGTTATTCAAACTTAAATCAAGTGAAGTGACCCCATGTGGGATAGAGGTAAACTCCTCTACTGGGTTGCTGCCTGGGTGTAATGTTAGCTTGTAATTCATTATGAAAATCTCGAAATGATAGTCTTTGTTTGATCAAAATGATCATAATATCCACCATGGGGTCTAAATTAAAATCAATTGTTCTTATATTGTGTATACAAATTTCTTATAAATGCTGGATTAAAGTGGATTTGTTCTATTGAAAATCCAGTTAGAAATTGAAAGTTTGCTAGGGAAGACTTGAGCAGCCGGCTCGCTCAAGTATTAAAGGTTCTTTCAGATAGATGGGCTATTTTACAATCAGCTTTTTCTGGTCTAAATATTAATTACTAAGGATTAATGTTGGACAGTCATGAAAAAATGGATTATCAGTGTGTTGCTGTTAGTAGTCATTGTCTTATGCTTCTACCCCATTATTGGCATGATGGCCTTAAGCACGGTGAAAAAAAACGTCGATAATATTCCCAGGAATCCCTTCCTGACTTGGCAATTAAAAGATAATCACCGTGGATGGTTCTGCTCCACTGCCGTTTTGAATTTACTTGTTGATTTGCCAGCTCAGGAAAATAAAGACGCACAGGGTAATGTTAAAGTGCAGCCAGCGCTTCATTTGAGTCTCGATTTCCCAATCGTCATACACCATGGTCCTTTCATCATGACCAATAATGGCTTGCATTTTGGTCTCGCCTGGGTCACAACCAAGCCGGAAACCCATTATGGGGCTTTGATCAACTATTTAAATCAAACCGTTGTCAGCTATAGTTTGCCCTCAATTAATATGCAAGGCACGAACAATGGTGATCAAGGCAACTTTGTTTTTGTCTGGCAAGGCTTAAGTGCAAAGCTCAAAGTCAATCCCAAGGTTGATAAGGCCTCTGGTCATGTGACTATGTACGGTATGAGTACGAAAGTGCAAGAAACCGATGTCAGGATTGGTAAAGTCAAAATCAATTTTGCATTGAATCGCTACATGGACGATTTATGGCTTGGTGATTCATCTATCTTGCTGTCTTCTGTTTCTACCATCACTAATTCACAGCCAGTGTTTGATTTGCAAGATCTGAGTATGGATGCGTGGGCTGGAATCAACAACAATTTACTGGATTTTAATTTGCAATTATCCCTGAATAAATTTCTAATGAATAATAACAGCTATGGTCCTGGCCAATTAAAAATCGAGCTTAAAAATCTGGATCCTAAAGCGATGGCCAAGCTCAATCAATTGAACTATGACTATCCTTCCAATCAAATCGCGATCCTGGCTGAAATTTTTAATCTGCTTTCCAAAGGTGCGACACTCAATCTGAATCAAGAGCTGGATACGCCACAGGGGCATTTGTCCAGTTCGTTGAACCTGGCTCTAACCAAGAGTTCATTCAGCAATCCTGGGGATCTGTTGCAAAATCTGAAAGGCAATGGTCAGTTTAAAGCGCCAATCAAACTGGTCAAGCAGCTGTTATTTGAATCAATCAAATCAAAAACAGCTACACCAGCAGCGGATATGTCTCAATCTCAGGTTACAGAGCCGCTGGTTGATGTCGATGCTGAAGCCCATAAACAAACGGAAGAAATCTTGCAAAAATGGGTGAATAAAGGCATCTTAAAGGTTGAAGGCGATTACTATCAGGCCTCATTTACTCTGGAAAACACCCAATTTACAGTGAATGGGCAGCCATTTGATCCAGCGTTATTGAATTAGATTAGCGGTTGGGCAATTTGCTCAACCTGCACTGATGAGATGATCTTCTATGTCAATCACAAGCAAATCCAGGCGATGAAAACTGTGGTAGAATACCCACTCAGTTTTTGCCTACAGTATAGTGAATCATGATTATCCGCAAACCTGACATATGGAAATCAATTTGGCATGCCTCAGATGTGAGTCGTCATGGCATTGATAAGGGATTCAAAGAGCCAAGTCATGAGTGTTTTTAAATTTCAACCTCTGGGCATCAAGGATTTAAATCAACTGTATCAATGGTTTCAGGAGCCAATTATTAATCATTGGTATGCGAGAGACAAAAGTTGGTCACTGGATGAAATCACAGAAAAATATGAACCAAGAATTGCAGGTATGGAGCATGTTCCAAGTTTCATTGTATATAAAGATGACTTGCCTTTCGGGTTCGTCCAGTTTTACATACTCACAGACTCTTTACCCGATGGAATTGATGGTTATGAGAGTTTTCTCTTTGAAAAATATAATCCCAGGGATTTAGCTGGAATCGATTTGTTTATTGCTGAAAGCGAGGGACGAGGTAGAGGATTAGGGGTGGAACTCATTAATCGCTTTATTGATAAGTTTCTTACCCGTTTCAAAGCTGTTGTTGTTGACCCCGATGTTAACAATCAACAAGCCATTCGTTGCTACGAAAAAGCGGGCTTTCAGCAAACAGGTTTCAGCCAGGATCCCAATCATCTCATCATGATAAAATCCTTGTCATTGATTACAGGGAATTAATGATGAGCCTATTGAAAATAGAACGTTGTTTTGGCAATTTACCAAGGGTTTTAAATGATAAAATCATTTCGTGTCACAGTTTTTTTATTTCTTGTAAGTGGTTTGATTCTCGCACGAGACATGCATGCTTTTCCCTCTGGATTGGAATCCAATCAGGATAAATTGGTTTATTTTCAGTTAGAAGCCGAAACGTTTTATTCTCCAAAACCCGTGACTATTGAAGGACAACTTTATCTCACGTATGAGGTTTTTCTTGCCAATGTGGGTGATTACCTCTTCTCTTTAGAAAACGTTGAAGTATTAAATGGCCGAAAACCTTATAAAGTTCTTTTTTCCTATAACCAGGAAGAGCTGCGAAAGATGATATATTCTTTTAGTGGTCATTCTAATCATTTAACATCAGACTTGACATTAAGACCGGGTGAGCGTGGTTTGTTATTTTTTATGGTGAAATTCGATAGTCTTGATGAAATCCCTGAAAAAATAATGCATCGGTTTCATCTATATTCATCGAAAACTAAAATATCCGAAGAGGGTGTCAGGTATTCTTTTCTGGCTGCTCCCGCTTATGTAAAAATTACTAAGCCCCTGGTGATTGCCAATCCTTTGGATGGAAAGCATTGGATGGCAATTAATGGCCCATCCAATCATTCCATACACCGCCGCGCAAGGGTTGCAGCCCATGGCATTGTGTATTATCCCGAACGATACGCCATTGATTTCATGCAATTTGGAGCTGATGGTCATGTCTATAAAGAAAATCCCAACAAAAATGAAAACTATTACAGTTATGGGGCCAATGTTTACTCGGTTGCGGATGGTGAGGTAGTCGCAGTTTACGATGGTGTTCCTGATAATACTCCGCCTGGACGTGATTATCCTGTTACGCTGATTAATATGGCTGGCAATCACGTGATTATTAAAATAGGAAAACACCAATATGCTCTCTATGCCCACTTAATTCCCCATAGTATTAAGGTCACTAAGGGGGAGTTGGTTCGTAAGAATCAATTAATTGCAAAATTGGGTAATTCGGGCAATTCTGACGCACCGCATTTGCATTTTCATGTTATTGATAAACCATCTCCTTTAATTGGCCAAGGGACACCCTATGCATTTGAACATTTTTCTACAGAAGAATATCGATTTGCCGGCGATGAGTGGGAATCCCCTATTGTCTATGAGGGGAGATTAACAGAACATCATCATGAGCTGGTTCATGAAAATGCTTTGATGAATTTTGCAGAAAAATAATCGAATATTAGACGATAAAAATAGAGTATTTTAGGAAGACGCTTTTATACATGAAGTATTAAATGGGTCCCTGGCAAATTGATGCTCATAACATGGAATGTCCCATAGTCTATAATATGAGGTAACGTGAGTTGTGGATAAGACAGGTCGTTGTCTTGAATCGTTCGGGCTGAGGAGGCATTTATGCCGTCTCGAAGCCTTGTATGGAATTTAATGTTTCTTGCCAAGGCTTCGAGACGATGCGTACGCATCTCCTCAGCCCATACGGCCTCTGGATATCGACTGCTTCTTTTATAATCCTTATCTATTACGTTAGATACATTATTTTCTCTATGGGATTTTGAAGATTACCTTTTTGGGGATCGCAAGATGAAAACAGGACGTTTTGATCAAGCCCAAGCTGATGCGTTTGCTGAGCGTCTTTTGTCTGTTCTCAATGATGCTGCACTAACTTTGATGATATCCATTGGGCATCGTACCGGCTTGTTTGATGTCATGGACAAGCTTGATTTTGCAAGCAGTGAAGTGATAGCCGAGGCGGCAGGCTGCAATGAGCGTTATGTCAGGGAATGGCTTAATGCTCTCGTGGTGGGAGGCATTGTGGATTATGATGCGCATACAAAAGCCTATCAATTACCCGCTGAACATGCTTCTTTTCTTACGAGAAAATCTTCGCCACAGAACATGGCAGTGGTAGCGCAGTTTATTCCAGTTTTGGCCTATGTGGAAAATGGCATAGTGGATGCTTTTAAACACGGAGGCGGTGTTCCTTATGAGGCTTATCATCGTTTTCATGAAGTCATGGCAGAAGAGAGTGGACAAACGATTTTATCTTCCTTGACTGACAAAATTTTACCTATGGTTCACGGCTTGGTTGACAAACTGAACCAGGGAATTCAGGTGCTCGATATTGGTTGTGGTTATGGGCGTGCCTTGATATTAATGGCTAAAACCTATCCTCAAAGCCAATTTACCGGTTATGATCTGTGTGATGAAACCATTGCTCATGCTGTACACTCAGCCAAGAAAAATAAAATACAAAATATCCATTTTGAAAAAATGGATTTGTCGGTCTGGGATGAGCAGGAGAAATATGATCTTATTACCAGCTTTGACGTGATTCATGACCAGGCTAAGCCAGCGCAGGTACTGAGCAACGTATTCAAGGCATTGAAGCCTCATGGTATTTTCCTGATGCAGGATATCAAAACCTCCAGTGATGTGGCAGGGAATGTTCATCATCCGCTGGGGGCGCTTATTTACACTATCTCCTGTATGCATTGTATGACTGTATCCCTCTCACAAAATGGCTTAGGTCTTGGCGCGGCCTGGGGAGAGGAGCTTGCAGAAAAAATGCTGGTTGAGGCTGGTTTTGGAAAAATTGAAAAGCATTATCTGGAACATGACATTATGAATACCTACTATGTGATGCGTAAATAAAATAAACAGATTATGTAAGAAATCTAATGAGGTTAGGGGCTTTTCTTTTAGGTAACATTTACTCTTGTCAGAGGATAAACCAATTAACGGTTATCCGTTAATTGGTTAAGTAAGGATGTCCTGTTAATCAGGCATACATCGTTTGACGGATTTCATTAAACCGGGCATCATCTTTCTCTTTCATTGCTTCAATGGTTTCTAATTCCTCTTGCTCATGTTCCTGTTGAGCTTTGAGCTTCATGAGTTCAATCATATTTTGCGTTTTCAATTCTTGCAAAATAGCAGCTAATAAAATGTCTGTGGTTGTCTCAAGGCTGATTTCTTGAGTGGGTTGTTTTCCTTCCTGTGGTTTTTTTGTTTCCAGTGTTCCCGATGAGGGGGTTATTTGCTTTTGACTAAAAAAAAGTGGTGAAGCCTGATTGGTATAAGCTTGTTTGGTTTGACTATCTCCATTTTTGAGGTGAGTGTTTTTCGCTTTGTTACTCATGGTGATCTCCTTTTCCTTGTGAGTCCCATTCAGATTAATGCAAATCTTGAGTTAAATGCAAATGTTTTTTTCAATATTTATAAATTTTATGTTTTTATCGCTAATATAGATCATTAAGATCAGGTTATGCCCATGTTTTCTATTAATCCTTAAGTAGTAAATAAAAAGAACATAATTTTCTTCCATCAAGCCGCCTTGAATGATAGAAGTGGCAATATATTGGTAAAATTGAATAATTATTTTGTGTAGCCAGTTTTTTATGTATCCAAGCCTGCCAGATGTCATCTTTGTATCAGGGCTTATGTTAGATATGAGAGGCAATTCTCAATAACTGATAACGCTTCGAGATTTTCTTGAAATTATTCTATACTTAGATAAGTAAAATGACAGGTAATCCTATGAAACATAGAAGATCTGAAACTCAAGACATTGATGATGCCATCATAAAAACTCTAAATAAATTATTGGAAATCGAGCTAGCGGGTGTTGTGCGCTATACTCATTACTCCTTTATGGTCTTTGGATTTAATCGCATCCCGATCTGCAAATGGATGCGAGATCAGGCTCAAGAAAGTTTGAACCACGCTCATCTAATCGGTGAGCTCATTACCCATTTTTCCTATCATCCTACACTTAAAATCGGTAAGTTATTAGAGACTCATGAGCATAATATCAGTAATATTTTAGAAGAGTCGCTTGAGCATGAAAGGCAAAGTCTGGATTTGTATTATCAACTATTACAATATGCAGAAAATAAGTCGGTGTTAGTTGAAGAATTTGCAAGACAAATGATTCAAGAAGAAGAAATGCATCTTGGAGAAATATCCAAAATGCTTAATTCCCCGACAACTTTCAAAGATTAGCAAGAGTTGTTTCTCTTTGTCGATTATTCCATTTCTTGTTTGACTCGAAGAGTCAAACAAGTTTTTGGTATTTTTTAATTCATTGACAAGAGCGAACGACGGTTGCTCAAGATTATCAATCAGCGAGAGTTAAAAGTTCGAATGCTCTCTTCTAATTCCTTAGGGATGATCTTGTTATCACTGTCTTTTTGATGTCTTTGGGTAAAAAGAATACATTGATTTAACAAGGATGGAGCATCTGCCTTTCCAGAAAGCTCCCTAATCAGGTTAGAAATTGTTATAGACGGTTGAATTTCATGGCCATAATCATCAATCAAAATGATTTTTTGCGCATTGGGAAATGCAGCGCCCAGTGCTCTTCGTTGTTCTTTGGACATTTCTTTGACACTATAAAAGCTCAAGTAAACAGTTTGCACATGCTTTAGCGAATCATTAAGGAGTGCCAGCTTTTCAAAGGGTACTTCATGCAAGGAGTTAAAGCTCAAATTAAGTGACGCCACGTGAGGAGGGATACTGGTAAAAATTTGTGATAAGTCAGCACTACTTTCCAGGTCGAAATAGTTCATACTTAAATCCAGTGAGGTCACATTTTCGGGGATGGCCGCAAAGGCTTGTGCTAACTCCACTCCACGGTTATTGCCCAGGTAATTACAATGCAAATTAAGCGAAGTTACACTGGCTGGGATAGCAGCAAAGGCTTGTGCTAACTCAGCACCACTTCTTCTGTCGAGATTATTAGAGCTTAAATCAAGAGAAGTGACATTGGCAGGGATGGCGGCCAGGAGTTGTGCCAATTCTGCACCACTTTTGTCGCATAAGTGATTGTTAGTCAAATCCAACGATATAACGCTGTCAGGTATATAATGAAAGGCCTGAATTAATTCAGCATTACTTATATTGCCTAATTCATTTAAACTCAAGTCAAGAGAAGTAACGCCATGAGGAATAGAGATAAATTCTTGTATCAGGTTGCTGGTTCTGGTTAATATTAATTCGTAAAACATGGTGAAAATCTCCCAAATACATAGATTATGTTTTGATCAAAACGAGGATAATATCAACCAGTTGTTCATTATTGAAATCAATCGTTTGTATATTGTCTATACAAATTTCTTATAAGCGCAGGGTTAAAGTGAGTTTGTTTTGTTGCAATCGGGTGCAAATCGGTGCTGTGCTGAAAATAAGAATTATCTCTAATAAAGATGCGCAAAGAAATGTTGACTCATTAGCAAATTGTATGCACACTTATTGATCAAAAAAAAGGGGGTGTTATGCCGAATTCAAGTATACAAATCTGGTTGCAAAGACAAATAGCTTTAAGAACCTTTCCTCCCAATAGAGAGGACTGGTATGTCAAAAATGGTTTCGGTAATTCAGAGATGTCACTTGAAGAACGTTTTGCCTCTTTTGTAGAAGCAATACGTCAAGAGGATTCTCCCTACCATGAACAATTATCCGGTATAGACTTTCAGCGCTTTGAAATCGAGGTGACTTTAGCCAACCAAAAAACCTGTATGACCGAGGTGATAGGCTTTCAGAATAATTCTAATCAATCAAGCTCCACACCTAATGAGAAGTTCAAAGCTGTCGGGAAGGGAAAACATGTGATTTATTTCACTGGAATAGGAACACAATATCAAGATTGCCTGATTGATATAGCAAAAGCTGTTCAAATAACGGGAGCGCATTATTACGCCTTTGAATACCCGGGCATGAGAAAACTGGGCGGTGAAGTGTTAGAAGTCAATGATATGGTTAACACTGGAATAGCGCTGGCCAATACCTTGCTTGAAAAAGGCATATCAATTGATGATATCCTTTTTCAAGGCGACTCCTTTGGTGCTGCAGTGGCAAAAAAAGTCAGTGATCAATTCAAACTGCAATCCAATGTAACAGTAAGATGCATTCTGAATAATACCTTTTCCACTTTTCAAGCTGCTGTAGAAGGAAATCTGGGTGCGTTCTCTACTCTGCGTTATACAGTTCGTCCTCTGCTTCGTTACACGGGTTGGGATATTCGTCCAGGAGAGGGCTATGGCCAGGACACACCCTACCAAATTCATGTCAATCATACAGGTGATCTTACCTTAGGGGCAGGGCATGCAACGCTTGCAGAAAGCATTGAATCCAATTCTCAACTTGAACATTTCGTTGATCCCTGTCCTGAAGAGTATCGTATTAAAAGAGATATCTATAAACAGTGGCATTGGGCCTCATTAAGCGAACAAGGAATAACATTTCTTGAGACCAAATATGGCAGAAACAGTGATGGACAACTGGACACGCATTTGGCTGATTTGTATTTGCTAAAGTATGATACAGGTCTGGGGGTTTATGAATCATTTATTTGTAAATACCTCGAAGACAGTAATGACTATATTGCAAGTCACCCGCAAAAACTTTCTCTTGACGAATTACCCAGACCTCTTGAGTCTGAAACAGTTTCACTAAGACAATTGATTGTGTCTGTGTTACCATCAAGACCTAGTATAGCTGGTTTCTTTAGTCGTAGTACACCTGTCATAGAGGAGGTGGAGACAGAGAAGCAAGAGCAGAAATCAATTGAGTTAAAGTAGGCTGTACCACTTACCCGTAAAACAAAAACAACAGATTGGATATGGATAAAAGGATTATTGCGGCAGCCTCTTTTGGTACCTTGTTTGAAATGTACGACTATGCCATTTATGGGTTTATGGCGCCTATTTTGGCGCCGCTTTTTTTCCCCACTACCGATAAACACACTGCTCTCATCGCAACATTTGGTATTTTCGCGGCAGGTTTCCTTGTTCGGCCATTCTCTGCTTATTGGTTAGGGAATCTGGGTGACCAAATTGGTCGCAAAAAAACATTGACCATAACTCTTATGGTCATGACTTTTTCATCAGGTTTTATTGGTTTATTACCTACTTACCAAGAAGCCGGTATTTTTGCTCCAATTTTGCTCACGTTCTGTCGATTAACTCAAGGGGTTTCTGTGGCAGGGGAAATGACCTTAGCCAGTATTTACATTTATGAAAATGTGAGCATGCGCCATAAAGGTTTAGCAGTCAGCTTTGTCACCTTGGGTTCGATTTGTGGGCTGTTGCTTGCAATAATAGTCAGCAAAATAACCATGCTGTTTTTTTCCAAACAGCATCTCGATTCCTTCTGGCGCTTCCCATTTTTAATAGGAATATTCGTAGGTTTTGCCGGACTTTATTTGCGAAGTCAAACCAGAGAATTAACCGATTTTGCAAAAGTAGTTGCTCAAAGACAATCTCATCCCATATTAAATGCCTGGCATTATCGGAAAAAAGCAATTGCTGCTATTTTTCTTTTGGCAATTTATTGCAACAGTAGCTTTTATACATTTTTTGTTTATATGCCTTCATACCTGCAACAGCAGGAGTTGCCATTAACTACAGCGATGGATGTTATTATCATAGGGATGATTTGTTATAGCATGGGTCTCTTATTATCAGGTTTCACCTCTGATATTTTAGGCAGACGCTTTCCCTTGGCGGTGAGTTTAATTGCAACTTTATGTACGGTTTTGGTAATAAATTATTTGATCAATACAGGTACTTTATTACAAATTACTGTCGCCTGCAGTGTTTTGGCTGTCATTATCTCTTTTTTTATTGGAAGTGCATTTACCGCCAGCCTTGAACAATTACCACAGGAAGAGCGGGCCAGTGGCTTTACTTTATTTTTTAACTTGTCTAATTCCCTATTTGGAGGCACAGCACCACTCATTATTTTGCTATTAAGTTATGCTTTCATCCATTTTGCATTTTCTATTTATTTGATGGTGATGGCTTTGTTGACTCTTCCTGCCCTGTGGTTGATTCAAGAAAAAAGCACGAATTAATTTATTAGTTTATGGTACGAAAAACAGTGATCTAACACAAAAATCCAGCCAATATATTTATGTGGAAAAAAAGAGATAGACGGTATTGATACAGAAATTATTACCGAATCTCACTACCCTATTCCTTGGGGATTTGCTTCAGAGAGACCGCTCGATTATTATGAAAAACAATCAAAAATTATCACTTACTATAAAGAAGATATTGATCTGGACGGTAATCCATTTAGCAAAAGAATTGAAATAGAAATACCTGAAGTTGAAGAAGGTGAAAACAGGCACCGAAGAATTAAAGTAAAATTTGATGGAAATCACATAATTTTTCAAGATAATAATATTCTGGATATGGATGAAACTTTTAATATCCGTGATGTTAATTTGTTAATCCATATGGTTCTTAACAATTTTCATCCCAAGAGTAACTCAACCCATCAGTGATATAAATGCTGAAGCATGTCGTTTGTGCTGAGACATAATATAAATAGACCTCTTGCATGATCTGATCATTTTGTTTTAGGGCAGGGCGCAAGCGTTTTGAAGATTGGGGTTTACATGCAGTAGATGAGACTTACAGAAACGTTTGCAACGCAGAAATAAAACAAAAGAGACAAGTTAGGTTAATCAGGCCTAATGCAAACCATCATAAATGTTCGCTTTTGAAACAACATTTTATGGTAGTACGCTATGTTTAGTTTTGATGCGATGAAAGGCAATCAAAGCTAAACATAATCGGAACTATTTCTACTATGATTATCTATGGTATGACAACTTGCAAAGGATTATGCCAAATCAAAGCGATCAGCATTCATAACCTTTGTCCATGCTGCAACAAAGTCCTGTATGAATTTTCCCTTGTTATCATCCTGGGCATAGACTTCAGCATAGGAGCGCAGAATCGAATTAGAGCCAAAAACCAGATCTACACGAGTCGCTGTCCACTTGATGTTACCCGCTTTACGGTCTCGAATTTCGTACAAATTGTCTTTGCTTGGTATCCATACATTGGCCATATCGGTCAAGTTGACAAAAAAGTCATTAGTCAGGGCACCAACGCGATCAGTGAATACGCCATATTGGGTATTGTTGTGATTAGTACCCAACACGCGCAGACCCCCAACAAGGACTGTCATCTCATGGGCTGTCAGTCCCATGAGCTGAGTGCGATCTAGCATGAGCTCTTCAGGACGGACATCATATGTCTTCTTAAGCCAGTTGCGATAGCCATCATGAAGCGGTTCCAGAACGTCAAAGGATTCTGCATCCGTCATGTCATCGGTTGCATCCCCACGGCCAGGAGCAAAGGGAACGATAATGTCAAAGCCAGCTGCCTTGGCAGCCTTCTCGATACCGACATTTCCGGCAAGTATAATCACATCTGCCACGCTTGCGCCTGTATCAGTAGCGATGTCTTCAAGAATTTGCAAGACTTTAGTCAGGCGTTGTGGCTCATTGCCTTCCCAGTCTTTTTGTGGCTTTAGTCGTATACGTGCTCCGTTCGCACCACCGCGCTTATCTGAGCCGCGGAAAGTGCGCGCGCTGTCCCATGCAGTAGAAACCATTTCACCGATGGTCAGATTGCTGGCCGCAATTTTTGCTTTGGCGGCAGCAATATCATATGCCCTGTTACCAGCAGGCACCGGATCTTGCCAAATTAAATCTTCTTTAGGAACATCAGGGCCAATGTAGCGCGTCTTCGGCCCCATATCGCGATGAGTCAGTTTGAACCAGGCTCGAGCGAAAACTTCTGCAAAATAGTCGGGATCTTGGTAAAAGCGCTCTGCAATTTTACGATAAACGGGATCCATTTTCATTGCCATGTCAGCATCAGTCATGATCGGGTTGTGCCGGATGGCAGGGTCTTCAACATCTACTGGTTTATCTTCTTCCTTAATATGGATGGGCTCCCATTGCCAGGCACCGGCGGGGCTTTTTTTCAGTTCCCAATCGTAATTCAGCAATAAATAGAAGTAGCCATTGTCCCACTGGGTAGGGTGTGTTGTCCATGCGCCTTCAATGCCGCTTGAAACAGTATTACGGCCTATGCCTCTGGTGGTTTTGTTAATCCAGCCAAGCCCTTGGTCCTCAACATTAGCGGCTTCAGGATTGGGGCCCAAAAGTTTTGCATTGCCATTGCCATGACATTTGCCAACAGTATGTCCTCCGGCAGTCAGAGCAACGGTTTCCTCGTCGTTCATTGCCATCCGTCCGAAGGTTACACGAACATCCTGCGCTGTGCGAAGCGGATCAGGTTGTCCATTCACTCCTTCGGGATTTACATAAATTAATCCCATTTGTACTGCCGCCAGCGGGTTTTCCAGAGACTCGCGGCTTTTGCCATCGTAACGCTTGGCGCCCAACCATTCTTGTTCTGAACCCCAGTAAACATCTTTTTCAGGATGCCAAATGTCTTCACGGCCAAAACCAAAACCGAATGTTTTAAGTCCCATTGACTCATAAGCGATAGTACCGGCCAGGACAATCAAGTCTGCCCAACTGATTTTGTTGCCGTATTTTTTCTTGATCGGCCATAACAAGCGACGTGCTTTATCCAGGTTCACATTGTCAGGCCAGGAATTCAATGGAGCGAAACGCTGATTGCCAGTACCTGCACCGCCACGCCCATCAGCCACGCGATAGGAACCAGCAGCATGCCAGGACATGCGAATCATTAGACCACCGTAGTGTCCCCAATCAGCAGGCCACCACGCCTGACTGTCAGTCATTAAAGCATGCAAATCTTTTTTGAGTGCCTCAAAATCCAGTTTTTTGACTTCTTCACGGTAGTTGAAATCTTTTTCCATTGGATTTGTCTTGGTGTCATGCTGATGCAATATATCCAGGTTCAAGGCATTTGGCCACCATGCCGTGTTGGATGTTCCTGTAGACGTCATACCGCCATGTATCACCGGACACCCGGTTGTTGTACTCCCAACTTTTCCATCCATAGACACTCCTGGTCGCAGATCATAATTCACTAGAGACCTAACTATAGCTTAAGGGAGGGCAGCTAAGCAATCGAAGCAAGGATACTATCAAGCGAGAGATTGCAGAGTGAAAAATGCTGAATCCATAGCAAAGAAAATCACTGCTGCAAGTTCTTGTTTTTCATTTTTCCTGATGCAGGAAGGTATTTATAACATACCTGGTTAAACTTGACTCTTATAGGGTTGGTAGTCATGATATTTCTGTTTACAATGCAAAAATATAATGATTTCGCTCTGCTGACTGGTGAATTGTTTGCCTGCATCAAAATCATAAGGACATGTGAAAATCAGATGAATAAAAATTTAAGTGCTTTGAGTTTACTTTGGATTTCAATTACCAGCATGGTAGGCTCAGGCTGGTTATTTGGTTCTTTATATTCTGCTCATTTTGCTGGTCCTGCTGCCATTATCGCTTGGCCACTGGCAGGTTTTTTACTTCTGTTTGTTGCTTTATCTTACGCTGAATTAGGTACGATGTTTCCACAGTCCGACAGCCTGGCTTGCTTGCCTTTATATACCCATGGACGTTTGACTGGCATTATCATGAATGTCATGACTTGGTTTTCCCTGGCCATTTTGCCAGTGATTGAAACGCAAGGTGTCATTCAATATGCTAGTAATTACATTCCAGATCTGGTATCTCATGACGCTTTGCACTATCGAAATACGCCAACAGGTTATATGTTGTCGCTGCTTGTATTAATGAGTTTTATTTTGTTTAATTATTTTGGTATTGGTTTGTTTGCCCGCATTAATGCCGCATTTACTATCTGGAAGATAATAATCCCTATTCTTACTATCGCAAGCTTGGTAACCATGAGTTATCACCCGGGTAATTTTTTTCAGCACGGTGGTTTTATGCCTTATGGCTGGCAGGGCGTTATGGCAGCAATGTCAAGCGGAGGTGTGCTTTTTTCACTTTTAGGGTTTCGACAAGTGGTTATCATGATGGGTGAATTGGAGAAACCAGGACAATACATACCTCTGATTTTGGGTGGTTCATTAGTGTTCGTGACACTGCTTTACACTGGTTTGCAATGGTCCTTTATTGGGAGTGTTAGCGAACAAGCGCTGGAAAAAGGGTGGGTGAATTTGTCTTTTACTGGTGATGCAGGACCATTTGCTGCTCTCGCTGCACTGGCCGGTATGCTTTGGTTGAGTATTTTATTGTACGCCGATGCTTTTATATCACCTTATTCCACTGGTCTTGTTTATTCAACCACAGCAGCTCACATGCTAAGTAGTATGGGCTCAGTTGTTCCTACACCTGTAATTCTTACAAAACAAAACAGGTATCAAGTTCCTTGGGTTAGTTTAGGCGTAAATTTCTTACTCGCTGCCACCATGTCGCTCGTGTTGCACGGATGGCAAGAAATGTCAGCTTTTCTTGTGGCAATATTAATGATTAGCTATTCCATAGGGCCTGTAGCACTGGTTTGCTTACGTCAGCAATTACCGCACTATAAGCGTCCTTTTCGTTTGCAGGGGAGTAACCTTATTGGCTTTCTCGGATTTTATGTTTGTACAGTCGGTGTTTATTGGGCAGGTTTCCATAGCGTACGAAAGTTATTGGTGATCACTATTCTGGGAGTAGTTTGTTCTTTCCTCTATTGTCTTATGAAAAATACACATCGGGAGATTGATAGCAAACAAGCACTGTGGTTTATATTCTATCTTTTTGGACTTGGTATTTTCTCATTTCTTGGTAATTATGGTGGTAAGCATATCCTTCCCCAGTATTGGGATTTGTTGTATTTATTAGTTTTCAGCTTGCTTGTATTTGGTTTTGCCCTATTGTCCAGAAAGCCCAGTGCCCACACTCAAAACATGGTTGCCCAAAATACACGCACTACTATAACTGCTCCTGCTTTCTCAATTGAGCGATATGACATTGCTTGATTAGAATCCTTAATGATTAATATTATTCAATGTTGATCTTGACAAGATCATTTTGGATCACAATAATGCGATTGGTTTTTTAAAGTCACTTTGCTGCAAGGATTGCCAGCCTTAACTAGGAAAAAATATGAAAAATAAAATAGTTTTGTTGGCTCCAGTCTCTTTATCCTTTCTTTTCTCATTCTCTACTTATGCTGCGGATTACGAATTTAATGGTTTGTCATTAAGTGCTTCTCTAGGCATTCTGTCAGGTAAAGCTCATGAATATGTTTACCATCCAGAGACAGACACTAAGTTAAGCCAGCTGGATTGGCGCATAAAAAATGCTCCGATAATAAAAGGGGAATTAAATTATGATGTCCTGGATTGGCTTAGCATGAATGGTCAAGGCTGGACAACTTTGGTAAAAAATAAAGCTGCTATGGATGATTATGATTGGCTCAATCCTTATCAAGATACCTGGACTCACTGGTCTCATCATGAAGATACGCATCTCAATTATGCAAATGAGTTAGATATGAGCTTAAGGGCTTGGTTGATGCAAAAACAAAATTACAAGTTAGGCCTGGCTACTGGTTATCAATGGAATTCCTTTGACTGGAAAGCTACCGGAGGTTGTTACCAATATAACGGAGGGCTCTATGCCGGTTGTTTTCCAGGAGATCAACCTGGAATAGGATACCAACAAAAATTTAGAACTCCTTATGTTGGTTTGGCAGGGAGGTATTTTATTAATAATTTTGAGTTTAGTGGTGTTTTAAAATTTAGTGATTGGGTTTCAGCTCGAGATCATGATGAGCATTATGCCCGTAACTTAACATTCAATGAGCGGGGAAATAGCTCCAGATATTATGCGGCAACGATTCATTCTGGCTACTTTTTGAAACCTAATACGAAAATTTTTGTTGAGGCTTCTTACAATCATTATCCTAATGGGAGAGCGGATACTGAAATCATTGACAATGACACGGGTGAGCGCAGTTATTTTGGTGATTCAGCAGGGCTATCCAATAAACACTATACTGTCGCTCTTGGTTTACAGTATCTTTTTTAAAAGGCTCAAATTCTCTAATCTCAACTAGCAAGTGGCAACCTTCTTAAGTTCTGGCTTCAAGACGGTTGCTGCATGCGTTCGTTATTTCAACAATATCTGGATATGGCTCTCAAGCTATGCAAACTGAAGCTGTATGCCTGAGTTTAATTCTTCTTTTGATTCCATGTTAAACAGTGCCGGCATTTTTTCACGGATTTGCTCTATAAGCGTTTCATCTGAGCTTTGATTGTTTTCAAGCCGTATTGTTTCATGTGAAGGATACTCAAAAAATGCATCCATCCTGGTGGCATAGCGCAGGCTTACTTTGCTTTCCTGGTTGCGAAATCGATTGGTGATGCGGCTTGCCCGCAGTACAGGAATGACATCAATCATTACAAATTCGAGCTCGGGTATGGCGTTTAATAGCTTGAGACGGTGCTTGTCGAGATACATGGCTTGTGAAATAACAAAACTCTCGTTCGGTGTTTTAGTTTTTTGTGTCTTGATAACATCAATCAAGACATCGACAAATTCATCAATCATCTCAGGAGTCATTTGTTCATCTTCGATTAGACAGTCACGCATTTTTTGGGTGATGTGGTTATCACCATCGATATGGACGATGCTTAGCTGTCTGAGCAGCTCTCCAATATAACTTTTGCCCGAGCCAGTTTTGCCAAACAAAAAGTAGATGGTCATTGATCACAGCCCTTGTAATGTATGTTTTTCATATTAGGTAAGTGAATAACCATACCTTAAAATCATGGAAATGTGTACTGTCTTGGTTATTACCTGACTAGAGAGGATGGGCTTATAACCAATCTGCCAAAGGATATTATCACCATAATGAGTATTTCTTCCTGCATTGATATGGCAAACCATAAACAATCCACCAAACAGGCTATGTTGGACAAAATAACCCTATTTCGAATCATGGCTGTTTCCGAGTTAAGCAAACTTTTAATCAATCCGAACAACTCCGTTTTGGTCGGAGCGTAACTGAGGGGTAGAAAAATAGCTTGAATTAGTTCAACTGCATTCCTACTCTGACCGGATTCATTATTTCATCGATTGCATGGTTGGTTGTTAAGGCAGCGCGGATTTTTCTAAAATCACAACAACTTGGATTCTCAAATGCTTTGATGATGTCATGCGCATTCTCGTTGTAATTATTGTCGCTGTTGTCTGCTATTGTTCTTTTGATTTCAATAATCGCATTGGCTATGTTTTCTTCTTCTGAAGGGTCGATTTTCCCTACAATATCTCGTATTTCCTTTATGATAGCAGGAACGGATCCATCTTGATTTCTCAGCAATTCATCATTTCTTAACGCGGTGTGGACCGCCAAAATATTTTCCTCCCGTTCATTAGCAGGAATCTTCATGATACTGATATGTACTTTTGTTTTATTAGGCAGAGTGGGGCTCTCTTGTCTGCTATTTATTGACTTTTCTAATGTAACATTCATGTTCGTTTTTGCTACCATCCCCAACATTTCTTCTCTTAGCCATTCACGGTTAGCATCGGTATCATTTTTAATTGCAAGATGTTCAAAATTAAATATTGAGTTGAATTTATTAAAATCTTTGTATACTGCTCTTAATAGATAACTATCAAGAGAATGATTATGTAATCGGGAGTTATTTGCGAAATGTTTTTGTAAAACATCAAGCATGGTCTTTAAATCTTGTGCTTTATTAAGCTCATTTTTTAAATCATTGGCTCGGTTTTTGCCAAAATCTGTGTAATGACGCAGCCAGGTAAAAGCACCTGAGCTTTTTTGATAATCCGTTTCTTTGCTTTCATTATTGCGCCATCTAAGGTATTCATCTACGGCACCAATGAGAGTTTTTTTTAGTTCAATGGCTTGTGATCGATTGTTGTTTTGTACTTCTAATGCTTTACGTTCTCTCATTTCGTTTTGTACTACGTCAATTTTTTCATCTGAAAGACCTAAAAGAGCTCCTTGCTCACTAATGTCCCTTTCGCTATAACGCATTGGATTGTTGTTTTTATGCAGGAAGGCCATCACTTTGGCTTCATAATCAGGAATAATATCTTTAAGCAGTCTTGTAGTAATTGAACGAAATTCGGGAACATGTTCTGATTCAAAGTTTTTTGATTTTAAGAGTAATGGGCAAAGGTTATTAAAAACATCTTCCCTGTGTTCTGGAGATATGCTTGCATATAATATCAAACCAAATACTTGCGGCAATTTTGATGAAATATCATCTTGTTCATATAAAAGATTTTTTTCTGTAAACTGTATTAATTGACTCCATGCTTCTGAGTTTATCTTTATGTTTTTTGCTAGTTCTACAAATAATCTGGAATTGATATTTTCTACTTTATCTTCAAAGGTAAAAACCATAAGGCCATCATTGGTCATAGTTGTGAAATAAAGTATCTGCGCATGGTCTTGATTAGCCTTTATTTTTTCCTCATCTGAATGATCAATTTTTGGTATATCAAAGTAAATTCGGTACGTATCTTGAGTTATCACATATTTTCCAGCGATTAGTGCCGATTGATAATGAGGTTCTTCCCAAGGGTCGAAACCAAAAGATCTGAAGTTGTCTGGATGTAAATTTGCTTTCTTTAAGCTTTGAAGTAAAAGATATCCTAAAGTTTTTCCAAATTTAAATTCAGAAATATTAGAAGGTCTTTGTTTCGCGTTGTCTTCGAGATTAGCAATCCATTTTTGTATGATATTTTGATATTGCCCTAACTCACGTCCAATTAAGAGATTTATTCGTCCACAATCAGCCGGAGGGCCAATAGATGGTTTGGCAAATTGAACCATTTCTATCATCCAAAGTATTTGTTTTATAATTATAGGTCACTTTTTTGGTATGTTTATAATCTTTTTCAGGGGACCTGGGTATAATCTGCAAAAGAGCAAAAGCCAGGATTTAATCTTGATTTGTCATATGTGCTATAAGACCAGGTGCAAAATTCAATCCTGACCATAAAACAGCACTCACCCACAGAGTTTTCCATGTGTGGGATCAATTATTTTCACTAAATTTCTATCTGTCGTCCTATTTCAAATACTGATTCTGGCGGAAGATGAAAGTAGTTACTCATGGGAAGGGCATTGCGATGCATAAAAACGAAGAGAATTTTAATGTATTTTGACAGAGTATGACGGACATTGCGGACAAATATTGTTTCATGACCGATATAATAGGTTATGTCTTTGATATTGATGTCATAGCCTTGAGCCTCTAATTTCTTTAATAATTTTGGAATATGAGGTTGTTCCATAAAGCCATAATTTGCTACGGCATGCCAGATGCCTGTTCCTGTTTCTACAATTTGTAATCGATCACCAGGTTTACACCGGGGAATGGACAAGTTGTTAATTTTTAAAATAATCACCTTATCCTGCAACACATGATTTTTCTTGACATGCCAAACCAGGATTGGAGGAATATCCTGCTCTTTGGATGTAAGAAAAACAGCAGTTTTAGGCACACGGACTACCCTCTCTTTTTGAATACTGTCCAGAAAGGAAGCGACTGTTATATTTTTTTCTTTTTGCTTGATTGCGATGGTTTGATAGCCTTTATGCCAAATATACATCATGGAATAGATTATGATTGCCAATGTGATTGGTATATATCCGCCATTGATGAATTTCGTGAGATTAGCCGCAAAAAAAGAGGCATCGACAATCATGAATAATCCAGCAACAAGCCCTGATGTGATAATATCCCATTTCCATAGTTTATGCAGAGCAATAAATAAAAGCAGAGTGGTGCAAAGCATAGTAGCTGAAACAGCAATGCCATAGGCAGCGGCTAATTTTTCAGAACTGCCAAATCCAATAGTAAGCCCAAGGGTAGCCAGCATTAAAAGCCAGTTAACGACTCCTATATAAATTTGCCCATAACCTTCTGAAGACGTTTGCGTGACTCGTAATCTGGGCAGCCAACCCAGTTGCATTGCTTGTCTTGTCATGGAAAATGCTCCGGTAATAATGGCTTGGCTGGCAATAATTGTTGCGACGGTGGACAGAATTATTAACGGTAATAAAAAATCACCCGGGCACAGCATATAAAAAATATTATGCTCCGTGGATGCTCCTTCCAAAACCAAAGCGGCTTGTCCCAGATAGTTAAAGATAAGGCTTGGAAAAGCCAGACCAAACCAGGCGCAGCGAATTGGGGCGGTACCAAAATGTCCCAGGTCGGCGTATAAAGCCTCTGCACCAGTGACGCAAAGAAAGACCCCACATAGAATAAAAAATCCTGTGGCGCCATTTGAAAATAAAAAACTTAGGCCATAGATGGGATTAATCGCCGCTAATACAGAAGGGTGTTGGATAACTCCTCTTGCCCCTAAAATACCAATGGTTAAAAACCAAAATGCCATCACTGGGCCAAAGGCCTTTCCAATAGTTGCGGTACCTTTAGATTGAATCGCAAAAAGTGTTATCAGAATTGTTATCGCAATAGGCAAAACATAATACTTAAGTGATGGGGAAAGGATTTCAAGTCCCTCTACAGCAGAGAGCACCGATATGGCTGGGGTAATTGTGCCATCTCCATAGATAAGAGCAGCCCCCATAAGTCCAACTGCGATAATGAAAGGCCTTTGCTTCAGTTTTAAACTCAAAAGGGACATTAGCGCGAGAATCCCTCCCTCACCATCGTTGTCAATCCGTAAAGCAAAGTGGATGTATTTAACAGATGCGATGATTATCAGAGTCCATATAATCAATGATACCGAACCCATAATGGTGTTTACGGCTGGAGTTCCCCCTCCAGCCAGCAATATCACCGTCTTAAAAGTATAAAGAGGGCTCGTTCCAATATCTCCGTAAACTATGCCCAAGGCTGATAGGCTTAGTGCTCGCAATGTGGGATTGGAGTCGTTATGCGTTTCAATGTTTCTTGTTGAGGGCATTGAGTTGGCTCTCTCATTAAATTTATCTTTGCTCAAAAGGAGGGGTTATCCTCCAATAAGTGCCACTTTAATCTTAGATAAATTAATCTAATTCTTTGAATTTGCAATAGAAAATAGATTAAATTACTGATCCATCTTTAATTATTTTCATCAATAAAGGATGTCGCAATGTTTTCTGACAAGGCCTTTTCACAAAAAAGTTCAAAAGTAAATTAATTTTTTGTTCATCCATTATAGACTTTGGGTAAATGGCATAAAGATTGATATCTGGTGAAGATTTATGGGGTAGTACCTGAATTAATGCTTCATTTTTTATTTCTTCATAAACTGAAAAATAAGGAGCCAATAGAAGTCCTAGGCCTGCAACCGCAGCTTGTTTTAAAACACCCGCATTATTGCTTTTAAAATTTCCCGAGACATGAATGATTTTTTTGTTAAAAACCCATTTATTTTGCAGGCCATAGAGAGTGTTAATCAAACAATTATGCTTTGGTAGTTCGTCGATTGTCTGAGGAAGCCCATATTGAGTGATATAATCAGGTGAAGCAAAGACATTTCTCTGGATTGAAAATAATCTTTTGCAAACCAGTTTTGCATGTTTGACATCATCAAATGAAATAGCCAGATCAAAGGTAGAGGAGTAGAGCTCTTTTGTATCCGAACCAACAATAAAATCTATTTCAATCCCGGGATATTTACGCATAAATTGAATACTTAATGAGGTTAAGTAGGGAATTGCCGGAGTAACAGTAAGATAGAGCCTGATTATGCCATTTAATTCGAACTGATCGGGCGTTGCAATGACCTTGACTACCTCTAATTGCTCGAAAAGATCTAAAGCCTTTTCATACAACCTATGGCCTGATTCAGTCACAATTAATCGTGTTGTAGAGCGTATCAACAAGGTAACTTTTAATTCCTCCTCCAGCCAAGTTATTTGTTTGCTTAATTTAGAGGGGGATATATATAATTTTTGTGCGGCCTTTGAAAAACTTTTGCAATCAACGGTTGCAATAAAGCCTTTCAAACAGGATAAAATATTCATCTTGAAATTTTCTTAATTGAACTCTTTTTAAATGGTATAGACCTGGATGACAGTTTTGTAAATCAACAACAATGATTTCCTGACAGAGAAAGCTGATTTGATCTTGAAAACAGCAGCTTAAAATTCATAGCCACATTACCTCATGAGCGATTCCAAAAGGAAATTTTTTTAACGGAGACTAGCTATAACCAGTCTCAGGTTCCAACTACCTATTCAATGCGATGAAAGCATAAAATTTTTATACCTTATTCAAAGAAGGTTGAGAGGCTAAATTCAGTTGCTCTGAATTATCCGCAGATGCGGCATTACCTGAGAAAAATAAATAATCACTCAGTGTACTTTGTTTTGCTTTTTTAGTGAGTCTAAACTGATGTGAATCCTGAAAATAAGAGAGAAGTTTTAACACAAAGTTTAAGTGAGGGTGCTCACCAAGTATACTATTATATAGAGTATCAGGTTCTTTGTATTCTTTCGCGCAACATTGTTGCAATAGTTCACTGGCATGATTTTTATTGATTTCACCCCATTTTTTCATAATAGCATCTCCATTTCGAAAGGAAAAATTATTGGAAAATAGAGGGTTATTAAGAGTTTGTTGGTTTAAGAAGAGATTCGCAACAAGAAACAAGGTGAGCACTCTTGTTTCTTTATAATTGGATGGTTCTGCTGAAAACACACTGGGTATTAACAATTTAAGTGGTACGAATACAGGATCAATATTTGCAATCACAAAACATAAATTCCAGCTATTGTATAAATTCATCCATCGCTCATCGATATGAAACTGAGATACTTTCTTTGGTGAGTTATCAACTTTTAACTCAGGTATCAATGAATAACCTAAATCTGAATGAAGTCTAGTGCCCTGAGGCAAAGTAGTTTCAGCCAATTTAAAAGAAGTGGTGTATTCTTTTTCTTCCATTATACCAATTAATCCCAAGCCAGCTTGTGCATTTAAAATACCACTGGTATTTTTATTATGGCCTGTTGAGTCTTCCCACACGGCTTCTAAAATGTTAACTCCCATAGCAGGTAAAGTGCTCGTTGATGCAACATCAAAATTAGCCAGTTCGACATCAGCATTCCATCCAGATAAACGACTTTGACTTACGAAATCATCGAGATCAGCCTGAGTTTCCGGATTTGTACCCATCAATCGATGAAATATAATGCTTGTCAAACCAGGATCTATGGAAATCAGTTTTAATCTTTCAAATAAGGTGGCACGAGAAGGTATTCCAAATAAAAAATTGTAAAAAGGATTACCTGTAGCGCCTTTTCCTCTTTGCTTCATCATATGGTTATAAATATCATGAGCAAAATCATTACTATTGGCCATAGTGACGGTTATTGCCTCTAAAAGGCATAATAAATTAATTTGGAGCTGTATCGTAAAAGATGCATTTTTGATTTCTGCGTCATCAATTAATTCGTTTTCTTCAATATAGGCAAGCAAAATACATAAAGATTCATTTTTTAAAATATCTGATTTGATCTTGTGAATTAACGGATTCAGATCAATGGCTTTTTTTCTAATTGTTTGGATAAAAAATTTATATTCTTCATTGCCAGTAGTTAGCTTATCAAGCCCAAGAGCTGATAATAATTGCTTCATTATTTGAGGATTTGATTGGGGTACAAGACATCGTTCAATGCGGTTAAGAAAATTTAATGCCATTGTTTTATTTTCCATATTATATTCCTAAATTAAGTCTAAGTGAATGTATTTTGCACGGTTTGATTTTTTTAGAGAATGTATTCATTTGGAAAATAATGGTTTCTAAATTAGAAATAGTAAAACAAATGGCCATGAAATATATTTTTTATCCTTTTGCTCAATTAAACCAAGAAAAACTCGCAGTTGACTAAAATGACCAATGATAATAATAAGTACAACCAAAATTATAAACCCAGAAATCCATTTAATCATTTTGAGCCTTCAAATGAATGATAATGTTGTTTGACTAATATAATTTCCGCATTATCTTTTTTTTAATTAATTCAACCAGAAATAAGTAAGTAAAAGTCGCTGTAACCAAAAAAAGAAAATACAATGGCGGCAAGGGCACAAATCCAAATAATCCAGAAAATGGACTAAATGGTAACCATATTCCCACCATAACTATCAGTAGAACAGTAGCTGTTAAAGGGAGACTTGGCATACTTTGCCAAGGTTTTTTGGCCGTGCGAATAATAAAAATAACTAAAGTTTGTGTTGCCAAAGATTCGACAAACCAACCTGTTTGGAACAAAGCTTCATTAGCAGAAAATATTTTTAACATGACAAAAAATGTTAAAAAATCAAATACAGAGCTAATAGGCCCAACGTAGAACATAAATTGGCGAATTATATTAATATCTAATCTCTTATATTGATGTATCGAGCTTGGATCTACATGATCAGTGGGTATCGTTATTTGTGAGATGTCATAAAGTAAATTGTTTAATAGGATTTGTCTGGGTAGCATAGGTAAAAAAGGTAAAAACAGGACTGCAACTGCCATACTAATCATATTGCCAAAATTTGAGCTTGTACCCATCATGAGATATTTCATGACGTTTCTAAACGACTTACGACCTTCGATGATTCCGTTTAATAATACTTTTAGATGATGTTCCAGCAAAACAATATCTGCTGCTTCACGAGCAATATCAACAGCAGAAGCAACTGAAATTCCCACATCAGCGTGATGTAAAGATGGTACATCATTTATCCCATCTCCAAGATATCCCACGACATGCCCTCTTTTTTTTAAAGCAGAGATTATCCTCTGTTTTTGCATAGGGTTTATACGAGCATAAATATCAATTCCTTCTGCTAGTGAGGGAAGTGCGTCATCCGAAATTTTTGAAATTTCTTCCCCTGTCAAAATACGGCTTGTATCCATACCAACTGTTTGACAGATGTGTTGAGTAACTATTAAATTATCACCAGATAAGATTTTTATATTGATTCCTTCCTGACGCAGGTCTTTAATTACTTTTGGGATATCTTCAAGTAGGGGATCAGTAAAGGCTAAAAAACCCGCAAAGATCATTTCTTTTTCATCACTTTGAGTATATTTAAGTTGTCGATCCATTAGTTTGTAGGCAATAGCTAAGACTCGATAACCTTCGCTGCTTAACGATTGGAAAAGCAATTCACATTGTTTTTGTTCTTTTTCGGTAAACAGTTCTCTTTCGCCTGCAAAATCATAATAGGAGCATACGCTCATAATGTTTTCAGGTGCGCCTTTGCAAATGAACAGGTGATTCTCATTTTTGCTAACAATGACACTTGAACGTCTGCGCTCAAAATCAAAAGGAATTTCATCTACTTTATGGTATGGTTGAATATCGGGATGATCATGTTTTAAGATTGCTAAATCTAATGGATTTAATCTTGCTTTTTTTAATACTGCAATATTAAAGGGACTCTTAATTTCTGTTATGTATAAGCTGTTTAAGTAGGCTAATAACATTACAAATTCCGATTGCTTTCCTGAAAAATCCAGGTATTTTGTTAAATTCATTTCTCCGCTTGTCAGGGTGCCTGTTTTATCACTACATAAAATATCAATGCTCCCGAAGTTTTGGACCGCTGATAAATTTTTGATAATTACCTTTTTCTTTGACATGCGAACGGCACCAGAGGCTAAGGTCACTGTCGTGATCATGGGAAGTAATTCAGGAGTAAGACCTACGGCTAGCGCTACAGCAAACAACAAGGAATCAAGCAATGGTCTGTGCATGTATATGTTGATTGAAAATACAAAGATTACTAACAGAAATACCATTTTCATGATAAAAGTGCTGAACCGCATCATACCTTGTTCAAATTCTGTATGTGGTGGTTTCTTCTTTAAGCTTTCTGCGATGTGACCAAATAAACTATTACTTCCTGTATTAATTGCTAGTGCTGTTGCGCTACCCCCAATAACAGATGAGCCTGAAAAAACGATGTTGAGTGCATCAAGAGGATTTTTAGGTTTGGTCTTTAGAGGGATTGCTTCCTTTTCAACTGGCATTGATTCCCCGGTAAGTGCAGCTTGGTGAATATGAAGGTCTTTTGATTTTAATAGTATTGAGTCTGCAGGCACCATATCACCAGCGGATAATCGAAATAAATCACCAGGAACTAATTCTTTTGCAGGTATCTCCAGCCATTGATTTTCACGTAAGACTGTTACTGTAGTTGCTATTTTCTTTTGTAACATTTTAATTGCAACAAGAGCGCGATGACTTTGAAAATAATCCAGGCCAATGCTAATGATGATGATGCTAATTATTATCGCTGCATTAACTACATTTCCCGTAAATGCTGAAATTAAAGCAGCAAAAAATAAGATGGCAACTAAAGGATTAATTGAGTGCGAGATTGCTTCAAGGATAATCAGATGATAGGGTTTTCTTAGAATTTCATTCGTACCATATTGAGTTAACCGTTTTTGCGCTTGGAAATTGTTTAGTCCTTCCAATGAACTATTTAACTCGTTTAAAAGTAGGTTCTGGTCATAAGTTGATAAGTCATTTAAGTCTAAGTTGATTTTCATTTACTTTTTTCCATTAGTCTTAAAAGTAAAAAATAAAAAGCAGAGAATTGATCAAGAAAGTCTAAATACAATTATAGGAAACAAAATTAAATTGATGTTTGGGAAAGAAGAGACATCATATCAGTTAATCAAAAATTTAATCGCTTGCATCGTTGTTCTAGCAATTGGAGATATTTTTCCTGCATCTGTTGAGATAAAAAACTGAAGCCAACCAGCTTTCGCCATTCAGTTATTATTTGATGGAACTCTTGTACGATCCCATCTATGACCTTCTGATTTAATCCTAATTTTTCAACGGCAAAGTATTTAAGAAAATCATTCGTTATCAAATTATTTTTTTTCCCCTTTAAGGGTAAAGCGATTTCTTCTTTTGTATTTTTTTGAGCAATAGTGTTAAGTAAATCATAGGCTGGCGATATGGAAATTTTTCTATCTCTGGTAATTAGGGAAAAATTTTTTAAGTGCATGTCTTCATTGCCGACCAGGAAGTTAAACAATGTCAACTTAAATAATTTCACGAATTCAATTTTGGGGAATGTACAAAACTGTTCTATGATTGCAAGCACGTTTTCCATAGAACTTTTATATTTTGTATGCCGATCTTCACCCGATAGCTGTGCAAAATCTTCTAAAGCTAATTTTTTATTATGGCCTATTCTATCAAACCGTTTAATGAAGTAAGTCAAACTGTTATCTTTAGAGTACACTAAACCATTCAAGGCCAATGGTCTTTGCAAGGGTCATGGTAATGGCTTCGTTTTCCGGCAATTCTGGATAAATATCACTTTGTGGTTTTAAAATATAGTCACCATTTTGATCCACGATTTCAAAACATCCCTCTTTAATCTTTAGTTTTGTGCTTAGTTTCTTTTGGACACCTTGAATAGACATCTTTCCTACTCGAGCAATTGCTTCCTGACGCTGCTCATCAGCACTTAAATCTAATGGGCTCAGGTTTTTTAATTGAGGAGAAAGCAAGCGCAATCCACGTTGTGAATAGTTTTCTTGGTCACTGATTTTTTCATATGTAATGGGGCAGCGTTTCATCTTATTTCCTCAATAGTCACTGCGCCTACGACATCTTGGCCAACTATTATCAATTGGCCAAAATAATCATTTTTATCGATTTTATATTTGCGTAATAGTGCTTCAAGCATAATGCCTTCAGGAAGTAACCCTTCAAAAAAAAGGGGGAAATACATCAAAATCATAGACCTTATTGGTTAACGGCATTGTGAGAGAAACAGGTGCCCCGTGATAATTATCAAAGTAACTGAATTGATATTTTCCACTTTGTAATTCTTCTAATATTCCAGCCTTGATGCCATTCACTGATACGTATGCTTTTCTCATGAATTATTATCCGTTGTTTGAGGAAAAGGCGTTTCAAATTTCATTTGGATATTCAAAACATCTAATACTTTTAGCAAGGTGTTCAACCGCACCGATTCTTTCCCTTTTTCAATATCATATATAACTGTCTTGCCAACACCTGCTAAGTGGGCTAACTCTTGTTGTGATAAGCCGCTTTTTTTACGGTAGTAATGGATTAAATTGGCAATCTCGTGTGTGGGCATGGAACACCAAAAATTAATTATATATTACTGTTATAGCAGTAAAAATGATTAAAATAAATTTATTATTGCATTTTTTTGCATTAATTCGCCATAAATTACTGTTATGGCGGTAAATTTACTCGACTTTCTAATTTTCAGCGTATTTATTTATGTTAAATTCATAAAATTACTGTTACCGCGGTAAATTTTTGGAGGATAACAAAAAAGTCATTGGCCTAGCCCTGTCCCTACCCTCAATTTCCCTGTTTAGTGCACTGGGAACACATTTATAATGTTGGTTTCATGGTGCATTTTATCGCCATTTAGTTTTTATTATTTGCGATTTGCTAGTAATACCAGTCCTGATTCATGGTCTATTAAAAGAGACTTTTCTGTGATTATCTAAAATATATGTGTTTTATATCAATCTATAGCTAGTTCGTAGAGTGGGTTTTAACTGATTATTTTAGATAAGATTTCTTAGCTATACTGAGAATCATTTCCCGTAACCAACGATGACCAGGATCAGCATCATCTTTTTGGTGCCAATATTGATAGCAATTAAAACTGTCAACCTCAAAGGGTACAGAGGCAATACTTAATGGTATCAAATGGGAAAGTTTTTCAGCTACTTTTCGAATACTTAATGTAAGATAATGAGAGTCAGTAAGAACCAATAAAGGCATGATCCCCTGTCCTAAGCTAATAGAAACTCGTTTGTCATGACCCAGTTGACGTAAATAGCGATCGAAATAATTGTAAAAAGGAGTTTCTCTTAATGAAAATTGAATTAATGGGTACTTAAATAGTTCTTCAATGCAAATTTTCCCTTTTTGGATTCCTGGGTGGTTGTTTCCCCCAACAATGACGGCTTCATCTTGAAACAATTTTTGTTGCTTTAAGCCTTCTGGGACTCTCTCAAACATACCAATCATTAAATCAATATCACCGGACTCAAACACTTCCACCGTATTTAAATAACTAGGATGTTTTATATTTAGCTTGACTCCTGGAGCCTCTTGTTCCAATCGTTTAATCAAACTTGGAGTCAACAAAATAGACATTAAATCAGTCATGCCAATTGAGAAACTTCTTTCTGAAATCAAGGGGTTAAAGGTCTCTATAGTATTAAATAGTGTTTCAATCAGTGAGAGGGCTTGTCGGGCTTTACCGATCAACGAGTTAGCTAAAGGAGTTAATTGCATAATATTGCCTTGGCCACGTACAAGCAAATCATCATGGAAATGCTCACGCAGTTGCTTCAAATAAATACTCATTGAGGATTGGCTTATACCCATTTTTTTGCTAGCAAGTGTTAGATGACGGCAGGTTAATAGTGCATACAGAGCGCGAAGTAAATTGAGATTAAGTTTATCCATAAAACATCATCCGTATATAGGACCCTAATAGGTTTTAAATGACTCTATTTTTAACGGCTTTTTGTTTGAGGTTAGTTGAGAGCGATACAGTTTGCAAATAAGCCTGGTACTAATCGAACTGATGAAGGATATTAAAAAAGCTCGAAGATTTTGAATCTCGAGCTTTTTCTCTGATTATTCTAATAAAAATTTTAGAGAATGCTGCATTGCTCTGTGAACTTTGGTTTGTAAGTCATCTCTGGTTCCCCATGTAACTTACCCAAAGCGGTTTGGAGATACTCTTCAATTTCAGGTTGATTGCTTATTTCCTCTTTGCATGCGAGCATAAATACCTCTTTAAATTGTTCAAGTTCCTTTCGGGTGACTGATTGTTCGATGTAATCATGAGATCTTATTCTTAATGCTCGAATCTGTGCTGCTTGCTCCACCGTACGAAGTAATTGATGATGCCTCCAAGTTCCAACTAAAGTATGTGGTAATATCACCATATCAAGACTGTTTCCTCGATTTATAGAGAAATGTTCAATTCCTTCGGGTGATTCAGCATAAATTGATAAGTCACCACCTTCTCTATAAATTCCTATCATACAGACTTCATCAGTGATTAAATGCTCATGATTGATGATCGAACGTTTACTGCTTAATTTTTCTGTTCTGCTACGCATGGATAACTCCTATTTTACAATTATTTAATAAATTCATCGCTTCAATATGAATAATTTTTGATCTTATTGAATTGATAAGTGTCATTTTATCGATGAATAATTAGCGTATTCTTAAAATTCTTAATGAAATTTTAATAATGAGTATTAAAATTCTGGAGGATGAATGGTGATGTAGATGATCAACTTATTAGATGAACATCAAAATCTAGAGTATATTAAAAAATTAATTAGTTTTGTAACGCTTAACCTTAACGTTCGACCTGGTAAGTATCTTAAGAAAACAGTCGATCTTTTTCCCATGCCTGGTCTATTAACTCTACGCCATGAATCGAAAGAACAAGTTGAAAGTGATTATAATTGAGTTAGGAAATTGGAGCAAAAAGGATTATTCGTTCTGGCTGCTAGCCAGAATCTAAAACCACTAAAATTTAATAAGCGTAAGGTAATATGCAAATAATTAAATCATCATTATTTAACGGCGATTTTCCATGGCAAGCATTAGATATTGCTCAAATATCTGATGCGAGCATTAGACTTCATTGGGCAGATCAACCATATATTTGGCATAAGAATGATGGGGATGAGGTTTTTGTTGTGCTGTCTGGAAAAGTGATTATGCACTACCGTGAGGGTGGTGTAGAAAATCAAAAAGAATTAAATAGTGGAGACATATGTTATTTGAAAGAAGGATGTGAGCATGTAGCTTATCCAAAAGGGGCTGCAAGAATACTTGTCATAGAGAAAATTGGTAGTATTTAAAATTGATTTATGTTTTCAGGTAATCTCCAAAAAAGGATATTTATTGATGAGTGACTCTGCAGGCAAGTTAAAAACTCCTAAATTTAAAAAATTAAAAGGCAAGCCAGGGGAATATTTCAAAGAGTTTTCTGCACTGCCGATTATGTTCAGATGCTTTGAAACACAAAACGTTGGTTAAGGTATTACCTGATTGGCTTAATGTGGATAATGAGTATTATATGGTATGTCACAAAGAAAAAAGCGTTCTTTATATACATCAATTGTTTAAAGATTTTATATTGCAATCTGATTTAAACAAAATGATTTCAAATTAGGCGCGAATAGACCCAAAAATCAAGAAATACATCTTGCCTATGTCTGATTTTGTCTATGTGTTAATGGAACGCAGAAGCCGAAATAAAACCAGTGAATTTGTATTCCAGGCTGAAAGTAAAACCGGCTATATCTATGAACCTAAAAAAGAGGTGAATAGGGCGGTGGAGTCGTCTGGCGTAACATATACCTTGCGGTTTCATATGATGGATGTTTTTTTCGTACTGGTATTTTTGTTCAGCTTGTTATCTAGTAATGCATATAGCGAAAAAGTGCATAGTATTTCTCTATTAACTTATCCTGTTGAAGCAATATACGTCATCAATAATCCAAGAACCGGTGAAATGGTCATTGGCTCAGATTATCATGGGGCTTGCAACTTATGTGGAATCGATTCCCCAGGGGTAGAATTAGCGTATAAAGCTCCCAGGAATGTTCTAAACGATGGAACTGATTATTCAAATGGGGCATGTTTTGGGGATGGGGTTGATTTGAAGGTAAATGGAGAAAATGCTTATAGATATAAAGCAAGATTTAAGCTTGCTAATAAAAATCATAATGTTCTTTCTGTAATTGAACCACCACCATTACAAAGAAGAGGAAAAAATAATAAGTATTTTGAATATACTTATATTTCAACATCTGGCATCAATAAAACTATATTTTGGAAGTACACTAAAGAGGCGCTTGAAGCAGGAGAAACGTAATGTATTTAAGGGAAAAATTTGTTGTAATTTTAATTTGTATATTCATAAGCTCTATTGTATTGGCTATGCCCCAGTAGAATTTTTACAATCATGTAAAAACAGTAAGCCAGCCAATGATTCTATAACCATGACCTTACTGGATGGGTTTGGCAGCACTAAAGATAATGAACCAGGTTGTAGAAATCATTTCGATTCTGAAATTAATGGTCAGCTCTATGGAGCGGTAGTGTGTGATGACCAACCTTATTTAATAATTGCAAATAAAAAATAAGTACAGCAACAGCTAAAAACTATTCGATGAATCCAAGTGTTAAACCAGATATCCCAATTCTTCGTTTTTCTGAGTGGTGGAGAATAAATAAAAGCGATAAATCTTATCTATGTATACAAACATCTCTCTCAGATACAGGATCTGCTGCTAATTCCTGGTAATATTATCTAGTTGAAGATGCTTTTGATGTGAACAAAAAAAATTATAATATTAGCTATTATTTTTTCGACATGAATGTCTATAAGCGTTTTTGAATTGATTAAAAGCCAATTTACCAGATATATAGGATGGACAAAGGAACCCAGTGACGTGCCTACCGATCATAGCCCAATTTTGTCCCGGTGGACACGCTTTGCTTTGTTCATCCTGCAAACTCTCAAATCTTAAATATAAAACTCCGCCTGTTCTGATTTACCATCAAATAACGTCATCAATTCGCGAACGGGACTAGGGTCAGATCGTGAACGATTTACTGCCCATGGTCAATGATAACTGCTTTACAAGGCGTGTCCTCGTGGATTGTCATTGGTTTCATAAATCCGTGGTTTTCATCCGGAGTAATTGGTATTAAATAGCCTTTAACTTTAACGTTACTCCGGCTATTATTGATAATTAAAGCCGCACTTTCAGCTAAATTTGAGTTGTGAATTTTTTTATTATCAAATTTAAATAAACCACACGAGAGTGCGGGAATATTTTTTTTCCGATTTCTCCACTCTTCTCTTGATTGTACATTGCCTACGGTAGCGCCTCTATGTAAGTAGGGGTTATTTACACCATTTATTTTCGCAGAATTTGTTTTATCATAAATGTTCTTTAAGATACTATCGGGTATGAGGGGGATGTCATTTTTATTGCAAACCGCTAACACCTTATAGTTATTTTGGAGTTTTTTTTGCTTAGTAATCTTAACCATTTCTCCACAGGTTCCTTCTTTGTCTTGGTCAATATAGTAATGGAGCTGATATTGTCCTTGTGAAATTGTGAGTACAAAACAGGGGAAACTTTGTATTTTTTTCCTGTCTGGGGTAGCAGCGTTATTTTTTTCACATTGGTAAACATATAACATTGCAGAAGATGATTTGGTTTCAACCTCGGGAGGGATTATATCCGCTGTGTCGCAGCCTAAAATGGTAAACCGCTTGAGCCGCGGATACTGCTTCTCATGCTTCAGTTCGTTGGCAACAGTATCAACTAGCTCCCTCGTGCTGTTGTAGGATGTTCTATTTTTCCTGGACCAGTGACAATTAACCGTGACTTCACTAACATATTTCATTAATTCATGATTGATGGCTGATGTATCTGTGGCTATCACGATCCCCTTTTTATAAAACTCTTTTTTCTTGAGATTACTAGTCATTTCAAGTTCAACTATATTTTGTGTCGTATCCTTATTTGTAATTATCAGTTTCATATTGAGATCATTTTTTTCGATGACCTGACCTAAATATTCCACAATTACTCTTGCAAGATTATGATGTTTTAATTTTTTTAGTTCATTCAGTTCGCTATTGAATTCTGCAAAAATGGTACTGGAATTTTCGAAATTTCTCTCTGACTTGAATTTTTGAGCTTTGACTTCCTTCTTAAACTCTTTTAATAATTTAACCATGTTATCTAAGCGCTTAGTTGCTTCATCAATAGTTGTACTCATAATAGTTGATCTATAGTTTGATGCTCTCTGATAATTATACTTTTTGATCTTATCTATTACAAACAGGCTATATTTAACCTTCAATTGGGCTGAAATGTTCCTTAAAGTATATTTTCAATTCCAACAATAAAGCAGCCCAAACTCCTATTAGGCCTGGGACGGCAACTTAACTTTTTGTGTACACTATGCTCTATTTACCTGTGGAAAGATGTCGGAGCAAAGGCCGAAAAGATATCGTTATCCCGTAGAGATAATCAGCCTTCCGGTATGGAGTTATCACCGACTTCATGATAGCTACCAAGATGTTTCAAATGAATAATGATGTTACAGCAGGATATATAAAGATGTTGATCGGTTGCGTAAGCCAATGCAGCAGGTTGTTAATTTTATACTTGAGCATATGATGGAGATGGCTGAATTATGAATATCAATGAACTAATAGAACACTGGAAATATATCTCATCAATAGTACGGGCGCCTCAAAGTACGGAGGATTATAATCAGTTGGCTAATGTCCTTGATCAGCTGTTGGATATAGTCAAGGATGATGAGTCTCATGAATTAATGGGATTAGTTGATATTATCAGTCACATGATTTCTATATACGATGAAACTCATGACTATTGATAAATTTAATAAATTAAAATCTTCTCTGTTTATGGTGGTAGGTTTAATCATACTAATTCTTCCATATTCACTAAATTCGTATTGCGATCAAATTATTTTAATAGCTGAATTTACTGTAAATTAGTTAATTAGCTGAGTAATCCATTGGTCGTATTTTAATCCTCCCAGTGCCCATCCCAGTTGTCTCTGATTAACGCCATCTCAACGAATTCTCTGTCAAAAAAATAATAATGTAATTGTATTTTTTTATCATAATCAAAAGCATTTTCAACAATATAGTACTCTGCAACTGCAGCGAATGTGCCATTTTGATATAAGGGGCCAGATATACATAGGTACTCTTTTTTGTTGAATGTAATTTTTCCTACAATCATGAGATTATTTATATTTCCTGGCTGGGCAATAGAGTGGTTCGAATGATTAATCGCATCGGATAATTTTGTCCTACTGTCACTTCTTACAAAATATTGGTTATCTTCTATACTAAAATGGTGCATAAAGAAATCAAATTGATACCGTTCTTCACTGCCATTAATTTCTTCATAATCATAACTTCCACCTAGCTCTATATGCTCAACATCATTTTTAACCGGAGTTATTGAACGAGGTGCCAAGCGCCATAGATCATTAGGAAGATACATGTAGATAACACTATCTCTATTGTCAGCTACTCCATCATGACATGAATCTATGACTTCTTTGGGTAGTTGGGCAAAAACTATTGAACTAGTGATTAAAATCGTAACTGTAAATAAGTATTTTAGAAGCATTTTTTTCTTAGACCAAAATATGATGAGGATGTGCTAGTTTTGAAAAAGCTTATACTTATTCTGATTAAATGTAGCAAGGGATTTCCTCAGAATTTTAAGCTTAATAAATTGGGATATTAAACGGCAAGTGATAGCTGAACATTTCTCATATCAAGAAATTAGCAGCGAGATTTCATGTTATTCCAGCTACTTTTATTGATTAATTTTAAAGCTATATTGTTTCAGATACATGCATCATGTAAGAAAACATCAAAATGTTAGCATGAACTGGCAAAAAGCGATTATTTTGTTAAGTATACAGAAATCCTATGTAAATATAGGATTTCTGTATACTTGGCCTGGCATTACAAGCTCTGTGAAGTCAGTAATAAAATTATTTTTGTTCATAATTGTTTTATGTTCATTAAAAATGAACAGAACGCAAAAATGAACAATGACGTTACAGCAGAGTATATCATGAAAGATGTTGAGCGATTAAGAAAACCCATGTAACAAATAGCTAATTTTATACTTAAGCATATGATTGAGACTGCGGATATTAGTTAATCAAAAAAATTTAATCGCTTGCATCGTTGCTCTAGCAATTCGAGATATTTTTCCTGCATCTCTTGAGATAAAAAACTGAAGCCAATCAGCTCTTGCCATTTTGGTATTACCTGATGGAACTCTTGTACGATCCCATCGATGACGTTCTGGTTTAATCCTAATTTTTCAATGGCAAAGTATTTAAGAAAATCACTCTTTGTTAAATTATTTTTTTTTCCTTTTAGAGGTAAAGCCAGTTCTTCTTTTGTGTTTTTTTGAGCGATGGTTGAGTTAAGTAAATCGTAGGCTGGTGATATGGAAATTTTTCTATCCTTCGTAATTAAGGAAAAGTTTTTTAGATGCATGTCTTCATTACCGACCAAGAAGTTAAACAACGTCAACTTAAATAATTTCACGAATTCAATTTTTGGGAATGTACAAAACTGTTCTATGACTGCAATTACTTTTTCCATAGAACTTTTATATTTTGTATGTCGATCTTCACCTGATAGCTGTGCAAAATCTTCTAAAGCTAACTTTTTATTATGGCCTATTCTATCAAAGCGTTTAATGAAGTAGGTTAAACTGTTGTCTTTAGAATAAACCAAACCATGAACCGGAACTTCGAGGCCTATAGTTTTTGCAAGGGTCATAGTAATGGCTTCATTTTCAGGCAATTCTGGATAAATATCACTTTGTGGTTTTAAAATATACTGACCATATTGATCCACGATTTCAAAACAGCCTTCTTTAATCTTTAGTTTTGCGCTTAGTTTCTTTTGGACGCCTTGAACAGACATCTTTCCTACTCGAGCAATTGCTTCCTGACGCTGCTCATCAGCACTTAAATCCAATGGACTAAGGTTTTTTAATTGAGGAGAAAGCAAATGCAATCCACGTTGCGAATAGTTTTCCTGGTCACTAATCTTTTCATAAGTAATAGGGCAGTGTTTCATCTTATTTCCTCAATAGTCACTGCGCCTACGACATCTTGGCCAACTAGTATCAATTGACCAAAATAATCATTTTTATCTATCTTGTATTTGCGTAATAGTGCTTCAAGCATAATGCCTTCAGGAAGTAATCCTTCAAAAAAAGGGGGGAACACGTCAAAATCATAGACCTTATTTTTCAACGGCATAGTGAGTGAAACAGGTGCGCCGTGATAATCCTCAAAGTAGGTAAATTGATAGGTTCCACCTTGTAATTCTTCTAATATTCCAGCCTTAATGCCACTCACCGATACGTATGCTTTTCTCATGAATTATTATCCGTTGTTTGAGGAAAAGGCGTTTCAAATTTTATTTGGATATTTAAAACATCGAGCACTTTTAGCAATGTATTTAGCCGCACCGATTCTTTCCCTTTTTCAATATCATAGATGACCGTCTTACCGACCCCCGCTAACCGGGCTAATTCTTGTTGTGATAAGCCGCTTTGTTTGCGGTAATAATGGATTAAATTGGCAATTTCGTGTTTGGGCATGGAACACCAAAAATTAATTATATATTACTGTTATAGCAGTAAAAATGATAAAAATAAATTTATTATTGCTTTTCTTGGCATTAATTCACCATAAATTACTGTTATGGCGGTAAATTTGATTGATTTCCTTATTTTCCCATATTTATTTATTATAAATTCCTAAAAATTACTGTTATCACGGTAAATTTGAGGGGGGAATAACAAAAAGTCATGTTTAGCCTCAAAATACATCCATTATGGATTAAAGGTTTGGCTAATATGGATTCTGAGTTCGTCCAAAATGGATTATATGTCCGTCTAATATGGAATAGAGCTTCGTCCAAAATGGAATGCAAATGAATTTTTTCGATTATTTAATGCTCATTGGTAGACGTATAAAAATATCTGGGACTAATGGGACACGTGGGGCATCCATGTCATTACTGGGCTAGACATGTCCCTAGCTTATTTGAGAACTTTGGGACGTATGGGACACGGATAATTCCTGCACTTAAGTAATAAAACTAAAGGTTATGATAAATTCGCGATTCGCGAATTGCGAATTTATGACATGTTATATTTCATTTTTAGTATCAATCAATATCCTTCGATAACACATCTTTGAAATTGATCTTTTGTGCTTGACATTCTTTGAGGGAATACGAGATACTTTTTCCAAGCTTAAGGAGTAAGCCCGATGTTCCAACAAAATGTAGGCAGTTGGAAGTCAAAGGATTAGGAGAAAAGAATATCAATCAATTGTCCAGGGTGATACTGGATGATGCGTTGAGTTCTGTTCAAGGAAGATACATCTCGGCATTTGGCAGAGGTGTAAATAACTGAGGAATTTCCTATGACTTTAAAAAATCCATCCCGTTTACATCTATTAAACGAATTTGAATCTGCGCCACATTCTGCGCTTTTTAATCAACAAACGATTGCTGCAGTATTAAGCTGCTCCACCCAGTTACTTGAACGTAACCGCTGGGCGGGTGGTGGTGTTCCCTATTTAAAAATCGGTCGTAAGGTGTTGTATCGAAAAAGCGATGTGTTGAACTTTCTCCAACAACAAAAAATTTATTACTCAACCAGTGACGAAGGTCAGTTACAGCTCGTTGAGAACGCATAAATTTAGAATTAGTCAGAATGAATTGGATTCATTCCGATGGTTGACTGTTGTTTGGAGAATAATGTATGTCACAAAATCATGTTATTGAATTAGCCAATACACTAAAGCAGCGTCCAATTGTATGCGACTATACCGGTGGTCGTTTTCGGTTAACTAATGAGGGGCTAACTTATATCGGTATTGATAGGGATGGCACTCCTTTACCACCTCGGTGGATATGTGCACCATTGCATATCGTTGCCAAAACCCGAGATGCTCAGAGCGGTGAGTGGGGTCGTTTGCTGGAATGGCAAGATGATGATGGGATAACTCATCAGTGGGCGATGCCATTGGCTTTATTGCAGGGTGATGCCTCCGATGTAAGGCGAGAGCTGGCAAGATTAGGATTGAGTATTTCACCTCATAGAACTGCTCGTGATTTGTTAGCCTCCTATTTACAAGTCTTTCCAGTAGACGCACGTGCAAGATGCGTTGATAAACTGGGTTGGCATGGCGATGTCTTTGTAACCGCTTCCCAATGTATCGGGCAATCAACAGAGAAGATTGTCTTCCAAAATACCAATGCCATTGAACCGGCAATGTCCATCAAAGGCAGCGTTGATAAATGGCGAGATTCAATAGGTCGTCTGGCTTCCGGCAACTCAAGATTGGTATTTGCCATCTCGGTAGCACTTGCTCCAGTTCTAGCAAAGATTGTTGGTGAAGACTCAGGAGGCTTTCATTTCAGAGGTGCATCCTCATCAGGTAAAAGCACTGCATTGAGTCTGGCTGCCTCTGTTTGGGGAAACCCACAATCTTATTGCCGTTTATGGCGCAGCACTACCAATGGGCTTGAAGGCTTAGCCGCATTGCATAATGACGGCTTGCTGATTCTTGATGAACTTAGTCAAATGGATCCTAGAGAAGCAGGGGAGGCAGCTTATTTACTGGCCAATGGTCAGGGAAAAACACGTGCCTCTCGTACTGGCACAGTCAGGCAATCTTCTCGATGGTCTTTATTTTTCTTATCTGCTGGTGAAGAGTCCTTGACGGCACTCATGGCAAAATCAGGACAACGCATTAATGCAGGTCAGGAAATCAGGCTTGCTGATATTGAGGCGGATGCTGGCTGTCAGATGGGGATCTTTGAAACGATTCATGATCAGCTCAGTCCAGCTAGCATGGCCTTATCGCTCAAGAAGTACAGCAGCGGATATCATGGCGCAATCGGCAGGGCGTGGCTAAATCAAGTGGTTGCTAACCGGCAAACAATCAGTCGATTCATTACCGACACCATTCAATCTTTTGTTGATATCGTCATTCAGCCTGATGCAACAGGCCAGATTATCCGTGTTGCCAGACGCTTTGCACTGGTTGCTGCTGCGGGAGAATTGGCCAGTCAATTTGGTCTGACAGGATGGAAAAAAGGCGAATCTTTCCATGCTGCGAAGACTTGTTTCATTGCATGGCAGGATGCTTTTGGAGTTGATGGCCACCGCGAAGATCGCGCCATTATGGCGCAGGTACGCGCTTTCTTTGAATCCCATGGTGCCAGCCGATTTGATAATGTCAACTCACCCAACAATGACAAGATTCTCAATCGCGCAGGATTTTATCATACAGATGGCGAAGGGTTTAGAATCTACATGGTGTTAACCGAGACGTACAAAAATGAGTTATGCAAAGGCTTTGATCAACGCACCGTGACAAGGGTTTTATTACAAGCTGGCTGGCTGAAACCCGCCTCCGATGGCAAAGCCTCACACAAGCCAAGAATAAAGGGAGTTGGCACCCCAAGATTATATGTTTTTACCGGTAAGATTTGGGGAGGTGAATAAAATTGCCTATACCATCGGTTTTTACGTTGAGCACCGAAGGTGCGAATAAGGCTCGTGAAGTTTGGCAACCAGCTCGCTGGTTAGCTAACTTCACCTATCTTGCCCTGCATTTTGAAATTTATTTTGGAACCGTCTTTTGGTGATTATTTGTAATTGTTCGTTATATAACGATTAGTAACGAAAATAATCATGAATAAATAGAAATAAATAATAAATTACCGAAAGTTACCAAAAAGGGCGTTGCATGTGACCTAAAAGGTCGAAAATAAATAGAAATAAACGATAAAACTCAAAGGATTGAATAACCAAAAATATGGAGTGTACCCCATGAAAAAATCCTTAACAGAAAACATAACGACTTCTAAACAGAATCCACAAAGAACGAACACCAGAAAACATAAAGTGGAATTCCTAGCTATGCGTGAAGACATTTCCGAAGCCTTGGAAAAAGGATGGTCAATTATCGTCATATGGGAAACGCTTAGGGATGAGGGGAGCTTCACAGCAACTTACAATACATTCAGGTTATACGTATTGAAATACCTGAATGGCCAAAAGTCCGGTTATTCGCAAAAGGACATCAACGTTCAGCAGCCGAAGAGACTGGCTGTAAATCAAGACAAAGAGAGAAAGCCAAGCGCTATGCCTTCATTTACCTTTAATCCTATACCTAATTTAGAGGAATTATTATAATTGGATGGATTTTTATTGGTGGATATAGTTTCCAATAAGTCCCACATGCCCCACCTTCATTGTATGGGGTGGGGGCGGCTAAAACCTAGTAGCAACGCGCCTGCCCCAAATGTCCCCTTTGTCCCTGAGATATTGGACAACATGCTTATGTGAATCTACGTTTATAAATTATATATGTTATCAATCGAGTCTGAGCCCATTGATTGGGATTTACATGAAAAGGGGATTGCTTGATGGAATAGATCCTGTATTAGGATTTCGTCTAATACAGGCTACGCTTGCTGTATTTTGTAACAGCATTTTTTGAACCTACAATAGAAGTAAAATTTCTATTTATCTAATTGATTTGCGTAGAATTATTTGGGCTTTAGTTGCAGATATTTCTCCATGAGTTCATTACAGTGTGATTCTGATATTTTAGGAATTTGTTCTTGAGGGGCATGACGTGAATTGTAACTATCAACCCTAGAGATTTTATTTCCGTTTTGACCTTCTTTGTAGTGATTATCTCCGACTACAAAGTAATCAGTATTTTTAAAATTTAAATTTTTGGTTTGTCCCTCGCCTCTTATTTTACCGCCAAGATTTTCAATTCTTTCTCCAAATTCCTTTTTGGTTTTACAGGATCTAAAATTGCCTAAGAGATGAAAAGTTTTTTCAGAGAATTCTAATGCATCGAGTGTATGATAAGGCTTTTGTGCTGGTAAATGGAATCTGACCATAATTCGTCCTTGAAAGTCTTTACTTAATTATAGTCTATGCTTGTATCTTTGTGGTTTAATCTTGACCAATGATTTTGATACATCAATTTTGATACATCAATTGAGGCAATTCAATCCCATAATCCCATAAGAATAAGATATAATATTCAAAACTTGGGCTCTACCCCAACAAAGGGGGCATTTTAATCAAGTTAGTCTAGACTAACCCTTTGATTTGACGGTCAAAAGGAAGATTAAAATGCCTAAGAAAGATTGTATCCTAAATTTGCCAGGATATTCTATTAAAAAAGTGAGCGGAGAGAACCCGGTTTATATTGAAGTAAACTATCGTTGTGTTGTTCGTTGTATTCATTGTGGTAATAAAAAATTACGCGTAAAAGACAGTTTTATAAGACGTATACGTCATGAGTCTATTGGTTTACGTCGTAGCTATTTATGCTTAAAGGCGCATAAATATTATTGTCCTTCTTGCGGACGTTATTTTAATCAACGCTTTCCGGGGATAGGTAAGTATCAAAGAGCCAGCGAGAGTTTGCGTAAACAGGTGTTTCACTATCACAGCAAAGGAGTCAGTCAAAAGGATTTGGCGCGCGACTTAAAGCTGGGTAAATCGACGGTAGAGCGCTGGTATCATTATGGTTATGAGCTTCGCTATAAGAAGATAGCGACTCGTTCCTGCCCCCGAGTATTAGGACTTGATGAGCATTCATTTAATAGAAAGGTGGGTTATGCTACAACCTTTTGTGACTTGGCCAAACATAAAATATTTGATGTAGTTGAGGGGCGCTCAGAAAAGGACTTAGAGAGCTACCTTAATACCTTGGAAGGAAAAGAGAAAGTACAGGTAGTCTGTATTGACTTAAGCTCGAGTTACCGCAAGTTGATCAGGCATTACTTTCCCAATGCCATGATTGTTGCCGATCGCTTTCATGTGATTCGTTTATTGAATCAACTCTGTTTGCAGACTTATCAGCAGATTGATCCCGAAATGAAGTATCAGCGAGGCCTCTTGGCCGCATTGAGAACTAATCCTAATAATCTCACGGTAAAGCGACTCAATAGACGAGAACGTTATTTGCAACAGCAGCCTGTCATTGCTGCAATATATTACTTTAAACAGCGATTACATCGGCTTCTCATGCGAAAACATCGTACCGCAAAACAGTGTACGCGTTTAATACCTCTCTTTCTTAAACTGGTTGCCAGTCTGAAAGAAAGCCCTTTTGAATCACTCAAAACGTTAGGTAAAACATTATATCAATGGCGGGAAGAAGTAGTTAGAATGTGGCGGTTTACTAAAAACAACGGCATTACTGAAGGCTTTCATCGTAAGATGAAACTGATTCAACGGCGTGCTTATGGGTTTAGAAATTTTGAAAATTACAGGTTAAGGGTTAAAGTTTTGTGTTCTTGATTAGCGCCCCCGGAAATGGGAAGAGCCAAGACCCCTTTATTTTCTGTCTACATTGCGTCTACATGACTTTTTCGAATTTTCTAAAACTACCGTAACTACTTGATTTTATTGGTGGGCCCACTAGGACTTGAACCTAGGACCAACGGATTATGAGTCCGCTGCTCTGACCAACTGAGCTATGGGCCCGGAGAGGGGGTCATTTTAAACTTAATTTCTTTAATGTTCTACTATTTTTTATATTTTTTTAATGACTGTTTGTAAAAACAGTCATTAAATTAACCTTCGTCTCCTTCAAGGAAGCTTCTTAGCTTTTCTGAACGTGAAGGGTGGCGCAATTTGCGTAGTGCTTTTGCTTCGATTTGGCGAATACGTTCGCGGGTTACGTCAAATTGTTTACCAACTTCTTCCAGAGTATGGTCTGTATTCATTTCGATACCAAAACGCATACGCAGAACCTTGGCTTCTCGTGGGGTCAAGGTTTCCAGTATTTCTAAAGTGGCTTCTCTTAAACCTTCCGCTGTAGCCATATCGATTGGCGATTCAATGTTGTTGTCTTCAATAAAATCACCCAGATGAGAGTCGTCATCATCACCGACAGGGGTTTCCATGGAAATAGGTTCTTTGGCTATCTTTAGAACTTTGCGAATTTTATCTTCACTTAGCTCCATTTTTTCCGCCAATTCTTCCGGTGTCGCTTCCCGGCCAGTTTCTTGCAAAATTTGCCGAGAAATACGATTGAGCTTATTGATGGTTTCAATCATATGAACCGGAATACGAATAGTCCGCGCCTGATCGGCTATGGATCGTGTAATCGCTTGTCTAATCCACCAGGTCGCATAGGTAGAAAACTTATAGCCACGGCGGTATTCGAATTTATCGACTGCTTTCATCAGGCCGATGTTGCCTTCCTGGATCAAATCAAGAAACTGCAAGCCGCGGTTGGTGTATTTTTTGGCGATAGAAATCACGAGACGCAAGTTAGCCTCGACCATTTCTTTTTTAGCACGTCTTGCTTTGGCTTCGCCAATAGACATCTTGCGGTTAATGTCTTTGATTTCACTAATGGTTAAACCATATTCGATTTCAAAAGAGGCCAACTTGGATTGTAAGCGCAGTATTTCTTCCCGATTTTCTTCTATACGCTGAAGATCAAGTTTTTTGGCATGTTTGCTGATAATGGTTTCTAACCAGCCTAGATCTGTTTCCTGGCCTGGGAAGGTATCTATAAACAATTTTCTGGGGATGCGTGCTTTTTCGATGCAAAGACGCATAATGCTTCTCTCAAATTCACGGATATGATTTCGCAATTGGCGAAAATGACGAGTTAATTTATCAACTTGTCTGGAAGTCAATTTGAGTTTCAGAAAAGATTCCGACATGGAATCGAGCAACTCGACCGTTTTTTTATTCGTACGGCCATGTTCTTTGAGGGCTTTCATTGCCTTTTCAAAGGCTTCACGCAGTTCATCAAAGTAAATCTTCGCTTGCTCAGGATTGGGTCCATCATCCACATCAGATATACCACCTTCGCCGTCTTCATCTTCCTCATCCACATCAAGAAGTATTTCTTCCTGTTGCTCTTCATCCAGCATGGAGCCAATGTTAGTGGCAGGTGCTATTTCTTCATCAACATCCGCAAAACCACTAATGATTTCATTAAGGCGAATTTCTTCGGCAAGGAAACGATCATAGTCTTCAAGAACCAGTTGCACTGTTTCCGGATAATGCGCCAGGGATTTTAGGACCTGGTAAATTCCTTCTTCAATGCGTTTGGCAATGCGGATTTCACCTTCACGAGTCAGCAGTTCTACTGTACCCATTTCGCGCATATACATACGAACCGGGTCAGTTGTTCTACCTGTTTCTTTATCCACAGAGGCGAGTACCATGGCTGCTTCTTCAATATCTGGGACTTCTTCAGTATTTAATAAGAGCGCAAGTTCATCTTCACTGGGTGGAAGCTCAAAAACTTTGATGTTCATGCCTTCCAGCATGCTAATGATTACATCAAAATGCTCCGTATCCACAATATTAGGTAATAAGTCATTAATTTGACTGTAAGTCAAATAACCTTGCTCTTTACCCAGGCTAATGACTTTCGTAATTTGTGAGCTTTGCTGATCTTGGTCATTCATGGTCATAGGCACTTCTGTTGGAACAATGGGAAATTACAAAAAGTTTTAAATTATAAACTGGGTAGCTGCAACATACCAGTATTTCAGTATTTTTATTTTTCAATTTCAGCTTGCCCATGTCTTTCCTTTAATAAATTTTGTAAACTGAGCCGTTCAGCTTCTGTTAAGCCAGTTTTTCTGGATTTTTCTATGTATTGTCGTATCAATATCTCACGATTTTGTTTTTGTAAAAATAATAAGACATCAATAAATTCTTTAGTCAGCTCCTGCTCAGGCACTTGATGATCCCAGGCTGCCAATTTAACTATCAATTCAAAATAACTGCTATTGCGCCAGAATTCAATGAGGGTGGCAGTATTGGCATTGGGCTTGTCTTTTAATTGTTGCAATAATTTCAATAAAATATGATGCTCCTGTTCATGGAGCAAAGCAGGATTGATTTGTTGTATTGCTATAGAATAAATTTCGGGGTTTTGTAAGAGGAGCGCGATAGCAATACGCAGTGGTGAACGAGAAATAGCAGCTTGTACTTCCGGCTTGCTTTCCGATTTATCAGTAATCAAATTAGTTAACCGATGGCTTTCAATATGGGTTAAGCGTGACAGGTCATCAATAAGCAACTGTTTGTATGAGCCCTCAACCATTTTTTGCAAATAGGGTTTCACTGCGTTGATAAGCTGTGTTTTTCCTGCAGGGTTTGACAAATTAATGTCTTTACTTAACGTATCAAAGAAAAAGCGGTGGAGTGGTGTTGCTTGTTGCAAGAGCTCGAGGAAACCGTTTTTTCCTTCATTTCTTACCAGGCTATCCGGGTCATGTTCATTCGGCAAGAAAATAAATCCGGCATCTAATCCGGCATTCAAATGCGGTAAACTGCTCTCCAATGCTCGCCAGGCTGCTTGTTTACCCGCTGCATCACCATCAAAGCAAAAAATGAGATGTTTGGTATGCTTTGCCAATAGTTGTATATGGAATGTGCTGGTGGCAGTTCCCAATGTTGCTACCACATTAAAAATGCCATGTTGTGCCAAGGCAATGACATCCATGTAACCTTCAACAACAATAATACTGTCGGGATTTTTCTGCTGAGATAGAACTTGATGTAAGCCATATAACTCACGACTTTTTTGAAAAAGTACTGTTTCAGGCGAGTTAAGGTATTTGGGTTTTTGATCTTTATCGAGTACACGTCCACCAAAACCAATCACACGACCGTTTCTGTCATGGATGGGGAACATAATTCGATTACGATATCTATCATAAATTTTACCTTCATCGCTTTTAATGAGCATACCGGTACTCAATAGTTCACGCTGATTGTTTGGGAAAGCTTTTTCCAGGTTATGCCAACCTTCAGGTGCATAGCCTAAATGATATCGTTTGGCAATTTCCCCACTAAGACCTCGGTTGCGAAGGTAGTCAATTGCCACTTGTCCATTATATTTTAATTTTTTTTGGTAATATTGGCTGACTTCTGACATGAGATTATAGAGATTGAGAGATGATTTATGTTTCTCTCCTGTACCATCCCGTGGGACACTTAAACCCAAGCGTGTCGCGAGGGTTTCAACAGCATCTGTAAAACCTTGATTCAGATAATTCATTACAAAACTGATGGCGTTACCTGAAGCGCCACAACCAAAACAATGATAAAATTGTTTTTTTGCAACGACATTGAATGATGGTGTTTTCTCATTATGGAAAGGGCAACATGCAATATGACTGTTGCCTCTTTTTTTCAAAGGAACATATCCGTCTATTAATTCCACCAAATCAGTGCGGTTTAATAGATCATCAATGAATGGCTGTGGGATTAAGCCAGACATATTGGAACTCAGCTTAATTTCGCCTTTATCCGGGCGCTGACTTGGGCCATGTCCGCGCGTCCTTGTAATTTTGGCTTAAGGATAGCCATGACTTTACCCATATCAGACATTTTTTCAGCGCCAGTAGACTTGATCGCGTCGCAGATTAACTCTTCAATTTCATTGTCAGTTAAAGGTTCAGGCAGGTATTTTGAAATGATATTCAATTCAAACTGCTCCTGGGCAACGAGATCGTCACGGCTTGCTTTTTCAAATTGAGCAATAGATTCTTTGCGTTGTTTGGACATTTTATCCAGGATGACTAACATGCGCTCGTCATCCACTTCAATGCGCTCATCAACTTCAATTTGTTTTACCGCAGCACTGATTAAGCGTAAAGCATTGAGCAAGTTTTTGTCCTTTGCGCGCATAGCGTCTTTAATGTCATTGTTGATTTGTTCTTTTATAGTCATTTTAATTCCTTAAAAAACAAAAGGTCACATACAATGTGACCTTGGTGTAATATAGGACGAGCTGCGATTTACTACCGAAACTGCCACGAAGGCTAATTTCAAATAAAAACAATTAAAAATAACAGAGCTTCCAAAATAGGGCACTGTTTAAGTGCCTCACGCAAACTTGCTTTTTAGTGCAGTCAATCTTGAAAAAATCAGATCAGGTAGTGCTTTTTTTACGTCGGTGACCAACACCTCGTCTTGAACTAACATCACGAGATATTTTTTTAAGATGACGTTTTACTGCAGCAGCTTGCTTGCGCTTACGCTCTGCGGTTGGTTTTTCATAAAACTCACGGCGACGTAATTCGGTTAAAATACCGGCTTTTTCACAAGAGCGTTTGAAACGTCGTAGTGCATATTCTGGGTTTTCGCCTTCTTTTACACGAACGGTAGGCATTAACTAGTCCTCTGGTTATTTAATCTTAATAGGTGGGCAATTCTAGTGCTAGATTTTCCACACGTCAAGATTAATCTATACGTTTCTTGCTATTTTAGCAAATTATCAAGACATTGTTCTTTAATTTAATGGTATCTTTTGTCTGTGATATAATTGAAAAATGATTAAAATCTGGAAAATTGATTCCGATTATTGAGGTAGTTCATGCTTGTATTGGGTATAGAGTCTTCCTGTGATGAAACAGGTGTTGCTGTCTATGATTCAGAATCAGGATTATTGTCCCACGCCTTGCATTCACAAATTGCCACTCATCGTGTACATGGCGGTGTTGTTCCAGAACTGGCATCAAGAGATCATGTGAATTACTTGGTTCCTTTGGTCGATGAGGTACTAACTAAAGCGCAAATTCGTAAAAACCAATTGGATGGAATAGCTTACACCGCAGGACCTGGATTAATTGGCGCTTTGTTAGTTGGCTCCTGCTTTGCCAAAAGTCTCGCCTACGCCTTAAATATCCCGGCATTGGCTATTCATCATTTGGAAGCCCATCTGTTAGCCGCAAAAATGGAAACCCCATCTCTGGACTTTCCCTTTATTGCCCTGTTGGTTTCCGGTGGCCATTGTCAACTGATAGAAGTAAATAATATTGGTGAGTATCGATTATTAGGAGATACTCTCGACGATGCAGTAGGAGAAGCCTTTGACAAGACAGCCAAACTGATGGGGATTCCCTATCCTGGAGGAGCCGTGTTGGCAAATTTGGCTGATCAATGTTTATCAACTCCCTATCAATTTCCCCGTCCCATGACTGACAGGCCAGGCTTGGACTTTAGTTTTAGCGGACTAAAAACTCATGCCTTAAACACCTGGAATCAAAGTGAAAAAAAAGAAAGCGACCGCTCCGAAATTGCAAAAGCATTCCAACAAGCAGTAGTTGAAACACTAATTATAAAATGCAAAAGAGCAATTAAAGAGTCTCAATCAAAGCGCCTTGTGGTAGCCGGTGGAGTAGGAGCCAATAAAGCGTTGCGCAGCGCTTTGCAAAAATGGATTAAGGACATCCAAGGGGAAGTGTACTTCCCCGCTCTGGAATATTGCACAGATAATGGTGCAATGGTCGCTTATGCAGGATGTTTGCGCATGATGCGGGGGGAGATTGATGGGGGGTTGGGGGTTATAGTCAAACCTCGTTGGCCCCTCGCTTGAACGCCCGTCTTCGGCGCATCTTGCCAGATCATTGCTCTAAAAAATGCTCATGTACTCATCTATACACTCCGCTTTTTTAGTCGCAATGATCTGGCAATTTGCACTCGAATATGGGCGTTCAAGGGTAGGTGACTTCGGCGCATCTTTGCTTGTGCATTAATAGGTGCTGCGCCTTATTCCTTTTCTTTGACTGTTTTCGTTTTAGGTTTGGTTGATTTCGGTTTTTTAGTTGTTTCTTCCTTGCTGGTTGTCTTTTTTGCTTTTGTTGTTGCTTTTTTGACTTTTGGTTTTTTTACAGCCTCAGCTTGTTCTGTCTTTTCTGTTTCATCAATATTCGTATCAATGACTTCTTTGCCAGGAAACTCTTGCTCTGCAGAAGTAGCTGGAGAAGCCTCCATTATTTCCTCTATCACACTGTGTTTGAACTTGATTTTAGGCTCTTTTCCATCTATCAAACGATTAAAATTATCTCTGTGTTTGTAGAGAACCAGAATGGTGATCATGAATAATGGGGGGAAAATATTAAGATTACCCACCAATATTAAGGAGTAAAAAGGAGCTAAAGAGATAGAAGCTATTGATGCTAAAGAGGAATAGCGCCAGAAATTTGCTACCAGTAACCAGGTCGCGGCAACCATGACACCAATTATAAAATGAAATGCTAACAAGGCTCCTATTGTTGTAGCAACACCTTTTCCCCCTCTGAAATGAAAGAAAACAGGGTACATATGACCAACAACGGCTGCTAAAGCAGTAAAGGCAACGGTTACAGGTTCGGCACTTAAAAATTTGGCCAGGATGACAGGAAGTATACCTTTTAAAGCATCGAATACCATGACCATAATACCGTACTGCTTCCCTCCAAGACGGAGTACATTAGTAGCCCCTGGGTTTTTTGAACCCTCTTCTCTTGGGTCGGGGAGCCCGAACGTACGGCACACTATGATAGCTGAATTAATGGAGCCCATTAAATAACCAACTAGTATTAGAAATATAAAAAGCGCCACCGATTTCTCCTTACTCGGGAATAATTTTTATTATCAACCAATCTCAATTAACAGGCAATTTTAAGATAGAAAATATGCCAAGACTAGATAATAGAATTCATTTCATGTTATTTCAATTTAATTCCATGTTTAGTGCTGGAATGAGTGTAGGAATTGACTTGTTTATGCAAACAGCAGCCATGGTTGGTATAATTTGATCCAACAAGAGCGTTCATATTGCTAAAAAAGAGGATGTTCCATAGAATTTGAATTATTTGCAATAGTTTGAGACGGATACTGAATGTTGCTTTTTAGTCCTGTTCGGTGTGTCACTATCATTCTACTCCATTATTTAAGGAAATTTTACTAAAGCTATGGATGCCATTCATCTCCTTTCTGCAACAGAAATCATTCGCCGCATTAAAATGAAAGAACTCTCGGCTGCAGAGGTCATGGTGGCGCACTTAAACCATATTGATAAGATTAATCCTGTAATCAATGCGCTCACCGAACGTATTCCCCCTGAGGAATGCTTAAAGCAGGCAAAGGAAATTGACAAGAGTATCTCTTCGAAAAAAAATCTGAACAAGTTAATGGGGTTGCCTGTTGCCATAAAAGACGCTTTGTATGTGAAAGGACTAATTTGTTCTTCGGCATGTTCAGGATTTTACAAGGGAGAAAAAGCAGTACGTGATGCGACCCTGGTTTCTCGACTGAAAAAGGAAGGAGCAATTATTCTTGGCTTAACTAATGTTCCTGAATTGTGTCGCGGTGGTGATTCGGATAATTTAATCTATGGACGGACCAATAATCCTTATGATCTGGCAAGAACCAGTGGAGGCAGTAGTGGTGGTTCCGCGGCTTTGATCGCTGCAGGAGGCGTTCCTTTTGCTTTGGGCTCCGATGGTGGAGGTAGTTTAATGCAGCCTGCCCATTGTTGCGGTATTGTTGCATTGAAGCCAACACATGGCCATCTTCCTCATACAGGATCTGTAGGTGGGGATTCCTATGGTCTTATTGGCAACCTGATTTCTTTTGGACCAATGGCTCGTTCTGTCAGTGACCTTCGTTTAGGACTCTCCGTGCTTGCGGGTTCTGACCAATATGATCCTTATACAAATCCGGTTCCTGTTATGCCTGCTGCACCACTAAAAAAATTACGTGTAGCCTATTTTACAGAGAATGGTTTTACGCCAGTTGATGCGGAGATACAGAACGTTGTTAAATCAGCAGCCTTGGCTTTGCAGGATGATGTGGCTATAGTGAGGGAGGTACGACCTGATTGTGTCAGCAAGGCTTTTGATTTGCACTGGGAGCTTTTTCTCGGGGGCGATCGCGGAGCGGGATTTAAAACTATGTTATCGGAATTAGGGGTTAACAATCTGTCATGGGAATTACAAGAGTTCTTGCGTCAAGCGGAACAAACGCAATTCTCGGTGACTCAATTGCATCAACGCATGCGTGAAATCGATTTGTTTCGTCTGGAACTCGCTTTATTCATGCAAGATTATGATGTATTGATTAGTCCAGTGTTTCCAACAGTAGCAAAACCGCATGGGATTGGGATTAAAGAAATCAGCGATTTTTCCTATGCGATGACACACAATTTAAGTGGATTTCCAACGATTAGCCTAAGATGCGGGACTTCAGCCGAGGGGTTGCCCATTAATGTATTAATAGCCGCTAATCGCTGGAAAGATACTACCTCTCTGGCTGTTGCAGAACGCGTTGAGCAATTAATGGGGGGATATAAACCCCCTTCTCTAATCCACTCTCTGCAATGAAGCAAGAATCAATAATTTTTGAAACAGCGAACTAGGGCAGAAACAAGGCTTGCAAATCATTAGTATATTGCCTGCCTAATGGTGTTACTTGCCAATGAGTATCTGTTAAATTAATCAATTGTTTCTTATTAGCTAATTTCAGCAAGGGTAAAAGCTGATTAAGTTCCAATCCTGTCGTTGTCGTAAATAAGTCTAAAGGTATGGATTGTTCCAACCGGGTTGTATTCAGCATAAACTCAAACAACAATTCTTTACCTGTAATGGTTTCGCAAGCAGCCAGATAAGGTTTCTCATTATCCAGATAATCTTTGGGTTGACGGTGCTTACGGGTTCTTATTATTGCGTTTGGGGTTGTCATTTTTCCATGAGCACCAGCGCCTATACCCAAATAATCACCGAATAGCCAATAATTGATATTGTGTCTGGCTTGCTTTTCCGGTTTGGAAAAGGCAGAAATTTCATAGCGGTGATATCCGGAATTATGTAACAGGGCAAATCCTTGTTCCTCCAGCAAGTAATCTTCTTCTTCAGAAGGTAGGGGAGGAGTATGCTTGTAAAATACAGTATTCGGTTCTATGGTTAATTGATACCAGGATAAATGCTCAGGTTGATAGGATAAAGCGGTCTTAAGATCCTGTAATCCCTGCGTTACACTTTGATTGGGTAAACTGTGCATGATATCAAGATTGAGATTATCAAAGCCGGCTTTACGGGCAGTATCTATAGCAGAATGGGCTTGTTTCTCGTCATGAATACGGCCAAGAATTTTTAAATGATTGGGATTAAAGCTTTGAATTCCCAAAGAAAGACGATTGATTCCTGATTGTCTATAATCAGTAAATCGATGTTGTTCTACAGTACCGGGATTGGCTTCCATTGTAATTTCAATATTTTTTGCAAAGGGGAGTATGCGCTTTAATTCATTAAATAAGTTGTTATAAGCTTCGGCTGAAAATAAACTGGGTGTGCCGCCACCAATAAAAATGGAGTTAATTTCACGGGTATTGTATGAGGAAATATCCGTTTTAAGGTCTTCAATCAAAGCCTGAATATACTGGTGTTCGGGTAAAACATCAGGGCTTTTGTGTGAGTTAAAATCACAGTATGGGCATTTTCTGATGCACCAGGGAATATGAATGTACAAGGATAACGGAAGCATTACAATTTTTAAACTGGCTTGTTAGGGAATGCGATAGTATCATGATAGCAATTTTGCTACAAAATTAAGTGATGACCATTGATGCGAAATAAACCAAAATGTAAGCAAAGGACCGTGATAGCCAAATCCCGGTTGTTTACAGTTGAAGAAATGTATCTGGAATTTTCCAATGGGGCTCAGCGAGTCTATGAGCGGATTAAAAGTCATGGTCATGGTGCGGTGTTAATAGTTGCATTGACTCCCGGAGAATCATTATTATTAGTTCGGGAATACGCCGCAGGTACTGATTCTTATGAATTATCATTTCCCAAGGGAGTGATAGACAGAAATGAAACCCCTATAGAAGCAGCTAACAGAGAGTTACGTGAAGAGACTGGGTTTGCGGCAAGGGAACTGCACTGGATTCGTTCCATGTCATTGGCTCCTGGTTATTTTGGAGCTCGCATTGAGCTTATTGTTGCAGAGGGTTTGTACCATTCGCCGTTGCCAGGTGATGAGCCTGAGCCTCCTGAAACAGTAGAGTGGCCTTTACACGCTGCTTATGAGTTATTGGAAAAACCGGATTTTACCGAGGCGCGCAGTATTGCTGCGCTATTTTTAGTTAGAGAGTGGTTGAATAAGAGGAAATCATATGACAAATAATCGAGTAAGAGTTGCTGTCACAGGTGCAGCAGGGCAAATAGGTTATGCCTTGGTGTTTCGTATTGCTTCCGGTCAAATGTTTGGGCCAAATACTGAAGTGGAATTGAATTTACTTGAACTTGAGCCGGCACTTCCCTCACTGGAAGGAGTCGCTATGGAGCTTGATGATTGCGCATTTCCCTTATTAAAACGCATTGTTTGTACTGCAGATTTGAATAAGGCAATGGATGGTGTTAACTGGGCATTATTAGTCGGTTCAGTTCCGCGAAAGCAAGGCATGGAGCGTTCTGATTTATTACAAATCAATGGTGGTATATTCACCAAACAAGGTCAGGCGATTAATGATTATGCCAGTGATGATGTACGGGTATTTGTTGTGGGAAACCCTTGCAATACCAATTGCCTAATTGCTATGAATCACGCAAAAGACGTGCCTTCTGATCGTTTTTATGCAATGACCACATTGGATGAGTTAAGAGCTCGTACTCAATTGGCTAAAAAAGCAGGCGTTGACATTACTGCAGTGACTCAAATGACGATTTGGGGTAATCATTCCGCCACCCAATATCCCGATTTTTATAACGCAAAAATCAATGGAACTTCTGCTGCGCAAGTCATTAATGATGAAACCTGGTTAAAAGAGACTTTTGTATCAACCGTCCAGCAACGAGGAGCCGCAGTGATCAAGGCACGGGGTTCATCTTCTGCTGCTTCTGCCGCCAATGCGATAATTACAGGAGTTAATCATTTGGTTACGGATACTCCTGCTGGCGAATCGTTTTCAATGTGCCGTCGCTCAAAGGGAGAGTACGGAGTCGATGAAGGTTTGATTTTCTCTTTCCCATGCCGAAGAGAACATGGCGAATTAAAAGTGGTCGAGAACTTGGAGTTCAACGATTTTGGCCGCGAGAGATTCAATACCACTTTAAACGAATTACGAAGTGAGCGTGACACGGTCAAGTCTTTAGGCTTATTGGATTAACCAGACCGGGTTAATTCTTGATAGATTTGATTCTGTTGTTTTTGCTGATTACCCTGCTTTGTGAATTTTTCAGGGCAGGGTGCTGTCGCACCTTGGTTTTATAAACCAGGTTTCAATGACTCGTTTGTTTTTAAATCAGGGTCTTTATTGGGATGTTGATGTCTGTTTTTATATTCCTCACTCAAATACATTTGAAATAATGGCGAATTCTCCAGGATGGTTTTAGCGTCTGTGTTTCGTAAAAGAGTTGATACGGAACGACCATTGGATAATATTTCGTTGAGAGTATGAATCAATTGCTCTATTTGCTCGAAGGGTTCTTTTCTTTTATGCATCAAAACGGGAATATGCTTAATTATAGCTCTGGCAAGTTGTTCGTCTGTTAAGTAAAGAATCAAGCGGGTTTGAGAAATTTTGATGAAATTTCTTTCTGACCTGAGAATGATAGTGTATAAAAAATCAGGATCTTTTTTTAAGTGATTGCTCAATTTTTGGCTAAATCCAAACCTATCCCGGTTGTCAACCAGCGTTTGGGTTAATTCAGTATGATCCAATTGAGCAAAGGGTTTTCCTACCTTTTTTTCAAGCCAGGTCGTTAAATCATAGTCATGATGAGAATGATTCAGTGCGCTGAATTGAAATCGTGGCGATACTTTTGGATGAGATAAGACCTGATTCCAGTCAATAGTTGGCATGTGGTGCAATTTAGCCAGAGCATCCATGGATTTTCTGATTACATTAAAATTAATCCGCCATTTTTCAATATAAGGCAAGGCTTCTCTAATTGCTCTAAGCAGTTCAATAAAAGTATTTCTGGCTTTTGGATTGTAGTTCTCGGTGGCTTCTTTAAGATGTTGAACTGCTGGAAAAGTGTACTTGCCATTTCTCATTGCCTCTAAATGAAATACTGATTGTAATGATTTTAGCAATACAGAAAAAGGGTCTTCCATACCAATATTCCTCCACAGGCCCTTCTTTAAAAGTAGTTTATAAAAACATAAAAGCCAAATATTTTGCAAAATGGATTAATAATTTTTATTATGATTAATTTTGTTTATCGTTTTGATAAAAACAATTGATTTTATTTATTTAGCGGTTTCACCTAAATTTAACAATGAAAATGGTGTTAATTTAATGAGGAGAAAACTTATGATTACGGTAGGCAACAAATTTCCAGAGTTTCAACTTAAAGCAACGGTGGCCAATGATGTAAGTAATGCATTTCAAATGATCTCTAATGAAACGTATCGGGGTAAATGGTTAGTCGTATTTTTTTGGCCTAAAGATTTTACCTTTGTCTGCCCTACTGAAATTGCGGAGTTTGGAAGGCTAAATTCCGAGTTTGCCGATCGAGATGCTCAAATTCTGGGTGGAAGCACAGACAGTGAATTTGTACACTTGGCCTGGAGAAATCAGCATCCGGACTTAAACAATTTGCCATTTCCCATGCTGGCTGATGTTAAACGAGAATTGACAGCAAATTTGGGCATATTGGATGACGAGGAGGGAGTTGCCCAACGTGCGACATTTATTGTAGACCCTCAGGGAATTACTCGTTTTGTGATGGTTACGGATTTAAATGTAGGGCGCAATCCAGCTGAAGTATTACGTGTTCTGGATGCTTTACAGACCGATGAACTTTGTCCATGTAATTGGAAAAAAGGTGAAGAAACAATTCATATCAAATAAATTGAAAAAAGAGGCATCAATCATGTTAGAGAATGTTAAAGAAAGTATACCGGAAGTGGCTAAAGACATACGCTTGAATTTGACTAAGGTACTTGATCTGGAACAAAGTGATGGATTGAGTGAGCATCAGATTTTAGGTTCTGCATTGGCTGTGAGTTATTCTTTAGGCAATGAGGTTCTAATTAAAGGACTTAAAGAATTGGTGCATAACGAACAGATTGTACGTGCAGCACAACTTGCGGCAAGCCTTATGGCGATGACTAATATTTACTATCGCTTTGTTCATTTAACTGAAATTAAGGAAATTGAGCACATTCCTGCAGGATTACGAATGCAAGGAATGATGACTCCGGGGGTAGACAGGGTAACCTTTGAAATATTGTCCCTTGCTGTTTCTGCTCTCAATGGTTGTGGGGCTTGTGTCAGCTCTCACGCACGTCAATTGAAAGAGCACGGCTTATCTGATACAAGCCTTGCACGAGTTGGACGTATTACTGCTGTGATTCATGCGGTTCATGTGAGTGGTCGAATCAAATAAATCATTGCATTTGAAGCAGATTATCTGCTTCAAATGCAAAAAACTATTTAATGACGCCGCACGCTATACGGTCCCCCCCGCCACCTTGTGGAGGATTGTCACTGTAAGTGTCTCCATTGGCATGGATCATGACAGCTAAATTGTGCATATCACTTAATTTCAAACGAGGGGCTAAAGTAGGTATCATTGCTTTCCCATTACTTGTGACATATAAAACAGGTAAATCTCCCAAATGCCCGTTACCATAAGGGCCTTGGTGGCTATTGGTATTTTGAGGATCATAATGTCCTTCTGCATGCATTCCGTGGTTACCACAATCTGCAGTTTTATGTAAATGGAAACCATGCGGACCTTCAGGAAGGTTAGTTAAGTCTGGTGTAATCAAAACACCATAAGGGGTTTGTGTGAAGGTTACCTTGCCTATTGCAACTGGTTTGGGACCAGTTGTGTAAATTGGTGCTGTAAGATCATCGGCAATAGCCATGCTTGAGAATAAAATAGTACCAATTAATATTATTCCTGATTTATTCATGTCATTTCCTGGTATTTTTCAAAGCCCGTTAATATTTTTAGTATTATCCAAGAAAAACATTTATTCCACAGGATTTAAAAAAAAATCGATTTTTTGGGGTTAAAAATATTTTTAATTCAGACATTTAGTATATCAGGATTTGCACGTTCAAACCTTCATTGTGTAGACCATGAGAGTTTCGTAAACTCTATTTTAAAGTTTAGAGAGAGGATTACAAATTAATTGAATCGGTAAAAAATGATTGCTGTATAATAAGCAAGGTTTATACTTTATGTTTTAAGCTTTAATTAAACAGAGAGTCCTCATGGAATTGAGAATTGATAATACCCCTTTTAAAGCCATTTTTCAGCCTTTGGATCTGGGCTTTACCCAAATCAAGAATCGTTTATTGATGGGTTCAATGCACACTGGACTTGAGGAAGATAAAGAAAATTTAAATCGCCTGGCAAGCTTTTATAGAGAAAGGGCTCAGGGTGGAGTTGGATTAATCGTAACGGGTGGTTTTGCTCCTAACCGAGCTGGCCGTCTGGCTCCCTTCGCTGCCAAGCTGACTAATAGTAAAGAGCAACATCGGCATGAGGTCATTACTCAAGCGGTCCATGAAGCAGGTGGAAAAATTGCCTTGCAAATATTGCATGCAGGGCGTTATGGTTATCACCCTTTTATTGTAGCACCAAGCGGCATTAAATCCCCCATTAGCCCGTTTAAACCGTGGGAAATGAGTAAAAGACGAATTATCAAAACCATCAAACATTTTGCCCGATGTGCCAGACTGGCTCAATTGGCTGGCTATGATGGGGTTGAGATCATGGGAAGCGAAGGATATTTGATAAACCAGTTTATAGTTACTCATACCAATCATCGAAGGGATGAATGGGGAGGAAGTTTCTCCAATCGCATTCGATTTCCTATTGAAATAGTTCGCAGTGTTCGTGAGGCGGTAGGCGAGCACTTTATTATCATTTATCGCTTGTCCATGCTTGATTTAGTGGCTGAGGGGAGTAATTGGCAGGAAGTGGTTACCCTCGCTAAAGCCATTGAGCAAGCTGGTGCCAGTTTAATCAATACGGGTATAGGTTGGCATGAAGCAAGAATTCCAACGATAGGAACGATGGTTCCATCTGCTGCCTTCACTCCAGTGACCCAGCATTTAAAGCCAGAAATTAAAATACCTGTAATTACATCTAACCGAATTAATACACCAGAATTGGCTAATCAATTATTAGAAGATGGGGTCGCAGATATGATCTCTATGGCCAGACCATTTCTAGCGGATCCCTGCTTTGCAGAAAAAGCAAAATTAGGCGAAAGCAAAGCGATTAATGTATGCATCGCTTGTAATCAAGCATGTCTTGATCAAGTTTTTGTGAACAAAACAGCATCTTGCCTGGTTAATCCCCGCGCATGCAACGAGACAACCTTGGTTTATGAAACAACAAATCAACCGAAAGCTATTGCTGTAGTTGGTTCTGGGCCAGCTGGCCTTGCTTTTGCTGTAACAGCAGCTGAGCGAGGGCATAAAATTACCCTGTTTGAAAAAGCGAATCAGATTGGCGGGCAGTTTAATTTAGCGAAAAAAATTCCTGGAAAAGAAGAGTTTCAGCATACCTTGAATTATTTTGCCTACCAACTCCAAAAGTATAAAGTGGATGTACGTTTGAATACTGAAGCTACTGTGGAATTACTTAAAGACTATGATGAAGTGGTCTTGGCCAGTGGAATTATACCCAGAGTTCCCGAAATTAAAGGCATAGATCATAAAAAGGTGGTGAGTTATATTGATGTGATTACTCAAAACAAACCCGTTGGCTCACGTGTTGCCGTCATTGGGGCAGGAGGAATTGGTTTTGATGTCGCTGAGTTTTTAACTCATGATCATCAATTGACTTCTGAGCAATTTTATAATGAATGGGGAATTGATATTAGCGGGCAGCATAGAGGTGGATTAAAACCACCTGAAATTGCACCGAGCCCTCGTGAAGTGTATTTATTACAACGCAAAAAAGAAAAAATGGGTAAACGGTTGGGAAAAACTACCGGATGGATTCATCGCTCCAGTTTAAAACATAAACAAGTCAAAATGCTTTCGGGTGTAAATTACGAGCGTATTGATGATCAGGGATTGCACTTGACTATTGATGACAAGCCTCAAGTTTTGGAAGTAGATTCTATAGTGATTTGTGCAGGCCAAATAGAATTAAAGAATTTGTATGAGCCTCTGAAAATGGCAGGCAAGTTGGTTCATTTAATAGGAGGCGCTTATAAAGCTTTGGAGCTTGACGCACGTCATGCTATTGATCAGGCTTGTCGGTTGGCTGCATTAGTATGAGTAAAATTGCTGTAGTGATAAATCCTATAGCAGGCGGCGGTCGCGGAAAAAAAGTTTGGAAAGTCCTAAAACCCGGGTTACATGCCCTATTCGAACAAACTGTTTACAGAATATCTAACAGGGTTAATGATCTTGAAGCAATCACAGACGGACTTCTTGCTGAAAACCCTGACAGCCTGTTAATAATCGGTGGAGATGGCACTTTAAATCATGTTTTGAATGGCTTAATTGAGAAAGATAAATTAAAAAATCCGCAAACAAAAATCGCTTTTTTTAACGCAGGTTGTGGCGGTGATTTTACAAGACAATTTCCCCAACAGAAAATGACCGAATTCCTGGATAGATTAAGTCATAACCAATTTATCAAGTGTGATATTGGGAAAATTACTCTTGCCAATCAATTGTCGAGGTATTTTATTAATATTGCCAGCTGTGGTCTGTCAGGACATGTGGTTTTGCGTGTCTCTAAAAGCAAGTGGTTAAAAAAACTGGGCGGTACTCTGAATTACTTGTTGCATGCTTTAACCGGGTTGATGACCTATCGTAAAACCAAAGTAAGGGTTCAGATAGACGATGCTCTACCATTTGATAGCTCCATCCTGCTCATGGCCGTCTGCAGTGGCCAGTATTTTGGCGGAGGTATGCATGTAGCGCCAATGGCAAAAGTGAACGATGGCTTGTTTGATGTGGTTTCTTTTAATGAATTTTCAAAACTAAATGCACTTTTAAAATTATATAAAATTTATTCAGGAGGGCATTTGTTGGATAATAATGTCCATTATGTTCAGACTAAAAAAATTAAAATAGAGCCGTTGGAAGAAAGTAAAATAGAAATTGAGGCAGATGGTGAAATTATTGGTTGCTTACCGGCACAGTTTGAGTTAATTAAAGAAACTCTTCCTCTTATTATTTAAAAATAAAGGTCAAAATAGGGCACTTTCTATAAAATTATTTTTTATCAAGACAGGTTGTTGCCTCAAGACGAGATCACATCATTAAGTGCAATAAACAACACAAACGATTGTTCATATTTTGTCATTCTGCGCAGGCGGGAAGCCATTTTTATTGTAAGCTGTGGAGCAAAATTTGAAATAGATTTTCACTTGCGTGGGAATGACACATGTGATGTATTATTTAGTCAAAATATGATTTTGCCCTGGTTGTAGTCTTGATAAAATTAATAAATATAGTGCATCATCTTGTTAATTTTGTTATTATAATGCACATTTTTTATATTAGTTAGCCTTTTCAGAAAGACGCTTTATTATATTCAGGAACAGTATGAATCAAGAAATATCAAACTTCTCTACTTTTAATTTTTCTAATGCTTTAAATAAGGCGTTAGAAGATATGAAGTTTATTACGCCATCGCCTATCCAGGCTCAAACCATTCCTTTGATATTGCAAGGTCGTGATGCCATTGCTCTTGCGCAAACTGGTACAGGTAAAACAGCGGCTTTTGCATTACCAATTTTGCAAAATTTGTCCCCTGAGATATCTACCACTCAGGCTTTGATTTTAGCCCCTACTCGTGAATTGGCAATCCAGGTTGCAGAGCAATTTGAATTATTAAGCAAGTACCAACGCAATGTGACGATCGCCGTTCTTTGCGGTGGGCAAGAATATGGTCGTCAATTAAAACAATTGCGTAGTGGTGCGCAAGTGGTTGTTGGAACGCCAGGACGTATTCTGGACCATATCGATAAAGGCACCTTGCTCTTAAATAATCTGAAGACATTTATTCTGGATGAAGCAGATGAAATGTTGCGTATGGGTTTCATCGAAGATGTAGAAACCATTTTAGAAAAACTGCCTGAAAAAAAGCAAATGGCATTGTTTTCAGCAACCATGCCCTATCGAATTCGTCAAATAGCCAATACTTATTTGAATGACCCTGCCTCAATTGAAATCCGTATGGAAACTGCGACGGTCAAGTCTATTGAGCAACGGTTTTTATTTGCTTCCGTACATCAAAAACCGGATGCGTTAATCCGGGTCTTGGAAGTGGAGGATTATCAAGGGGTTATCGTTTTTGTACGCACTAAAAGCAGTACTGAGGAAGTAGCAGAACTATTGCAACAACATGGATTAAGAGCAATGGCAATTCATGGTGATATTACTCAGTCTTTGCGTGAGCGGATTATTGCTCAATTTAAACAAGGAGCGATTGATATTCTGGTGGCGACGGATGTCGCTGCAAGAGGTTTGGATGTCGAGCGAGTTACTCATGTGATTAATTATGATATGCCACATGATAATGAAACTTATGTTCACAGAATTGGCAGAACAGGGAGAGCTGGCCGTTCTGGTGTTACGATTTTATTTGTAACTCCCAAGGAATCGCGTTTAATTTCCAGCATTGAACGCCATACCAGGCAACGAATTGAGAAAGTTCAAGTTCCTAATGACCATATGATACAGATGGCTCGTCAACAAAGATTCATGTCTAACATTACTACTCGACTGAATCATGAGCATGTGTATTCCTACAAAAGGATTGTGGAAGAATACATTAAAGAGCATGACGTATCAGCAGTAGATGTTGCGGCTGCTCTTGCTTTATTGCTGCATAAAGACATGCCTTGGAGAAAAGAATTAAATATGCCTAAAGCAGCTTCAGCATTCAAAGAAGAGAGAGCTCGGGCAGGAGAAAAAGGATTGGATTTACGTGGTCGATTTAAGGAAGATAGAAAAAGTTCTTTTGCTGATCGGAAAGGTGCGCGAGGAAGCAAGAAAGATTTTGCCAAAGACTTTTCTAATGAAAGAAAAAAATTTAATGATGGCAGGAAGGCCGTTAATCAAGAATCAGTAGCCCAGGATTTATTTCGTATCGATGTAGGCAAAATTCATGGAGTCAAACCTGGCAACATAGTAGGGGCTATTGCTAATGAGGCTGGCTTGCAAAGCCGATATATTACTGGTCTTAAAATTCATGAAGATCACTCTACTGTTCGTTTACCAAAAGGTATGCCAAAAGAAGTGATGAAGGACTTAACCAAGGCTTGGGTTTGTGGCCGCCAACTCAATTTAACATTAATTGGTAGTGCCTGAATAGCTTAGCAGTAAAGTGCTGTTAGCGCTATCAATTGGCCTTTAATTATTTTGTAAAACGATTTCGCCTGTCAGGGCGAGATCATAACATTAAGTACAATAAATAGCGCAAACAATGGTTCACATTTTATTATCCCCGCACAGGCAGTAAGCTATCTCTTCTCTATAGCAAAGGGAGGGGTAAGATTTGAAACAGATTCCCACTCGCGTAGGAATGATATGCATGACGTATTATTTAATCAAAGTATGATTTTACCCTGAAGACCTACCTTTTTCCTGGCTTGTTTTTCTAATTTAATACCTCTAATATGGATTGGTGTTCTGAAATTTAACACTGAGGGGCCAAATTATGAAAAAGAAACATGAACCCGGTTTTTTCGGTAGAGAAACCAAGAATATCAAAGACATTGAAAGCAATAGATACGATCCTGATTGCCCAATTCGGAGAGCTGATAAGTCTCGTGGATTCAGCCAAAAAGCAAGCAGCCAGTTTCAGCTACGAATAAAAGAAGAAGTAAAAGAAGCGTTAGACGACATTCGTAATGAATCTGCCTATAAATTTAATTAACCATTATTTTATCTCTGAGTGTAAGAGATCAGCTCCTTCTTGAAACGACCGTATTTGGTCCATCTTGAACGGAAATAACCATTGGAGTACTGATGATCTGTATATTTCTGAGTTTAATGAAGCCTGACAAGAGGCTTCATTAGTAATAAAACACTACCTTTATGGTTTGTTGCCAAACAACACTGACGCAGCAGTAGCTGCTACGGCTACAGTGGCAGCAACGAATGGGAAAAGAACATAGGGGTTTTCAAACTGACTTTTATAAGGTACTTCGTCTTTGAGTTTGGCAATTAATTCTTTTCTTATCTGACTACTATTTTCTCTCACAGATTTTAATCTATTCTCAGGGTCGGTGTTCGCTGTAAGTAATGGAACATAGTTATCCAATAATATATTTCGGGCACTTTGTATTTGCTCTGTAGTCTCACTGGTTGGATTTTCATATTTCTCCGAAACAAGAGCTATGGCTTCTGCAATTGCAGAAGTAAATTTTAGCTTATCCTCTTTGGACCAGTCATCAGCATTTGTTATACGTGAATTAATTTGATAGCGGGGGTTTTCATATTGGCCTTGAGTAAAATGGTGAATTGCATCATCCAGCTTCTTGTCCACAGAGAGTATGGTTTCAAGAAACATCAAGCTATTAATCAGGAAATTTCTTTCAAATCTAGTCATTATTATGGTTCTCATAAAGAAATAAGGGCTGACGACATTTCTGCTGAATCGATTGCAAGATATTGATTTTCTGTACCCTGTTACAAAAGAAAGCATTATGAATCGAGTCAGGGAAGTGTTTACAGGATTTACTATAATTAGGTTTCTGTTTTAGATCAACAAAAAATTTATATACAGTAATGTGTTAAATGCCGTGGAAAAATTGATAAATCATTATATAATTGAATGAACCTAAAGATATAAAATCAATCTATTATTTAAGGGGTTTCATGAAACTATTAGCATCTTTGTGTGCTTTTTTATTGTCGGGAGCTGTTAGCGCGACACCACTTAATAACATAGTTGTATTTGGTGATAGTTTGTCGGATAACGGTAACTTATATGAATACATGAAACACCAACTTCCTCAATCCCCCCCTTATTTTGAAGGTCGTTTTTCCAATGGCCCAGTATGGATAGAACGTCTGGCAGCTTCATACTTCCCAAATGATCCCAACTCTCATTTGCTGGATTATGCTTTTGGCGGAGCAGGAGTCTCTGTCGATGAAGAAGATGATGAAGTATTTTTTACCTTAAGAAGAGAAGTGAATTCTTATTTGTTAGCACATCAGGATAAAGCAAGCCCTGACAGTCTTTTTGTTATTTGGATAGGGGCAAATAATTACCTCGGAATGCCTGTTGAAGTGGACGAAACGCTTAAAAATGTTAACCGAGGGATTACGGATAGCATACAACGTTTGGTAGACAAGGGAGCGAAGCATATTTTAGTTCTCAATTTACCTGATTTGGGAAGAACTCCTGCCGCTCTGGAGTTTGGCTCTGTTGAAGAGATGACCTATTTCTCAACACAGCATAATAATGCATTATCCAATACAGTCGATTATTTTAAAAAAACTTATCCTGAAGTTGAGTGGTTGTTTTTTGACACGGGTAGTCATTTTGACCATGTGATAGAACATGCTGCAGAGTATGGATTTACAAATATAACAGGTACCTGCTCCTTTTCGATAGTAGATGAGATTACTAAAAACTCGGTTTTGAAGATGGTTGCGTCTGTGAAGCCAGAATTGACAGAAAGCGCATGTGATGGTTATTTGTTTTTTGATTTGGTTCATCCGACAGCGTTGGCACATAAAATAATGGCAGAAAAAGCGCGTTTGATGCTGGATGAAGCTGGTGTGGAGTTCGCCGAGAATTAAGAGTTTTTTATGGTGATAGCAAATGCAACTTGCATCGTCATTCAAATGAATCCGCAATGATAAGAACGGGGATTTTATACTGAGCAGAACCCAATGAGAGAATGATGTGTTTGAACTTCGCAAATATTCTCTCATTCTAACTGGCACTAACTAGTGCGTCTTGTCCATCATAGGCAATTTTATAGGGAAATATGAATCAAATTAAATGGATAGTACTACTATTTTGCTTTGTTGTTTCCAATGTATTTGCGGATAAGCTTGACATAACCGTCGATCAAAAAAAAATTATATTGCCTTATTGGCTATCAAGGCCTGTTTCCTATGGGGCGGTTATCATTGTTAGTGGTGGAGAGACAGCGCAATGGTCCTTATTATTGGAACAGTTTGCCAAGGGATTGGCTCGAAATGGCTGGTCAGTCGTATTATTGAATTGTACTAAAAATAACTCGATACCCTGGATTAACCAATTACCGGAAGTCATCAGTACTTTAAGGCAGAATAATAATAAAAGAATCGTTTTAGTCCATTATGGTGATCAACTTAATCTGGCATTAGAGTATTTTAGCAAGCCCCAATCCAAGATGATCAATGGGCTAGTGATGTTGTCTGCCTATGATTTAAATAGAAATTTGCAAAAAGTACCTCGGTTGCGTTTTCCACTGTTTGATATTGTGGGGCAGTTTGATTATGACATGGTAAGGCAGCAACGTAAGAGCAGGGAAGAAAAATTTAAAGAGAATAGTTATTTAGCCATTGATATACCTGGTGCTACTCATGACTACCAATACAGTCAACAATTATTATTGGCGTTTGTCCATGGTTGGATGGCAAAGCTTCCAGAGTTTGAGCCACAGCCACCGCCGATATTGGTTTCTTATCTGGAACCCGTTTATTCTACAGCAAGTTCAATCGTATCGACCAACAAATTGGACTACCAACCCTTGGTTTCACAGATCAATTCATAGGCTTTCATAATTTGATGAGTTTTATCGTTAGCCAATTTAATCATTTCTTCGGGTAAACCTTGAGCAATTAATTTATCTGGATGGTTACGGCTCAATAGACGTCTGTACGCTCTTCTAACCTCCTGTTTGTTTGCATTCGGACTTACCTCAAGTAATGCAAAAGCATGGGCTAAAGTATTAGGGGGTGATTGAGGTTTGTAACCCTGTTGACCTTGAGATGAGGAGGTATGCTTGTACTCCTGTTGATTATGATAGTGTTGTTTGGATTGTTCTTGCTGGAAATAAGAACCAAAATCCTCATAAAAACGATACTGTTTGTGTAGGGGAGCAAATCCCAGATGCGTAAAAATGTTATCTAGTGCGTGAATTTTTTGACTACTTAATCCATCTACTTGAGCTGCCCTATACTGAATATCTACAAAAAGCTTTAACAAATCACGGTTATCCTTGCAGATTCTTTGTAATTGGATAAGAGCAAGACTGACATTGAAATCAGCTTGTTTCCCTTCATTAAATAATCGTTTTGCCAAATCCTTTTGCCCCTTGCTCAATTTCATTTCATTCATGATGGATTTAGCCATGCTAATCTCTTGTTCAGAAACACGGCCATCCGATTTCGCAACATGCCCCATTATGGAGAAAGTGGCTTCAAAGAAAGCTTTTTGAACGATTCTTTGTTTTTCTGCATGGTACAGCCAATGGGGATTAGAGTAATAACTGACAAGGCCCCGATCAAAAAAGTTTCCAACGAGAATGCCAAACAAAGCGCCTACTGGCCCAGCAGTTAAGTAGCCAAAGAAGGCACCAAGTATTTTTCCCCACCAGGTTGTTATTACAAAGAAATCGCGTAAGTTCATTATCAGAAATTACCTATAAAGATATGTGTTAAATTTAATTTCAAGTTCTAATAATATAGATTGAGGACAACATAGTCTCTAATTGAATTGTAACATATCGCACAAGGAACTGTTTTAGGTATATACTTTACCTTTTTGTGTTTGGTACCTGTTTATGCGTTTTGTGTATTCCTTTTTAATGTACTTACTGACTCCTTACTTGCTTTTTCGCCTGTGGCGGAAAGGTAGAAAGTTGCCAGCTTACAGGCAAAGGATAGGAGAGCGTTTTTGTCTGGGAATACAAGAAAATGCACCAGTTGATGTATGGCTTCATGCGGTTTCTCTGGGAGAAGTGATCGCGGCAACACCTTTAATTGATGCAATGCTCAACAAACATTGGTCAGTGTTAGTTACCACAATGACCCCTACAGGTTCTGAACGAGTAAAATCTCGATTTGGTCATAAAGTAGCGCATCAATATTTACCCTATGATTTACCTTGGGTTCTCAAACGATTTTTTAAAAGAACGAAACCTCGTGTCGGGATCATTATGGAAACTGAATTGTGGCCTAATTTAATTAAGCAGGCTCATGCTTCAGGAGTGGCATTATTTCTGGCGAATGGACGCTTATCTGATCGCTCCTTGCAAGGATATCTAAAGCTTAAATTTTTATTTAAACCGGTTTTGAATCAATTTTCAGGAATTTTGACTCAAAGCAATGAGGATGCTGAGAGATTCATTGCCTTGGGTGCAAATGCCGATTTAGTCCATGTATTAGGGAATATGAAGTTTGATTTGCAGATTGACTCTGTTGATAGTAGTCAATACAGGGAATTAAAAAGTCATTGGGGAGAGGATAGACTTACCGTCATTGCAGCAAGCACTCATGACGACGAGGAGTCTCAGATTTTATCTCAGCTACCTCGTTTGCAGGAGGCTATTCCGGGGGTAGTGTTATTAATTGCTCCGCGTCATCCAGAACGATTTCAAACGGTCTATCAGTTGAGTGTTCAAGCAGGATTTAATACTGGGTGTCGTAGCAATTTGGATACGATTTCCAGAGAAAATGAAGTTGTTATACTCGACAGCTTGGGTGAGCTTTTGGGATTTTATCAAATTAGTGATTTTGCTTTTGTTGGCGGCAGCCTTGTCCCGGTTGGTGGTCATAATGTATTGGAGCCAATCGCGATGAATGTGCCTGTTTTAAGCGGGAATCAAGTGCATAACTTTAAATCAATTTGCAGAGAGCTTAAAGAGGCTCAGGCAATTTTGCTAGTGAATCATGCCAATGAGTTGGTTGATGCAATTATCAAGTTATATCAGGATAAGGAATCTCAAAGCACTATGGTTGCAAACGCCAGTTCAGTCCTTGAAAGTAATAAGGGCTCTGTAGTGAGGTATTTACAGAAAATTGAGTCAGTTTTGGGATATTAGCTTGTTATAAAATTCTCTCAATATTGATTTCTTGTATCATACCAGAAAATTCATCAAAACATTTTTGAACTTGTTCAAGGTGGAGTATCCATGGACAATGGCCTGCTTTATAAATGACTTTATTAATCACATTTTGACATTGAAAATTCTTATCCTGAATAAATATTGCAGGTGGACAAATGTAATCAAGTTCACTGGCAATGGTCATGGTTGGAATGGTTTGAGGATGCCACTTATAGTGAAAATCATTATAAAAATGCTCGATGGCATAATGATAGGATTCATTGTTGTAGGCAAATAATTCCATCATTTGCTCACCGATTGGTAGCTCTTCCTGAGTGAAACAATAATGTTTATAAGTATCCCAAAATTTTTTATAGGTTTCGTTGGATGGATATAAATGATATTGGCTCGCAGCAGGGACTAAATCTGGCAAATTATGTTTTTGACGCATTTCGTTAACGTGCTGAAAGAAACTGTTGGTTGTTGTTGTATTCATTAAAACAAGCCCGCTTAAATGATTCTCAATTTCCGGAAAATTCAGCGTGAACATTCCTGAAAAACTATGGGTAACAAGGATTGGCTTGTTCAAAGATTTCAGCAATGAAATGAGGCCTTCCTGCCAAGATACAAAATCAAGCTGGCCTTCACTATTATTTCCATCTTTTGGAAAATCAACAAGGCTTACAGTGCCCTGCAAAGTTAGCTTGTCGCAAAAACTGGCTAAATATTCAGAACCAAGCCCCGGCCCACCTGGCAGAAACAGCCAGTGTTGATCCGAGCCTTTTTTGATTTGATTTAATCTGTAGCCATAATTGGTAAAATACATAAAAAACATCGATTGCTTGTAATAATAAACTCCCGCCTGGCGGGAATTTATTGTTTAATGTTCAGAGGCAAGAAAGAATCAAGCACCCTGATTTTGGCGTTCCTTGATTTCAGATAGAGTTTTACAATCTATGCATAAGGTCGCAGTAGGTCTTGCTTCAAGACGTTTCAGGCCAATTTCGATTCCGCAGGCTTCACAATATCCAAAATCTTCATTTCTTAATCGCTCAAGAGCGTCTTCGATTTTTTTAATGAGTTTTCGTTCCCTGTCGCGGGTTCTAAGCTCAATGCTAAACTCTTCTTCCTGGCTTGCTCTGTCGGAAGGATCTGGGAAGTTGGCTGCTTCATCTTTCATGTGCGAGACAGTACGATCTACTTCTTCCATTAAAGATTGGCGCCAGGCGAGCAATATTTTTTCAATATGTGCCAGCTGTTTTTCATTCATATATTCCTCGCCCTCAGTCTCTTGGTAGGGCGCTATTCCCATATTTCCTATTGCATCGTTTTTCACGTTGTATAATCTCTCTTTGGTTTTATCAATTAATTGTCCTGTCATGCCAGACCCTATATTTCATTCTGTATCTGAAACTGAGTTTTATACAAAATCGCTACGTATACCAAAAAATGTCAGTATCATCAACAAAAAAATAATCACTACAAAGGTTTGTTATTCCGATTGCTTGGACGTTGTCCTCCACTTACCCTATCATGTCCTTGAAGATCTTGCCAACAGTGTATGTTTTTATATCCTAATTGATTAAGTATAGCGCTTATCTCATTTTTTTGTTCAAAACCATGTTCAACCAAGAGCAGTCCATCAGGCAAAAGATATTCATAACTGTGCTGAATAATATATTGTAGATCAGCTAATCCATCTTGACTACTGACTAATGCACTTGTTGGTTCAAAGCGGACATCGCCATGTTTTAAATGAGGATCATTTTCAGCAATGTAGGGCGGATTAGATACAATAGCGTGGTATTGTTTTAGGGGGAGATTATTAAACCAGTAGGAATGACAGAAATTAATATTGTTTAAGCCGAGTGTTTTAGCGTTATAACGGGCTAACTCCAATGCCTCTTTGCTGAAATCACAGGCGTCAATATGCCAAAGGGGTCTTTCTTTTGCAAGCGCCAAGGCAATAGCACCACTTCCTGTTCCCAGATCAAGGACAGAAACATTCTCCTTGTCAGGTATTAGCTCCAGTGCAAGCTCCACCAGACGCTCGGTTTCATGTCTTGGAATGAGAACATTGGGTGTTACTTTTAACGAAAGAGACCAAAATTCCCGCTGTCCAGTAATGTAGGCGATTGGTAGACCTTCAGCACGTTGTTTAATCATCTGCAAATAGGTTTCTATCTGTTCAGGAGAAACCAAAGCATCCGGATGGGCAAAAAGATAGGCCCGGTTTTTGTTTAACACATGGCAGAGTAAAAGTTCTGCCTCTAACTTGGTTTCCTGGTTTTTGACTTTGAATTGTTGCAGAGCTTGTTCCAGTAATGAACGAATATCAATCATGTCGACCTAAATCGGCTAGCAGTTCAGCATGGTATTCGCGTTTTAACGGGTCAATGACCAGGGATAAATTCCCTTCCATGATGTCACTAAGCTGGTAGATAGTCAGATTGATACGGTGATCAGTGAGCCGGCCTTGAGGAAAGTTATAAGTTCTAATGCGCTCGGAGCGGTCACCTGTACCAACCAGTGACTTACGTGTTTGAGCTTGTTCTTGTTTTTGTTTGCTTACTTCGGCATCTAATAATCTTGTTTTTAACAAGGACATTGCTTTGGCACGGTTTTTGTGCTGTGAACGCTCATCCTGGCACTCTACAACCACTCCTGTAGGAATGTGTGTGATACGAATGGCAGAATCTGTTTTGTTAACATGCTGTCCACCGGCTCCGGAAGATCTGTAAGTATCGATGCGTAAGTCATCGGGATTTATCTGAATGTCATTAATTTCATCCACCTCCGGCATGATAGCAACCGTGCATGCGGAAGTATGGACACGACCTTGCGATTCAGTTTCAGGTACTCTCTGTACTCTGTGAGCTCCTGATTCAAATTTGAGTTGTGAATAAACCGCTTGCCCACTGATTTTGGCAATTATTTCCTTGTAGCCTCCATGTTCACCATGACTGGCGCTAATTAATTCAATTTGCCAACCCTGGCTTTCTGCATAACGGCTGTACATTCGAAAGAGATCTCCGGCAAATATAGCTGCTTCGTCTCCACCTGTGCCGGCTCTGACTTCAAGATAAATATTGCGTTCATCATCAGGATCTTTAGGAATGAGATGCCATTGTAATTGTTCATCCAATTCCTCAATTTGTTTCTTGACAGTGTCAATCTCTTCTTCAGCCATAGTCGCTAAATCTTTATCATCACTTTCCAATAATTCGTTTAAAGAATCCAAATTATTTTTTGCCTCTAAATACGACTCATAACATTGGGAAACTGGTTCAAGTTGGGCATATTCTTTTGATAAAGACTTAAATTGGTTTTGATCGGCAATAATGGATGCTTCGGACAGTAAGCGGCCTACTTCCTCGTATCGCTCCAACATTTGCTGTAATTTTAACTCAAGAGATTTCTTCATATAATGATTGATTGGCTGTTGTATCAAAGAGATATCGCGCGAGGTCAAGTAAGTCTTCTCTGTTATCCCATGCTATTTGTCTTAAACCTATGGTGGGATTATGAGTTAGCTTGTTGACCAAGCGCATACTGAATTCATTTAAAACGTCTTGCTGATTTTGACCAGCGGATATTTTTTTCAAAGCACGTTGTAATTCCTGTTGAGCCAAAGTGTGCATTTGATTGCGGTAATCGCAAATGACGTCTTTGGCTCTAAGCGAGCGATGCCATCTAATGTAGTTATCCAGTTCGCTTTCGATCAATTGTTCTGCTTGTAATGCCGCATTTCGCCTTTCATCCATCCCTTTTTCTATCATGGATTGTAAATCATCTACATTATAGAGATGAACTTGTTCCAATTCATTGACATTTCCTTCAATATCACGAGGAACGGCCAAATCCAATAAAAACATGGGGGCATGGTTTCTTTGCTCTAAGGCATGCTCAACCAGGCTTTTATTGATGAATGGGAGTGGGCATGCTGTGGCAGAAATAACAACATCGGCCAGAGGTAAATATTGCGGGATATCACCAATGGACAGTGTTTTTCCACCGAAAGTTTCAGCTAATTTTTGAGCATTTTCCAGAGTGCGGCTCGCTATCAAAAAACGATGGACACCATGCTGATGCAGGTATTTAGCAACCAGAGAGGCTGTTTCTCCGGAACCAATTAAAAAGACACTTAAGGAATGATAGTTTTTAAATAATTGCCCTATCAGTTGTACCGCAGCATAGGCAATCGATACGGGATTAGCCCCAATTCCGCTACGAGTTCTGATGCGTTTGGACGCTCTGAAAATATATTCAAACACAGGCCGTAATTGTGTTTTTACTGTGCCAAGACGACAAGCATGTTGATACGCCTGTTTCATTTGGCCAAGGATTTGTGGTTCGCCTATCATCATGGAATCCAAACCGCTGGCAACACGCAAGGTATGTTTGATTCCTTCTTTTCCCTGATGGATATACAAAAATTGAGATAATAATTCCTCTGATAATTGGTGTTCATGAGCTAACCAGTTTCCAAGAACCTCAGGGGTATTGGTATCACAGTAGATTTCAGTCCGGTTGCATGTAGATAAAATAGCCGCTTCATTGACTTCAGGTAAATCAAGCAGACTGCTCAATAGAGAATCTTGCATGGCTGGCTGCAGTGCGACTTTTTCACGCACATGAATTGGAGCAGTTTTATGATTAAGCCCGCAAGCTACAAATACCATAGAATCTTGATTTATTTGTTTAAGGGAATTAACGAATTGTAAACGATTCATTGTAAAATTTGTAGAGAAAAAGACAAGGTTCCTTGTATTTCTGTTTCTTGCAATCATTTTACAGTATATTTTTTACCCGCCTTCTTCCTCAAGATTGTCCCACTTGGGAAAATTTGCTGGCAAGGGATTCAATTTACTTTCTCTATCTTCAAACGGGCTCATATCTAATAATGAGAACAGTGACTTTCTAAAGTCCTGTTGAGTTTTGCCGCCAACATGTATAGCCACATATTGCACAACATGTGTCATTTCAATAGGAGCTTTAAATGGACATTATCCTGCAAGGTCAACATAATGCTATTGAAACTGTTGAGAGCCTGGAGAGGGTTCTGAAATTATTTAAAGAGCGTTACCAGGTTGATGGATTTCGCGAGATTCATTTGACTGTCACTTTAGTTGATGAACAGGGCGATGAGGTGGAGTTGGTTGATAGTGATACGAATCAACCTTATCGAATTTTTGAAGTTTATCGTAAAGGATATGAATTGGCTGGAAGAAAAGGGATTCCAATGTTGCAGCTGGTAGTTGATAATACGCACAAATAGATTATTCTTTCTGGTGTGTTTTTAATAAGCCTCATATTCTGGATAAGGAGTCCATTATGATTATGGCATTGGTAGCCATAATACTTACGTTAATACTGGTGATAGGTATACACGAACTGGGGCATGCACTGGCAGCCCGCCTGTTTCAGGTCAAAATTAGTAAAATTTCCATAGGATTTGGAAAACCATTAATTCAATGGCAAACGCAAAGTGGTTGTAACTGGATCTGGGCAATGTGGCCTTTGGGAGGGTATGTTCAGTTACTGAATTCGCGGATTAGTCCAGTAAAGCCACAAGAAAATGCTTATTGTTTTGATAAGAAACCAATTTGGATTCGTGTGCTGATTTTATTGTCAGGAGCGATTGCCAACCTTATTACCGCATGGATAGCCTTGGTATTGGTTTTTTATATTGGCATTAGCTACAAACAACCTCAAATTCAATCGGTAAAACTGGATAGCCTTGCTGCTAAGGCGGGTATTCAAGCAGGCGATCAATGGGTTGCTATAGAGAATTACCCAACTGATTCCTGGCAAGGGGTAGGTATGCAATTGGTAATTCATTGGGGGCAAAAGGATGTTCACATTGTTTTAAGACAAGGGAATCAACAATTAAAACAATTGAATCTTGATTTAAGTCAGATTGAATTTACTTCAAAAGATGGCTCTCTGCTCGAGAGTCTAGGGATCAAACCTGATTTGTCAGCAGTTTCCAGTTTGACGCGCTATCCATCTCTACTGGCTTCAATGCAAAAAGCGTTTGCTGAGATAATCCATACCATGTACTTTTTTATAATGATATTGAAGCAATTGTTTCTCGGGGTTATTCCTTTTTCAATTTTACTTGGACCGTTGGCTATTTTTTCTGTTTCTGTGGCTTCTTTAACTCAAGGCGTTATCGTTTTTTTACTATTCATTGCTACTTTGAGTCTTGCTGTAGCTTTGGTCAATTTATTTCCTATACCTGGCCTTGATGGAGGCAGCATTTTATATTCGTTTATAGAGAAAATTCGTGGGAAACCTGTCTCAGTGGCTGTGGAAGTCTTGCTTCATCGCTTGATGATTATTCTATTTTGTGTTTTGTTAGTGCATTTATTAATGAATGATTTGAATCGATATTTACACCATTGACAGTGGACTCATAGGTACGGGCTGCCTTTTAATTTTTAGTTACAGCCCGCGCACAACAACATATATCTACTCTCTTAACTCCAGCATTTTTTAATGTATGTGCCATTTCATTGGCTGTGCTGCCTGTGGTTAATAAGTCATCAACAATCATAACGTGTTCATAAGTTACAGCTGATACATAAAAAGCATGACGTAAATTTTTCCTTCGTTGCTCTCCATCAAGGTTGGCTTGTGAAGCGGTATTGATTATTTTTTGGCAATAATATAAATCATAAGGGATGTTTAATTGACGAGCTAATAATCTGGTTAATACACCAGCCTGGTTAAATCCCCTTCGTTTTAATCGTTTGGGATGCATGGGAACGGGAATTAGACAATCTGGTTTCAATGCGTTTTTGGGTAAGGCATTAAGAAGTAATTGCTTTAGAAACGAGGCCAGATAAAGGCCATTATGGTATTTAAACTGATGTATTAAACTACGCAGAGGTTCTTCAAAACGATACGCTATATAAGCACTATCAAAGGAGGGCCTTTTTCTAACGCATTGACCACAAACCAGATACGTATCATCAGAAAGGGGGTAGGCACAGTATTGACAGCAAGATCCAAGTTGTTTCATAAACTCCATGCAATTAGAGCAAACTGCAAGTTGGCTTTTGTGGAACTGGTTGCAAAGAGTGCATATTGAAGGTAAACGTAAGTTCTGTGTTATACTTAATAATTTTTGGAGCACGATAGTTGGATTTCCAGCATTTAATTTTTCCCTGGTCTTTATAATGACGGTCAACAATGAAATAAGCAAGGCATTTAGCAAACATGCCGATGACTATGAGCGTGTGGCCAAAGTTCAAAAAGAAATCGGCAGTCGTTTGTTTGAGCGATTACAATATTTGAAAATTGCTCCTCGACGAATTCTTGATTTGGGGTGTGGGCCTGGATTTTTTTCAAAAGAATTGGCTTTGTTATATCCGAAAGCGCAGATTGTTGGAATGGATTTGTCGTTTGCCATGTTAGAGCAAGCCAGGAAAAAACAGGGTTGGCGTCGTAAATGGCCTTTAGTCAGTGCCGATATGCAGAAAATGCCTTTTGCAACAGGCGCTTTTGATTTGGTTTTTGCTAACCAGGTTATTCATTGGAGTAGCTCATTAGGCATGGTTTTTCGGGAACTTAATCGTGTAATGAATGTCAACGGATGCTTAATGTTTACTACCTTGGGTCCTGATACCTTCAAGGAATTACAAACGGCCTGGTCTGCCGCTAATCAATATGCTCATGTTAATGAATTTGTTGATATGCATGATATTGGAGATTGTCTGATTGCCGAGCATTTCATGGACCCAGTCATTGACATGGAATTACTGTCTATACATTACGAGACCCTTCCCCAATTGCTATTAGCTCTAAAAACTCAAGGGGTAAGAAATATTAATCCTAAACGAAATCACGGGCTCACAGGTAAAAGTGCATGGAAACAATTTGAAGCACAATACGCTACAATGCGTACTACTACTGGCAAATATCCCTTAACTTATGAAGTAGTTTATGGGCAAGCCTGGAAGGGTGCGCAACGTAAAATGGAGCAAGGTATAGAAACCTGGATTCCTGTTTCGCGTGTTGTTAAAAAATCCTAATTTAAAACGGATATCAATCGGATTGTCCGGTGCATCAATGGTGTCAAGACAAATTGCTACGATTTTGTAATTGTTTTGTTAATTCAATTAATGCAGCCGCTTTACTACCAAATAACCGCAGAGAATCCATTGCAATTTGGTAATGAACAGCGATTTCTTCTTCCAATTGTTGCTTGTTAAATAAGGTTGCAAAAGTGGTTTTTTGGTTTGCCTGATCCGAGGAGCGACCTTTTCCCAATATTTGAGTTGGAGCGTACAGATCCAGGTAATCATCTTGCATTTGAAATACAAGCCCTATATGTTTCCCATAAGTTCTTAGTGCGGATTTGATTTGCTCAGATACCTCATGTTGTGCTGCTAAAACCATTTCAAAACACGCCAGGATCAGTTTTCCAGTTTTCAAAAGATGAATTTCTCTTAATTGCTCCTCAGTTACCGATGATTTGGCCAGTTCTGATAAATCAAGACTTTGGCCACTAACCATTCCACTTATTCCACTGGCATTTACCAATACTTGAGTAATGGCTACGACTTGTGCTGCGGGGAGAAGGGGCGATAATCTCATCAGTAAGACTTCAATCGCTAAAGCTTGCATGCCATCGCCGACTAAAATAGCGGTTGCCTCATCAAATGCTTTATGACAACTCGGCTTACCGCGGCGCAGATCGTCATTGTCCATCGCTGGAAGATCATCATGAATCAGGGAATAGCAATGTGTTAACTCAAGCGCTGCCGCAATAATATCCAGAACTCCCTGGTCAACATCAATTAAATCGCCAGCCAAATAAACCAAAATGGGTCTTATTCTTTTGCCGCCTGAAAATAAAGCGTAATGGAGTGCGGAGCGAATTTGGGGAGCTGGTATTATTATTTCATTGAGCAATTGCTCGAGATATAGCTCATGTCTTTGGGTATACTTATCAATCACTTGTTTGTTCATCTGAGTCGAGTTCAATGTTGGAATCAGTACCAGTTAACGTTTCAATTTTTTGCTCTGCCTGATTCAAAGCATTTTGGCAACGTCTTGCAAGGCTAATTCCCTTTTCAAATTGTTTCAGCGATTCTTCAAGGCTAAGCTCTCCCTTTTCCAGTTGCCGGACAATTTCTTCGAGTTCGGTGATTGATTGTTCGAAATGTATGCCTTTGCTCATAACTGTTTTCCAAGGCGATAAAAGGTGTGATTATACTGGGTTAACGCGAGGATTCAACTTCTGAATGGAAGTAAGTGGAAAATCAATCATAGAAGCTTATTGGCAGCTTTGGGTTTTATAAAGGAACTCCAGAACTGGATGTTGGACTTTGCAAGTTTAATATCAAAGACCAACATTAGGTAGTTAACAGCGTTTAAAGACCAAATGCTTTATCAAAATCCAGATCAAATTCTTCATCCTTTGTTTTGCTATTCCTCGTAGTGAAGAAGGTGGGGCTGTTTTTTATAGATGTCTCATATTGTTGAATCTGATCACGGCATTTATCTTTTAACTCGAGCATTTCTTCATATAAAGAGCGTATTTCAATTTTCAAGCGGTCAACTACTTCACTGCCGCCCTTGTAAATGGTGGTTAGAGAGCCCATTTTGACAAAGTGTTCTGTGTGGGCGTTTTCCAGGAACTTTAGTTGAGCTGTTAAAGAGGAGGACTCTTTTGCTTTCGCTATTTGGTCTTCCATATACTCTTTTAATCTGGTAAGTTCTGTTACCGGATTTTGTCCTTTTTTGAAAGCAGGCATGATTTTGACCTCACATTTTAAAATAATCCCTTAGGTAAGTTAAAGCAAAAACAGGCAATTGAAAAGCAAATATTTTCATATTCTTTTTTATTAGATAAGTATTAATGCATAGTGCCTGGTATAGGGTTAATCAATTTAAATTGAAGCCAAATTGTTTGTCAGATAAGTCTATGAAAATCAGGCGCGATTTGTATAAAAAACCTGACATTCGCATTTAAACATCGTGAAGCCAAGCGAATGTCAGGTTTTTGTTTGAAGTTTAATTATTTGGGTGATGAAGCTGCTTGACGAAGCCCCAAATCTTCTTCAGCTTTTTCTACCGCTTTCGCTGAATCTGGACGTGCATAAGCGAAGAAACCTTGTTGATAACCAAACGTAAAGACGGTAATCACCGCGTTGCCCAAGCACTTTAAAAGATTTTTCAGGTAGTCACCCCAGCCTAAGTCTTTTTCTAAAACCGGTTTAGCTATTTTTACGGCATCTTGACAAGCTAATTTAAACTTTCTTCCAGCAAGTTCCTGAGAAAATTCATTGGCTCTTAAGTCTCGCTCATACTCATCACGAGCAGCTATAAGACTTTGGAGAAGTGTATTTGCTGTGTCATGTGCTTTTTTATACTGGTGTTGATCAACTCTGTCTATTTTGAGTGTGAGCTCTTGAATAATTCCATCAACTTTCTGGAGAGCTTGAGTTATATTTTCTTCCTGTTGATTTTCAAGCTTAGGTTTTTCTTCTACTTCAGATTGTTTTGCAAGTTTTTGCTTTTCTTCTTCAAGTTGCTTTTCCAGTTTCAATTGTTCTTCGCGCTGTTTTTCCAGCTTACGCTTTTCTTCTTCAGCCCGTTTGTGTTGTTCTTCTAATTTTGTTTGAAATTCACCAACCAGTGTTTGTGGGTGGTTATAACTAAATTGATCACGTAAAGGTTCATATAATTTTCTTACGTCAATTTTTAGTTGTTCAACTTGCTCATTTCCACCCTTGTAAATTTTTGATAATGAACCCATTTTATCATCGTACTCATTCAAAACCTCTACAAGTAGTTGATCGATTTCCTGCTCTGAGGTTGCTTTTTTAATTTTTGAAATTTGCTCTTCCATGTATGCCTTAAGTTCAGTTAAACCTTTAACTGGATCCTGACCTACGGTGAATTTTGCCATAATTTTATCCTCGGTTTTTATAAAAAAATCACTTCGGCAAATAATAAAGCAAGAAAGTGTTTTTGAAAAGTAAAGTTTTAATAAATATTTTGTAAATTGAGTGCAATAAAAAGAAAAAGGTGGCGTTCAAGATAAGATAAGTCCTGGTTCATTTAAAAATTATTTAAGGCAAATATGTTCAGCGCGAGTTATCATAAATGTACTAAATAAAATGCTTGAATCAAGGCAAAAATTATGAAAGTGAAAACCCAGTTTGTTTGTAATCAATGCGCGGCCATTTTTAAACAATGGGCAGGACAATGTACTCAATGTGGCGCCTGGAATTCCATTGTTGAAGAAGGGATTATGCCTGAAAACAAGACTTTACGAAGTGGGCAATGGGCTAATCAGCGCTCTGTCATCACTGCTGTTGAAGACGTTGTAATGGACAAAATAGTACGTATGGATTGTGGTATATCCGAGCTCAACCGGGTTTTGGGAGGGGGGCTGGTTTATGGCTCGGTTGTTTTGATTGGAGGGGATCCGGGGATCGGTAAATCCACCTTACTGTTGCAAACGCTGGCTAATTTATCTATGCAAGAAACAGTATTGTATGTGACGGGGGAAGAGTCATTACAACAAGTTGCCATGCGTGCCCAAAGATTGGGACTACCTTTGGCCGGACTGCGGCTATTGGCAGAAACTCAGGTTGAATCCATCATTGCTCAAGCCCAAAAGGAAAAGCCGCGAATTATTGTCGTCGATTCAGTACAAACGATATTCACTGAAGCCATAAGTTCTGCTCCGGGAGGAGTTAGTCAAGTCAGGGAATCGGCAGCACAATTGGTGCGTTATGCCAAGATGACCAATACGGCCATCTTCCTGGTAGGGCATGTCACCAAGGAAGGAACATTAGCCGGGCCTCGGGTGTTAGAACATATGGTTGATAGTGTTCTCTATTTTGAGGGGCAAAATGATAGCCGCTTCAGAGTCATTCGCGCCATTAAAAATCGTTTTGGCGCTGTCAATGAATTAGGTGTATTTGCGATGACTGACAAAGGCCTGAAGGAGGTAGCCAACCCCTCAGCTATTTTTTTATCTCGCCAGCCCGAACCTACGCCTGGCAGTGCAGTGATGGTGACTTGGGAAGGATCAAGACCCATGTTGGTAGAAGTACAAGCATTGGTTGATGAGGCCCACGGTCAGCAAGCGAAACGCGTTACTGCGGGTCTTGAGCATAATCGCCTGGCTATCTTGTTAGCTGTTTTACACCGTCATGGAGGTATCGCTACTTACGATCAGGATGTTTTTATCAATGTAGTCGGGGGAGTGAAAGTGACTGAAACAGCGAGTGATTTGGCTTTGTTGGCTGCAGTGATTTCAAGTTTACGTAATCGTATATTTGATAGTGAAACCATCATATTCGGTGAAGTGGGATTAGCGGGGGAAATCAGACCAGTGCAAAGTGGTCAAGAACGCATTAAGGAGGCTATAAAACATGGATTCAAGCGTGCTATAGTCCCTTTTGCCAATGCTCCCAAACAGCAAATCGATTCCATGACGGTAGAGCCAGTTAAACATTTGCGAGATGTATTGGAGAAAATGTGAGTTATCAAAAACCAATCACACCGGAATATAAAATGAATGAAGATACTATCCGTGATTTTAATCGTAATGGTGCCGTATGTCTTCGCCAATTTTTAAATGCGGAAGAAATTGCTATTCTAAAAGAAGGAATAGAATTTAATTTATCCTCCTTAAGTCCCCGTGCCAAAATAGCCAGCAGACCCGATGATCCTGGTTATTTTGTTGAGGATTTTTGTACTTGGCAAAACAATCCTTTTTATCAACGAATTATCTTTGGTACGAATTTGGGAGTAGCTGCCGCTCAAATAATGCAAAGCCAATCAGTCCGGTTGTATCATGATCATTTGTTGGTAAAGGAACCAGGTACACGACAGGTTACACCCTGGCATCAGGATCAGCCGTATTATAATATTGAGGGGAAGCAGAACTGCAGTTTCTGGATTCCGGTTGATCCTGTCAGTCGTTCTTCAACTCTGGAATTTATCGCTGGTTCTCATTTGGGTCCCTGGTTAATGCCAAGAACATTTTTAGATAATCAGGCAAAATGGTTTCCTGAAGGAAGTTTGCAGGAGTTGCCTCCTATAGAAGAGGCGCGAGCAAGGTATCCAATTATTGGATGGGAAATTGAGCCAGGCGATGTTGTATGTTTCCATATGCTGACTTTACACATGGCAAGAGGAGTTGAGGGAAGGCATAGAAGAAGAGTGTTTTCTGTGCGTTTTTTAGGTGATGATATTACGCATGCCCCCAGAGCATGGCCTACTTCACCTGATTTTCCTGGTTTGACGGCCGAAATACCGGCAGGCGCTAGCATGGATCATCCATTATTTCCATGTTTGCCACTCAAAATATAGTAAAACGATATATTTTATTTCCCTTCAAAAAAGAGCTCATTTTTTCAAGGATAAGATTTTTAAGATTCCTATTCACAACGGATGTTATTCCAAGAAGCGTACAATCAAAAGGGTATATTTTTTATTATTGACTACCAAAATTCGTTATTGTTTTTCATTAAGTATTGTATTGTATTTTTGAAGTGTCTTTATGTATACCTGATCGAGAGGCACTGTTCATGGTACATCGGTTTGCTCTATTAAACTTATGTTTAACCGTTTGAGGACTAATATTACAAGGAGTAATTATGGCGTTACCTACGGAGTTAAAAAGTAAGTTCATTCAAATTCTGAATCAAAACAAAATTTCTCATTCTGTTGGTTGGTCTAACTACATGGAGAGTGTTAATAATCCAGCCGCGATTGTCGTGGAAGTTAAAAATGAAAAAGAGGTTCAGACAGTGATGAAGGCGATTAAGGAATTGAATTCTGACAGGGAACCCAAAGATAAAGTGACGGTGAGAGCTACTGCGGGATGGACTGATAAACCGGGTAAAAGCTGTTGCTTTTTTCCATGGAGCGAAGCCCAGGAGAGTCAGTACAATGAAGGATTTTCTTTTTCTCAAGTCGTAGGTGGTAAAGCATCTCCTGATACGGCAGGTACCGATGTAATTATCCGTTTTGCAAAAAAATTTCATCATGCAAAAGTGATTGGTCCATTAAAAAATCCCCCTGTTTTTAATCCAGACAATCCCATTCATAGACTCCCCATGACTTTGGTGGAAGTGAGTGCAGGGATGCAGGTGGCTGATTTTGCCGATTTTTTACGAGAACATCAGTTATCCTTGTCAACTGTTAGCATGATTTCCTGGGTGACCCCTGTTGGCTTGGCTGGAACAGCGGGACATGGTACCGGGCGTGATGAACCGGCTTTCAGTGGCCTAATTGAATCGGTTACAGTTTGTGATATGGACGGCAACCTGCGTGAAATTAATTCTGATCATCCTGATTTCAAAGATTTGACAGGTGGTCATAGCGGGTTGTTGGGTATTGTTGTTAGCATGAAATTACGAGCGGTTAAGGCATTTAATTTATGTGAAACAATAGAATTATTTCCCAATACCAGGGAAATGACAGGCAGGTTAAGTGATATATTAAAGAATAATCAATACATCAGTATTATGGGAATGCCAAGTTACGGCTGTCCTGAATCGGATAAACTGGTTTCCAAATGGCAAATTCGTCAATGGAATTATACTACCGACAAACCAGGAAAAAAGGAAAAGGCCCCTTATGATCCGGACGTTCGCTCTTTTGCTCAAGAGTTACAGGTTCGCATTGGTGCCTCAGTGATGGATTTCTTACTGGACTCAGGATTAAAGCATTTATTACCTTCTTTTATGTTACTGTCAGCAGCAGTAGTCACAGGTACTCGTGGTACATCACCAAAAGTAGATTATGAAAATCATATCACACATCCTCAGGTGGCTTTTCCAAAGGAGATGAGGGATGTGAGTTATTTGATTCCAGTCAAAGATGACGAAGCAGGGCAAAAATTGGAACTTATTTTACAAAAAATGGAAGCCATGTTGAACGAAGCGGGTAGTATGGGGGAATTTCCTGTTACTTATGCGATTTATGTTCGTTATCTTAAGGGGACTAACGGAGGATTATCAACCAGTTTTACTTCATCAGATGATGAGCGTATTTTAGCGATAGACGTAGTCACTCATCCTGAAGCACCTGGGATTACAAATTTTGAGAAGGGATTCATGTCTTTTTTAAAAGAGATGAATATTATTCCCAGAAATCATTTGGGAAAAAATTTCCCCGCGGGCGTAGTGCATTATGATCAGTTTTTGGGTGCGGAGAGGGTGTCAAAGTATAAGCAGGCACTGGAGAGATTCTATTGCAGTCCAGGAAAGAACGATGGTGCTGAGCGCCTGAGCATGTCTCCTTTTTATACCCCTTATTTGCAAGGCATGTTATCTGCAAGTGCACCTACCAATCAATTAGTTGATCAAAATAAATACGAGCAACGCATAGAGAAGTTGCATGAGGAGCATTCTGATCTCGAATGTGCTGAGTTTTTGAGTAAATTATATGCCGAGGTGTCCAGGATGAGTACGTTTTCAGAAGAGGCTCTTACTGCAAAAAAAGGGTTTTTAGAAGCATGTAAGGCGGAATTGGAGCACAGGAACAGTCGATTAGAAGCCCCTGTACCTCTATTGAGTTAAGCAATCAGGAAAATAAGCACAAGGCAGAGCCTAGCAAATTCAGGAGTCTCTACTAAACTTAAAAATATAATAATATTTTGAGTTAACCTATGGATATTACTCCTTTTTTTAAGCTCATGGTCGATAAAGGTGCCTCAGATTTGTTTTTCAGTGTCGGGGCACCACCAAATATTAAAATCGAGGGCATCACATCACCTATTGGCCAGGTTCCTATCAAATCGAATCAAATGGCAGAAATTGTTTTATCTATTATGAATGACGCACAGCAAAAAGAATTTGAGTCTAAAATGGAACTCAATATGGCTTTTTCATTAGCTGGAGTAGGGCGTTTCCGAATCAATTTATTCAGGCAACGTGGCGAAGTGGCTATGGTGGTGCGTTACATCAAGGGCGAAATACCTTCTATAGAAGATTTAAATCTTCCTCAAATTTTAAAGTCTCTGGTCTTGGAGCTGCGTGGTTTAGTATTGGTTGTTGGGTCCACGGGATCGGGTAAATCAACGACTCTGGCCGCGATGATCAACCACCGTAATGAAAATCACAGAGGGCATATTTTAACAATAGAGGATCCTATTGAATATATACATCAACATAAAAAATCAATAGTTGATCAACGAGAGATAGGTATTGATACTCTAAGCTATGACAATGCATTGAAAAACGCGATGAGAGAAGCGCCTGATGTGATATTAATTGGTGAAATTCGTGATCTTAACTCAATGAAACATGCGATAGCTTATGCTGAAACAGGACATTTGTGCATTTCTACTTTGCATGCCAATAACGCCAATCAGGCTCTGGATAGAGTGATTAATTTTTTCCCCGATGAGGCAAGACAACAGATATTATTAGATTTATCTCTTAATTTAAAAGCAATCATTTCATTACGTTTGATACCAGGAGTTGATAATCAACGTGTCGCAGCGGTGGAGATCTTGATTAACTCTCCTTACATTTCCGATTTGATTGAAAAAGGGAAGATAGACGATATTAAAGAAGTCATGGCAAGAAGCGCGGAACAAGGCATGCAGACTTTCGATCAGGCTTTATTTAATTTATATAAAGAAGGAAAAATTACCAAAGAAAATGCGATTAAGTATGCTGATTCAAAAAACAATGTGGGTTTACAAATTCGATTGGGCGAAGAAAAAAGCTTTAATATTCAAGATGAGAATTTACAAATACAACCCGATGATATTGATAATGTTTGATTCATTATGAATCAATTTTGAACATTGTTTTGAATGAAACATTGTGATAAAATTATAATCTAATTTGTTAATTTTTCTTCCAGTCCATGCCTAGAGTTTATAATCTTAAAGATATTTATCTGGGTGCCCCTTCTTTTTCAGGGCATGAAGTTTATCTTGATGCGGTTTATTATCCTTCTGATTCGTCCGAAAAAAATTTCAGGGTTATTTATAAGAAAAACAAGTTTGGTAACGCTAACTTATCTCGCATGGAAGTGGCTTTTAGTCAGTTAGCCCGATTATTTTTAGATAATGGATTAACTTCCTTTCAAAAAATGGTAGTGAATGATGCAAATAAAGTACAGGGATTGATAGTTGAGCATTTAAATTATGTGATTGAAAATAAAGAAGGATTGAAGCAGCCATTTTATACTTTGAATGCACCAAGGAATGGATGTGATTATACTGAAAAGCGAGTGACCAGCTCGAATGAGATACCTTTCTATTTCCTGGATAAGTTGCCTCAAGGTTTTTTTAATCAATTACTGGCGGCAGAAAAAAATAATAAATTGAGCATAGATTATGCCTCTTTGGCAAGTATATTGGCTACTTCGTACACTTTGGAAGAAGACGATTTGCATAAAGGGAATTTTGGTTTTTATTTGGTGAAGAAACAGGGAAAACCACGAGTTGTTTTTTTCAAAATTGATCATGATTTAATGTTTGTAGACAGCATCATGTCATTTACAACAAGAAGATTCTGCCATTTGTTTGATGGATGTGATGCTTTTGATATCACAGAAGAAGACTTGTTAAAATTTCCTAATTTAAAATATTCTGCTAATGGTTATTGGCCAACCAAAACCAGCATTTTTTATAAACCATGGGATAATAAAGATTATCGTACCTATGCTGAAATTCAGGCTTTTGCGGATTTATCCCATGTGGAAGAGTTTAACAAGGCAAAATGGCGGTCTTTTTACAAGCATATTTTAATCTCTCAATCTCAAATGGAAGCTACCTTAAAGGCCTGCTTTGATGAGAATAACTCTTCAGACAGGGCACATATTTCTCTGGTAATTCAAGCGATGTTAGCCAGACAGGCGCGTTTAAAGGCGATGTTATTTTCTCTAAAAGATTTTCGTGATTTTATTCTTTCCCAAAATGGAAAAGAGCGAGATTTATTATGTCATGAAATCCTGAATAACTTGCCAGAGGAAGAGAGAAAATCTTTTGAAAATGAAATTAGACAATCGTTAGATTATAGCCATAACCTCTGTTGTTCCGGTCTTTTTGAGGATGGGGATACCCCGCTGCATATAGCAATTAAGTCAGGTGATTATCGTTATGATGAAACGATTGGCATGTATGGGCAATTCATCAACACGAAAAACAGCTCAGGAAAAACTCCTTTGGATATCGCTTTACAGATGGCAGGGCAGTCTAAAGTTCATCCTGCGGATGTGCGTAAAGATTATCGTTTTATCATGAAACATTTATTGGCGAATGGAGCTAATCAGACAAAACAGTTTGAAGAGTTCGATAAAATTGAAAACATCAGATCCTATCAATTTCATACTCCTTATCTAAACAAAGCCATAAAGGCTAAAACTTATCATGAACTGAAAGAAGTACTCAGGGACATTGGTGAAGATCATCAGTATTGTTTGAAATTCAAAAAGATGTTGGCAGTTGAATGCATTTCTGAATTTATAAAGGCTAATCAAGATAATCTCAGTTTAAGAGGAATACTGTTAAAATTAAAAAAGGAAGTGGATGGTAAGGGAACAAAATCAGAAAATGCGGCTTTAATGTATATACGTCAATTAAGAAGTCGGCTATGGATTGTACGTCAAATCAGAGGACTTTATGGCTGGTCTACAACGCAAGGCGAAATTGATTATATGATTGATAAAGAGCTGGCGCGTTTGGATACTAAAGATTTAAAGAGACTTTCATTATTTGATTCCAGAGACAGCAGTACTTTGGATAATGTCTTTTTGGATATATCACTATCAAAGAATAAAATCTAAGTTCATTCTATTGAGAAAAATACCAATGTTTAGCAATATTATTAAGGCGTAATATACGCCTTAATAAATATATGCAATTAGCAGATTAATTGTTAAATTAAGCCATAAATGATGGCTGAGATAGAAATAATGCCCATGACGGTAACAAATACGTTACTGATTTGATTGTTGTATTTTTTCATGGCTGGCACTTTAGCAATGGCATACATTGGCATGATAAATAATAAGACAGCTATGATGGGACCTCCTAATGTTTCAATCATTTTTAAAATATTAGGATTAATTGTAGCAACAACCCAACAAGTCAGAATCATAAAGATTTCAATGATTCTGTGCAGGGAATTCTTATTAATTGTTTTGCCTGTTGTTGATTTTAATGATTTAACAATAATTCCACTTAAACCTTCCTTGGCACCTAAATAATGTCCCAGAAAAGATTTTGAAATGGCTATGAATGCAATAACCGGTGCAATATAGGCCATAATAGGGGTATTAAAATGATTCGCCAGATAAGACAAAATGGAAATATTTTGTTGCTTTGCTTGCAAAAGATCTTGAGGTGACAGGCTCAACACACAGCTAAATACAAAAAACATCACAGAGAAAACCATCATCAAGTGACTGTATTTCATAATTAATGAGCTTTTCTCGTCAGCTTGGCTACCATATTGCTGCTTTTGATTCACAGCAAAAGATGAAATGATAGGAGAATGGTTAAAGGAGAACACCATCACTGGAATAATTAACCATAAAGTCATTAATAGTCCATGCCCTCCATTGGCATGTAAGGAATTGCTTTGGATAAAAATAGCGTTATTCCAATTTGGAATTAAATAAAGCGAAAGCAGAAATAGAATAGTGGCAAAAGGATATACCAATACCGACATCGATTTGACAATAATTTCTTGTCCTAAACGCACGATACCCATTAACCCAAGAATTAATATGATTGCTAAAAGAGCCCGTGGCGGAGGGGTAATTCCCATTTGATTAATCAGGAAACTTTCCGTGGTATTAGTTATTGCGACACTGTACATAAGCAAAATTGGATAAATCGCAAAAAAGTACAGGATAGTTAGCATCTTACCCGCAAATGAGCCAAAGTGTTCTTCTACAACATCGGTGATGTCATTGTGTGAGGACGAGCCTGAAAGGACAAAACGACATAAAGCCCTATGAGAATAATAAGTCATGGGGAAGGCCAGAATTGTCATAATGATTAAAGGCAAAATGCCATTAAGACCAGCATCTATAGGAAGGAAAAGAGTTCCGGCACCAATTGCTGTGCCATAGAGGCTTAACATCCAAATCGTATCTTGTTTTTTCCATTGTGATAGTTTTTGGTTGACTATCGGAGATACTATAGCTGCAGATTCATTTGATGACATGAAAAACATCCTCGTTTTAATACTAACTAATAAAATAGCGCCTCGCAGGTTGATCAATATTAACACTACAAAGACAATATTTCAACAATTGCGAACTAAATCATATCCAACTGAAATGAACAAAGCAAGAGATTAATTTAAGGTAAGGAGCGAGGAAAATGGCCTTGCCTTCTTAACAATTCATGAAGCTCATTCCGATCTTATTCTTTTAAATTGTTGCAAATGAATTCGTATTGTAATAAGAATGTTTCTCGAACCAGGTTTAATTAATGGAGTAGTTATGAAACGAATCATTTTGTTTATGATCGCTTGGAGTTTATTGAATTCAGCCTATTCTTCTCACTCACTTCCATCCCATGCCAGCATTCTCTTTACCCTTGCCAATACAGAGCGTAGTAATTCATGCCCGGCTTTGCTGCATAATGCAAAGGTCGTTGTTGATTATGACTATAACTTTGAGCGAAATATGGGACTAGCTCACTTAAGACAGTTGCAATCGACCAAGTGGAGCGAAACACTACATCCGCTCGGTTTAAGTAATTATTATGCATTTATGTCGGATATGAAGCCCAAAGCGGTTCAGATTGAAGGGGGAGAGGTAACCATTTATCGAATTATTTTTCATTTGTATAAAAATGGCGATAGCAGGATTTATCTTATGATTAATCAAGATGGCGAATGCATTATGAGTTCTGATGTTGTGAATGTTAATTTGTAAAGTAAATAGTATTAATTTTAATGAAAAGCTCTCAAAAACGGGGCTAGCCTTGGTCGAATGCCAAATTATTTATTGACCTTGATTTTGTTTTCTGCCCCTTTTTTCATGACAATGATGCTAATGCGCCGATTTTCAGGATTGTAGGGATTTTTTTTATCGAGAAGAATAGTGGAAGAATAACCTGTGACTGTCATAACTTTATTTTCGTCCATTCCAGCTTTTATCAATGCGCGTCTTGCTGCATTCGCTCTTTGTGCAGATAATTCCCAATTGGTGTATTCCAATTCTTCAGGATTATGATAAGGATTGGCATCGGTGTGGCCTTGAATAGTGATTTTATTAGGCACTGAATTGAGTAGTTTTGCGATGTTAGCGAGTATGGGTTCAATTTCCGGATTGATTTTATCAGAGCCTACATCAAACATGGGTTTTTTCTGATTGTCTATCAGTTGAATGCGCAAGCCATCAGACACAACATCCATCAGGAGTTGTTTTTTTAGGCCAGCAAGCGATGGATCTTTTTCCATACTTAAATTGATCTCTGATTTCAGCTCTTCAAGTTTTTTTATTTCATTAGCTTGAGATTCAACAATTTCTTTATCTTTTGCTATGCTTTCGTTGATTAAAGGTTTATTGGTGGCAGAAACCTGGCCATCTGTGTCTTCAATATTAGGGCCTCCTCCTTTAATCGTTGCTTTTCTATTCCCCATGCTTTCCCCGCCAAACAATGCCACTTTCATTGGCTGTTTAAAATACTCGGCAATACCCGCTTTTTGAGCTTTGTTTAATGAAGCAACTAACCACATGAGTAGAAAGAAGGCCATCATGGCCGTTACAAAGTCAGCAAAGGCAATTTTCCAAGAGCCTCCATGATGCTTATGATCATTTTTTTTAATTTTTCTGATGATAGGGGTATAGTGAGTGGTTTTTTCTTTTTTTTCCCGCTTGTCCTTTTTTTCCAGATCGTCGTTGATCGGATCGCTGATGTCGTTTATTTCGCTCATGGCTGTAACCTAACTGGATGTAGCTTCTGTTGCTTCAGAGTTTTGAGTTGTTGTCTGAGCGGTTTTGGCATTTTTTATTTCATCATTTAATTGATTAAATGAAGGTCTTTGCGATGTAAATAATACTTTACGGCCAAATTCAGTAGCAATAATAGGAGGGTTATTGTGCAAACTTGCCAGTATGGTAACTTTTATACATTGCAGCATCAATTGATTTTGATTGGCATTTTGTTCCATAGCAGTAGCGATAGGCCCAACAAAACCATAGCCAATTAAAATACCTAAAAAGGTTCCCACTAACGCGTGAGCGATTAAAACACCTAATTCAGAGGGAGGTAAGCTGATGGATTCCATGGTATGGACAACACCTAATACTGCTGCAACGATACCAAAAGCAGGCATGGCATCAGCCAGTTTGGTGATGGCATTGGCTGGGATCATTTCTTCTTCATGGTGAGATTCGATCTCCATATCCATCAAGCTTTCCAATTGAAAAGGCTGCATGTTGGAAGTGATAATCAATCTCAGGTAATCACAAATAAACTCTATTAAATGATGATTACTCATTAAATTGGGATAACCGGTAAAAATTGGGCTTTTATCCGGCTCGTCAATGTCATTTTCGAGCGACATTAACCCTTGTTGCCTTGCTTTACTGAGTAAATGGTATAGAAGGCTTAACAAATCATTGGAGGCTTGCTTTGCCGATTTTTGGCCGCGAAATGTAGCAGGCAGAGATTTTAGAACAGATTTTAAAACGGTAATATTATTACCAACGATAAAGGAACCCATGGCGGCCCCTCCGATTATCAATAATTCAACAGGCTGAAATATTGCGGCGAGATGGCCGCCTGTCAGGCTGAATCCACCAAATACACAGAGTAGTATTACAATATAACCTACTATAATTAACATATCCCTATCCTATAGTATCTAGTGTCCAATTAGTCTTGATATTTTTTCATAGTGTCTTTGGCAGACATGTCATACAGTGCTATACCTTCAGTCATTGGGACTGATTGATTCCAAGGCGATTTTTTGATCGCATTTTTACCATCATCATAACCTTTTTGAATGCGTTCATGAATAGATTTTTTGGAGAATTCATAATCTTTTGAAGACAATTCCGTTTCATCGTGCTCATATAAAAATCGAACCAGCGAAATAGCGGAAGGACGTCCCTTTTTAATACATTCCCTTATTTCAGGTTTTGATTTTTCCTCAGGAGAAATATGGTTTGATAAAATGTGAATTGTGTTTCTTAAATCATGAATTTCCTTGTGAAGGTTAATTAATTTTATAAACCGACTGGAAAATTCAATGTCTTTTTTACGTTTTAATACCTCATCCATTGAGGTGGGAACCATCCCAAAAGAATCAAACAAATGAATCATAAAACAAAGCATTTGCTTTTGATTATTATGATTCAGGATATAATTGACTGGTGAATTACTTGATATGCCACCATCCCAGTAATATTTACCATCAACTTTAACTGCCGGGAAGCCGGGAGGAAGCGCACCGCTTGCCATAATGTGTTCAGGTCCTATTTTTTGTTTATAGGAATCAAAATAAGTCATCATTCCACTACTTACTTCAACTGCTCCTACACTGATTCGGGTTAATTTATTGTTATTCAGACGATCAAAATCAATAAATTTTTCCAAACTTTTATGCAAAGGAGAAGTATCATAGTAACTTAATAAATCAGGGCTGTTATGCCAACCAAAATCAGGGGAAGGGAAACGAGGTACAAAAAAACCTGGCTGTCCCAAGAGTAAAGCGGAATGAGCAGCAATTAAATGTTGAATTTTCCGACTTATCTTATCATCGAGGAGAGTTGATTCATTGACTGCGGACGGAGTAGCTATAGACTCCCAAAATTGATACATTTTTTCTATCCGCTCTTTGTCAGAGTTACCTGCAGCAATCGCCGCATTAATTGCTCCAATTGAGGTTCCCACGTACCAATGAGGGTGGTATCCCACTTCATTTAAAGCATGCAATACTCCAGCTTGATAGGCACCCAAAGCCCCTCCTCCCTGAAAGCTGCATGCAATATGGCGATACTCAATCTGTCTTGCAGATTTTTTAGTTCGAGTCATGGTTGTTTACTCCATGAACCAACCATGACTGACTACCAATGATTGTCCTGTAAGCGCATTCGATTCAAATGATGCAAAAAATAAAGCGGTTTGTGCTACATCGTCTGTGGTGGTGAATTCCCCGTCAACTGTTTCTTTTAGCATCACTTTCTTGATGACATCTTCTTCACTGATGCCTAATTCTTTTGCTTGCTCTGGAATTTGTTTGTCAACGAGAGGAGTACGGACAAACCCCGGGCAAATGACATTGGCTCTTACCTTATGAGTTCCACCTTCCTTGGCAACTACTTTGCATAAACCCAATAGACCATGTTTGGCAGTAACATAAGGTGCTTTGAGTACAGAAGCTTCTTTGGAATGGACCGAGCCCATATAAATAATACTGCCGCCATTGCCTGAGGCATACATGTATTTCAAGCAAGCTTTAGTAGTTAAAAAGGCACCATCCAAATGAATGGCAAGCATTCTTTTCCAGTCTGAAAAGGCTAATTTATCCACTGATTCGATGATTTGAATACCGGCATTGCTGACTAAAACATCAACCCCTCCAAAGTGATCGGCTACTTTATCCACGCCCTGATTGACTTGTGCTTCATCAGTTACATTCATGGCAACGGCCATTGCTTGTCCGCCTGATGATTTGATTTCCTCTGCTACATGGCTTGCCTGATCAAGATTCAGATCAGCGATTGCTACCTTTGCCCCTTCTTTAGCATAAACAAGCGCAATTTCTTTACCAATTCCGCTTGCTGCTCCTGTAACAATAGCGACTTTATTCTTCAGTTTCATCTTTTACTATCCTTGTCATTGTTTTCCATGAATTGATTATAGCAATGGATTTTTAATAATGCCTTATTATTTGCTAACAAAAATCTTTGATGAATTGTTTAAGTTTTTTAGAGAGTTGTCTTTAAGGGAGGTAATTGCTTCTTTTCTGTATCATTTCACCAAGAGTTTTGGTTTTACCCAAATCAAGAATTATCCTGGCCCTTTCTCTATCTTGAAAAGACCAGGTTCTTATGATCGCTAAAATGATTAAGGAATATATTTAGTCGACTAGTCAGAATTAATAATAATAGGGGTAGCCACTGTAGTAATAATACTCACGTCTGTCTTGCTCTTGACCGATGGCACCGCCTACCAATGCACCAGCCCCTGCTCCAATTGCAGTTCCCAGTGCTGATCCTCCTGAAACTCCATAGCCAATACCAGCGCCTGCAGCTGCTCCAACTGCTGTTCCAACTTGAGTATTTGTGCAACCTACCATCGTAGTGGTTGATATCCCTATGAAAAACAACGTTGGTATAATCTTTTTCATAGTAAACTTCCTTTTGTAAGTTGTTGTCTTCATATCAAGAATAGTACAAAATAAGCTAAATATGTAAAAAATTTAAACAAATATGTATTTGGGATTGAAGATAATAATTGCTGATAGAGATTCCAGTTGACTAAAGTGTTATATAAAAATTTACTCGGGTGTCTGTTTTCCAGTAATATACGATCATGGATCATTAATTTTTGAGGGCAACATGTTCAGTGGAAGTATAGTAGCCTTGGTAACCCCCATGCGAAATGATAGCGTCGATGTTCATCATTTGCGAGAACTGGTTGAATTTCATATAGCTAAGGGAACTCATGCCTTGGTCGCAGCTGGCACGACTGGTGAGGCTGGTACTTTATCACATAGCGAAAAACTTTTGGTCATCAAAACAGTCATTGAACAAGCAAAAGAAAGAGTGCCTGTGATTGCAGGTACTGCTATGAATGCGACCAAGGATTGTATTGAACTAACCCAGCAAGCTATGGAATATGGGGCGCATGCTGCTTTAATCATGACACCAGCCTATATCAAGCCTACTCAAGAAGGATTGTATTTGCACTACAGTCATATTGCCCAATCCGTAGCGATTCCGATTATTTTATATAATGTTCCCGGAAGAACAGCCTGTGATATGTTACCTGAAACGGTAGCAAGACTGGCTAAAATTTCGAATATAATAGGAATAAAGGAAGCAACCGGACAGATGACTCGTTTACAGCAGATTTTACGGTTATGCGAAGGGAGCATTGATGTTTACAGTGGCGATGATTTGACAGCTGCCCAATGGTTGTTGGCCGGGGCTAAAGGTGTTATTTCAGTCACGGCTAATGTGGCTGCTAAATTGATGGCAAAAATGTGTGATTTGGCAATGGATGATGATCAAGCAGGATGTTTGCGTATTCAAGAGCAATTAATGCCTTTACATGAACTTTTGTTCGTGGAGTCGAATCCAATCCCGGTAAAATGGGCTATGAACAAAATGGGATTAATTGGAGGGGAATTAAGATTACCGATGACGGAGTTGTCTGAAAAACATCATCAGGCTTTGGAAAAGGTGTTGAAGAATTTAGAGTTGATATAACTGAGGGTTTTGTTGTGAAAAAATTGAGTTTTATAGTCTTGGCAGCACTGGTACTAACAGCATGTAATTCTCGTTATGCCAGTAATGGAGAAAATTTATATTTACAGAGCCGTAATGGCGAAGCTTTGGTAGTACCACCTCCATTGACTAGTGCTAATATTAGTAATTTTTATGATTTACCTCAACAAACTCAGGATGCGCGGGTGAGTATAGCGCCTCCGGTGGAAGATATCACAACTTCATAAGGATTCATCATGTCGCCATCAGAATCAGGAGAGTTGTCAATAATACAGGAGTTGTCTCAGCGTATCGTGGAGGCGCAGCGTCAAATCAGGATTCTTGATAGCATCAAATGGGATGAATCAGTAAAGCAGGAATTTTTTAAGTTCAAGGGAAAAAAACTTCCTTCTATTGATAAGGCTTATTATGACGGTAAGCCACTGCCTTTTAAAGTCAAAGACAAGCAGGAAGAGTTTCGTATTATTTTGCGTGACGCACAGAATCAATTAGGGCAATACTCCACAGTAACTCGCCTAATCAGACGTCAATGCGAAGAGTATAGCCGCGCAGCCCAGATGTTATCTTTGCGGGGTACCCCTTCATTTAGCGAAATGGCTATGGAATTATATGGTAGCCCGGACGATGTGTTTTATGTGGGTGGACCGCGTATGTGTGAAATGGGTTCCCTGCTATTTGATGTATTAAAGAGTCTCCAGGTCCAATTGCAATCTCAAGCTGATATCAAGCGCTACACTCCGATACAGGCTCAGGAAATTTTACAGGAGCGATTAGGAAAGTTTTTTGACAAGCATCCTGGCCGAGTGAGTGTTATGGTCAGCGATGATATGATTGCTGACGCTTCTGCTGGAGCTGACAGCATCAAATTAAGTCAGAACGCTATGTTTAGCGATAGAGATTTACGCTATTTGGAAGTTCATGAGGGCTGGGTTCATGTGGGAACGACTCTCAATGGAGCCTTGCAACCGAATTGCTTTTTCCTGTCAAAAGGTTCTCCTTCCAGCAGCGTGATTCAGGAGGGCTTGGCAGTTATTACTGAAGTCGTGACATTTTCTTCTTATCCAGGTCGGATGTTGAAAATTACAAACCGGGTGATTGCCTTGGATAAGGTGACTCAAGGGGCAGATTTTATTGATATTTATCGCTATTTCCTGGAGTGCGGATTGTCAGAAGAAGACAGCTATAACCAGTCCGTACGTATATTTAGAGGCAGCACACCGACAGGTGGCCCATTTACCAAGGATTTATCCTATGCCAAGGGATTTGTATTAATTTACAATTACATACGCTTTGCTATAGGGCAGAAAAGAGTCGACACAATCCCACTATTATTTACCGGCAAGCTGGTTTTGGATGATTTACCTTTGCTAGGTGAATTAAAAGAACGCGAGATTTTAACGGATCCAGTGTATCTTCCACCTCCTTTCCAGGATTTGGCTGCATTAAGTGCGTGGATGAGTTTCTCTCTGTATTTGAACCAGTTTGATTTAAATGAAATTCAAAAGAATTTTCGATTTTTGTTGGTTTAAACATTAATGAGTTTGCATTTGGCCAAGAGTAAAGGGATAGTCGTGCCTGCAACGGGCATAGGCTCCGCCTATTTTGGCCGGATTTGGGTGATAGGCATAATGAGTGGCATTGTAGTTACAGCAAGGTACTGAGCTGATAAAACATCCCCGTTTGGCATTCCATACAAGGCCTGTTTCAGTTAGATCCAACGTTCGCCCATCAAAACAGACATACCTGGGTTGAGAGGCCTGACCGCCAACAATACAGCCTTGGGCATAGGTGAGGTTTGTTAGAATTAACCCACAAAGAATTATTTTTATTCTCATTCTATTCACCTTATCCTTGCTATACTTCTAATTATAAAGCTAGCTTAGGTTTTCATCTGTGGTATTAATATCGGCAAAATTTAAGGATAACTTAAGTTTTTTGGCTTAAAATGAACACATAATGATTCTCGAGGAGTACATCCGTATGGCCAAAAATAAAGAATTTTTTGATGCGCTGGAAGAAATTGCGGAATCAGCAAAAAATGATGAAACTCTTCGTAATGAGCTTGCAAAAGTTTTAGATGATATATTGAAAACTGATCCCTCTGATCCTGAAGCTTTTAGAAAGATAGTAGCTGAGCATCAGGAGTTCTGGGATGAGCATGATCCTAGCTTGATGGAGTTTAATGAAGGGCGTTTTTTTGGTAAGAGTAGAAAACAATATTTGAAATCAGATGATTTTTTAAATTCTACAGATCCAACCTATAATTTTCAAAAATTACATCAATTTGCTGCAGAACAACGAGTCAAACTCGGGTTAGAAAAATCAGATACAGACACTTTAGTTGCTATTTTAAAAAACAATCCTGAAGAGTGTAGGGCTTATATCGAATCCAAAAAGCCTGGTTTGGGTAATTTTAGTGAAGGAAATGTGCATGGTTGGTTAAAAGAAGAATATACCCCGACAATTCCTCCGAAAGCTATTAACAAATCTACTGGTGTTTTATCTGATGAAGCGATCAAAAGAATTAAAGAACAAGCTCGTGACTTGTTATTGCTTAAATTGATTAACAGTTCTGGAAATACTCAATTATTAAAGGATTTGCGTGATGCCATGAGTAAACCCGAGGCTGAACGTGCTGCGAATGCCTTGGGTTTTCCTACTGAAGGAAACGGGGTATTGTTTTTGAGTAGAGAAGTAGTTGATGCTCTGGAAGAAAGGGTTGAAAAACTAGAACAGGAAGCTGCCAAGAGAGGATTTGATAGTTATGTCCAATCATTATCTCACAATGCGCTATTAGCCAAAAAAAACGGGTTAGAAAGTACGACAGCTGCAGGGTTTAAAAACAGTTTGGATGAACCTTATAAAACGTACTTACCGGAGTCGGAATGGGAGAGAGCCCAAGGAGTATTGGGAGCTCGTTATCTTCAAGCGGTTTTATCATCAGGCACCCAAAATCTCAAGGATGCTCTCAATGCTAAAGATGCCAATGCATTGATTACTGAATTAAAAAAACCTGCCCTCTTGGGACCCCATGACTACATTGATAAAGCGGTGACAGAAGAAAATTTAGGCTCGCTCAAAAAAAATATGATGAAGAGCTTTATTAATAATATCAAGGATGAAACAAATTTAAAGGCCTTGGATGCTTTAAAAGCATTAGACGGGGCTAAAAATTTGGATAAATTTAAAGAGGTACTCGGGAAGTTAGGTATTACTCCAGCGGATTGGGTGAAAGACACCGATTTGAAAGATATGAAGCAATGGGCAAGAGCTCGCCAGTTTGAACTTGAAATAAATAGAGTGTCTTCTTTAGGCAGCGGGGCCCATTCGAAATTAATGAGCACATTAACTAAGCTTCCAGTCGAAAAACAAAGAGAGATTTTGGCCAAGCCACAACAATTACGCCATTTAATGAACGCTTATGAATCTCATGTAGCAGAACATTACCTTGGGAAAAACGCATCCGGCATTGCAGAGCTCTTGACAGAGAATAAAAGACTCGAGGGATTTAGGGCTATTCACAATGCCGAGGTAGCCAGGGTTTTGGCTAATTTTAAACCCGAAATCACTTTAAATGATAAGCAAGTTGCTGCTATTAATCAGGCATTAACCACCGCCAATTCTAACCCCAATACCTATACCCAGGCCACCGACTATAAAATCTTGATTGATGCGATTAAAACTCAATCTGGCTCGGTAAATCAAAAAGATTTTTATAATGCATTTAATTTAAACGATGATGGCAGAGCTTTTACCAGCTCAACTCCTCGAAAAGATGAGATGAGTAAGCAGCAACAACATAACCAACATATATATGCTGAATACAACAGTACTTCTAATTCAGGTAATAAAAAATTATTAGCTGTCCTGTTGAGTATAGAGAAACCTGTCACCTTTTCCAAAGATATAGTCAATCGGTTTTTACGTCCTCTGAAGGATAGCGAAACTCCTCAAGATTATGCTGATACATTATTTGGAGAAAATCCAACTAATCCGGCAAATAAAAAATTTAAAGACGATTTGTTGCGGGAACTTACACCAACTGTATTTAACGAGATAAAAAATGATCTCAGAAAACAGGAACTATTAGATACCAATCCAGCTCATGTGATGACAGCAATCAAAGCTCTGAGTACTGAATTAGAGTCTATTAAAGGAATCACAGGACCAATAAGAACAAACGCAGATAAGTTAAAGTTTATCAATGATATCGATCCGGTTCATTTATACAATCCAACCTTTCAGGGTACCGCCAGATCGAAAGCAGCTCAAATGAAAGAAAGATACGAAGGTTTGTCCAGGGATTGTGGACTGGTTGTTGATCAATTAAGGCGTCAGGTAGTCGCTCTCGAAGGTCATTTGAAGAGTCTGCCCAAAGAAGGTGAATTTAAGGCCGCTGGCTTGACCCTGGAGCAAAAAGCGGAAATCAAAAAGTTGCGTACTGATTTGGAAGCCGAATTGAGTGCGGTGCGCGAGGATTTGGATTTTTATAAAAAAATACAAGGAAAGTTAGAGACTATTGTAAAAGAAGTGGATGTGGCAGCCAAAGGGAAGATGCATTACTACTACAATTCTGAGGGTATCAAACGCCATCCTCCTGTTTCACGTGATCAGATACCGCCATTACCCAATGTTCCTAATCCTTCTCTGAGATCGAGTACAACCGCTACTACTGGGTCTAACGGAAGGATACAAGAATTTCTTGTTGGTGAAAAAATACCGGAAGGGCAGATTGTTGTCGTTGATGTATCTCATAAAACAGCACCGAAATCCGGTGCTCCTGTGGAAACGATAGGACGGTATACTCAGGATAACAATGTTCCTGATCAAGTAACGAGCAAAAAAGGAGAAATAAGCAAGGTTCCCGGAAGTAAATTTGAGATTTTACAATTCCCGACCCAAGTTCCACCTCCAAACCCTCCAAGTGGAGATCCTCTGGTAGAAGCTAAAGTCAATTTTTCCATGGCGATGGCGGCTGATATTTTAGCGAGTCTGGATAGTCCGCCAACCAAGGATAAACCGATACGATTACGCGGATCTAATCCCGAAGAACTGGAATATTTGTACACAGCCCTGGTGATCCTTGGTGAAAAGAATCCAAAATTCAAGTTTAACCGTGATGCGATTGAGGTGAATTCTGCAGTATTCCATCCGGATAATGTGAAAGGACGGTTGTGGGGATTTAGCAGCAATTCATTATATAGTCAGGTATTTACTAACACAGGATTAACAGAGACCCAGAATATCATACAGTCTAAAATAAAACATATGCAACAAATGACTGATGAGAAATTTAGTCCTCAGAAAGAAAGAGAAAAAGTGGATTCCAAAGTACAAGAGATTACTGATAAACAAAGCAAGATGAAGAAGGAACTGAATCCGGTGCATAAAACAACTGAAAGAACCATTGAACAAGAAGGACCTGCTCCTGAAAGTCCGAGTACAGGGATGCGTAAGTAAATAATAATGACTTTGGCTCTCATTTTTGGTAGAACGAAGCTATTTTGCCAAATAAGAGAGCCAGGAAACAAATGACAAGAAGGAGTAATCAATTGAACTCTAACAAGGATTTGGCTATTGGTGTATTCGATTCAGGCATGGGGGGACTTACGGTTTTAAGGGCTCTGCGGGATAAATTACCTCATGAATCTTTTGTTTATTTGGGAGATACCGCCCGTTTACCTTATGGCACAAAAAGCCCTGACACAGTCAAACAATATGCTATGCAAATGGCAAAAATTTTGGTTGAGCGCCGCATAAAAGCTTTAGTCATTGCCTGTAATACTGCAACGACGGCTGCCTTACCTCATTTACAGAGCATGTTAACCGATATTCCGGTTCTGGGTGTGGTGGCACCTGGTGCAGCCGCTGCTGTGTCAGCTACCAAAAATCATCGTATTGCTGTTCTGGCTACAGAAACAACCATTGCTTCCAGAGCCTATCATGATTTGATCATAAAGAATTTGCCTGAGGCAGTTGTCAGTAGTCGGGCATGTAGTGTTTTAGTCGCCTTGGCAGAGGAAGGTATGGTGACTAATGCAGTTGCTCGTGAGGCATTGAAGCATTATCTCGACGATTTTTCGGATGAAGATGCTGTGTTATTGGGGTGCACTCATTTTCCAGTATTTAAACCCTTGCTATCCAGCTTATTGCCAAAAGATGTCGCAATTGTCGATTCTGCTCAGGCGACTGCAATTTCTCTTTATGAATTATTGCAAAATCAAAATCTGCACAATGACAATTTGGAAGCTCCCCCCAGAATCAACTATTTGGTAACAGATTCTATCAATAGGTTCCAGAAGGTAGGCGAGATATTTTTAGGTGAGCAATTGAGTTTGAGTGATATTGAATTGATTGATGCTATGGGTTAATGTCGACAATCCACCAGTATCACCTGCGTCCTGGTGTCCTGGTGCACTAAACCTAATTTAATATGATTCTTTGCAAGGGCAAAGGTTATTCTTCCTTGGCGGGACGACTCATTAAGTTGTTCACGGCCTCTTGGGCATGAACAATACCATGCAATAGCGCATTAATTTGCTCACAAATTGGCATTTCCACCTTATTTTTGTTGGCTATAGCGCAAATTTGAGCGGCATTGTGTTTCCCTTCAACTACTTGGCCAATTTGGTGTTCGGCTTCAGGAATAGGCACTTCACGACCCAAGAGCAATCCAAAGCGGCGATTGCGCGATTGATCATCTGTACAAGTCAATACCAAGTCCCCTACACCAGCCAAGCCTAGAAAAGTATCTTGCCGTGCTCCCATGCTTAATCCCAAACGAGTCATTTCAGCAAGTCCACGGGTAATAAGCGCTGCCTTGGCATTAGCGCCATACCCTAAGCCATCACTGATTCCACAGGCTATCGCCAGGATATTTTTAACAGCGCCACATAATTGCACACCTATTAAATCATCACTTAAATAGACACGAATGTTGTCGTGATGAAATAGTTGATGCATTTTTTTTTGATAGTTCGTATTGTTACTAGCCAAAGTGAGAGCTGTAGGCAGGAAGCGAGCCACTTCTTTGGCAAACGATGGGCCTGAAATAACTGCTATGGGAAAATCAACCCCAAATCGACTGGCAACCAGTTGGCTTAATAATTCATGACTCGCTGGATCAACACCCTTCGTAAGCCACGCCAATCCTTGGGTTGGTTTAGGGATTTTATTGATTATTTCCGCAAAGGCATGAGAAGGAACTGCTATGATGACATAATCCGCTGATTGAACGCATTCAATTAAATTATCAGAAGGAATCAAATTCTCTGGAAAAGGTATACCAGGAAGGTAAGCTGGATTTGAATGCTGTTCAGCCATGAGGGCAACATGCTGTGGATTATGACTCCACAGCAGCGTTTTATGCCCTATTTTAGCTAAATGAATTGCGACAGCAGTGCCCCAGGAGCCGGCACCTAACATGGCAATGGTTTTTTTATTCATCTTAGTGAGAAACAGTCTCGTCTTTAGCTCCAGTTGCTTTTTGTTTTTCTTCCAGCTGCTGCATATATAAAGCATCAAAATTAATCGGTGCGAGTACTAATTGGGGGAAGCTGCCACGAATGACTTGCGAGGTAATTGCTTCACGAGCATAGGGGAACAGGATGCTGGGGCAAAAGCTATGAAGCAAGTGGTCCAACTGACTTGCTGCGGCGCCTTGGATAGTAAAGATGCCCGCTTGCTTTACTTCAACCAAAAATGCTGTGGTTTTTTGATTCATCACAGTGGCTGTAACAGTTAAAACCACCTCATAAACGTTTTTATCCAGTTGAGTAGTCGTTGTATTGAGATCCAGTTTGAGTTCTGGTTCCCATTGTTGTTGAAAAACAGCCGGTGTATTTGGTGTTTCATAGGATAAATCTTTGATATAGATTCGTTGAATCATGAATTGAGCTTCATCATTTTGCTGATTGGTATTCAGTTGTTCAGTCATGTTTTATTCCTATTTTTTTAAAAGTTCATTTAATGTTCCCTGGGCTTCCAGGGCATATAAATCATCGCAGCCACCAATTGCCTGGCCATTAATGAAAATTTGAGGCACTGTACGCCGGCCACTTTTTTGTATCATTTCTTCACGTAATTCAGGCTGTAAATCGACGCGGATTTCGGTATAGATAACCTTTTTTCTATCTAGTAGTTCTTTTGCTTTGATGCAATAAGGACAATAGCCTGTAGTGTAGAGTATGACTTCATTCATCTGTTTATTTACCCTTCACTAAAGGAAGATCAGCATTTTGCCAGGCTTGAATTCCTCCACTCAAAACCAGGGGTTGGTAACCTTGATTGCGGATTTTCATGGCTAGGGTTGGAGATTGTAAGCCTCGTGCGCAGACCAGGATAATGGGTTTATCTTTGTACTTGCTCATTTTTTGTTGTTCAAAATCATCAGGATTTACGTTCATTGAATTAATGATATGGCCATTTTTGAATGATTCTTTGTCGCGTATGTCGATTACGATGGCATTTCCATTGTTCATTAAATCAACCAGGGATTGCGGTGAAACTTCTTTGGCTTTCTTTCTTTGAGAGAGTATTTCATTAATGAAAATTAAAAATACAACCACAACAAAGGCGAGCCAGAGTTGCCAATGATTGATGATGAACTGACCTAATTTTTCCATAGCTGTACTCAAGATATTTTTTAATTTGACGAATTATCCTAAGATTACTGCTTTAACGCAAGTAAAGTGTTACTAGTAATTGCCCTGTTCATCCTTTTCTCTGTTTCTTTTTAATAAGACGTACACAGCTCCCAATCCTCCATCCTTTGGAAGAGCGCTGTGGAACGCCAGAACTTGACTAAATTGTGGCAGCCAGCGATTGATTAGGTTTTTTATTACCGGGGGAGCGCCTTGATGGCCTCCTTTGCCGTGAATAATGAGTAAGCAGCGTTTATTATTGAGTGACTGAGTCTGGATAAAATCATAAAGCGCTTGGCGAGCTGCTTCAGCTTTTAATCCATGTAAATCCAGCTTGGCCTCCCATGGAATTTGTCCGTTTTTTAGTGCACGGAATCTCTGATTGGGAATGCCTGGTTCTGAAAAAGATAAAATAGTATCGGGTTGAACAGTGTCACGAATAAAATCAGATAAAAAATATTCTTCTTTGGGTACGGGCTGACTCTTGAAAGTTGTGGTTTTTTTTTCATGAGTGGGTTGCGTGGGGTTTTTTACGCGTTTTGTTTTTTCGTTTAATGGTTTTACAGAACGCATATGATGACGAAATAGAGCTTTATCCTCATCAGACAGGAAATCATCAGTCATTTTTTAACAGGCATCAAAAGAATATATTTAATTATAACTTAATTTGAAGTAATTCTTTAGGTTAGGTGAAAATCGAGCCATGCGAAGGGGCGTCTTAAATCGCACCCCTTAACAAAGAATACAGGACATAGATTTTAATTTAGTGTACAATTTGTACTTTTTCTATGGTTATGGTTGATACGCTTGTGAGTAGTTATTTTAGCAAGGAAACAGAAGAACTGGTTACTATTCTGGATTTTTTACGGTTTAGTTTGTCTTGTGCAGAAAACGCGCAATTATTTTATGGCCACGGAACTGACAATGCTTGGGATGACATGAGATCCCTGATATTGAGAAGCTTGTCTTTACCATATGATGTTGACCCTTTTTTGTTGAATGCACGTTTAACAACCAGTGAACGCAAACATCTTTGTAATCAATTGGATAAACGAATTAATCAAAGAGTACCCGTACCTTATTTAATTAAGGAAGCCTATTTTTGCGATTTGCCTTTTTATGTTGACGAACGAGTGCTTATACCCAGATCACCAATAGGAGAGTTAATCAATAATCAATTTTCCCCTTGGATAGAAGCAGAACGAGTGCATCATGTTTTGGATTTATGTACCGGGAGTGGTTGTATAGCGATTGCCTGTTGTTATGCATTCCCTGAGGCTCAGGTGGATGCTGTGGATATTTCAAATCAAGCATTGGCTGTCGCTACTATCAATTGTGAACGTCATGATGTAGGCGATCAATTGGCACTGATTGAATCGGATTGTTTTACGGCACTGTCAGGTAAACAATATGATTTGATCGTGAGCAATCCTCCTTATGTGGGGAAGGAAGAGATGCAGACCCTGCCGGATGAATACCGCCATGAACCGGTTTTGGCATTGGAAACAGGAAATAATGGCTTGGCTATTATTGAAAAAATTTTAAAGAATGCTCATGCTTATTTAAGTGAACATGGGATTTTGGTAGTGGAAGTAGGTAATAGTGAAGAGGCTTTATGCGAGACTTATCCTATGGTTCCTTTTACCTGGCTTGAAATGAGCAACGGCGGGCAAGGGGTGTTTTTATTAACAAAACAGCAATTAGAAGACTATTTTAAATAAGCGAGTAAGGCATGTCAGGGAATACCTTTGGAGCGTTATTTACTGTAACAACCTTTGGTGAAAGCCACGGTCCTGCTATCGGATGTGTAGTCGATGGTTGTCCTCCCGGCATGTCTTTAACTGAAGCAGATATCCAACCTTTTTTAGACAAACGTAAGCCGGGTCAATCCAAATATACTACCCAGAGACGAGAGGAAGATAAGGTACAGATTCTTTCTGGTGTATTTGATGGGAAAACGACAGGAGCTCCCATTGCATTGCTGATACAGAATACTGATCAGCGTTCCCGGGATTATGAAGACATTAAAAATTTGTTCCGTCCAGGACATGCTGATTTTACCTATCATTATAAATATGGGCATAGAGATTATAGAGGGGGAGGCCGTTCTTCCGCTCGTGAGACAGCCGCACGAGTCGCTGCCGGTGCTATTGCCAGATTGTATTTAAAGCGTTATTTAAACTTGGATATTATTGGTTATTTACAACAAATGGGCGATTTGAAGTTACAGTTTGAAAATGAAAATGAAATCAATAAAAATCCCTTTTTTTGTCCTAATAATAAGCAAATTCAGGAGCTGGCTGATTATGTAGATCGTTTAAGACGCCAGGGTGATTCCGTTGGTGCTCGGGTAAAGATACTGGCACGGGGAGTGCCAACAGGATTGGGAGACCCTGTATTTGATAAACTGGACGCTACTCTTGCTTATGCAATGATGTCAATTAATGCTGTTAAAGGTGTTGAAATTGGAGCTGGTTTTAATGCAGTGGAGCAGTTAGGAAGTCATCATAGAGATCAGATGACTGCCAAGGGATTCTTGAGTAATCATGCCGGTGGTATTTTAGGAGGCATAGCGACAGGGCAACCCATCGAAGTGAGCATCGCTTTAAAGCCAACTTCAAGCATCACAACTCCAGGTCAGACCATTAATACTGAAGGTGAAGAGGTTACTGTAGTAACCAAAGGGCGTCATGATCCCTGCGTGGGGATAAGGGCTGTGCCAATTGCAGAGGCAATGATGGCTTTGGTGTTAATGGATCATTATTTACGGCATAAAGCACAGTGTAAATAATAAATTATAACGTTTCAAAATATAGCCATATCGTAGTCCGTTTTCTGCTTCGCAAGCAGGAACTGTACTTGACTAGCACATTGTTAATTGATGGTAAGATGAGGTCATAATGAGCAGACATTTGAATGTAGCTATCGTAGGTGCCACCGGCGCTGTTGGAGAAACCTTTTTAACCGTTTTGGAAGAAAGAAACTTTCCAATTAAGTCCCTTTACCCATTAGCGAGTTCTCGCTCAGTAGGTAAGACAGTGACTTTTAGAGATCAGGAATTGGATGTTTTGGATTTAGCAGAATTTGATTTTAGCAAAGTCGATCTTGCTTTATTCTCTGCAGGCGGCGCTGTTTCAAAAGAATATGCGCCAAAAGCTGTAGCTGCTGGGTGCGTGGTGGTTGATAATACCTCCTGTTTTCGTTATGAGGATGATATTCCTCTTGTTGTCCCTGAAGTGAATCCTCATCGAATCGCTGATTATACTAAAAGAGGCATTATTGCTAACCCTAATTGCTCTACCATTCAGATGGTCGTTGCCCTAAAGCCAATCTATGACGCTGTTGGTATTAGTCGTATTAATGTGGCGACTTACCAGTCTGTTTCCGGGACTGGCAAAAAAGCCATCAGCGAGCTGGTTGCTCAGGTAGGCGATCTTTTAAATGGGAGACCAGCTAATGTTCAAGTTTATCCTCAGCAAATTGCTTTTAATGCGCTTCCTCATATTGATCAGTTCGAAGACAATGGTTATACCCGAGAAGAGATGAAGATGGTCTGGGAAACCCGCAAGATTATGGAAGATGACAGCATTATGGTTAACCCTACAGCCGTCAGGGTTCCTGTTATTTATGGGCATTCTGAAGCGGTTCATCTGGAGTTAAAAAAGCCTTTGACGGCTGACGATGCTCGCGCGCTTTTGGCAAAGGCACCCGGCGTTACTGTAGTGGATAATCTTTCTAAAGCAAGTTATCCCACAGCAATTAAGAATGCAGTCGGGCATGATGATGTTTTTGTAGGGCGCATAAGACAGGATATTTCTCATCCTTGTGGACTCAATTTGTGGATAGTCGCGGATAACATTCGCAAAGGTGCGGCAACTAACGCGGTACAAATTGCTGAAATACTGCAAAAAGAGTTTCTGTGAAGCTCCGACCCCGCAATAGCATAGGTCCAGTATCTTGATAGAAAACCTGTATGCCCCCATAAGGTCATGCAGGTTATATTAGAAAAAATGCCATACTTTTTATATCCTAAGTTATACTTCTATTATGACTGTTAAATTTTGAAAAAGATGGCGAAAGAATATTATTTATCCGATGAGATCGAAGAAATAGTGCTCGCGAGTACTGTATTGTCTTACTCTCGACCCAATTTATCATCAAAAAGCTTCAATGATTTAAAAAATGGAAAAACTCCCTGGGAAGCGGAACTGGATTTAAAAGGTTTAAACGTTGAATCTGCTCGTAAGAGCTTATATCAATTTATCCAAACTCAAATAAAAAATAACAAACAATGCGTTCTAATTATTCATGGCGCGGATAATTCTCAGGACAAACCGCCTTTAATGAAAAATCTGGTGAATCGGTGGTTGCCTCAGATCAATGAGGTATTGGCATTTCATAGCGCCAAACCCAAGGATGGTGGTTCTGCAGCTGTTTATGTCTTGTTGGGCTCAGTGTTTCATGTTGAGTTACCCACACGATTGCCTTCCAATCGCAGTGAAAGTACTTTCCTGGTGGCTGAAACAAAAGCAATGGAAAGACGAAGACGTTTGGCTGAACAGCAGGGAGAGAGAAGGTTTGCTTCTGTTAAAGCGCGTGAACACCCTGAAGAAGAAATCAAGGTTGCTCCCGAGGGGGAGTTACAAAACAATATATTGCAACACCCTGAATTGAATAGTCAGCGTTTTGATGGAATAGATCCTAATTTAAACCCTGAACCGCCGCTTAATACAGAAGCAAGAAGGGAGTTTGATAATGAGAGAAGAGAACAGGATAAAGAAAAACAATTACGCTTAGGCAATATGCCAAAATTTACTACAGCACCTACCCCCCGGGGGCCCTAAATGAGTATTGCAAACGATATTATCAGTCATAGAATGCCTGATTTTGATGCTTATCTGCGTGCAGGGGAATCTTTGGATGATATCGATGAATATGGTTTTACTCCCCTCATAGAGTGTGCTATTACACGACAAATTAAAATAGCAGAGCAGTTAATTGCTCGCAAAGTGGATATCAACAAGCCAGACGTCACAGGACGCACTCCATTACATTGGGCAGTGGACAATAATGATTTGGATATGACCAAACTCTTATTAACCTACGGCGCTGATCCTAATGCCTACACTCGTAATGGTCTTTGTGTGTTGGTTTATCCGGTTTTGCGTGGCCAAGATGCAATAAAGCAGTTGTTATATCATCATGGCGCGAAGCTTGATTTTGCTCTTGATTTTATTAATGCCAAATTGATTGGTCATCGATTTGAATTGCAAGGCGATGTGGATATTGTCAATGCGAAAGGCGAATTCATCGAACTTGATTATGAAGGGTTTATTTTGGAATTCACTGTTGCTGTTGTAAAAGACTCTCTGCGGAGATTTATCAGTAGTTATTCGACTCGGCATTTAAGGGATTATTTTCCATATATTCATAATATTATGGATGCTTTTACTGATGCGGCAGAGCTGTTGCAGTATCAACATCATCCCAGGCTTGGCGAACAGCATTTCAAACGTATTGCTGCTTTGTTAAAAGCCCCTATGCTGATTCTTCCTGCGGCGAGTCGTGGCCATGCCTTATGCTTTGTCCGTTATCACCAGTGGTGGGCAAAAATTGACAGAGGTGAAAATAGCTTACAAGAAGGAAGCGTTAATATTTACCGAATAACCAGGCCAGAGGCACTAACAATCAATTTTATCCATGATTTTTTATATAAAAAACAAAACAGACGATATTATCATCAAATGATTAATCAACAATTGGGGCTGCTTCCTTTTGCTCAAATGCCAATTAGTTCTCAAATTAGTGGAAATTGTTCGTGGGCTAATGTGCAAGCTGTTGTACCAGTCGCGTATTCTATGCAGGAGCTGACCAGCGTAGAAAATTTTAAACCTGATGTGGCCTTATCACTATATGATGAGTGGGTCGAGTGGGATAAAGACAGGGCTCTTGATGAATGCATACAACGATTTTATTTAGCCAGTCCTGAACGTAAGGCAAGTATTGCTGCAATCTTGGGAGGCATTTTGTTTCAGGCTTGTGATCACGCTAACAAGCGTCATCTGGAAAGAGCGGAGAAAATTCTTAATATTTTGATTTTAGACGAATATTATTATGTTTTGAGCAGTTATCTGGAAGAATACTGTATTAAACGATTAACCCGTAAAGGAAATAATTTATTAAAAATTCTGGATGATTGTGGGATTAATCCTAATATTGGCGTCAATCCTGTTGCGACAGGCCTATAAACAGAAATTTTCCGTTAATAATCTAATAGTTGTTGATTTTGTGAAATCAGCGTCCAGCCTGTAAGACAAGCAATTTCTTTTATTATCGTGTCAATTTGTCAAGGGATGATTAACTAACTGACATTAATTACAACCCGAATCGCTTGAAGCTTTAAAGTGGAGCTATTAATGAAGTAATTACTCTCTGAAATTTTCTTTTTAAAGAACTCAATTTCTTCATCCCGAATGGCGGGATTAATTTTTTGCAAGGATTCCAGTCGATTAACTTCTTGAGAAGTCGTTAGCTCCATCGTTGATTTTGCTTCTTCAATAAATAATTTCATCTGATCTTCTGCGATTTTGTTGGTTTGTTGCAGAATGGATTCAATCTCTTCACGAACTTGTTTAATAACAGGGTAACCCAGATGACGTTTAAGTGGTTGGCACAGATTATTAAGCTGCTCATAACTTAAAATGCCTGATAAATTTTTACCGGTAGTATCCATCAAAATTCGAATTGGCAATGAAGGAATAAATCGGTCAAGTTGTAAGTATTTAGGGGCGGAAGAATTAATGGTATAAAAAGTTTCCAGGAAGAGGGTACCCGGTTTTATGCTTTTGATTGAAATAGTAGTCACTGTGGCGTTGCCAAGTTCTGACTCCAGGATCATTTCCATAGTGTCGTAAACCATGGGGTGTTCCCAACTTAAAAACTCCATGTCTTCCCGAACAAGGGCTTTAGAGCGAGAATAAGTGACGGTCATGCCGTCTTCTTTTAGCCCAGGAAAATGAGCGGTTTTCATGTGGTTACCAGGGCGCAATATTTCGGCATTCTCGGAATGATACTCCTGATCAATTCCATACTCCTGATACACTTGCGACATGTAATTTTCAAGTTCAAGGCAATTTTCTTCTGCTTCTATCGCTTCAATGAGTTCTTTCCCTATAGTGTAATTACAGGAGTTTAATTCTAGTAATCTATCTCTTCCTGCATTAAGGGCTTCCTTAATATGCTGGGTATGCAATTGAGTATCAGCAATAAGCTTCTCTAATGATTGCTCGCTAATATCCTGTAGGGGACTGGATAAAACAGGTGTCAGCCGATTTTCAAAAACTTCAAAAATTGAAAAGCCAACAGAACAGCTTTGTTGAAGAATGTTGATTCCTTCGTGATACCAGCGAAATAGCTTTTCCTGCGCGGTACCCGCTAAATAGGGTACATGAATTTCAATGGGATGATTTTGACCAATACGATCCAAACGCCCGATACGCTGCTCTAAAAGGTCAGGGTTTAATGGCAAATCAAACAAAACCAAATGATGGGAAAACTGGAAGTTTCTTCCCTCACTTCCTATCTCGGAACAAACAAGAACCTGTGCACCATTTTCTTGTTCTGCAAAATAAGCGGCGGCTCTGTCACGCTCTATAATGGTAAGTCCTTCATGAAATAAAGTACTTCGAATGCCTGTTCTTAATTTTAAATACTGTTCCAGACTAATGGCTGTTTTTGCCTTTGCGCAGATTACCAGAATTTTTTCCGGACGTAATTCATTAATTTTGTTAACAAGCCATTGCACTCGGGGGTCATGCTCTATCCAGGAGTCATTATTAAGCAAAGTTTCAGGGTAAAGATGGATTAAGTTGGATTCTCTGATTATCTCGGAATAAAGCGCTGGGCATGTTAATGCGACAGGGTGTATTCTTCTTTCGGGAAATCCTTTAATCGCTGCACGAGTATTGCGAAAAAGTACTCGACCTGTGCCAAATCTATCAAGCAATTCTTTGATCGTTGCATTAATGCCAGCAGGAGCTTCTTTACCCAAGAGTTGTTTTAAATGAGAGTGGAGTTGGGGATTTAACTCATCTACGCCATTTTTTTCCTTATAATCCATGAGATCCTGAACTATTTTATTAATTTCATGGTATTGCTTTTCTTCATTTACAAAGGCTGAAAAATCATAAAAGCGTGCTGGATCAAGTAGACGAAGACGAGCGAAATGACTCTTCATTCCAACTTGTTCAGGAGTCGCAGTAAGAAGAAGCAGGCCTGTGCTTCGAGCTGATAATTTTTCAATGAACGTGTATTCGGGACTTTGTGAGTCTTCCGACCAATAAAGATGATGCGCCTCATCTACTACCAGAAGATCCCATTGCGCAGCTAATGCCTGTTGACGTGCCGTTTCATTTTCCATAAGGAAATCCAGGCTGGTTAATACCAGTTGTTCACCTTCAAACAGATTGCCATCTTCTGATGCTGGCTCGATAGGGTTGTCGTTATCTTCCAACTCATCAAGTGTGGATGGCATGGCATCGTATTGATTTGGACCAATGATAGAGAAATGCAGATTGAACCTCCTTAACATTTCGACAAACCATTGGTGAATTAATGAATTTGGAACAATGATTAATACGCGTGAGGCACGGCCAGTATGCAGTTGATAATGCAAAATCATTCCCGCTTCAATGGTTTTTCCCAATCCAACCTCGTCGGCAAGCATCACTCTGGGAGCAAATCTTTGGGCAACTTCATAAGCGATATAGATTTGGTGGATAAGGTGGTTAGTCCGTGAACCTAATAGGCCTCTTGCTTTTGACTGTTGTAATCGGCCTAAATGCTCTAATGTTTTAATTCTGAGTTTAAAAGCATTTAGTTTGTCCAATAATCCGCTGAAGAGCCTTTGTTGAGGGGAGTTAAGTTTGATAAAACAATTAAGTGCCAGCTCACTAACTTGAGCCACATTTCCCAAGTCGTCATTTCCTGTATACAGTAAAACACCATCTTGTTCCTGGATGGAAGTTACTTTTATTCTTTGCTGATCATTGGTAAGTATTTCTTCACCTGTTTTATAGACTATGCGGCTTAATGGCGCATTATCTATGGCATAAATTCTATCCTCCCCAGCAGCTGGGAAACTGATAGAAACTTGTCTGCCATCTACTTCAGTAATAATGCCCAAACCCAGTTGTGATTCGGTATTACTTATCCAGCGTTGACCAATGCGAAATGTCATTTAGAGAAACTTCCTCATTAACATGAATTATGGATAAGGATTATATAAGAAGCAGTCGATATGCAGGGTTCGTTCGGGCTGAGGAGATGCCTAAGCATCGTCTCGAAGCCTTGGTATGAAACATTAAAATTCCATATAAGGCTTCGAGACGGCATAAATGCCTCCTCAGCCCGAACGATTGGAGATAACGACCTATCTTATCCATAACTCACGTTCATTATTAAATAATTGAAAATGAACTGTATGTTTTAATGCGTGATTGTATCAATTTTTGATACAAGTTACACAAATAATTTTTGTGGCAAATTGATTGTTTTATTTGCATGTGAAGGCAAATTTTTATTTTTAAATAAAAGAAAAGATTATTTTGTCATCTGATATTGCATGAAGAATATTAATTCATAAAGAACATTAATAAGTCAAAAGATGATAATGCCTCATTTTGACTTAGTATTTGAATTTTCAGATCTTTTTTGTAGTAGGTTTATTAAAATAAAATTTAATTGCAAAAAATGCAAGAATTACTTGTCTTATTGATAATTTATGATTAAAAATGGACATCTAAGGAAGATTTTTAATCGTAAGGAGTAAATATGGCTACTAATGAAACAGAGCTTCAAGTATTGATCCAACATGATAGCAAATCAACAATCACTACTTCTAGCTTGGACAGTACTGATAAGGATCCTAAAGCAAGTACTGGCACTCCTGAAATTGAAAGCGCTAGTCTTGCCCAAATCGTCGATACCCAAAAACAACTGAGCCAAGTTAAAGAAAGCCTGGAATCAATAGTAGACAGTATAGCGGAAAATCCTAGCCTGATTACTCGCGCTGCGTCAGCCTGGGGCGAACTGCCTATGTGGCAGAAAGTCACGGGTGGCCTTGTCCTGACAGCGCCTACTTTGGCAGTAGGATTATTTGCGCACATTGGCGTCTTATTAGTAATAGGGGGAGTTACAGGACTAACCTATACCGCAGGTGCAATTGTTTTGGACGACCACCATACATGCAATGTGAATATTGCCAAACGATTAAAAGAAGGGCTTTTTGGTTTGGCAGATCTGTTACAAATTACGATTGAGGCATTGGATGCAATTCGCAAAAAATTTGCTGAAGAAATTGAGAAATTTAAGAATGAAAACCTCAGATTAACTGATAACATTGACAGGCTGGGCAATGAAGTGGAATCACTGAGTGCTCAGGTTGAATTATATATGGAAATTGAGAAAATGCTCCGTAAAGATACAAATGAAATGGAGCAAACCGTCAAAAAACTTCAAGAATCTACAACAAAACAAACTGATTTATTGGAAAAAAATCAAAAGGAATTGTCAAAAATTAGAAAGGAATACGAAAAAAGCCAATTGCAGTTAGCCGAAAAAATAGCTGAATTACATGAAGTCAGACTGTCGTTGGGTCTCGAAGTTCAAAAAGCTAAAACAGTTGCGAAAACGTTGGAAGGTACAGTCCAGACTTTAACTGGAACGGTCATTGCTGATGAAGAGCAACGTGTTTCTTTTCAAAAGAAACTGGATGGATTCCTGAATGACAAACAGCTCAGCTTTGATCAAGTAGCTGAACGAATTTGCAAGGCAGAAGAAGAACTTAAAAAAGTCAAAGAAGAATTAAGACAAAGCAATGATCGTTATAGTGAACTGTTAAAGCGTCAGGAACAACAGGTTGAACGTTTGGAAAAATTGGGCTTGCATAAATTGGAAAGAATAGTAGACAAAGAGAATGTGAAACCCAGTAATGACCCTGTCCACTCAGGTTTGCTTTCCCATGGAATCTATAGTACGCCCAAGGGTAAAGTCACCCAGCCTAAAGTAGAGGTAGTAGAAGATAGACAAACTATTGCTTTAGTCAATTAAGAGAAGGATTTAAGGAAGAAGAATCAGGCTGTTTTAAAGGTTATAATTTTAAGTAACCGGTTAAGGGATATGCAATCAAAGAATATTAAGTCCTCTGTCTTTCCCGCGAAGGCGGGAATCCATCTAAAAATTAACCTATATACTAGCTTTATGGATAGATTCCCGCCTTCGCGGGAAAGACGACTCAAATGATCAGGCTTATAAACAGAAGAATTTGCATATCCCGTGAATAGTTACAATTTTAAAATCGGTATCCTGACAAGAAAGAGTGCTGTGTTTTACCCGCACAATCCAGAGTTAACTGGACTGTGCGGATAAGTGCTTATTGAAAAGGTGAATAGGCAAATAATTGATATGGCGGCCTATTTCTCCTCTGGCTCTTTAGCCAGTATGGCTTCCCTTTTTTTGTTGCCTTCATTTTTTGCAGGAATTGAACGATTGCTTTGTTGGCTGCCATGACTTTGCTGATTTGCGTTAGATTTTTTTCGTTGTTGATGTGTGCTGGCCGCAGCATTTGTATTTCCTGATGAAGAACGCTGCTGGCCTCCTCCTGAACGACGTCTACGATTTGCGTTGCTGCCTTGTTGACGCTTGTCTCCTCCTGAGCTTTTGGACGATGCGTGTTTACCTTGATTTTGAGCACGATGATGTTTTTTACCGGGTTCTTGAGTTACGGTGTGGGCAACTGAATGACCACCAAATAAACTAGTCCATAATCGTTTAATAAAACTGGTTTGAGGGTGTTTGATGACCCTGTGTTCGGCAAATGATTTCACAGCAGGTTCATCATGTGACACGGGTTCTTTATCACTGCTGGGAACATGTACTTCAGGTTGCTGAATCAAAGAGTAACTTGGTTTTTTAGATTTGCCTACGTTGTCTTCTTTCAGGCGAGTAATCGTATATTGTGGAGGGTGCATATAAGGATTCGCAATAACAACAACACTGACACCATGCCTTTTTTCAATGTCCCTGATAAAATTACGTTTTTCATTCATAATGAATGTAGCCATTTCTGGTGGCAATTGCACTTGAATTTCAGCTGTTTTTTCCTTGAGCGCCTCTTCTTCGATAAGGCGGGTAATTGATAAGCCATGAGACTGTATACTGCGTACAGTTCCTCTACCTTCACAACGTGGACAAATTTCCTGGGCAGTTTCTCCTAATGATAATCGGAGGCGTTGCCTTGACATTTCAAGAAGGCCAAAGCGTGAAATTCGCCCTACTTGAATTCTGGCCCTATCAGCCTGCAGTGCTTCTTTGAGTCGATTTTCTACCTCTCTTTGATTTTTACTAGAACTCATGTCAATAAAATCAATAACTACCAAACCACCTAAATCACGCAGGCGAAGCTGGCGAGCAATTTCATCAGCTGCTTCAAGGTTGGTATTTAATGCAGTCGCTTCAATGTCGGCACCGCCTGTAGCCTTGGCTGAGTTAATATCAATTGATACCAGAGCTTCAGTTCTATCTATGACCAAGGCACCTCCAGAAGGAAGCATGACCTGGCGCTGATAAGCTGTCTCAATTTGGCTTTCAATCTGATAGAAATTAAAAAGAGGGATGCTGCTGTTATAGAGTTTTAGATTAGGTAAAAATTCTGGTTTTACGCGTTCAATGTATTGTTTTGCTTTGATATAGGATATTTGATCATCAATAATAATTTCACTGATGGATTTTCGCAAATTGTCACGAATGGAACGAATAATGACATCGCCCTCTTGATGAATCAGGCAAGGTGCCAGTTCTGAATTATAAGCTTCCTTGATGGATTGCCACTGATTGCAAAGCATGTTTAAGTCATCTTGCAGTTCTTCCAGACTTTTTCCAACACCTGCAGTGCGAATAATAAGGCCCATGTCTTCAGGGAGTGTTAAAGCATTTAATGTTTCGCGTAATTCATCACGCTCATCACCTTCAATACGTCTTGATATTCCGCCCGAATGAGGGTTATTGGGCATTAAAACCAGGTAGCAACCTGCCAGGGTAATAAAAGTTGTCAGTGCTGCTCCTTTATTCCCTCTTTCTTCTTTATCCACTTGGATAAGTAATTCTTGACCTTCACGGATGAGGCTGGTAATTGGAGGTTTCTCATCTCCAAACTCTTCCGGATTCTTGCTTAAGTATTCAGGCGCTATTTCTTTTAGGGGTAAGAAACCTTGGCGTTTGGAACCATATTCAACGAAAACAGCATCAAGGCTGGGTTCTCTTCTTGTTACAATGGCTTTATAAATATTACCTTTTTTCTTTATTTCTCCCGGGCATTCAATGTCCAGATCAAATAATTGATTGTTTTTAATTAGTGCAACACGAATTTCTTCTGTTTGCATTGCATTGATTAGCATTTTTTCCATGTATAACCCCATATTTAGGGCGCATGCATTTACATCGAGATAGTGTAAGGCTCAGTATAGCCGTATGATCATTTCTACAGTTTTCTTGCCATGAAGTTAATTTTCCGGGTCCCATATCTTGCATTCGTCTTGAATCTGCAGAGAGAGGGAGTCAGAAAATTAATATCCTGGTCTCTATAATTCTGGTGAAATGATAACAGCCTATTCCCTAATTGCTCAATTTTGTTTTTGAAAAACAATGTTATTAAGCTGGCAGGGTGAGGAACTTTAAGCTGACCCATGACCTTGTGGACAGACCGTACGCATGTTACCTCAGTAGTTAAAGGTGCACACTGTATGATGTACCGTTTACAGATTAAGTGGGTTGGAAAAAAAAGGCCTTTCATCAGGCGTGCAAAAGCCCGGCAATAATTCGTAATTGGTATAAAGCATGTCTGGCATGCATAGGTATCTGTCGAAATAATTATCAATTTTACTCTGGTATTGGGTCGCTTCCTTATATCTTCGACTTAAATGGAAGCGCATTTTGTTTTTTCTTCCAAGCATCTACTCAGGCGTATTACGATGAAAAAACAGAGGTGATTCTTTAACTTGTGGTTCAAGTTCTTATTGAATTCAACCTGTTTTATATTCGCTTGAGCAGCTGCTTCTTTAGTTTGATTTGCTATCAGATTAACTAAATTTATGCTATTCTGTTAATTTTTCATTCTTCATTAATGATGAAAAATTAAGATGAACGCAAGTATTTTAACTAATTAATTACAAATCTTTTATCGATTATGAATCGATTATTAAACTATTTTTCTATTTATACGTTATAATTCGGTCGTACAGGGATTTTCCCGTACGATATCTAATCATATCAAAAAAATCACGCTCAGAAAACAGGTTTATTGACAATGAGTGAAGTAAGTTATAAAGAAATTGGCTCCGAAGAGAATGGCCAGCGTTTGGATAATTATCTGATTCGCATTTTAAAAGGAGTTCCTAAAAGCCATATCTACAGGATTATTCGTGGCGGCGAAGTTCGGATTAATAAAAAAAGAGCTCAAGCTAGCAGTCGTTTACAAATTGGGGACAGTATAAGAATACCGCCAATTCGAATGACTGATTCTAAAGAAATTTTTGTAAGCGATAATTTGGCAAAACGCTTGAAGGATAGTATCATTTTTGAAGATTCTTCCTTGTTGGTAATTAATAAACCAGCAGGTATTGCAGTACATGGTGGCAGTGGTTTAAGCCTGGGGGTTATTGAAGCATTAAGAAAGACAAGGCACGATTTATCCTATTTGGAATTGGTACATCGATTGGATAGAGAGACTTCCGGTTGTCTTTTATTAGCCAAAAAAAGAAGCACGTTACGAGCCATTCAAGCATTACTGGAAGCCCGCGAAGTGCAGAAAATTTATTGGGCTTTATTAACGCATCGTTGGGACGGTAAAAAGAAAATTACAATTACAGCTCCTCTCGAGAAGAACACATTGAAATCCGGAGAAAGGGTTGTTTCCGTTCAAAAAGATGGTAAGGCATCAGAAACAGATTTTAAATTGCTGGAAAATTATCATCAGGCCTGTTGGGTGGAGGCTTCTCCTAAAACAGGACGGACACATCAAATTCGTGTTCATAGCGCTTACTTTGGTCATGTCATTGTTGGTGATGAGAAATACGGCGCTAAGGTGGGTGAGGTGGAAGGTATAGATTATCAACAGAATCGTCTTTATCTGCATGCAAGGTCTATTCAATTCAATCTGAATGGGGTAATGCATGTATTTCAAGCTGATGTAGACGATGGATTTGGAAATACTTTAAAGCAACTGCGTGCAAGGAGCCTATTGAGCTATGAGTAGTGCATATCAATTAGTAATTTTTGATTGGGAAGGCACGATTGCTGATACATTGGGAGTTATTTTACATACTGTTGCTACTGAAGCTAAAATGTTGGGCTTTGGTGATATTGACCCATATCAAGCAAGAAAATATGTAGACTTAGGATTGGTTCAGGCAGTAAAAAAAACATTGCCCAATCTAACTGCCGGGCAGCAGGAAGATCTGTTACAGGCGGTGCAATCCGCAATGATTTCACGGCCAACAGAAGTGCGTTTAATACCTGGAGTATTAGAATTTATCCAACAACTTCATCAAGCAAAGGTCGATTTGGCCATCGCGACAAATAAAGGCCACAATTCTCTAATCCGTGCTCTGCAGGCAACTGAGCTTGATCAATTGTTTAAAGTGACACGCTCTGCTGGACAAGTACCGGCAAAACCTTGTCCGCAAATGCTTGAGGAAATCATGGAGGAATTCGGGAGAGATCCTTCATCAACTTTGATGATAGGTGATTCTACAACGGATATGGAAATGGCAAAAAGAATCAATGTTAATGCTATAGGCATGGATTTTTACCATCAGCAAGAGGATGCGCTTAAGGCAGCAGGTGCTTTGGCTGTATTTGATGATTATAAGCTATTGTCAGCTTATCTGATGTTGCCGGAAGCATAAAAAAGGGGGATGTTCAGCAGTGAGTACGTTAACCAGTTTGCCTAATATATTAACCTTAATGCGGATTTCGATCATTCCAGTATTTATTATGGTATTTTATTTTCCTTTCAAATGGGCTCATCCTACCGCTGCGGTTCTTTTTGCTATTGCAAGCATTACTGATTGGTTAGACGGTTATTTGGCGCGCAAACTTGAAATGATGTCTCATTTTGGAGCTTTTCTTGATCCCGTCGCCGATAAATTATTGGTATCGACAAGCTTGTTATTGTTAGTTGGAGCGAAAGATATAGATTATATCACTATACCTGCAATCGTAATCGTTGGACGAGAAATCGTGATTTCAGCTTTGCGCGAGTGGATGGCTGAAGTTGGACGTCGTGCTAGTGTTGCCGTTGGGTATATAGGGAAAGTTAAAACTTCTTTGCAAATGATCGCTTTGGTATTATTGCTGGCATTTAATCCCCTTGTTTCTTGGTGGGGGAGCTTAGGGTTTGTTCTTCTTTATGTGTCTGCTATTTTGACGATTTGGTCCATGGTGATTTATTTGGCTATTGCTTGGCCAGAGTTAATGAAAAAAAGTTAATTTTGCTGTTGACAGGGTATTTATTTTCGGTAGAATCTCATCCCGTAGAGACGCGGGAATAGCTCAGTTGGTAGAGCATAACCTTGCCAAGGTTAGGGTCGCGAGTTCGAGTCTCGTTTCCCGCTCCAAATTTAAGCGACATCGAAGTCGCTTTTTTTTTAGAGCAATAGCGAAGTATATAGATTTGAGGCTGTGTGGCAGAGTGGTCATGCAGCGGCCTGCAAAGCCGTGTACGCCGGTTCGATTCCGGCCTCAGCCTCCATTAAAAAAACAGTGAATGCCCAGGTGGCGAAACAGGTAGACGCAAGGGACTTAAAATCCCTCGGTGGTAACACCATGCCGGTTCGATTCCGGCCCTGGGCACCAAAATTTGATGTGTTTAAATTACTTAAGCCTAATGTTGGTACAATTATTAATTAATTCTTCGGCTACAAAATCAATAAAAGATCGTATGGCTGGTATCAAACCCCGACGAGAGGGATAGATTATATAAAGGCTTGCCTTTGGCAAAGACCATTCTGTCAATATCGGAACTAATAACCCAGAATCAATTTCTTTGCGACAAATTTCTTGAGGCATCATTGTTATTCCAAGATGTGATAATGCCGCTTGTTTTAGAACCAGCCATTCGTTACTTTCTAAAATTGGCTGAAAATGCACAGAAATTTGACGACCATCGTTATGAGTTAATAAAAATTGGCTCATTCCTTCATTGCGTGTTTTAGCAAAACAAGCATGATTGACCAAATCTTGTGGTGTTTGAGGGGTTCCATGATGATTTAGATAAGTGGGACTAGCAATCAACGAGCTAAAACTAAGCCCCAGTTTGCGTACGACTAAAGTTGAATCTTCAAAGGTATTAGCTTGAAAACGAATTGCGACATCAAATCCTTCCTGGAACAGATCCACAGGGCGATCTGTGGCATTTAAAACAATAGTCACTTCCTGATATTGTTGCATAAATCGGGTAATAATATCGGTAAAAGTCGATTGTGCAAACAATGCAGGACAGGTGACACGAATACGCCCTCGTGGTTTGCTCTGCACTAACTCAATTGCTTCTTGCGCAGATTGAGCCTCGTCAACCATAGCTTTGCAATGTTGATAAAAAATTTGTCCAATATCAGTCAACGCGAGTTTTCTTGTGGAGCGATGCAATAACCTCACCCCTAAACGAGACTCTAATTCACTAATCCGTCGACTGATTTTTGATTTTGTAATACCTATACTCCGCCCTGCTTTAGTAAAGCTTCTTTGCTCCACAACCAGATAGAAAAAATACAAATCATTGAGATCAGGTAACATTTTTTACACTTGTGTAAGTTTAGTTATCTGCTAATTATAGCATTTATTGGTTTTATTTATAGGACAATGAGTCATATAAAAGCCATCTTATTATTTATTGTTCTTTATAATATGCTAATAATAGAATCAATAAATATGGAGTGATAAAATGAAATTATTAGCTATTGACTCAAGTATATTAACTAATACCTCTGTTTCACGGCAGCTAACCCGAAGTTTTGTTAGTCGATGGCAAAAGATTTATCCTGAAACGGAAGTAGTTTATCGTGATTTACACGCCCAACCTATTAACCATTTATCGCAAAAAATTTTAGCTGCCAATTCGGTACCATCTACACAAATATCTGCTGAAATTAGGGAGGAAATGAATTTATCAATGCAATTAATCTCAGAATTATTAAGTGCTTCTGTACTAGTTATCGGAGCCCCTATGTATAATTTTTCAATACCCTCTCAATTAAAATCCTGGATTGATCGCATTGTTATTGCGGGAAAAACTTTTAAATATGTGGATGGTAAGGTACAAGGATTAGCAACAGGAAAAAGGGCTTATATATTATCAAGCCGTGGTGGTTTTTATAATGCGGAACCTGCGCTAAATCTTGATCATCAGGAGCGTTATTTAACTTCAATTTTAAATTTTATTGGCATATCTGATATTACCTTTATCCGAGCAGAAGGAGTGAATGTTGGAGAAGAGATTCGCACTCAATCCTTACATCAAGCAGAAGCAAAGATACAACAGTTATTACAGTTTCAAATGGCATAATCAGGAGTCGGCGATGAGTTTATATCGAGAACTCGAAAATATTTATAAGGCAGGCCCTACTCATATGGTAGGGGATGGTTTTCGAGTCATTAATTTTATTCCCGGTGATAGTGATTTGGCTAAACGATTAAATCCTTTTGTTTTGTTGGATTATAATCCGTCATTTTATTTTCCCCCAACAGATAGTCCTCTTGGTGTAGGCCCACATCCACATCGTGGTTTTGAAACGGTTACTATTGCCTATAAAGGTGCGGTAGCTCATCATGATAGTGATGGAAATCACGGAATCATAGAAGCTGGAGATGTTCAATGGATGACAGCAGGGGCTGGAATCCTACATAAAGAATATCATGCAACACATTTTGCGAAACAAGGTGGTTTATTACAAATGGTACAATTATGGGTCAATTTACCAGCGCTCTATAAAAACACTCCTCCAGCTTATCAAGCATTAACCAAGCAACAAATGGGGCTGTATCATTTTTCAAATCAACAAGGTTTATTAAATATTATTGCTGGAAATTATGACGGAGTTCATGGCCCTGCCAAAACTTTTACACCAATTAATTTATTTGATATACGTTTACTTGCTCAGAGTGAGGCTATTTTAGAACTACCAAGTGATCATAATGTAGCTATCTTGGTGCTTGAAGGCAAAATTACTATTAACCAAAACCAGAGCGCACATGAGAATCAATTACTCGTTTTTTCACTGAGTGCAGGAAAAATCAAAATAAATAGTGAAGGGAAAAATGCTATTCTTTTGGTTCTGAGTGCAGAACCTTTGTTAGAACCTATAGCTCATCATGGACCTTTTGTTATGAATACTCGTGAAGAGCTTCAGCAAGCTTTTATCGATTTTTATGAAGGAAAGTTTGGTAATCTTGAATAAAAAAATTGAGATACGTTTGCTGAGAAAACAAAGTCTACTAGATGACTATTTAAAAAGGATTTCCCCAAAACACATGATTATGAAATCCTAGCTATTAGTTATCCACAGATTCTGTGGATAACTATGTGGGTTGTCTGATGATGAATTATTAATAAGTTCTTTAAAATCTTTAGGCTTCAATCTTGGCCTTTTCTATAAGTACTGTACAATACTAACTTTAATCCAGCTGAATACGATTATGTATAAACCATTGGCTCTGTTTATCGGATTACGTTATACGCGTTCACGTAAGAAAAATCACTTTGTTTCCTTTATTTCCTTAAGTTCCATGTTGGGTATAGGCATGGGAGTGATGGTTTTAATCACTGTTTTATCAGTGATGAATGGTTTTGATCAGGAAATTCATCGTCGTTTTTTTGGGATGGCGCCTGAAATCACCATAACAGGTCCTGATGAGCGATTAAGTGATTGGCCTGAAGTGGTTAAAAAGGTTGAAACAATTCCTGGAATAAAGGCAATTGCGCCTTATGTTGGAAGTCAAGGATTATTAACTCATGAAGGCCAGGTTTTGCCTATCGTTCTAACCGGTATTTTGCCAGAGAAAGAACAATCAGTAACTCATCTCAATAAGAAACTACTGGCAGGTAATATGAGTAATCTGAAACATTTTGGGATTATTCTCGGAAAAGGTCTTGCGGACAGCCTTGGAGTGATGATTGGGGATAAGGTTACGATAATGATCCCGCAAGCAACAGTAACTCCTGCCGGTATGATCCCTCGATTCAAGCGCTTTACCGTTGTAGGTGTTTTTTCTGCTGGTACAGGATTTAATTTCGATACTAAATTGGCATTTATTAATATCGAAGATGCTCAAAAATTAATGCAAATGGATAAGAATGACGTTTCAGGTATAAAAATGAAAATTAATAATGTATACAAAGCACCTGAATTGTCTTATGAATTATCCGATCTTTTGGGAGAAGGATATCAAGTAGGCAATTGGACCCAACAATTTGGAGCTTTTTTTGAAGCAGTTAAAATGGAAAAAACGATGATGTTTATGATTTTATTGCTTATTATTGCTGTGGCTGCTTTTAATTTGGTGTCCTCTCTGGTAATGGTAGTCAATGACAAACAAGCTGAAATTGCCATTTTAAGAACTATTGGCGCTACTCCTTCTACCATTTTATGGGTTTTTATTGTACAGGGAATGATGGTTGGTCTGGTTGGTACAATTCTCGGGCTGTTAGGAGGTTTAGTGTTGGCCAATAATGCAACGGAGATAGTTAATGCATTGCAGTCCTTTTTCCAGGTGAAGGTGTTGTCTTCAAGCATCTATTTTGTTGATTACTTGCCTTCTAAAATTATGTTTCGTGATCTGTGGCAAGTTTGTGCTATGGCATTATTAATGAGTTTTGCTGCAACTATTTATCCTGCCTGGCGAGCATCAAAGACAGTCATCGCGGAGGCTTTGCATTATGAATGACATCATTTTAACCAGTCAAAAACTGTATAAGTCCTACCATGATGGCACTTCAACAGTTGAGGTGTTAAAAGGAGTGGACTTGGCCATAACAAAAGGGGACAGGATCGCTATTATCGGGCCATCAGGTTCTGGAAAAAGTACCCTTTTGCATTTGTTGGGGGGGCTGGATAAACCAACCAGCGGCCTGATTACTCTTGGCAATGTCAATTGGCAAAAAATAAATGAAAAACAACGTTGTCAATTGCGCAATCAACAATTAGGATTTGTTTATCAATTCCACCATTTGTTACCCGAGTTTACGGCACTTGAAAATGTGATGATGCCGTTATTACTGGCGGGTATGGCTGTGAAAGATGCGGAAGAAAAAGCCATTAATATGCTGGAACATGTAGGGCTTAAACCACGATTAGCGCATAAGCCTGCTCAGTTGTCTGGAGGAGAAAGGCAAAGGGTTGCCATAGCGAGAGCCTTGGTGCATCAGCCACATTGTGTTCTGGCTGATGAGCCGACTGGAAATTTGGATGAGGCAACGGCCAGTAAAGTTTTTGATTTGATGTTGGAACTTAATAAAAAAATGAATACAGCCCTGGTTATAGTAACTCATGATCAACGGATTGCAGAACGTATGGATAGAGTACTTGTTTTGCATGAAGGCAGTTTGTATGCGAGAGAATAAAAATAAGATAAGGAGTGTTAACAATGGATGAAAAAAAAGATAAAACAATTCAGATCAATGAAATGACAAGCACTGTTGAGGACGAAAAAAAAGCCCAACCATTGAGAAAATCCGAGCGTAGTCTACCTGTAAAGTCACATAGAAGAAGTTTTTCTATTTTTTATCCTTACTCAACCGAAAATTCAAAAGTGCTTTCTTCAGAACAGGCAAGTAACAAAGGATTTCTACCTGGACCTGATTTCAATAGGGAACAGTATGATACAGTGGATACAGGAGGGCCGCTTGCAAGTATCCCAGAGGATGAAATATTAGAAAAAATTTTTTCGCCAAGAAATAGACGTCGATTGCTGTCTGAGGGGAATCAACCTCAACAACAAACAGCTGAAGTTGAGGAAGATTCTTTAAGCGCCTTATCGATTTAATAATCGGCATGGCCTGGTGTGCGAGGGAAAGGTATCACATCTCGCACATTGGATACTCCTGTAACATAGCTGATAAGGCGTTCAAAGCCCAAGCCAAACCCGGCATGAGGAACAGTGCCATAACGACGCAAGTCTCTATACCATTGGTAATGTTCTTTATTCAGGTTGCATTCGTCCATGCGTCTATCCAGTATTTCCAAGCGCTCTTCGCGTTGGCTGCCGCCGATAATCTCTCCGATGCCTGGAGCTAAAACGTCCATGGCGGCTACCGTTTTCCCATCGTCATTAAGACGCATGTAAAACCCCTTAATTTCTTGCGGGTAATTTGTCACAATGACAGGCTTTTTGCAAAGCACTTCAGCCAGGTAACGTTCATGCTCTGATTGCAGATCCAGCCCCCAGCTAACTGGAAATTCAAATTTTTGGTCACTCGCCTCAAGTGCTTTTATCGCATCAGTATAGGTCATAATTTCAAATTCAGAATCCGCAATATGTTCCATACGTTCTATACAACCTGGGGCGACAAATTGATTGAAAAAGTCCATATCATCGGCACGCTCTTCAAGAACCGTTTTACAGAGATAACGCAGCATATTTTGGCTGAGTTTACAAATGTCTTCCAGATTTGCAAAAGCGATTTCTGGTTCGATCATCCAGAATTCAGCCAAATGTCGGCTTGTATTCGAATTTTCAGCCCGAAATGTTGGTCCAAAAGTGTAGACCTTAGACATGGCCATACAATAAGCTTCGACATTTAGTTGGCCAGAAACAGTTAAGAACGTTTCTCTGCCAAAAAAATCCTTACTGAAATCGATTTGTCCTTTATCATTCTTAGGGATATTTAATAAATCCAGAGTAGATACTCTGAACATTTCTCCTGCTCCTTCACAGTCGCTGGCAGTAATGATCGGTGTATGCACCCAAAAAAAGCCTTGTTCGTGATAAAAACGATGAATGGCTTGCGCCAAAGAATGACGTACTCTGGTGACAGCGCTTATGGTATTGGTTCTGGGGCGCAGATGAGCCACTTCTCTTAAAAACTCAAGAGTATGGCGTTTGGCTTGAATAGGGTATGTGTCTGGGTTTTCAACCCATCCCACCACTTCAATAGATTCGGCCTGGATTTCAAAAAATTGCCCTTTTCCTTGTGATGCTACCAATTTTCCAGTCGCTATCATTGAACAGCCAGCAGTTAATTTTGTTACTTCTTTGTGGTAGTTGGATAACTGATCGGTAGCGACGATTTGTATGGGAGAAAAGCAAGAGCCATCATGAAGGCTGATGAAAGACAAGCCAGCTTTTGAATCTCTTCGAGTTTTCACCCATCCTCTTACCGTAACGGTTTCATCAATACTGATTTCGCCGTCGAGACATTGTTTTATAGTAAAGACTTCTGTCATTATATACTCCAAAATCGAAAACGATTGATTCAGGGCTTAGGAAATATTCCAATCCTTCGAGGGATTGATTTTCTCCCGTTTGTAGTATTTCCTAAACCCTGAATTAAAATGTGATGATACACTAAATAAAATCCGTGGGGGAACACCATGCTGCAAAGAGTTTTACTCGTATTGCTATGTTTTTTTTCTTTTTTAGCCAGCGCCAGCGATACTGTTCTAAAATTATACAGACCTTTTGGTGATGTTTTTGAACAAGCACCACCTGTCATTAAAAAAATAATGTCTGGCCAATGTTATGAACAATCCCACATCATTATACGCGAAGATGCGTGGCGTTGTCAGGCGGAAGGTCAATTATTCGATCCCTGTTTTGTAAAAGCAGGTAGTAAAAAAATGGAGGCTGTTTGTCCTCAATCGCCATGGGTTGGTGATAGTGTACAAATTAACGTAGAGGTACCTTTGAATAACGAATATCATAAGACCTTAGATATGTCTCGCGCTTTTCCCTGGGCTATTGAATTGGTTAATGGTGAGTATTGTTTGGCTATAAATTCTAACGAACAATATGATTCAATGCCTGTAAGGTACCGTTGCAGCAATCAAAATGTTTTAATTGGTTACCTGCAACGATGTAAAACAGCCTGGAGTATGTTGGAGAAAACCCCTAAAGGCGTAATCACGGTAGAGTTGAGAAGAGCATGGTTTTAAGATGAAATGGCTTCTGGTGCTGCATCATGGAATGCCGGTAGGGTTAAACAATACTCATTAATTTCATTGATTATTGGGTAACTCGCCATATCAAAATGAAATCGGTGAGCATTATAAACTTGGGGGATCAAACAGACATCGGCCAGACCAACCTCACTTCCAAAGCAGACTGGCTTGTCGCGCTCCAAAGCTCCAAGTTTTTCCTCAAAAGCATCAAATCCTGTTTTTAGCCAATGGTGATACCATTCCAGTACCTGTTCTTCATTGGCATTAAATTGCTCTTTTAAGCGATTTAGTACTCTTAAATTATTAAGAGGGTGCATATCACAAGCAACAATTAAAGCCATTGATTTTAGGGTTGCTTTCATAAAAGGATCTTTAGGAAGCAAAGGCATTTCCGGATGGATTTCTTCCAAATAATCAATGATTGCCATTGATTGGCTCAGGATTTGTCCATTGATGTCAAGGCTAGGAACAAGTTCTTGAGGGTTAATTTGATGATACTGAAGGCTATGCTGCTCGCCACCATTATTAACCAGATGCACTTCAATTTTTTCGTAAGCAATTTTTTTTAAATTAAGAGCGATTCTTACTCGATAGCATGCGGTAGAGCGGAAATAATCATACAAAATCATAAGGAGTCCTTATCGTATTTCGTCACTATTTGGTCAATGGAGCCAAATAGGGAATACCCTTGACCATCGAGCATTTCTATGCGAATTCGGTCACCAAATCGCATAAACGGTGTTTTTGCCTGTCCGAATTCGATCATTTCCAGCATTCGCTTTTCAGCGATACAAGAAGAGCCTTTGCTGCGGTCGAGGTTGGATACTGTTCCAGAACCTATAATAGTGCCTGCAGTTAAAAACCTTGTTTTTGCCGCATGCTGTATCAGTTCTGGAAAAGAAAAGGTCATATCAACTCCGGCATTGGGTTGACCAAATAACTGTTCATTCAAATGGCTAATTAATGGCAAATTCACACGCTGTCCATCCCAGTAAGAACCTAGCTCATCCGGGGTTATCGCTACCGGGGAGAAGCTGCTGGCAGGTTTTGATTGGAAGAACCCAAACCCTTTTGCCAGTTCCTCGGGTATAAGATTGCGTAGAGAGACATCATTAACCAACATCAACAGTTTGATATGATGGGCAGCGTTTGTATGATCAATCCCCATGGGAACATCATCAGTGATAACAGCCACCTCGGATTCAAAGTCAATTCCATAGGCTTCTGAGCTTACCAAAATAGGATCACGAGGCCCCAGAAAAGCATCAGATCCGCCTTGATACATGAGTGGATTGGTCCAAAAATCAGCAGGCATTTCTGCTCCTCTGGCTTTACGAACCAATTCGACATGGTTTACATAGGCACTGCCATCGGCCCATTGATAAGCACGGGGTAATGGCGAGGCACATAGCTCGGGAGCAAACGCAAAGGCGTCTTCGATTTGATTATCATTTAACTGTTGATAAACCAGTTGTAATTTGGGTTCAACAACATCCCAATGATCCAGGGCATATTGAAGTGTTGATGCGATATGAGGAACGCGTATTGCAGCGGTCAGCAATCTGTTGACAATGCAAAGCTCTCCATCCCGGGAACGAGTTGATTTCAAACTGGCGAGTTTCATATAGATCTCCTGGCTTATGCCTGAAAAACAGCATCATTACATTTCAACTGTTTGTCTAGCTTAATTCTTTTAAAGTACCACGTCGAACTTGATCTCTTTCAATAGCTTCGAATAGAGCCTGGAAATTCCCTTCACCAAACCCCTGATTGCCTTTGCGTTGAATAATTTCAAAAAAGACTGGTCCAAATATGTTTTCAGTAAATATTTGCAGTAACAAGCCGTCTTTGGGATCTGCTTCTCCATCAATTAAAATTTTCTCAGCATGGAGTTGATTCAGTGGCTCCTTGTGCCATGGGAGGCGGTCATTAATCATCTCATAGTAAGTATCTGGCACATCCAGGAATTTGACCCCTTGTTTTCTTAAGCCGTTGACTGTTTTATAAATATCATTGGTATTGAGAGCGATGTGTTGAATGCCCTCGCCATGATATTCATGAAGAAACTCTTCAATTTGTGATAAATCATCTTTGGATTCGTTTAAAGGAATTTTGATTTTGCCACAAGGGCTACCTAATGCTCGACTAACCAAACCTGTCATTTTTCCTTTGATATTGAAAAAACGAATTTCCTGGAAGTTAAAAATGGAAGCATAGAAACTGGCCCATTTATCCATATTACCGCGATAAACGTTATGGGTGAGATGGTCGATTGCTGTCAGACCATTTCCAACTACGGGTTCTGGTGAGGTAATATTCCATTCATGAGAGAAGGGTTGGTGTTCTTCATCGACAAAATAAATAACACTACCACCAATAGCCTGGATGGCTGGCAAGCCGTGATTGGCATGAGGTGCATCCTGAAATGCTATACCGCCATGCGCGATAGCGTGTTGAAAAGCGGCTTTGGCATCTTTTACTTTAAAGCCCATTGCACAAGCGCCTGGACCATGAGTTGAAGCATGCGCTTCTGCCTGACAATGGGAGGCCGCATTCACTATAAATTGTATTTCCCCTTGTTTGAAAAGAGTAATGTCTTGATTTTTATGGTGGGCAACAGCCTGAAACCCCATCTCAGAAAATTGCTGATGTAATTTATTCCTATCAGGGCCTGAAAACTCTAAAAAGGCAAAGCCATCTAATCCGCAGGGGTTGTTATTTTGCATTATCAGATTCTCCTTGTACTTATTTACATAGCAATGCAGTGTATTGCTTGCCGGGGATTTTAAAGATTAAATGGGTTGCACCAGAAACATCCCATCAGCTATAGCTAACAAACTGACAAAGACCCTTGAATCGTTTTTAATCACTTGATTTAATTTTTTAATTTCTCTGGTTTGTCCACTCGTATCATTCGGATCAATTACTTTTCCATCCCAAAAAATATTATCTATGGCAATTAATCCTTTAGGTGTAACTAATTTTAAAGCCAGTTCATAGTAATTCAGATAATTAGTTTTGTCAGCATCAATAAAAATGAAATCAAATTGATGCTCTCCACCTTCATTAAGTAATGAGTGTAAAGTGTCAAGAGCAGGTCCAAGGCGTAATTTAATTTTATGTTCCTGTTTGGCTTCACGCCAATAAGGATGAGCATGTTTTGTCCATCCCTCATTAATATCACAGGTGATAACTTGCCCATCATCAGGCAAAGCAAGGGACATGGCCAAGGCACTATAACCTGTGAATGTCCCAAGTTCCAATACCTTCTTTGCACGAGTCAAACGTATCAGCATCTGCATAAATTGGGCTTGCTCTGGAGCTACCTGCATATTGGCGAGTTCCATAGTGGATGTTTCTTTGCGTAATGCCGCAAGAGCAGGATGTTCACGCAAGGAAATATCAAGCAGGTATTTGTACAACTCAGGAGTAAGGGATAAATGTTTCATAAACGGTATCCAAATTAAGCCAATTTTTCCTTAGCCAAAGTATCAGCAATCTCGCTAGTAGGTAAATTATCTTTAGCAGAGCGAGTAAAAATTTCAGTCAGAGAGGTATAGATACTATCAATTTGCTCACTTACCTTGTCTTCAGGCGTTTGTAAGTATTTAGAGGCAGCAAATATCAAACCACCTGCATTAATCACATAATCCACAGCAAACAGAATGCCTTTTTCGTGTAAAATCTTGCCATGGTATGTGTGTGCGAGCTGATTATTGGCAGCGCCAGCAATAATACTGGTTTGTAACTGGGGAATAGTAAGATCATTGATAATCGCACCTAAAGCACAAGGAGCAAATACATCACACGGTACTTTATGGATAATGTCAGTGCCGACCGCTTTAGCTCCCAACTCTTGAACCGCCATGTTCACAGCAGCAGGTGAAATATCAGCAACAGTTAATGTCGCGCCCAATTCGTGTAATTGTTTTGCCAGAGCATAACCGACGTGGCCAAGACCCTGAATAGCAATATGCAAACCTTTGAGAGAGTCTTTACCTAATTTAAAGGCAACAGCAGCCTGAATCCCTCTTAACACACCCTTGGAAGTAGAAGGTGAAGGATCTCCATTGTATCTGGATAAACTGGCAACATAGTCAGTATGCTCAGCAATAATATCCATGTCACTTAATTCAGTACCGCTATCCAAAGCAGTGATGTACCTGCCATTCAATTCATTAACGAATTCACCAAACCGATGCATGTATTCTGCTCGATTAAAAAACCCCTTAGGCTTAATAATAACTGATTTTCCACCGCCCAAAGGTAAATTGACTGAAGCAGCCTTAAAGCTCATGCCTCTGGCAAGGCGCATAGCATCCTTCAAAGCAGCAGCAGTATTAGGATATTCAATAAATCGACAACCACCCAAAGCAGGTCCCAACTTGGTGCTATGAATTGCAATCATAGCCTTCATCCCCGTTTGCGGATCCACCTTAAAATGTAAATCACCAAATCCATGAGACAATGCGTATTCGAGGAAATCTTCTTCAGCCAAAACCTGGTTATCATTTTTAATATTGTCAACAGACATCATTTTTAAGCTCCTCTTGCAATAATTTTGGAAGAAGTTATAGATCTATTCGTCAATTAAATCAATGTAATTCTTAGCAAACGGCCGTATTTGGCGCATCTTGAGAAAAAAACATTCTAAAAAATGCTCATGTACTTTAATGTACACGCCGCTTTTTTACTCTGTTTATTTTCTCAACCTGTACTCAAATCCGACTGTTTGCAGGCAATGCCGTATAGGATTTGTTTTAGAGTGATTATGTTCAAACTGCTGTGGTGTCTTCTAGCTTGCTGGTATACACTAATTCCAATAGAAACATTATGAATGGAGCATATTATGAGAAAAATTGCCTGGATACTGGGTTTAATGGTCTTAACTCCTTTTGTTTGGGCTGATAATGAGACACCAGATTTGGTGCTTGATAAGATTTTTTTTCAAGTTTCTGCTAAAAAATGGGTTACTACCCAAACAGCGTTACTCAATGTCAGTATCAATGCCACTCTAAGTAATGCTGATTTGGTGAAAGCACGTGCTGACATAATGGATAGCTTAAACAAAATTGCTAAAGGGGAGTGGCATTTGGTGCAGTTTGACCGTTCTCAGGATAGTTCTGGCCTTGAGAAACTTTATGTACAAGCTCAGGCAAGAGTCGATCAATCTGCTCTGACTAATATTTATCAGAATGCCAAATCGGTCAGTAAGCCTGGAGCCAAGTACGAGATCAGTGGTGTGGAGTTCAAACCCAGTTTGGAAGAGACTCAAGTCGTACGTGCCAAGATTCGTGAACAGCTTTATCAGCAAGTGAATGATGAAATTGATCGTATGAATAAAGCCTATCCCAAGCAAAATTACTCTGTAAGTAACCTGGTTTTTTTCGAGGGTGACAACATTCCCCAGCAACCAAGAGCCTATCAAGCGAAAGAAATGAATGCTTTAGCGATGGCTGCTGCTCCGGCACCATTGACAGTGAGTAATGAATTAATATTGACCGCTATGGTAGAAGCAGCATCCAATCGCAAACAGGGAGATTAATTAGTTGATCCTTGAAAAAATTATCGGTCACCGGGGAGCATCGGGTTATGCTCCAGAAAATACGATGGCGTCTTTTAATAAAGCATTGTCTTTAGGTTGTCGTTTCATTGAGTTTGATGTGATGTGCAGTCTTGATGGTGAACCTTTTATCATTCACGATGACAATTTGAAACGAACCACGAATGGAAAAGGAGAGGTGGGACTGATGGAGGCAGATTATCTCCGTGGTCTTGATGCTGGCTCTTGGTATTCGAAGCAGTATAAGGGAGAAAAAATTCCACACTTTACTGACGTATTAAAGTGGTTGTCTTTTTCCGATGTTCAGGCGAACATAGAAATAAAACCTTATCCTGGAACGGTTGAGCAAACTACTGTATCAGTGCTAAGTCATATCCATCGGCATTGGCCCCAAAATAAAGAATTACCTCTCGTTTCCTGTTTTGAATGGGATGCTTTGGTATTATGCCGCAGTATTGCTCCAGAAATGCCTTTAGGGCTCTTGCTGCATGAGTGGGATAAAGATTGGTTACAGAAGGCGAAGCAATTGGAATGTTATTCAATACATTTCAATAGAAAGATATTAACCGCTGATCGAGTGAAGGCAGTTAAGGATCAAGGCTATGTAGTATGCGCCTATACTGTAAACCGTAAACGTTTGGCCAAAAAGTTATTTGATTGGGGTGTTGATGCTCTCTTTAGTGATTATCCAGACTTGTTAAAATGAAAATACTCTTTTTGCTTTTGTTAATTTTTCTGAGTGTCATTCCTGCTCAGGCCAAACCAGTTGAGCTGGTTTTTTGGCATGCGATGGCAGGGCATTTGGGTGATGAAGTCCGTTTGCTTGCTGATGATTTTAATAAAAGTCAGAATCAATATCGAGTCAAACCGATTTACAAAGGAAATTATACGGAAACTCTTACCAATTTTGCTGCTGCATTCAGAGCTCGTCAAGCACCATCAATAGTTCAAATTTTTGAAGTAGGCACTTCAATTATGTTAGCTCCCCCTGGTGTGATCAAACCCGTTGATTTGTTGATGAGTGAGCAGGGGATCAGTTTGCCTAAAGATGATTTTATTCAATCAGTGCGTGAGTTTTATAGCAGGGATGGGCAATTAATGGCGATGCCTTTCAATCTCTCGGCACCAGTTCTGTACTATAATGCTGACATTTTAGCCAAGGTGGGATATGGCAAGCATAACTTCCCTCAAACCTGGTCAGCAATGGAAATAATGGCAGAAAAAATTAAAAAAGCCGGTTATGACTGTACTTATACTACGGCTTATCCTGGATGGGTGTTATTTGAATCTTTTCTTGCTATCCATGGGTTGCCCATAACTCAAGGTAATCCTGCTCGTGCTGTTTTCCATACTCCCCAATTAATGGCTCATTTTCAACGTCTAAAGCGCTGGCATGATTTGCATTATTTTCGTTATGGTGGTCGTGTTGATGATGCTACCATTTTATTTACCAGTAGTGTTTGTCCTTTATTTAGTCAATCATCGGGGGCTTATAATAGTTTGTCTGCCCTTGTTCCTTTTCATTTGGGTGTTGCAACAATGCCTTTGGATACGGGGGCCAGTCCGATAAGACATGCGAATGTGGCAGGGGGTGCTGCTCTATGGGCTGTAGGAGGACAAACAGAAGAGCAATATCGAGGAATTGCCAGATTTTTTGCATTTATTGCAAAACCTGAAGTGCAAAAGCGCTGGCATGAGCATACGGGTTATTTGCCGTTGGGGTTAAAAGGAATTTACGCTAGCATTGTGCAATCAAGTCAACATCCCGCTTTATTATTAGCCAGAACAGATCTCGAGGACAATTTACCTGAGAAACCTTATAAACACATGGGCCCGCAAAATCAAATTCGTGGAATTAATGATGAGGTTTTAGAGGCAATGTTTGCAGATTTGATGAGTCCGGAGGAAGCTCTGAACGAGGCGACGATCAGAGCGAATCATTTATTGTTACGTTTTGCCAGAAATACTCAAAGAGAAAGGGTAGTTGATGATAAAGTGGGCAAGGGTTTGGGCTAAGATTTTTTGATTCATCGGTTTGGTTAGCGAAGCTTGAAGAAAGCGAACCTGGCTTGGTGAGAAACGAGCATAAGCATCCTCTCCACGAACGTTCTTATCAATTAGGTGATACATATTTTTTAACTTGTTTCAAAGGATGAAATGATGATTATCAGATTCTCAAAAGTGTTGCTTGTTGTTGCTGTTTCCTTTTTTTGCTTACTTACTGCATTTGGAAACATCACTGATTATTCCGCCAATTTTCCTGCTGTGGTAAAAGTATTAACCATGAGCGATATATTTCCTGATTCCACCATCACCTATCGAGCAATTACTAGTCCAGTTCTGCATTATGTTGCATTTATTATCATTGTTATCCTGGAATTATTAACCGCCATATTTTGTGGAATTGGTGCGTGGAAATTGTTTAAGGCAAGAAATGAAAGTGCTTCTGTTTTTAATCATTCCAAGAACTGGGCTATTGGAGGTCTTACGTTGGGTTTTGTAACCTGGCAAGTGATTTTTATGTCCATAGGAGGAGAGTGGTTTGGTATGTGGATGTCTCCCACGCTCAACTCAGCCCTTACCACAGCTTTTCATATCTTCATTACTATTTTAGCCGTTATGATTTATTTGGTGATTAAGGATGAATAGAGAAATTCCAGAGATTAATTTGTAACAGAGTAGCCTCCTATCGGAGCGGCTGTTTAGAAAGTATTTAAACATGAGGTGACTTATGTATTGCCTTAATTTTGATTATGCTCTTTAAAGCAAACCAAAACATCAGACCAAAATAATCTTTGGTCTGATGTGTCATTGTTTATTAATTTAGACGGTTTGTAAATTCGGATATAATCTCTGAGAGCTTTCTTCTACTTCAGCTTCTTTATTACGTACTGATGAAGTGGAGTTTGACGTTTTACTGAAAAACCGTACGGTATCCTTTTGATTTTGATCATGCTCGTTAATCTTATCTAATGATTGGAACTCATCGAAACAGTCTAAAAATTTGCTTGCTGTGCTAATTGCCATCAAAAAGGTAGATAAGGAGACTGCGATACCCAAGAGAGGATCACAAAAAGTTAAGGGGATACCTACTGATACACAGGCTACATAACTAAAAAATGCTGCAGTAGCCCAGAACATGAGTTCACAAACTTTAAAGAAATTAGCAATAATAACGTCTGCTTGCCTGGATTCTGTCGTATCTTTTATTGTTTCAAACGCTTTGTCAGCATTAATTTGCCCAGATTTTACCTGTGAGACCAACGAAATGAAATTTTCGTACTCCTCAACGACTTCGAGGCCATCGTCTTCATTTTCGGTTTTGTTGAAAGCTGAATTATAAAAATACTTGATTTGATTTAATTGTTGGAGAAACTTTATTGATAATTCCTGGCCATTAAAAAATTGATTTAATTGTGTATCACAGTTTTGCAAACGTTTTTCCAAGAGCCGGGCATTGTTGTAAGAAGGCATAGTTTACCTCGATTGTAATTATAAATTTAAAATCCTATTGATTTATAACGAATTATTGGATTATATATAACCAATGTGGCAGCATAATACCATATTTTAAAGAAAATTAAAGTTTAACTTATCAAGAATAGTTTTTTACAAAAACAGAAAATCATAAGCTCTGTTTTACTGCATCATACAAACTAGTAAATTGAATATCTTCACCCAATGCAGTTTTTAACAGATCAATCTTCAATCGTTTGGACGCTCGCATGAACTCTCTTTTCATAGGGCTTGCTTTTTCCCAAGCTTGCTCAAAGGACTCATAGGATGCTGATTCAATTCCTAATGCGTTTGCTACCGTTTGTTGTAGTTCGCCCATATGGGTTGGGTTGCCATCGGCAACATTATAGACAGCCGATGTTGTTTGCTTTTGGCCAAGCAAATAAGCTATTAAAGCCAAATCCTTGACAAAAATATGATTGGTAAAAGGGGCTTCAGTCGGTTTTATTATTGGAATTTTCGATTTGGCTGCATCGGCTGGGATTCTGTTCGGTCCGTATATGCCTGCAATACGCAATAAGGAAAGCTCTTTATTGTGTTGCTGACAATAGGCCAGCCATTGTTGTTCTGCATCCAATCGTCTTTGTTGACGTGGGGAGTCAATAATACAAGCTGATAATTCGTCAACCCAGGCTCCTTGATGGTTTCCATAGACTCCACTTGAACCAAAGTAAATAATTTTCTTTGCATTTAATGAACTTTGATTTAAAAACTGTTGTAAGAAAGTATCGCAGGTACCTTGAGAAGGTGGGGGAATTAGATAGTAGATAATGGAGTCGGGCTCGCTCCAATGAAATGGGTATTCGAGATCATGGCTTATATGCTGTAGTTTTGAAAGTTCCAATTCCTTTTTTAATTGTCGTGATACTACGGTTACCTGTTGATGATGCCCAAGAAGCTCTTGGGCCAGGTAATAACCGCAATAGCCATAACCAAGAATTAAATGATGCATAAGTAGTCCCGATAAATTAAAACTGGTTTATTGTTTAGCCTGGAAGCGGCATAAGTTCTGAAAATCACAGCGTTGGCAAATGGTCAGATTTTGAGGGCGTGGTGGACAATAGCCAGACTTAATTTCTTCAGCTAAATGAGTTAATTGTTCTAGCCAGCGTTGTCGATAGTCTTCCCAATTTTCATCCTCTTTCAAAGTATTAATCTCTTTGGTTTCCCATTTTTCTTCGCTAAAACCGCTGAGCTTGATTTTTCCGGTTTTTAATTGAATCAATAACAAAGTATTGATTTGTTCGTTAAGCAACGCATAAAGTAGCAATTGAGGCTCCATTGGTCTTTCTTCATTCCATGGTTTGCCGCCAGGGAGAGTGCTTTTGTAATCAATGACCCATTGCTTGTTACCTACTTCATCCAGTCTGTCCACTCTTACTTTAAAATCGAGCCCAGCCAAATTGATCGAATGATTTTCTTCCAGGCCTGTGATTTTAAAAGGAGGGCGTTGCTTTTCCCATTCCAGATAAGACAAGATAATTCGTTTTAATCTCATGTATTCAACATTGGCAACCAAGTCAGGAAAAGTCTGGGAGTGTTGTTGCCTAATCGGATTTAAAGCGCCTTGAATTGCTTGATCAATGAATCGTTCAAGTTCAGCGGGTTTTAATTTAATTAAGTGTTCCTGATTTTCCAATCTTTGCCAGAGCAACTCCAGGATTTTATGGATTAATTGACCTTTTTCCTTGTCATCCATTCCATCTGTAGTTTTTAGAACAGGGTTTGCCTTAAGTCGGTGTTGTGCTAATGCTTTAAAAGGGCATTTGGCCTGATTGCTTAGTAAGCTGGTTCCGCCAGAAATGGATTCATCAGGTTTTACAGGCACTTCATAGTTTTCTTCAAGAGGAACCAAACAACTTTGAACATTTGTTTTATTGTCAGCAGGCCGGCTGAGGTAGGCAGGATAATGAGTAATCAATGAGCAGGGTAAATTAGGCGTGTCATCGTCAAATTGTGGATAACTAAAAACGGTTTCCACGCTACCTCGTTGCAGTCTTTGCAAAATTTGCTTGGCATATTGGAGCTCTCTTGCCGGGATACTGTGAGGCATACCCAGTTCACGCTGTAATTCAAATGGGATAAAGGGCGATAAACGTGTTTGTTGAGGTAAACATCGATCAGTCAATCCCATTACCCAAAGGCTGTCAAACTCGCAACCTGATGCTTCTAACAATCCCAAAATTTGAATTGGTGAATTGCTTTTTTGTGGTTGAAAAATAGTGTTGTCTATGAGTTGTTTTAACGCTTCAAATGCCTCTTTTTTAGTCAAATGGCTGCTTATCAGACTTAATTGTCTGAATTCGTCAAAAATCATTGTAAAGCGATTAAAGCATTGATAATCCTCTGAGTTCAAAACATAATCTCCAGGAAAACCAATGCCATTTAACCTCTCCTGAAATAACTCAATCCACTCATCCAGGGTAGTTTTTTCCGGATAAAAATTCATGTTTTTTAACAATTCAGCCAGTTTAGGCGTGTGGTGGGCAATGTCCTCAATAAATAATTTTGTGGGGAAAGATTGGTCTTGCAACAACTTGCTTTCCTGTAAGTAATCTGATCTTTGAAGAAACTCATCTTTTGCCTTGCCAAGGTAGGGTGATTGGAGCAGCAAAGCTGCTTGATGATTATTTAAGAGATTGTGATCAAGACTCAGCCAAATGAGGGCATGAGAGATCAAGTGAAATGCGCTTAATGGTTTGCCTAAAGAAATATTAAATAAATTGGGTTCAAAGCAGTCGCGTAAAATTCGTTGCAAAACCGATGATTCTTGTTCAAGATTAGGCACAACAACCCCGATTTGCTTTTTTCCTTGTTGAATTTTCTTCTCCAACCAGGTCATCAATTCCTGGTATTCTGTTTTTTTGTCTTTAGCTGAGAAAACCTCCGGAGTCTCCTGGTTTTCTTTTAAATCATAACCATATTGAATTACCCCCTGCGCGTTCAAATAATTTTGCAGGGATAATTGTTGTGGATTAAAGTCATCAAAGCACATCCAGACAACGGTTTTTAAGAGCCCTTGATAATTGGAATCAAGCAAGTAGGGAATTAATTGATGCTGATGGATGGCAGAAATTTCTTTAAGTATTTTATTAAAAGATTGCCACCATTGTTGAAATTGTTGTGTTTGCGGCGTGTAGTGAAAAGCAGGCGCTTCAGGTGTAAGTTGCCATTGCTCACAGTATTCCCATGCTTGCATTATTGTTTTAAGCAAGCCTTCCGTGTAAATGATAGAAGGATGAGATTCAATTAGTTTTCGCCATAAATGTTGGCATTGTGCCGAATTTAAAAGTATGGGATGTTCCAGGTCTGGTTTTTGGAATTTGAGTTGTTCAAAAGAGTTAACCAGAAATGTATTAAAAGGCAAGCATATTGGCTTGGTAATTGTTTTTCTGGACCAATAAGTGAAGTAATTCTGAAGGATGGTTCCGCTTAATCTATTGTTAGGAGTAATAACGACTGCTCCTTGAGACAATAGATTATAAAGCTCATCTGACTTAAGTTCATCGGTGAACTTTATGGGCATGTCCTTCTGATTTACTTTTTGCCAATGCATGCTTATGTTTTTGTTGACGTCGAGTTTGGGTATGCAGGATATCGTATACTAATTGTCCTCTTAAATACATAGCGGCAAGCCCGGATGCAATAGCCAGCAAAATACCAAAAAGCACATAACTATAGGCCAGAACAATTAGGTAGAACAAAACCATGCTGGTTAGAGTGGTTACCTCAAAAAGCTTGGCATGATCTTCTGACATCAAGAAGACAAGACCGAGATCAAAGACAGGCAGTGAGGCTATGACCATACTGAATCCTAACCAAAAGGTTTTTCTTTTATATGGTTTTTTACAGCGAACGATGGCTTCCCCAAAAATGGCCCCGGTGCAGGACGCTACAACCATGCCAAGAATGACCGATTGATAGACCGGGATAATTTCTTCAATTCCAATCGAAGTGAGAAAGGCGTTGATCAGTATCGTGCCAACGACCGATAACAAGCCAAAATAGATTGCTGATAATAACCGTGGATTTGAGATCGAAAGTGCTGGATCTGGTGTGTTCATGATGCACCTGATAATGAGTTCTATATGATAAATTTTAGTACATAATTTCAATAATGTGGACTTGGGTTTGATTAATTTTCTATAGTTATGGGCAAGAGTGGTCGTTATCTAGATCTAGAAGACTTGTATGGAATTTAATGTTTCGTGCTAAGGCTTCGAGACGATGCTTATGCATCTCCTCAGCCCAAACGAATCCTGGATATCAATTGGATTTATATCATCCTTATCAGTAACTCACGTTAAATTAAATACTTTTGAAAAAGCAGGGTAAAGGAAAATGAGAGCGAGTCGGAGTTGCCAAAATAGACTATAAATAGAGTAAGTTAGATTAATGACTTCGAGATTAAAATGAACTCAATTCTTTTTAAAAATGCCAACGTTATTTTGGGAGAGTCTACAGAGCTTAAAAAAAAATTTGATGTTCTGGTGCAAAATAATTTGATCTCCCAGGTGTCGCAAACACCGCTTCAACCTTTCGAAGGAATGCGCATTATCGATGTCAAAGGGAAAACATTAATGCCTGGTTTAATCGATGCCCATGCTCATATTACCGGATTGACCCTAAGCCCAAAAAATATCTTCTACTCTGAAGCAGAGATATTTTTGGCTGCTGCTACTTATCTTAAAAACAGCTTGTTTTATGGTTTTACGACTTTACGAGAAGCTGGAGGCGCTGATTTTAGAATAGCACAATTACTAGATAATAAGAGTATTCCAGGGCCTCGATTATTTTATTCTGGGAGGGCATTAACTCAAACGGGTGGAGGAGCTGACTTTAGAAAACCGAATGAACAGATTGATCCTTGTGGGCATGTTGGCTCTTTCTCGACGATGTCGGTTATTGCAGATGGGATTGATGAAGTGAGAAAGGCTGCTCGAGAAGAGTTAAGGAAAGGAGCAACACAATTAAAAGTATTTGCTTCAGGCGGGGTTGTTTTCCCTTCCCTTAGCAATCCAACACTGTATGAATATTCCGAGGAGGAGTTATCGACTATTGTTGAAGAGGCACGAGCAAGAAATACTTATGTTATGGCCCATGCTTATAGCGATGAATCAGTAAGAAAGTGCATTAAATCGGGTGTGCGTTCCATTGAACACGCTAATTTTGTAAGCGAACCAACTGTAGAATTAATGTCGGAAAGTGGTGTGTTTTACGATCCGACATTTATTTCATTGGTGCAAAGAATTGAAAGTGCTGAACAAAACCGGTTGTCTGAAGCTATTGTAGCCAATTTGAAAAATACTATTGAAAAAGGCAAAAAGGTTTATGAATATGCTTTAAAATATAAGATTCCTATTGCTTTTGGTACAGATTTGTGGGGTCCTGAGGCACAGAGAGATCAGTTAAGAGAATTTGAAATGCTCAAGGAGCTTGATTCAGCAGCCAATATTATTCGTTCAGCTACCGTAGTCAATGCGGAATTATTAATGCAAAAGGGAAAACTTGGCGTCATAAGCGAAGGAGCTTATGCTGATCTGTTAGTAGTAGATGGTAATCCTTTAGTCAATTTAAATGTTCTGCTCCGCCCGGATGAAAACCTTAAATTGATTATGAAAGATGGGGTCATTTATAAGAATGAATTATAAAGCAAGGTCTTTTTCAGAAGTCCTGTTGAATACTAGGGTATAGAAATGGAAGCCAATAACTGTTTCATTTTTTCTAAACCAAGCTCATTCATAGTTGCTATATTTTTTTCTGGTATAGTGTGGGTATCACCATAGGCAGCGATTGCTTTGTCTAGGCTGTCTTCCCTTAATAAATGGATCATGGGATAAGGGGAACGATTAGTGTAGTTGGCAACATCATCTGGAGAAGTATCAGCAAAATAATAATCCGGGTGGAAAGTAGCGAGTTGGTATATCCCTTCATAATTTAAGTTTTGAATTAATTGTTCAGCAAGGCTTATGAAATCCAGATAAGAAAAAAAGTCTTTAAATGCTCGAGCAAAAATAAGCAGAGTCGTTTCAACAGCAGGGTTTGCTTCCAGAAATTGAATTTCAGTGATTAAATCTTTAAGTGCCTGGTGTTTTTTGGGGGTATCTGAAGTAATTATTCTTAAAGTGCCTTTGTTTACGGGGCCTTTTGCAAAAGGGCAAATCGTGTAATTGATAATGAATGTCCGCACCCATTTCATGGTGTGTTCTGAAATCAATGGATCATGATAGAGCATAGGGTAAGTGGTTTCGAAAAAAGGGATATTGTACCTTGATCATGTGAAATAACAATTTCTTCTAAATAGATATCAAAATCAAGTATACTTTGGTTAAAACAAAAATGGATTTTTGTCATGCAAAAAATATGTCGTTTTATTTTTAAATTAATCGGTTGGAAGATAGTTGGTGAATTACCGAATGAAAAAAAATATATTGTGATTGTTGCTCCGCATACCAGCAATTGGGACTTTGTCATTTGCCTGTGTGCACGTTTTGTTGTCGGGGTTAAAATCAATTTTTTAGCGAAACATCAGTTATTTTTTTTCCCTTTGAGCTATTTTTTGCGTGCAGTTGGAGGTACTCCGGTTGATCGTTCTAAAAAGGGGAACAGGGTTGAGAAAGTTGTAGAGTTGTTTCGCCAACACGATGAATTAAAGCTGGGCCTAGCTCCCGAAGGTACCCGAAGTCCGGTGACCAGATGGAAAGAGGGGTTTTATCATATTGCTCGGCAAGCAGGTATTCCTATAGTGATGGTGGGGCCTGATTATTCTACTAAAGAAATCCGTATCCATGAACCTTTTTGGACCACAGGAGATATTAAAAAGGATTTTCAGTGCATTATCGAGTTTTTTAGAACGATTAAAGGTTATCGCCCTAAAGAGATACCTGATTATAATCCTAAAGATTCTGATGCCTAAAAATGCTTGCGTAAAATTTCAAGCTCATGATGCATTTGATCAATTTTTTCCAGTAAATCAAGAGCTAAAGCGACTCCAGGCAGGTTAATGCCTAAATCTCTATGTAATCGAAAGGCGGATTCAAGGCGACGCAATTCTTTTTGGCCTAATGCAATTTTTTCGGGATCAGATGGTTGATCTGGAAACAAACCTTGTTCGATCATTTCAATGAATAATTCTTCAGGAATATGATACTTTTGGCATACTTCAATAAAAGAAATCGTTGTGGTTTCTTCGATAAGCATGCCTATTAAAAGATTGTCTTTGCCCATGCTTATACTCCCATAGTCTTACGAGGGTTGTAAGGCATTACCTCCGCCATTTTTTTATATAAAGCTTTTGCTTCTTCAGTTTGAGCAGGGGGGGTAATAATTTTTAATAGAACATATTGATTACCAGGGGGTGAACCTGGTAATCCGCGATTTTTAATTCTGAGTTTTTGCCCGCCTTGTGAGCCCGGAGGGATTTTTAAATCGATTTTTCCTGCCAGGGTTGGTATGACAACCGTAGCTCCTAAAGCAGCTTCCCACGGTGTGACAGGTAATGTCAGATAAATATCATTCTCCATGACATCAAATATGGGGTGTTTCATCACTTCGACTGTTAGATAAAGGTCGCCACGAGCCCCCCCTCCACTTCCACTGCCTCCTTGTCCTGCCAAGCGAATTTGTTGTCCTGATTTAACCCCTGCAGGGATTTTAACTTTCAGGGTCTGTATTTTAGTCTCTGTGCCTTGTTCAACAGGAACTTGTAAGTTTTTAACAGCTCCATGGTAAGCTTCCTCCAGACTGATAGTGATTTTGCCATGATAGTTTTGACCAGTCATCGGTTGCTGTTGATAGCGCGAATGTCCAAACAAGGTTTCAAAAAAATCGCTGTCAAAATGAAATTCCTGAAAGGGTTGCTCTTGAGTTCTTCGCCCGGTAAATCCATCGCTTTGGGGATTGAATTCCTTGTATTTCAGATATTGATCATATTCGGATCTTTTTTTAGGGTCTTTCAGTACTTCATAGGCTTCTGCCATTTCTTTAAATCGTTCTTCAGCATCTGGTTCTTTACTAATATCGGGGTGATATTTGCGGGCTAATTTTCGGTAAGCCATTTTGATGTCTTTTTCAGAAGCATCCTGACTGACTCCCATGATTTTATAGTAGTCTTTATCCATTTTTTATACTCATTACCTATGCCAGTAAACAATACGCCTTTACGTCCTGAGGGCTGTCAAGGTATGCATAGCCATCATTTTTTCTTCATTCGCAGGAATAACGATAACAGAAAAAGGGTGTAAGCACTCTATCCTCTTAAGGATATTTGCTCTAATCGGTTCTGAATTTTCCCCTATTCCTCCTGTGAATACAATACCATCTACTCCACCTAGTGAAATGGCCATCATTCCAATAAATTGAGCTGTTTTCAGGCAAAAATACTCCAAAGCAAATTGAGCGTTTTTATCAGGGCTGGATTGTAATTCCAGCACATTATTGGTTTTTCCTGATAAACCAAGCAAGCCGGATTCGTTATAAAGTATTTCCTCTACCTTATCTGGTGGAAGATTCAATTCTCTCATCATGTAAATAACAGCCCCAGGATCCAAACTGCCACAACGAGTTCCCATTGGTAAACCATCCAGCGCTGTCAAACTCATGGTGGTGTCTATACTGATTCCCCTATTTATAGCGCACAAGCTAGCGCCGTTGCCTAAATGGGCAATAATAATTCGATTGTTAGCCAAATCAGGGTAGTCTTTTTTGAGAACGAGAGAAATCCATTCATAGGAAAGGCCATGAAATCCATAACGCCTAATCCCTTGTTGTCTTAAATATTCGGGCAAAGCACAAGTAGTAAATAATGGAGTATGTTGAGCATGAAAGGCGGTATCAAAGCATGCAATCTGAGGTAATTCTGGCTTAATCCGACCAATGATTTTTATGGCAGCCAAATTATGAGGCTGGTGTAGGGGCGCGAGAGAATTCAGTGTTTCCAATTGGCTGATGATTTGCGGAGTAACCAGGACACTTTGAGTGAAATATTCTCCGCCATGAACGACCCGATGGGCGACAGCATGAATTTCCCAGCTTTGCTGTTGTTGGCTAATCCAGTCCAGTATAAGATGAATGGCTTGCTCATACGTCATGTCCTTTTCCAAAGTGATTAGAGTTCTCTGGTGCTCCAATGTTTCGTTAACTGCGGTAAAAGATGGTTCTCCTCCAATATTAATAATCTTGCCTTTGGCGAGAAGATCAAGTGTCTCTGTATTGGAGAACACTTGAAATTTAACGCTGGAGGAACCTGAATTGATGATTAACAGTGCAGAATGCCTCATTTTATTTTGCCTGCTTTACGAGCCGCTGCTATCTTAGTTGCTACCGCACAGGACAATAAACGTGTTCGTAATGAATCAGCTCTGCTGGCTAGAATGATAGGGACTCTTGCTCCGAGAACTATTCCTGCTGCATCAGCATGTCCGAGAAAGGTGAGTTGTTTGGCTAGCATATTTCCCGATTCAATGTCTGGTACCAGCAAAATGTCGGCATCACCAGCTACAGGAGAGATAATGTTTTTTTCCTTACTGGCTTGCTTATTGATGGCATTATCAAAGGCGAGGGGGCCATCCAGTATGCCATTAATTATCTGACCTCGGTCAGCCATTTTACACAGGACAGCGGCATCAACGGTTGCCTGCATTTTGGGATTTACTATCTCAACAGCTGCAAGGATAGCGACCTTGGGTTTTATTTCTTCTCCATATAAAATACGCCAGAGATTGATTGCATTTTGACATATATCTGCCTTATCCGCTGCGTTTGGGGCTATATTAATGGCTGCGTCGGTAATGATTAAAGGTTTATGGTAAGTTGGAACGTCCATAACATAGGCGTGACTGATGCGGTATTTGGTTCTTAGTCCAGAAGTGGCAGGTACCACCGCAGACATTAACTCATCAGTATGCAGGGCGCCTTTCATGATAGAATCGACTTTCCCGGATGCCGCTAATTCAACTGCTTTAAAAGCAGCAGCATCACTGTGTTCTGTATCAATCATTTCCCAATTGGATAAATCGATTTTAGCCTCACTTGCAGCACATTTGATTTTTGCCATAGGACCTATTAATACTGGAGTAATTAAACCGGCCTTGACTGAGTCATAAACTGCTTCCAGGACATTGGCAGTGACGGGATGAACAACTGCTGTTTTGATTGAGGGCAAGTTACTGCAGGCTTCAATGATTTTATTAAAGTGATCATTGTGATGGATTTGCACCAGAGGCAGAACAGTTCGGGGTACCTTCATTTTTTTAGTCGGGGCAATGACTTTGGCAAGGCCTTTAATTACTGTTTCTCCTTTTTGATTTACCCCCATACAGTCGAAATGAACAATCGATTTGCCAGGATGTTTGTCACGAACAACGATGGTAATTGTCAGATTATCTCCAATGCGAACGGGAGTTATAAATTGAATGTCTTGTTCAAGATAGATAGTTCCAGGCCCGGGAAGGACAGTGCCCAGCAGGGTAGAAATTAAAGCTCCAGACCACATGCCATGTCCGACTACGCCATGAAATACATCGCTTTTAGCAAATTGAGGATCGACATGAGAGGGATTTATGTCTCCAGACATAGCGGCAAATAAATTAATATCATCCTGAGTTAATGTACGATTTAAGCTGGCTCTGCGTCCTAAAGTCAGCTCTTCATAGGTGACATTTTCAAGAAATTCATTATTCATTACTAATTCCTTTATTTTTGTAATACATATTTCCCAGGAGCGTTTGGTAGTTTTTTGTCCAGTTTGGGTGCAGACACCTGTTTTTGGGATGAGTGATTAACTAACCAATCGTGCCAGGCAATCCACCAGGATCCCTCTCTTAATTCAGCCCTTTTTACCCAGGTAGTTGGGTCAAGATAGGTTGAATCCATTTTTCTTTCCCGAATGCGGTAATAACGTCCTTCATGTCCGGGTTCACTGACTATTCCAGCGTTATGACCTCCATTAGTCAGGACAAAAGTAATATCGGAATTGATTAACAAATGGGTTTTGTATACGGATTTCCACGGAGCTACGTGATCTTTTTCTGTGCTTACGACAAAAGCAGGTATACGAATATTTTCACCTACGACCGGCTTTCCGTCCAGAATAAATCGGCCTTCGGCAAAATCATTATTAAGGAACAGTTTTTCCAGGTATTCACTATGCATTTTGTATGGCATACGAGTTGCGTCGGCGTTCCATGCCAGTAAAGGGATCATCCCTCTTTGAGTCCCGTGCATGTAATCCTGAACCATTTTAGACCAAATCAAATCGTACGAACGGAGCATTTGAAAAGTTCCAGACATTTGTTTTGTGTCCAGATACCCTTGCTCCCACATCATACTTTTTAAAAAGGATACTTCACTTTTGGTTATAAAGAGCAGTAATTCGCCGGCATCAATAAAATCGCCTTGAGCTGCGAGCAGGGATAATGTTTTAAGACGGTTATCGTGATCATGAGCCATCGCTGCTGCGGTTAACAGAGCCAGGGTGCCCCCAAGACAATAACCCATTAAATGGATTTTGGTATGTGGAATGGCATTGCTCACTGCATTTATGGCATCCATAGCGCCCAACTTATAATAATCATCCAGTCCAAGATTTCTATCTTCTTTCGTTGGATTGCGCCAGGATACAATAAATACAGTATGTCCCTGTCTAACCAGCCAGTTTACTAAAGAGTTTTCCGGCAGCAAATCCAGGATATAATATTTCATGATCCAGGCGGGTAAAATCAAGATCGGTTCTTTGTATACCTTTTCTGTTTGGGGTGTGTACTGGATTAATTCAATTAAATGATTGCTATAAACGACTTTCCCCTTTGTTATAGCGACTTGTTTCCCCGGGATAAAATTCTCGACTCCCGCAGGAGGAGAACCGGTTATCTTTTCTACAAAATCCTGAAAAGCAAGTTCTGTTCCACGAATTAAATTTTGTCCGTTCGAGCGAATTGTTTCCTGAAGCAAATCAGGATTGGTCAAAACAAAATTGGATGGTGACAAGGCATCAAGAATCTGTCTGGTGGAAAAGGTTACTGTCCTTTTGACATGAAGTGGTATCCCTGGAACTTTGCTCGAGGCTTGTAAACACCAATCTTCGAATTGGAGAAATTGTTCAGCCCAAAGCCGCCAGGGATAGTAACTCCAGTTATCTGTATGAAAGCGTACATCTTTGCCATCTCTGGGCTTGTCATACTTGAAAAGGTTGGAAAGATAATCGTTAGCATGCAACAGAGGATAAGAGGCCAGTCGTAACATTGAACCAGGTGATTGCAGCAGTTGAGCAAACCAGGAGTAATAGGCTGTACCTAATGCGGCAGGACTTATACCAGCAGTTAACTTTCCCAGGTTAGCTTGATATAGCTTATCAATGAATCTGAAAATGGGGTCAGATTGTTCGGAAGCAGGTGTTTGTTCTAGTGGGCTTACGATTTCTTTTTTTGAGGATGCAGGCATTTCATTTGTTTTATTGATAGGTTTCTCGTTTGTTTTTTTCATACCTTGCATCCTGTAGGTGTTTGATTTATAAAAAATAGTATAGCAGCATTCCATAAATGACAATTTAATCTGAGTTATTGTTTGAAAAGACTTAAGTTTCTCTTGCTAAACGATGATTTATAGGCAGTGGCTTGACTATAGAAATAAGGGGAGTTGTGCTATTATTCGGTTCTTTTAATTTAGTGTAGATAAATCCACTCTATCTTGGAGATTGTGATGCTAAAATGTTTATCCAGTGTAATCATTGTGTTTTTGATTTTGTTTACAACCGGTTGTCAAACCAATACTGTGAGTAACATGTTTATTCCGTCTAATCCATCAGGCATGACTTTGGCTCAGTCGGTAAAAGATTCGCTAATGGAAAGCAATGATCCTGTGATCAATCAAATTCATGTGGAATCCAATCAAAATGTGGTCATATTAAGTGGTTATGTGAAAAAAATTCGCCAGAGTGATATCGCAGAACAAATTGCCAGACAAGTCCAGGGAGTTCAGTCAGTGGAGAACCGTATTATTGTTCGCCCCTAAACTATTTTAACTCTTGAATAAATTAATTTCTCTTGTCAATGACGTTGGTTTTAACGTCATTGACCACATGATTTCTCATTATTAGCAAGCTTATTCTTTTTTATTTTCTTTACCTCGGCAGCAAGAACAACAACTAAAACAATTGTAAAGCCAAGCGATAAGGAATCCCGTGACGAACCCATCAATAAAGCCAATGACGCCACCAATGAAGCTTCCCAGGATAGAAGGTTCGTAGCCAAGGTATAAGGTGGCAACTGCTTCAACAAAGGGCCTGCCATAGGCATAAAAATAGGCGATTAATCCCATGACTAACAATGATAATCCCCATAGAATTCCTAAAGAAAGACCCAGTCCAACAGGACTGATTTTGCAACCATTCATGGCAATCTCCTTATTAGCTCTCTAATATAATTATATACCAGTTTGTCTAATCAAAATTGTGGGTCATGGGTTTCAACGTCTACAATTAAATAGTATCCACTTTTGGGATTAAGAGCATGAATTATTTCATTGGGTTGTTTTTTGGATTACTTAATGCCGTTATTTGCTACGCAGAGCCTAATGGCTCTTCTCTTCCAAAAGAATTAATCAAAGTCAATAAAGAAAATAATCCTAAATGTGTGGAGTTTGTAACCTATAAGGGAGAACTTTATTGCAGTGTTGTTCCTTTGGCTGATTCCTCAGGTGATTCACAAGTTATCCATTATGAGAAGCAAATAGTACGTTTTGATGACCGGCCCTGGAAGATCGCTTGGGGAAAGAAAACGGATAAGGTAGCTACCGTTGAGTATATTCCTGTTGGAGATGACATTAATAACTGGAAAGAGTTGATTACCACACAATTTATGCCGGGTTTAACTCACATGACACCAGCCCAGTTTGGCAATCAATTTTTATATAACCTGAATCAATCAGGGGTAAAATATATTGTCCATGTCATTGAGGAAAAACCCGAGCTACTCATTTTTGAATTTAAAATTCAAAAGCCTGCTAATCTGCAACAAGACGAAATCTTGAAAATTACCAAAGGTAAGGACGGAATTTATGTACTTCATTATGCAATTAAAAAATCGGATATGACTAAAGAGAATCGAGACAAGTGGATAAAAAACTTAAAAAACAGTTTTATAAAAATATCCACACCGTAAGTGCAAAAGAATGGGCGGGATAAAAAGTTAGCATTTGAAGCTTCAAATGACTTTAAAATAAATTGGCAATAGGTCGTATTATTCATTACAGTACTGCGAATGACATACAACAAGGTATTATTATGAAATTGTCTTTTTTAGGTGCGACTGGTACGGTTACCGGCTCTAAGTACCTGGTAGAATCAAATAATAAAAAGATTTTGGTAGATTGCGGACTTTTCCAGGGTTTAAAAGAATTGAGACTAAGAAACTGGTCACCCCTTCCTGTGTCTCCCAAATCAATAGATGCTGTTGTTTTGACCCACGCACATATTGATCATAGCGGTTATTTGCCATTATTGGTGAAACAAGGATTTAAGGGGCGCATCTATGCAACTGCTGCGACAACCGATTTATGTTCTATCTTACTGCCCGATAGCGGTTTTTTGCACGAGGAAGATGCCAGAAGGGCAAATAAATATGGGTATAGCAAGCACCATCCGGCTTTACCTTTGTATACTCAGGAAGATGCAAATAATACCTTAAAGTATTTTGAATCAGTAGAATATGACACCCCTTATCCTTTAATGGATGATTGCGAAATCAGTTGGCATAGGGCTGGGCATATATTAGGGTCTGCATTTATTCAATTTCAAACAAAGCAAATCAAGTTATTATTTAGTGGTGATATTGGAAGACTCAATGATCCTGTTATGAAGCCTTCCGAGTTAATGAAATCTACCGATTATTTGGTGATTGAATCAACTTATGGGAATCGCTTGCATGATAAAACCGATCCTTTAGCGTTTATAGCCAACATAGTCAATACGACTTGTAAAAGAGGCGGTACAGTGCTAATTCCTGCTTTTGCAGTCGGTAGAGCACAAACTATGTTGTATTATTTGTATATTTTAAAACAAAAAAAATTAATTCCTGATGTCCCTGTCTATCTGGATAGCCCTATGGCTATTGATGCCACTGAATTATTATTAAAACATCATAACGAACACCGCTTAAGTGCAGAGGAGTGCCGAGCCGTCTGCCAAATAGCGACTTATGTCCATGCCCCAAATGAATCCATGGCAGTGGATTGGGAGCGCGAATCTAAAATTATTATTTCTGCAAGTGGCATGATGACAGGGGGCCGGGTTTTGCATCATTTGAAGGTATATGCTCCTGATCCTGCAAGTACTATCCTTTTGACTGGATTCCAGGCTGCTGGAACGAGAGGTGAAAAAATGTTAAATCATGAGCCGTCCGTTAAAATCCATGGTGATGATTACCCCGTCAGGGCTCAGGTAGCTACGTTAACCAATGCCTCTGCTCATGCAGATTATGAGGAAATACTAATTTGGCTAAAGCATTTTGAGAAGGCCCCAAAGGAAGTCTTTATTACCCATGGCGAGCCTCAAGCGGCATTGGGATTAAAGGGGCATATTGAAACGGAACTGGGGTGGAATTGTAAGATACCTGACTATCTTCAAAAGGTAAACTTGGATTGATAAATCCCAAGAATAGTACTTAATTTAATATTCTGAGCAAAAGTGGTTAGTCCCCTAAAAATCAGCTTTAGTTGAAACAGTTGGGCATGAATTGAATCTGATGATCCAGAATCTATAAAATCTCAGATTGATTCCATTAGACGCTGAGTCTGTTTGGTTTAATGGCTGGGTTTTGGTGATATAAAGTATTTTCCAAGACTCACAGCTGTTCGAGTATCTTTACTTAACTATTTGAAAAAATAATTATTTATTGGTTTGGATAATCTTGACTTTTTTGATTATTGATTCTTAAAATGCTATTGGCAAAACGAGAGATCTTTGCCGGATTTATAATCATTTTCATTTAATTAAAAAGGGAATTGCTATGAATAAATTACAATTAACAGGCGCTGCTTTAGCTGTTGGCGCTGCTTCTATGTTTGCTTTGGCTCCTGCATTTGCTGTTGATGCTACAGCTACCACTATTCACTGTAAAGGTGTTAATGCTTGTAAAGGCCAAGGCAGCTGTAAAACTGCTGATAACGCTTGCAAAGGTCAAAATTCTTGCAAAGGCAAAGGCATTCTTGAAATGTCTAAAGAAGATTGCGAAAAACAAGGTGGTACCGTTGCTGAGTAATTAATAGCAATTATTTCAGTCGCATCTTACCAGGTATGTAGAACAAACATGCCTGGTCCCCATTCTTTTTTATGGTCTAATATGGAAGTATTCCCCAATAAATTGGCTCAAAAATTACCATATTTAGGTTTTGGTTTAGGATTACGGCCAAACTATTATGAAGAAATCCTGACGAGTAAACCTGATTTGGATTGGTTTGAAATATTAACTGAAAATTATTTAATTCCTGGAGGCAAGCCTCTCTATTATCTGGACAAAATTCGCGAACACTATCCTATTGTCATGCACGGTGTTTCTCTTTCTCTGGGAAGTAGCGATCCTTTGGATTTCGATTATTTAAAACAAGTACAAGAATTAGCGTCTCGCATTGAACCAGCCTGGATTTCAGATCATTTATGTTGGACTGGCGTTCATGGATTAAATACGCATGATTTATTACCGGTTCCGTATACAAGTGAAGCGATTCAGCACATAGTATCCCGTATTCAAGTAATACAAGATTTCTTAAAACGTCCTTTTTTGATTGAAAATGTATCAAGCTACCTTACATACAAACAGTCAGAAATGTCAGAATGGGATTTTATTCTGGAAATAGTAAAACAATCCGGTTGTTATTTATTGTTGGATGTCAACAATGTTTATGTCAGTTCATTCAATCATAATTTCGATCCAATGGCTTATATTAATTCCATGCCTCCTGGAAGAGTAGCTCAAATCCATTTGGCAGGTCACACTAATCACGGAGATTACATTATAGACACTCACAATGCTCCAGTAATTGAGCCAGTTTGGGATCTTTATGAGGCAACCATACAGAGACTTGGGCCTGTATCTACTATGATTGAACGTGATGATAACATGCCTGATTTTAGCGAGCTTTTAAGTGAAATTAATCATGCAAAACGCCTTGCCATACAAGCTGCAAAAGAAAAGGTAGCCGTATGAAATCGCTATTGACTTTACAAACCCAATTTCAAGAATTCATTTATTCCGGGCAGGGATCAATTAAAGAGTCCATAGTTCCAACCAAGTTAGTTTCAACAGAAACGCGTCTGAATATTTATAAAGACGGTTATCGATTGAGATTGATTGAATGTTTGGCAGCGAATTACCCCGCTTTATATGCGTATTTAGGTACTGAGGAATTTGAAAAGTTAAGTGCTCGTTATATTGATTCTTACCCATCTGCTTACCGTTCAATCCGATGGTATGGTGATAGATTGCCTGAATTGATAAAAAAGTACTATGCGAAGTCTTGCTATTATTTGTATGAACTGGCTGAGCTGGAATGGAAAATGACCTTAGCCTTCGATGCAGCAGATGATACAGTGCTTAATGTAGAAGAGATGGCAGCAGTGCCGCCCGAATCCTGGGCTGAGATGGGGTTTGTACTTCATTCATCAGTCCATAGGCTTGATTTTTGTTGGAATGTTTTTTCATTGTGGCAAGCTTTGGTCAATAATCTTGAGATTCCAGAGTTGAAAGATAGTCCTGCTACTACTGGCTGGGTGTTATGGCGAGGTCAAAATTATATCATTCAATATTACAGCTTGTCGGAAGAAGAGGCTTGGGCTTTAGACGCTCTGATTCAGGGCTCCTCTTTTGGGGTGATTTGTGAGGGATTATGCCAGTGGATGTCTGCCGAAGAGGTCGGAATGAAAGCAGCGTCTTATTTAAAAAACTGGATTCAAAATGGGTTATTATCTCAGTGTCGTATTCGTCGCAATTAGACATTGGGAGGTAAAGAAGCTTACATTGACAGAACGACATAAGGATATGCCATGCTAAACCCAAGAGAGATCCGAACCATAGAAGATGCAAAACGCATCGTGGAAGAAAGACAATTAACTCATGTTAAGGTTGGTCTTTTTGATATCGATGGTGTGATGCTGGGCAAGTACATGAGCCGTAACAAGTTTTTTTCGGCTTTGGAGCATGGTTTTGCTTTTTGTGATGTCATTTTAGGATGGGATTCTAAAGATAAGCTTTATGATAATGTGAAATATACGGGTTGGCATACGGGTTACCCTGACGCCTCAGTGCGAATTGTTCCTTCAACCTGTCGTGAAATACTATTTGAAGAAAATCAACTGTTGTTTATGGCTGAATTTTCACAAGCAGCAGAAGCCATCTGTCCTCGCGGGATCTTGCGTCGTGTAATCAATAAAGCTGCGGGTATGGGGTATGATGTTTATGCCGCATTGGAATATGAATTTTTTGTATTTGATGAAACACCTGACAGCGTGCGTGCAAAAGGATTTCGTAATCTAAAGCCTGTTACTCCTGATAATTTTGGCTACTCAATTATTCGTAATACGGTACATGCTGAATTTTATCATCAAATTCTCACTATGGCGGAAAAAATGGATTTCCCCATTGAAGGTTTACATACTGAAACAGGCCCGGGAGTTCTGGAAGCAGCAATAGCGGTTGATGATGCCGAGGCCGCAGGAGATAAAGCGGCTTTGTTTAAAACATTTATGAAAATTCTCGCGCAACGCAATAATAAAATGGCAACTTTTATGGCTAAATGGTCAGGTGATTACCCTGGGCAAAGTGGTCATATTCATCTGTCTTTGCGAGATAGAGATGGTGGCAAGTCTGCTTTTTATGAATCAGGCAGAGAATATAATATGAGCAAAATTCAACGCCATTTTTTAGCCGGGCAGCAAAAGTTGATGCCTGAATTTTTAGCCATGTTATCCCCGACTGTGAATAGCTATTCCAGACTAATTCCCGGCTATTGGGCTCCAACAGAGGCAACATGGGGTGTCGAGAACCGCACCACTGCTTTACGAGTGATTCCCGGCAGTGATAAGTCACAGCGTATTGAATATCGCTTGGGTTCTGCAGATGCGAACCCATATCTGGCGTTGGCTGCTGCCATAGGGTCGGGTTTATATGGCATTGAGAATGAGTTGGAGCCTGAGGCTGAGGTAAAAGGGAATTCCTACGAGCAACATCATAGTCCGGCATTGGCGTTGCCTCGCACATTATGGGAATCGGCACAAAATTTAAAAAACTCTTCCGCTGCTTACGAATTATTTGGTCAAGAATTTGTTGAGCATTTTGCTGCTTCAAGAGAATGGGAAGAGAGAGAGTTTAGAAAACATATTACTGATTGGGAACTCGACAGGTATTTTGAAATTATTTAATTGAAACGACAGATTTTATAAAATTTATGGATTAAAAATGATTGCTACCTTAAAAACCTATTCTCCTGTCGATAACTCTCTTTATGTTGAGAGAGAGTATGCGAATCAAGAAGAGATAAAAACTGTTTTAAGCAAAGCACAAGTAGCAAAAAAACTGTGGTCTTTGTCTTCTCTGGCCGAACGCCAGGAATATTGTTTGGCTGCTGTCAATGAAATAGTCGCTAGCAAAGTAGACATTGCAGAAGAAATTTGTTGGCAAATGGGAAGACCAATTCGATACGCAGCTGGTGAAATCAATGGGTTTGAAGAGAGAGCAAGATATATGATTGCACAGGCCGAATCATCACTGGCTTCTGTGGAGTTACCTGAAAAAAAAGGATTTACAAGATACATCAAACGAGAGCCGTTAGGACTTGTGTTGGTTATAGCGCCATGGAATTACCCCTATCTCACAGCAGTCAATGCGATTATTCCTGCACTTATGGCGGGTAATGTTGTGATTTTGAAACATTCTGCGCAAACTCCGTTAGTGGCTGAGCGTTTCGATCAGGCATTCAAAAAAGCAGGCTTACCCATGGGTGTTTTTCAATATTTGCATTTGACACATGAAGATACAGAACAACTCATGAGATCGCCAGCAGTTAATTCTGTCGCTTTCACAGGTTCAGTTGCTGGTGGTGAAAGAGTGGAACAGACAGTGGCAGGACGTTTCATTCCTGTGAATTTGGAGCTAGGTGGAAAAGATCCGGCTTATATCAGAGCAGACGCTGATTTGGACCATGCAGTAGAAACAGTTATAGATGGTGCATTTTTTAATTCAGGCCAATCCTGTTGTGGTATAGAAAGGATTTATGTTCATAAAGAGATATACGAACAATTTGTTAATAAAGCAGTTAATTTGGTTAAACAGTATAAATTGGGACGGCCCGATGATCCAGAAACCACTCTGGGTCCACTGGTACGTGCTTCTTCAGCTGACTTTGTCAGAGAGCAAATCAAAGAAGCGGTAGCCCAAGGAGCAGTAGCACATATAAATACCCGGGATTTTGTAATGGATAGACCTGGTACACCCTATCTGGCACCGCAAATTTTAACCGATGTTAATCATCGCATGCGAATTATGACAGAAGAAACTTTTGGCCCAGTCGTAGGGATCATGTCGGTTGATAGTGATGAAGAGGCAATCGAAAGGATGAATGATAGTGACTATGGTTTGACCGCTGCTGTATTTACTCAGGATATTCATCGAGGAATAGCGATTGGTGAACGATTACAAACAGGTACTTTTTTTATCAATCGTTGCGACTACCTTGATCCCGGTTTGGCTTGGACAGGTGTAAAAAAATCAGGCAGGGGTTGCACTTTATCCGCCATAGGCTATGAGTATTTAACGCGGCCCAAATCATTCCATATCAGAGCTAAAATTGAGACTTAAAGCCTGATACCTACGATTACCTACGCCTTAAAACTCAAAATATAATTATAAAAAAGACCTAATCTTTCCTGCGGAAAGATACTTGCTATCAGTTACAATGGTCTTTTTCGAATCAAAGGAAGATCACACATGAAAAACCAATCATTAATTGTCAATTGGAATTACCCGACACGAATCCTGGTTGGGGCTGGGCGAATCAATGAACTAGCGAAAGTATGTCGTGAGTTAGGCATGAATGCTCCTCTGTTAGTCACAGACCCGGGATTGGCTTCGTCGTTAATGGTGAGTAAAGTCATACAACAGGCTCAGGCATCCGGTTTGCGAACGGGGTTATTTTGCCAAATTAAAACAAATCCTACCGGTGACAATGTGATGAATGGAGTCTATGCTTTTAAAGCTGGCCAGCATGATGGCGTGATTGCTTTCGGAGGTGGCTCGGCTTTGGATGCCGGCAAAGCCATCGCTTTAATGGTTGGCCAGGATCGACCTTTATGGGATTTTGAGGACGTGGGTGATAACTGGACTCGGGTGAATGTTTCAGCCATGGCCCCAGTTCTTGCCATTCCAACAACAGCAGGAACTGGTTCAGAGGTCGGGCGAGCTTCTGTAATTACCGATGCTGAAAAGCAGGTTAAAAAAATCATTTTTCATCCTAAAATGTTGCCTGCTATGGTTATTCTGGATCCAGTGTTAACAGTCGGTCTTCCCAAATCACTTACTGCAGCTACAGGTATGGATGCTCTTTCCCATTGTCTTGAAGCTTATTGTTCCAATTATTATCATCCTATGGCAGAAGGTATTGCGTTGGAAGGAATAAGATTAATCAAGGAGAACTTAATTCAAGCTTACAAGGATGGTAGTGACCTGGAGGCAAGAACCCATATGCTGGTTGCTTCAGCAATGGGGGCTACCGCCTTTCAGCGTGGTCTTGGAGCGATGCATGCCTTGGCTCATCCATTAGGTGCAATTTATGATGTCCATCACGGGCGGCTTAATGCGGTTTTGATGCCCTATGTTTTATTGGCTAATCGTAGTGAAATTGAAAACAAGATAGAGCACCTGGCAAATTATTTGTCAATAGCAAATGGATTTGATGGTTTTTTGGATTGGATAGAGCAGATGAGATTAGAGTTAGGAATCGAAAATACATTAAGTCAGTTAGGTATTGATCATTCGCAGATAGACAGACTGGCAAAAATGGCCACCGAGGATGCGGCAGCAGCTTCCAATCCTGTTCTTTTTACATTAGAGCAATACAAAGAACTATTGAGCAAAGCCATTGGTGAGTAATCGTTGTAAAGGAAAAGGTGCAGAAACGGGTTGTTTGCCAGGTATAAATCAGATGGAAAGGACTTGTATATTGAAATTAAGTCTAATCCAGACAATAAAAATTTTGCGATAATTAATTAGGTGAATTAAATGAATCTTGGTATTTTGCTTTGTGATAAGGTAAGTGAAGTATTTGTTGCGGATCATGGTCAATACCCTGAGATGTTTGCCAATCTATTGCGCCCGGCGGATTCTACTCTTGAATTGACTGTATTTGATGCAGAGCATGGGGAGCTGCCAACAGATATCCATGCCGTAGACGCTTATCTGATATCAGGAAGTCGACATGGGGTGAATGATGATTATCCCTGGATAAGAAAGCTTGAAGAGTTTGTTCGTACTTTGCATGCTTCCCAAAAAAAATTAATTGGTATTTGCTTTGGGCATCAATTAATAGCGAAAGCCTTAGGTGGAAAAGTGATTAAATCTCCCAAGGGTTGGGGGGTAGGTATGTCACAAAATCAAATTTACCAATTCAAAGAATGGATGAGACCATCTCTAAATTGCTTCAACTTGCTGGTTAGCCATCAAGATCAGGTGATTGAGTTACCAACCGGTGCGGAGATATTGGCAGGGAGTGATTTTTGTCCAAATTATATGATGCAAATTGGTTCTTTCTTTAGTGTGCAGGGGCACCCTGAGTTTACTAAATCTTATTCTCGTGATTTGATGGTGTCTCGCGAGGATTCGGTCAATGAAATTGAATTTGCAAAAGGGATGAAATCTCTTGAGTTACATGAGGATGACACAATTATTGCCCAGTGGATAGTTAATTTTTTAAAAGCCTGATGAGCTGTTTTTAATTGATTATTATACCCCCTTAGAGTACAATATGTGAACATTAATTTTATTCACTGACCAGAACTATCGGGAGTATGTATGGCGAAGACAATTAAGGCTACTGGAGATGGCGCTTGTCTGTTTAATGCAGTGTCAATCGGACTGAGTGTCGAGATCTTGAGCGGAAGACTGGATTCGCAGCTGGATACACCCGGTTATCAGGCCTTGCTGGATGAATTTGCCAAACATCACCCGCAATTTAACCCCAAAAGCTGGAAAACTTTAAAAGAGTGGCTAGCCTATTACAACGATACCAGAGACATTGAGCTGATTTTAGCACCCGTATTATTTAATTTGAATCAGAAATATCAAGATCATCTGGATGAAGAAATTCTCAATGAATTAACCAATCTTGTATGGAAAAATAAGGCCAATATTGAAAATGGCCAAGCCTGGTTTCAATTGCAAAACACAGGGGATTTGGGCGAGGCACTTTTTCCCAAATTGGAAAATCTGGATTTGAAAAAAGACAGGGCTCCTTTATTAGATAAATTACGAGAAATTCTTAAAGACTACAAACTTGAACTGACACGTGAAAATGTAAAACAATTTCTGACCGAAAAGGCTAAAGAATTATTATCCGCTTTAAAGAAAAAGATCAGTTCAGATCCTCATGCCTTTCAAAGGGGTTATAGCTGTGATGAGTTAAAGGGTATGACAGATGCCTTAGCGATCAGTCTGGTTGAGAATAGAGAAGAGGACATTACGGACAACCGAATCAAAATCAGATTAGAGAACCAGGAAGAGCATTGGAATGTATTGTGTAATGAAGAAGATAGCGAGCGTTTTCTGGATTCGACACCCTCACGTTTGAAAATGACTTCCTTGGAGGCTTATCGAGGTGATAAACAAGTTAGTGCACCAACATCTGAGCAGTTGGATTTGATTGAAGAGCCTGGCGTTTTTTTAAGAGAAAGAACCATTGATAACCCTGGCCTTGGCAATTGCGCTTTTTATGCCTTTGCGATAGGTTTGGTGAATATAATTCAGGAAGAGGCAAAGTATAATAGAAGAACCATGTTTGATCGATGGGTAGGTCTCGACAGGTCAATTTCAGGTCAATACGATGAGATTTTGAAACTTAATCTCGAAGATCCCGATAAAGAATTACTGGACAGGTTGCAAAGCTCCTTAAGAATAGTGACTTATCAATATCAAATACGAGAATTAAGAAATGTCTGTGTATTCAGAAATGGAAATTATAATCGATTAACTGGAAACAGTAATTTTGTTAATTTTGCAGCCTTATATTATGGCGATCCTCTGGATACAGATTCTCGATTCAATCCTTTTGCCGATTCTGTTCCTATACTGATTAAAATGGCAAACATTGATCGAGACAGTGTTCATCCAGGACATGAAAACGATGTATTGGTTCCTCTCTTTTTAGATTTATTATATGGTGACACTACGAATCCAGCTGATATCACCCTGGAAACAGAACCAAAGAGTGATTCACCTATCATTACTGCGATGAATAACATCACTCAGGATTTTTTCTGGGGCACCCATTTGGATTTAAATTATTTAGCCGAAGCGTTTGAGGTAAATCTTCATGTGCTAAGGAATAATAGTCCAATTCAAGAGTTTGTCGATATTCCCGAGCGACACACTCTTACTTTAACTAATAGCAATAATACCCATTGGACTACCCAAATTACAACGGCGAGAGCCACTACAGGAATGCTTTTGGGGCGAAACCCTCACCTGAGTGGAGCTAAAAGAACCGGGGAGCAACAGCGAGTTAACGAGGGGTTTCCTGGAAAAGAATCAGCCAACGATTTTATGATACCTCCTTTTGATGAAATATCTAACCCCCATCATAAGAAAGAGGTAGAGACCAATAAACCAATCGGTAAAGGGTTTTTCCATGATAGACCGGTAGTTAGTGAAGAGCAGAGAAAATTGGAGCAATTAAAACGAATTGTTGCCAATGCTACGCTCGCTTACACTACCTACAGTGAAAGCATCTGGTTTTGCTTCTTTCATTATCATGGTCAAACAGGCCGAGATCGGGCTAATAACTTCTGCAAAACATTTTCTAAAATAACAGATTATGGCCAAGCCAAAGAAGCTTTGGTTCATTATTTAAATGACAGCAGGAATGGAAATACACATCCACATTCCTACAGAACAATGTTACTGCATGAATTACAAGGGAATCATGACAATAAAAAAGATTTGCAATATTTGTCCAGGCATTTTACTTCTTCTTTAAATAAACTAGCATCTGTTTTAGAAGTGCAATTGTTTGCCAACAGATATGTTCCTTAGGTAACTGTTCATGGGGTATGTGATTAAGGAATATTAGGTCCTATGTCTTTCCCGCGAAGGCGGGAATCTATCCATAAAGCTAGCACAAGGGTTGATTTTTAGTTAGCTTCCCGCCTTCGCGGGAAAGACAACTCAAATAAATAGGCTTATAAACAGAAAAATTTGCATACCCCGTGTAAAGGTTACTTCCTTAGTAAGAGCGTGGTGTAAAAGGCATCCTAGAGCCCTTTGCACCCGCATAAGTCCCTAAAGTATATTATTTTTTAATTGAGGACGTCGATTTTTTACTAATTAAAGCGATGATGGGCGGTAAAATTGAAATCGCTATGACCCCATAGATAACCAATGAGAAATTCTCTTTTATTAATGGGATTGAGCCTAAATAATATCCCAGGCTAAGAAGACTTCCAATCCAAAGTATGGCGCTGATCAGATTGAAAAGCGTGAAATGCAATGATCGCATCCTGCCAATACCTGCAATAAATGGAGCAAAGGTGCGTATTATGGGAATAAAACGCGCCAGTATTATTGTTTTGCCGCCATGCTTCTCATAAAAAGCATGGGTATCATGCAGATGCTTGGGATTCAGTAACCAGGAGCGTTTAGCGCTAAAGACACGAGGGCCTATTGCACGCCCTACAAGGAAATTCACTTGATTCCCTAATATCGAAGCCATGAAAAGCAAAACAAACAACAGCATGATATTCATAGGGTTTCCTGGTTGAGCTGCTATACTTCCTGCAGCAAATAACAGGGAGTCTCCTGGTAAGAAAGGAGTGACGATAAGGCCTGTCTCACAAAAGATGACAGCAAATAACGCAAGATAAGTCCAAAACCCATATGTTGATACAAAGGCATTTAAATAAACATCGATATGAAGAATGTAGTCAATCAGGTGCTGTATGTTTTGCATAGTGTCTCTTTGGATTAAATGTATGACGTGAATTCCAGGGTATCTATACTGACGTGAGTTATGGATAAAATCAGCTGTTATCTCAAACCACTCGGGCATCTCCTCAGCCTGAACGGCTCCCTGGGTATCGACTGGTTCTTATATAATCTTTATTCATCACTCACGTTACTCTAAAGAAACAAAAGGATACCCATTTTGAAAATATAGAGTTTATGAAAAATTTTGATCTTTTTAACTCGACCTCGAAATTTATACCCGTGAAAGCTTACTTTTTCATCAGCCCAAAATATTATTGTTTTTATTACCTTTTAAAAAGCTTACTAAATTCTACACGACTTACATAAAATCCCCAATTTTCTTAAAAGAAAATGAAATTTTCTGGCAAATATGGATTATTGATTATACACTTTATGTAATATTTGTTCTTATAGATTAAGCAAATAATGAATCAATAAGAGGGGACGTTATGAAGAAATGGAATAGCTTTCTTTTGTTAATTTATTTGTCTTTATTTATAGGCCATGCCCATGCAATTACTTCTTTGTTAACTAACACTTCCTTGTTGACTAATTTTGCGCAATTAGTTAAAGCAGTTGAACAAGGTGATGATGTCAAGGCCATTATACGATTGGATCGATGCCAAATTACAGATCCTGCACTGCAAACTCAATTAGTACAAAATTTGGATGGCGCTTCAACAAGATTCAATTTTACAGAGTATTTGCATTTTCGAACCAGAATTAATGATCAATTACGAGATACGGTAACTACTGTCTCAAGCAAGATATTTGAATATTCGCCGGGTGTATTTTTATCTGTTTCAAGTCGTTTGAATGTCTTTGAAGATAATACTGCCACCTTGCGTGTGAATTTCTATAATCCCGCCTTAGGTACAAGCGTATTAATTATCGATTGGCTTTGTGATATCAGTAATGGCAATGATGAAAATGGGTTGTTTCTATACAATAGTCCTTAAGCTCTCGAGGTATAAAGTTTACTTCTTTCATTTGGCTCATTTCTTAATGACTGTTCAGATCCAGTCTAAGATGATCTGGACTTATCCAATAATAATGATGCATCAAGCAAACCTGAAGCAATCAATTCTGCAATTTTATTTTTCAAAATCTCTTCAAATTGTTGTAATAATAGTTAAAATTGAAAAAATATATCAATATTGATCATATCTAGAATAATTTAAACTATTCATGTAATAATGATTTGTCTAGGGAAAGAATTTTTAGTGCTTCATGCTTTGCTTTTGAATAGTTGTTTATAGTAAACGACCTGGAGAATAAAAATGAATTTTCTTAAAAAATTATATGTACAAGTTCTTCTGGGTGTTTTCATTGGTATTTTGCTTGGATATTTTTTGCCTGATGTAGGGGTTCAATTAAAAGCTATAGCCGATGTTTTTATCAAAATCATTAAGATGCTAATTTCTCCTATTATATTTCTCACCCTGGTCTCCGGAATCGCAGCAATGAATGATATGAGGCAAGTTGGGCGCTTGGCAGGTGGGGCATTGCTTTTTTTTACGTTCATCACAACTCTGGCATTGCTAATAGGTCTTCTGGCGACAGATTATTTTAAGCCTGGTGTTGGTTTAAATGTGAATCCCAATTCTCTGGATGCCAAGGAAGCGAGTTCATACCTTGAGGGGGCACATAAGGTAACCAATGTGACTGATCTGCTAATTAATATTATCCCGAGAACTTTTATTAGCGCTTTTGTCGATGGTGAGCTGCTGCAAGTTATTTTTATTTCGATATTGTTTGCTATAGGTCTGATTCTTACAGGCAATATGGGCAAATCTTTGGTTAATGGGATGCAAATCCTGTCTAATGTCTTTTTTAAAATCATTCATCTTGTAATGTATATGGCGCCTATAGCTGCCTTTGCTGCTATGGCGTTCAGCGTTGGGAAATTTGGAGTTGGCCCTTTGTTTAATTTAATTGGATTATTGGCTTGTTATTATCTGACCTCCATTTTCTTTATCTTGATTATCTTGGGAAGTCTTTTGCAATGGTACTGCAAAATTAATATCTGGCATCTGTTACGATATTTAAAGGATGAGCTTTTAATCGTATGGAGTACTGCTTCCTCCGAAACCGTACTGCCAAGTTTGATGCAGAAACTGGAGCGATTGGGGTGTGAGCAATCTGTAGTCGGTTTGATCTTGCCATTAGGATATTCTTTTAATTTGGCAGGAACTGCAATCTATTTAACAATGGCAGCTATGTTTATTGCACAGGCTACCAATACTGATTTAACTGTTTGGCAGGAACTGTCGCTTCTGGGAGTTATGATCATTAGTTCCAAGGGTGCCGCTGGGGTGTCCGGAAGCGGATTTATTGTGTTGGCAAGCTCATTAGCTACGATAGGACATATTCCTGCTGCAGGTGTCGTTCTTGTTTTGGGTATCGATAAATTCATGAATGAAGCCAGGTCAATTATTAATATGATGGCTAATGCAATCGCCACGATTATTATTTCCAGGTGGCAACAATCTTTGGATTACCAGAAAACTCAATTTGAATTGCAAGAAAAAGGACAAGCAGAAACCAAAAGTGTTTATGCTAGTGAGATGTAAAATTTCTACAGGACTCACGAAAAACCCCAATCTCATCGTGAAAAATGTTTTTAATTCGGTCATTTAGTTTATCTAAGCTCCCTCATTAAAAACATTTTTTGCCTCGACCTTGGAGTTTTTGGTAAGTCCCGTTCTATTGCGAAAGGGGGCATGTAACCCCTCAAAAAAATCAAGCTTATAGAAAAACCTGGATGTCCTTGTATTAGCCATCCAGGCTCCAAAATACCGAGTTTTTATTTACCAATAATACCTCTAAATTAATTTAGGTTGGTTTCACTATATGTTCTTCCAAGGGTTCCATTTTTTCTCTTTTATTTTGCTTTGTCGAACTAAAAAATAAATTTGAAACGTTGTAATCTGTAGAAAGTCTTAACTGATTAGGCAGATCATCCATCATGTAAACGAGCGCTTCTTTTGCATCGAGCTGTCTTATCCAATCTCTGGATAAAGTAGATTGCATTGCTTTGTTTTCAATCAGTTTAAATAATCGATAACAAGAAGAGTCAGTCTTTAACAAGAAACAATGGATTTTTGCGAACTCTGCAAGTTGTTGAAAGGATTTGAGTAGAAGGGTTATTTGTTCAGTAGTCTCATTTGTTATTTTTAATTTATTGATTTCCTTTATGCTACAGATAATCCGAATTTGCGTTCTACAAACTTGCAAACTGATGTTGTATCGATAGCAATCAAGGAGATTTGTGGCCGTTAATGTTGTATTGGTTTGAGCGCTTTTTAAAAATTCGGTCGTATTGTTACAGTATTGAGCAAGAGTTTTGAGATAGTATTTTGTGCCTTGAGGGTTGATTTCCTGTTCTGCTTTTCCATAAGCAAATACTGTTGCGGACTGGGAGTCGTATTCTTTAATAAATTTATTAATGAAGTAGTCAAGAATATCAATGAATCTGAAATTATTGGAGTTATAAGCCATATCAAGAGTGATGGCTTGAAAAATGTTATCCAATTCCGTATCAATTACCTCAAAATGATCGCTGTTTTTATAGATACGGGAGTTGGGGGCTTCCTTGTTTAGCAAAAACATTTGGTTTTCAAGATCATCAAAAATGATTTTGGTATCCTGATTAAAGTATTTTTGAATAAAAAGCCTAATCTTAAATTTGATTTCATTGCTTATTTCTTTGCTATCAGATTCGGAAATTGCTGCCAGCTGTTTTAACAACAGCATTCTGTAGAGAACGAATTCATCAGTGACACGCGCTGATTGTTGTAAGGGATCCAAGCCTAATCCAGGTTTGATTTTATGGCAAAGCGATAATAAAAAGGCATAGGAGTTATCAAGATAACGATTGATGTTTTCCGCTGTTAGAGGCTCCCCGGCATCTCTTCTGGCGATACCTAACATTTGTCGATATTCCGGGTCTCCTAAAAAAATACAAGTCGAAGTATATAAAGGCTCATATTTTTTAAACAGATTCAGAGCTGTATCGCAGAGATAATTATAGGGATTATGCCTGGGTTTATCTGGCGCATCAATGGGGGTCAAACGTTTTATATGAGAAAAATCAGATTCATTACCTCCCAGGCCACCTTTCTCTCTGGAGTTAGAATAGAATTTCAATAACATAGGGGGGATGTAATTGAGTTGACAGACAATCTCAAGGACTTGCTCTTTCATTTTGGGGATTAATTCAAATTCTTCAATCACAGATTGATTTTTTTCATCCTGCAAATAAGTCATGGTATCGTGAATCCACTTAATCAATAACTTGGAGTTTTTCTTGTTAATCGAATGAATGAGTTCTTGAGTTTGTATCCTGCTTTGAGTAATTAATTCTTTGTATTCATCCCCCAAATCAATTTCGATGGCTTTACTGTGCCTATACCGAGAAGCGTATTCTCTTAACCATCCAGATACTGAGCCTCTGGCTACCTTTTTACCAATCGTGACTAAATGAAAATTCTGGTTGATTTTTTGAAAATCTCTTGTATTTTCAATAACCTCACTGGTTGTTTCTTTTTTTAATAAACTTTCTTTTTTCAAACGTAAAAACTCTCCATTTATCATGTCGATAGATTGCTGAATATGAGCTCTATTATCCGAAGAACGTTGGTAAGTTAATACGCTGAGTTTATTGATCAGGAGGTGCGTTGCTATGCAAGAGAGAGCAAAAACCAGGACAGCTAGAGCACCTATCGCCCATAGAAAAGTACCGCCAGTCATAATAATCATAGTCACACCGACTATTGGAGCAATAATGACTCCTGCAAAGAGTGAAAAAATGATAGGGTATCTTGCGAGTATCCCTTTCTGATTCATTTTTTCCAGTAAAAAATCTTTTGCCAGAAGCATGAATTTCAACTGGATTTCCTGAGTAAAGGCCAATCGAACCTGTTCAGACTCTGACATTTGATTGATCCACTTGACCAGAGGCGATTGATGTTCACTTTGAATTTCCACATCGTGGACTTGATAAAGTGATTTAAAACCTGAGTTAAAAATACGACTTAATTCACGTGCAAAATAGATTTCTATAGCCAAATGAACAGATTCGCCAGATTGGTTGGCAATTTTTGCTTTGGCAATGAATTCCTCTCTGGAATTGGGTTCGATTGGTGATTTGCTTATTTTCCCAAGCAGCAACATTTCTCTGAAATGAAATAATTTGATAATTTCTATGGAGATGCGCTCACATTCTTTTTTTATCAAATTGGATAATTCAGTTTGTTTTTCCAGGGTTTCATTAAATTCTTTTTGTACATTCTCTGGCGCCCCTAAAAATTCATTATTGAAGTAATCGAATAACAGGTCGGTAATTGATTTGCCTAAAGCGAGAGAAAAGACCTCGGCGGCTACAAAATTGAATAAGGTATTGTCATTGGAAGAATTGATATCAGAAAGAAAATTTCTTATAGATTCCGGGATAAGCAGTTTTGCCTTTTCAATGTAGTAGGAAGAACCTGCTGTTTCCTTTTCCAATGAAGATATTGTGCTTGGAGCTCGGCTTAGAGCGATAGTGTCGAGATAGTGATTAGCTAAGAGGCGCGTGTCTTCAATTTTTTCTATCCAGGAATATAATTTTTCAGGATGTTTTGATTGCTCAAAATATACCCCAAAACGGGTTATCATTTGGCTTTCAAGTCGCTTCTTATGGTTATGATGAATAGCCTTAATGACTGCAGTTTCTTTGTCGTTCAGTTCTAACATTCTTCGCTCCCTCGTAGAGTGATTAGATATGACTTTATGCAATAAGGGCTATGCCAAGAGACTATATTTGCTGTTGCTTGTTTCCTGGCATTTCCCTGCCAAAATTCTTTAGAATCTTGATACATCACATCTGTTGTTCCCGCATAAACACTCAGAGGGAGTCCACAGAAAAATTGGTGGTAATTTTTCAGCATGCCCTTGTCAAAAAGTGAAAGCAGTCATTACTGAAAGGGCAAGACAATCTTAATTATTATTTAAACGTACTATTGGCTGATTAGGTATCCCTGAAATAAGGATAATTCAGCATTAATGAGCCAGTTTTGTGCCATATAGCCTGTCTCCTGCGTCTCCTAAACCAGGAACAATGTATCCATGATCATTCAGCTGCTCATCTATGGCTGCGGTGAATATTGGGACATCAGGATGTTCTCCATGAAAATTGGAAATTCCTTCAGGAGAGGCCAGTAGACAAAGAAATTTAATTGACTTGGGATGTAATGCCTTGACCTCTTTAACCGCGGCAATGGCTGAATTTCCTGTCGCCAGCATGGGGTCAACAACAATAACATCTCTGTCTTGTGTGTGTTCAGGTAGCTTGAAGTAGTATTCGACTGCTTCCAGCGTTTTGGGATCTCGATAGAGACCTATATGACCAATTCGGGCAGTAGGAACTAATTGTAACATGCCGTCCAGTAGACCATTACCCGCGCGTAATATCGAGACAAAAACAAGTTTTTTTCCTTTCAAAACAGGTGATTGCATAGTGGCCAAAGGAGTTTCTATTTCTTCGTACTCTATTTCCAAATCCCGAGTGACTTCATAGGCTAATAGCATACTGACTTCGTGCATGAGTGTCCGAAATTTTACTGTGCTGGTTTCTTTTTTTCTCATTATGGTGAGTTTGTGCTGAATGAGAGGATGATTTATAACCTTAACTTGATTGAAGTCCATTATTATTCCTTATTAAAATATCGTGCCATCACTGATAATTTCTATTGGGGGTGTTCCATTAATTCGTTTCTTTTGTGCAATCTGTCGTCCCGCCTCCCAAGTGCCTCCTTGCAGTATTTTGGCTAAGGGAAGAGATTCTGCATTCATGTTGAGCTGTTGCCTGATTAATAGCGCTAGCTCATCCAGCAAGGCTACGGTTAAAGCACGCCATTCTACTATGGGCTCTGAGCCAGGGTCTTGAGGTTGCTCCAGAATTTTATTATTTCTTACTTTTAATAGTTCGGTATCGATTAGTAAACCACCATTTCGATACTCAGGCAATCCGGTCAATACATCCAAATCAGCAATATCAATACCTGTTTGTTCCAGTGGTTCTACTAAAGAATAAGTGAGCCATTGTGATAATTTGTGAAAGGGTATGTATTCAGATCCGGCCTCATTGGTTTTCAATGCGCTGTGGATCCAGACATCGCCTAAAGATACTCCATGATAGATCAATCGAACAGGCCATATGTCATTGAATGTTTCTAACACGGCCTCGAATAATTTGGTAGTAGGCAGTATTTTGTTGTCTTGCAAGGATTCCACATAAGTATAAAATTCACCAAGACGTTTTCGGCGATTAAAACAGTGTTCCTTGCGATGAATGATTTCTCCAAGGCGATTAAGCAAGGATACTCGACCGGGTATTCCTTCAAGCAGATTGGTAGAGCTAACCTGAAAACCTTTTATGAGATCCGTTTCTTTAAAGTCAAGCAGACGCTCGGCATCCACGCGAAACGGGTTAGTTGGGTCAGCGCTAAATGCCCCACTTTCATAGAGGTATAAACTGGCCAGGGCTAATCCTTCAGAGCGACTGTACTCCTTTTCAGTGAGAGCTTCTTTATAGCGCCATAGGGGGCCTGCCCCTGCATCGAGGAAAACACTGATGATGACCAGTTCGTAGAGTATTTTTCCCCATTCTGAGGGGGAAATTGGATCCAGTTGTTTGCGTAAATTATGAATTCGGGGAAGGCCATCCATTTCAAAATGACGCCAGCGGCTGTGATATGGAATATCAAGCTCAGGATAACGGCTGGTGATAATGTCTACGATATACGATGCCGTTGTTGTCATTCGTTCCGGGTTCAGGGAAAAGTGTTCCAGCCGATTTTGTTTTGCCAAGTTTAAAATACGATGCGACCGGGTTCTTATGGTGTCAGGATCACGAAGCGTATTCAAAACATTTTGTATTTGCTGCTCTTGATTATTCATGAAGGGCACGTCCTTTCGGTTTAGCCAATTCGTTGATATCAATAATTCCTTCGGGTGAGTAATATCCTGCTGCACGCTTGGCATCTATTTCTACCCGGGCATCTGGAGGAATCAACTCATCCGGTATTTTTACCCGTTCAATAACATTGATTCCAGATTTGAGCAAGGCATCGTATTTCATATTGGACATTGAAACGAAGCGATGAATTTTAGTGATCCCCAGCCAATGAAGAATATCGGACATTAATTCCTGGAAACGCATATCCTGAACACCGGCAACGCATTCCGTTCTTTCAAAGTACTTGGCTGCAGTGTCACCACCTTTCTGTCTTTTTCTGGCGTTATAAACCAGAAATTTAGTGACCTCCCCAAGAGCTCTTCCTTCTTTGCGATTATAAACGATAAGGCCTGCGCCTCCTTTTTGTGCGGATTCGATGGATAATTCGATTCCATGGACCAAATATGGTCTGCAAGTGCATATGTCAGAACCAAAGACATCGGAGCCATTACATTCATCATGGATACGGCAAGTTAATTCGATTTCCGGATTATGGATGGTAGTCACATCACCAAAGAAATAAGCAGTTAATCCTCCAATGGGCGGCAAAAAGACATCCAAGTCGCTACGGGTCACCAGTTCAGGGAACATTCCAGCGGTTTGTTCAAAAAGAGTGCGTCTGAGCAATGCTTCTGAAACCTGGAAGCGCTCCGCAATTCCAGGCAAGTACCAGACTGGTTCAATCGCGGCCTTAGTCACCACGACATCCCCTGTTTCACTTAAAATTTTTCCATCAGGTTTTAATCTGCCTTTTTGCATGGCAATATGCAATTCCGGGATATTAATATGTGCCCTTGTGACGGCAATGGTTGGTCTGATGTCATAGCCGGCTTTTATTTCTTCTGAGAAAACAGAAGCCACTAGATGCCCCCAGGGATCGAGGGAGACAATTTTGCCTGCTTCACCCCATTGCTTATGAGGCCCTATGTCAACAGGAGGCAGGGTATCGGTCAGATCAGGAACGTGTTCGGGATCCAGCAGACCAGCTGCTACTGCCAAGGCCCTGTAAACAGAGTAAGACCCTGAGTGAGTTCCAACTGCATTTCGATTTTTGATATTAGTGAGAGAAGCAATAACAGGCCCCCTCTCTTTAGGGTTTTTTTCACCCCATTTGATTTTTAATGGAGCTTGTGTGTGGCTTGCCGGGTGTGAAGACAAGACAATGTGTCCTTTTGATTTTTTCTTTGAATCATCTGGTGACATGATACTTAATTCCTTTTGTTTCAACGGTGCTCAAATAAATCGGTTGTTTTATCTTTTATCTTTTATAAGCAGGTGCACACTGTTGTTATAAACTGTCTAACCAATCATAAACCACAGCATTGGAATAAGAAACATTGCCTACCTGACAATGACTTCCAGCCCCTTCAAAATCACTAAATTCATATTGTGCAGAATTCGTTATTTTGCAAAATTCCGCGAATTGTTTTCCAGGCTCTCCTCCTTCGCCACTTCCTAATAATGCAAGGCAAGGGATTTTAATATGATTTAATGAATCACCTACGGTGAACTCTCTTAAATAATGAAATGTTGCCTTAAAAGTAGGTTGCCCAAATCTTCTGATTAAATGTTCTGTTTGGGCTTTGAGTTGAGGGGGCATCACTTCATTGGGTATAGAGGGTAAGTCATTGATGCTAAAATCTTCAGAATCAGGCATTTCACAAGGGTCCATTTTTACAAAGGAACACATATAAGCATGTAAATCCAGAATAGGGGAGTTAGCAATTAAAACTTTGATTCTTGGTTCATGGCTCGCGGCACGAGTTGCGAAATAGCCGCCAAAACTAATGCCCATCAATGTCAATTTGGCCATATTGATCTCTTGCCTGAACTCAAAATAATTAATGATTCTTTTAACCACTTGCTCAAAATCAGGCTCAAAATAAGTGTCCGGATATTTTCGAAAGACATCCATTTGGCCGGGGCCTGCGAAATGAATCACATTATACCCACGTTCTACCGCAGCTAATCCGCGCATGAGGAACTCTTCTTCCAAAGTTCCATCAAAGCCACTGACTATCATGACGGTATCTCGTTTTTCTCCATCATTGGCAGGGGAGATAAAATAGCATGGGAGATTGATGTTTTTATAAGGAATGGAATGGTTTTCAAAATGGATATCCATGCTTGAGATGGCTGTGCAAAAGCAATCTGCTGAATTCAATCCCAATTTTCTGTGATGTTCTGAGGAAGGAGGGGAGTAATATTCAGCGGCACGAAATGAATTGGAGGCTTTGAACAATTGCTCTCGACCGCTTATGACATGGTTTTTTACCATGCGTTCCAAACCGTCCTTTTTTTGCCACTCGGCTAACCGTTCAAACTGTCTGACCCATTCTTCAGGGTCTTCATTTTTCATGGTGTTTGCAATATTTAAACATTCACCTACTGATGCGGCTCTATAGCTGCTGGATCCCAGTTGCCGGATTAGTTGAAAATCCATCTCTGAATCAGTAAAACCCTTCACCCGAATATCGCCACGACTGATATCACTCATTTTACTTCTCCGTTATTTCCGTTTTACAGAGTGTTATGAGCTTAATAGTAACGGTACATGCCAAGAACATCAATCTTAAATAAAAAATCCTTAAATCATGATAATGCATAAAATATGGTATAAATTTTACAAACCAAAAGATGTTAACATCGCTCAACGCATTAATATGAAATTTATTGGCTCAAGTAGATTAAATAATGATCTAATTAGTCTGATATTATCACGCTAGAGGCCCGCTGCTGAAATGTTTTTATTTTGATCTTTTTCAACTTGTTTTTTTGTATCCATAGATTCAGTGAGCTTTTCCATCGCCTGCTCTCTTTTTTCCGGATTTGGCAATTTATTATGAAGTTGTTTTAAAAGATGAAACTTTGATTCATCCACTTTAGTTTGGCTTAAGTCCATTTCACTAAAGGCAATCAGAGTCAGATTGAATTCCGTAATCAGCGAGTCAGGGACTGGTAAACAAAAATCAGAGGCCAAAATGGTGTTAATTTCTTCAGCAAACGATGTTAATTGACGGTAACATTTTTGTTCTTGTGAGTAGTAGGAAGCATGTTCATACTCTGATTTTGTAGTCTTGATAAGCTTTTCAATGACTCTATCAAATTGGTTTTTTAAAATTTCCAGTTGGGATCCTGAATAATGGCTTTCAGAAGCTAAGGACTGCAGGTTATTCATCACCCTAAGCCAATATGATAAGCGAACGTAGTTGTAGGCCACATCATTGTAATGAATTTTTTCCAATAATGATTTGAATACATCCAAATTTTCATCATCAAAAACAATCCCGGCATTCTTAAATGTCTCAAGCATCGAATTAATCTCGGAATAGAATGGCTTGTCGTAATCATTCAACCAGCTGTAAATATAAGGTTTCGCTTCATCTCCTACCAACCTGGCAATGGAGCAATAATGACCCCAATCATGGGGTTTCCTCTCATGGAGGGTCTCATTCGCTTTGTTTAATACAGGCCTAAAGTAGTGTTTTAATTTGACATCTGGAATGCCTGCATTTTCGAGTGTCTTAAGTAACATGTAGCTTTCGTATAAATTCAGCCTTTCATTTGTGTAAGTGTCTATCAGTTTAGAAACTATCTCCAATAAGATTGATTCAATGTTACCCCTTAGGTGATTGTCCTTATCTATTAAAGTCATTATATTGTTTAGGTTAATCATCTGATGTAAGCCTGATTGCAATTCATATTTGCTCCCTGTAATGAAAGCACTTTGATCATTAATAACTTGTATTGCCAATTCATTCACTTTGTTGCGCAAGAATTGTATTTCTCCCTCTAAACCTAATTGCTGACATAGAATAAAGGCTTGTAAAAATTGATTTTTACACAAAAAATTCCTTTGATCAGTGCTGCAATGTTGGATATCAAGCGTCGTTGTTTTTTCTCTTAATGAGGTTGAGGCAATATCAGATAATTTGTAAGAAATGACTCCATCTGGGGAGTATATAAAGCGTAATAGATCATCCTTTATTTTATCAGAGCACAAATCTCTCAAACGAGGGCTATATTCTAGTGCTAAAAATGCTTCTTTTGAAAATGGAGATAATTGATTGTCTTGAAGTCTTTTGAAAACAGCCTCTTCATATTCTGCTATTATTTTTTCTTTAGCTTTGGCTATGGTATCAGTAATTTTCTCCCTTAATTCAACATTATAGCTTAAATCAGCTGGTTGATTCACTTTTGCCAATATATTTCCTTTTGTTTTGTACATGCTTAAAACTTTTATGTCTTCAATACTCATGTTATAAAGAAGTTCATCGTAAAAATCATAGCTATTATCTCTACCCATATGGGACAGAGCATTTCTCATGAAATCAGAACACATCTCCACCCACATATTAACAATATTCTCATCTGTTAATTTTTCTGTATCATAAGGCGTTAACTTATTCCTTAAGCCGGAATATTCGTAAATTGGTAAAAATTGGTTAGGGCCAAAGCGTTCGAGGAATAGTGTTTCACCCCTCTCTTGTCCATAGCGTTCATAATAAGCTTTACGAGTTTCTTCATATTGTCTTGCATACTGCTTCTGTAAATAAATGGCTTGCAAGAGAGGGGACAGGGGATGAGCTGGATTGAAATCATTATAGGCAATTTCATTTCCTATGGTTGGGTCATTAGTAAAGAAAATGGCATCGTATTTGTTAATGTCATATAAAAGTTCAACGTAATTTGAGCCAAGTTGCGTTTTTTTGCCAAATAAGCCCAATTTCATTTTATGATGAAGATCATGAAGTTCCCTTTCCAGAATTTCACGAGACTCTTTGTATTCTTTTTCTTGTAAATGGGCCAGATGGTTTTTTTGACCTCGGCCACTATCAAAATCCTCAGCTGAAATCCTCTTAATTTGACCTATATCCGGATTGAAGATCAACATGCCTGCAGCTGGATAGACTCCACTTCCATAACCGAGTATGGAGGTTGAGCGCAGCGGGTTTTTGTATTTGAGATTAGGTGCTTCTTTTCTGCTTTTGATGTTAATATTGTCAGAGCGCATGGATTTTCGCATTTCTCTTTCGGCCAATGTTTCATCTGTTAGAGTTGGTTTATTGGGTCTGGGTGTAGGCATGGCACTTGGTGTAGTAATGCCACGGGCCAGAACTCTCCCTTCTCTCAATGCCGCAGCAAGGTTTTCTCCAGCCATTCCTGCTGTTTCATCGAAGGGAGTAAGATTAACCAAGGTCATAGCCTGTAATTCTTCTAAAGATAACAGTTTTCCATACAATGTGCTGAGTATTGGATAAGCTTCTGACTGCATATCCCTGATTATGCGGGCATGAGCTTCTTCGTTTTCATAACCTGCTTTGATTTCTGCTTTTTTAGTAATGTGGGAATCACCCTGGCTATAGATGAGGCCTCTGGCTTCTATGACAAGTTCGGCCATTTCTTCTAATGCGAGATTGTTTTTGCTGGCTATATCCTTATAAAAATCAAGATAGGTGGCATCGTATTGATTTCTTGCCCTGATGATATCAAGACAATCGCAATCATGAATTATTTTTTGATAGATATTTTTTGCAGGAAAATCTCCTTCTTCATACTTCGCAAACTGCCAGAATAATTGACCATATTCGTCCTCAATGAGCTGAAAATAGCCATTTTCCGGACTCGGATCTTTGTTCGCAGTTGCCTCAGCTACAAATCTTGCTGTTTCTGCATCAATATGTAAAACACGTGTCAGATAATAGTATAAAAAGATAGCACTTTCATGATCCCATAAATCTTCATCATCTCCTTCTCGGGCCGAATCATGGAATAACAAAGCAATTTGAATGAGTTTGATGTCTGTTTCTGTTAAATTTTGGGCTTCCTCGTTACCATGTCTCCTGTATAAATTGGCAAATGCACATGCATAGTTTGCAGCTCGGGTAACATGTTGTATTCCGTGATGAAATCTAGCTATAGTTGATTCCTGGTGCGAGTCAGGATAGGAATAACGATAAATATTGTCATAAGCCCACTTGACATGATCGCCCAAATCATTTTCAAGATTTAAATCATTCGTTTCTAAAGAATCAAAAATTGTATATGGTATTCCTTTTGAATCGAGTAGTTTATGAATATAGGGAGGTTCCCACGTTTGTTCATCTTCGTAAGGCTCCTCATTTCCAGTAAGAATTTCTAAAGGTGATGGCTCCACAAGAGTGCTCTCTCTCATTGAGAAATCAATTGAACCCTCATTAAACATGACGTAATTAAATAATCCACGGGTTTTACCATTCTTGGATAGTTCGTTAAATCGCTCTCCTAATATCCCTAAAATATCCAGGCGAGTTGTTGATGTCTCTCCTTCTTGCTGGTAATCTGGACTCTCTTTTAAAGCATTTAATTTTTCGATAACAGTTTCTATTACATGTAAATTTTTTTGCGTCACTTTGGGTTGAAAAAACGGATGTTTGTCAATACGCAACCCAAAGCCTAAATACTTGGCAAGCTTATTCTCCTGTCCCCAGCTTTCCCTGCTCTGTTTTAAACTATTCAAAGTCAGAATCAAGGAATCTATTGTATTATTTCCCTCATATTTATGGCGTTCATAAAGCTCAATATATTCGTTCATTTTCATCGTACCAAAAAGATACTTTAGAATAAAATTATAGCAATTTTATTAATTATTGACCAAAAACTGGCCGTGAAGTAATTTAAAAGCTATTTAAGGAGTATTCCTGCTAACTAAAGTGGACTACAATTAAATTTGCCCGATTGAGTTGAGAGAACATCTTGGTTAATATGTCATTTAGTTATTTTTAATATATGCCTGAGATACTCTATAACCATGTATACTATAATTGTTTGCTTGTTTATCGCTATATTGCTACCTTATCTGGCAAAAGTTCCTGTAGCTTATGCCATGCATAAGGCGGGTGGCTATAATAATCGTTATCCCAGAGAGCAACAAGCTCGCTTGCAAGGGTTTGGCGCAAGAGCTCTGGCAGCGCATCAAAATGCTTTTGAGTCTTTACTGATATTTGCAACAGCTTCATTAACTGCATTGGCCACTAATTCAGTCACTTTAATGACCCAATATTTCGCTATCGCCTATATTATTTCCCGGCTTTTTTATCATTTGTTTTATTTGCTGAATTGGTCTTCCCTGCGCTCCACTGTATGGTTTTTGGGTGTAATATGCTGTCTCTCTATTTTATGGCTTAGTATTCCTTAAAAATTTTGGCAAGGTATGTCTTTATTCAAAAAAATTCACCGAGTGATGATTTAAGGCGCAAAAATCCATCAATTTAGCATCTAATTGGTTATAGACACTTACTCTTTGTCTTTGACTTTGTTATCTTAAATAAGAAGTTACAGATTTTTTACAAGGATGTGAATATGTCTGACTTACAACAATTGCCTAAGACTATCCTGAGATTTTCCTGGCATTTTATAAAAAAAAGTCCCTGGCTTTATGCTTTGTTTTTCATAGCACCAGTGGTGATGGTGCTTGAAACGAATGTGATTCCCTATGCTTTAAAAATGATTATTGATGGGATAACAAACCATAAAGGGGGAAAAGACAGCATATTTCAAGACATCGCACCGGCTTTGTATTTGGGTGGAGTTGCCTGGTTTGGTGTGATTCTGGTGTTGCGCTTGCATAATTGGTGGCAAGCCTACCTTGTTCCTCAATTTCAAGCCAATATCCGTATGACCCTATTCGGTTATTTAATACAGCATTCCCATCATTTTTTTTCTAATCAATTAGCGGGAAACCTGGCTAATAAGATAAGTGATATACCTCGATCATTGGAAGCCATTCGTAAAATCGTATCTTGTAATGTAAACACTACTTTTGCGGCAATTGTAGTTTCAATCGTTTTAATGTTAACCATTAATCCCTGGTTTGCATTCATTTTGTTAAGCTGGATCATAATTCAATTATTTATCAGCTTTTATTCAGCTAAAGAGATCAATAAGCTTGCTAGGGTGAATGCGGAAGATAAAAGTATTTTAAAGGGAAAGATCGTTGATTCTTTGAACAATATCAATACCGTGAAATTATTTGTCCAAAATGAGTATGAAAAAAAATACGTTTGGAAAACACAAAATAGAGAGGTTCAAAGTAATAAGCGCCTGGTTCTTTTTATCAATTTTTTTCGTCTTTTAGTCGATGTTCCTGTCAGTATTATGTTAATCGCCATGATTTATTCAGTCATCAGCTTCTGGCAAAGAAATTTAATCAGCACTGGTGACGTGGTTTTTATATTTGCTACTTCATTTGCCATTATGAATCAAATGTGGAGTCTCAGTAATTCGCTTTGTGATTTGTTTGTCGAAATAGGAATAGTCAAGCAAGCACTTGCCATATTATCCCAACCTATCGAAGTTCAAGATATAGCCAATGCAAAGGAGTTGAAAGTCACGCATGGTGAAATCAGGTTTGAAAATGTGACCTTTCGTCATAGAGATGGTCAGGTATTATTTACCAATAAATCGTTGGTCATCCCGGCTAAACAAAAAGTTGGGCTTGTAGGCTATTCCGGGGGAGGCAAAACAACATTTATCAATCTAATTCTCCGTTATTTTGATGTGGATAGCGGAAGGATATTGATTGATAATCAAGACATTAGCGAGATCACGCAATATTCTTTAAGAAAATCAATCAGTATGATTCCTCAGGATACCAATCTATTCCATCGTACCTTATTAGAAAACATTCAATATGGTAAAGAGGATGCTGACAGGGATGAAGTAGTAACAGCAGCTTCTTTAGCAAATTGCATGGACTTTATTCAGAATTTGCCTCAGGGTTTTAATACTATAGTAGGGGAAAGGGGTACTAAGTTGTCAGGGGGGCAAAGACAAAGAATCGCTATAGCAAGAGCGTTTTTGCATCATACTCCTATATTGATTTTAGATGAAGCCACTTCACAACTGGATTCTTTAACTGAAGAATGCATTCAAGAATCCTTGCAACCATTATGCGAGGGAAAAACAACTATCGTTGTAGCACATCGGCTTTCAACCCTCCTTAACATGGATAGAATCCTGGTTTTTGATAAAGGAGCAATAGTAGAAGATGGCACACATCAAGAGTTGATAGAAAACAATGGATTATATAAATCCATGTGGGATGCGCAAACCTCAGGTTTCTTGCCTGTGGAACAAGAAGATGAGACTGAGCTAGCTAAAGAATTTGACCGGCCTTATTTGGCGCAAGTGTAATTTAACCAAAAAACAATTGTCGTTCAAGATGAACCAAATACGCCCGTTCCAGGTAGAGGCTGATCTCTTACCTTGAATTTGATTGCAAGCCGACACCCATCATCTGGGTGTCGACATTCACTTCTAAACACGGTTTCTCAAAATAATTTTTCAAAAAAATACACTGGCTTTGTCTTTGCTATCATTGGTCATAAGCTTGGATCTGTTGCTTTTGGAGGGCCAGCTATAAAGCGACGATTACGGGCAAATTTCGGGAAAAAAGGTCCAATCTTAACAATAAAATCATAAGCCATAAGAAGGGCTCCCAAGGCAAATACGACATCTCCCGGAAAACGAAGCCATTGCCATAATAATGTGGTGTTATAGAACTCAAGACTTCTGGCATAGGATAGTCCATGTTCATATACTGCCATTAATTGTGACCAGCCGATCGGGAAAAAATTCAGGACAATCCATAAAAAGAGACCTGCATTATATAACCAAAAGGCATAAACACCCAATCTATCACTCCATGCCTTGCTTTCACCAGCAGCATATCTCAGGCAAAAATAGATTAACCCGAGAGCAAGAAGCCCAAATGCGCCAAATAAAGCAGTGTGGGCATGATTTAAAGTCAAGAATGTTCCATGCTCGTAGTAATTAATCAGTGGCGCATTAAGTGTACCTCCACCGAACACACCGGCACCAACAAAATTCCAGAACGCAGCTCCCAATATGTAAAGATAAGCAAGATTGTAGGTAAACATCCCCTGCCTTTTAATTAATTGTCGATGCTGAATCGCATCAATAATAAGAAGAACCAGTGGCAAGACTTCGATAAAAGAAAACATGGAACCTAGCGGAATCCAAATTTCGGGAGTACCTGTCCAGTACCAATGATGACCAGTACCTATTACCCCACCTAGGAAGATTAAAATGGATTCAAAGAATACTGTTCTCTCTGCGGCTTTTCTGGAAACCAAACCAGTTCCCATAAGTACGTAGGCGGTGGCACAAGCAGCAAAAAACTCAAAGGATTGTTCAACCCATAGATGCACAACCCACCAACGCCAGAAATCCGTTATGGTGAATGATTTTTCAATTCCTGTTAAGGGGATCATCCCAAAGCAATATAAAACAGCGACATTGATAGTGCTGGCCCAGAACAGGTTTTCAAGTTTGATTCGACCTGTCCAGAACTCAATGGTGGCATTTTTTAATCCTTCCCACGTAGGCCACATGCCGCGGAAAACAATGAAGCTCCAAAGAAACAATCCAATGCAAAACCCGATTTGCCACAGTCTTCCTAATTGTATGTAAGACAAACCTTGATTGCCCAACCAAAACCAGGTTTTATCAATATACCCCATAATCCCCAGGTAATTGCCAAGGATGGCTCCACCCACTACGAGCAAGGTGACATAAAACAGGAAGTCAACTAAAAATCCCTGTCCTTTGGCTTCCTTACCGCTAATGATGGGTGCCATAAATATGCCTGCACTTATCCATGAAAGCCCAATCCAGATAATGGGAGTCTGGATATGGACGTCTCGAAGGAAATTAAAAGGCAGCCAAGTATTGACATTAATACTATAGAAGCTTTCGCGCTCAGCATAATAATGAGCCATGATGGCTCCGACCGCGATTTGCAGCAAAAGAAACAACGCGGCTACAAGGAAATATTGACCTACTTTACGCTGGCTTTGAGTTAGGGGTTTGAAACCTGAAAAAATAGGTTCCATGGGTCCATGATCAACATCACTTAAATAGCGATGATAAATGTAGAGAACCGCACCAAATCCCATAAACACAAAGCAAAATGAAATCCAGGTCCAATAAAACGTCCCTGATGAAGGGGTATTGCCAACGCTTGGCTCGTATGGCCAATTATTGGTGTAAGATATGTTTTGATTTGGGCGGCGAGCTATCGTTGTTAAAGAGGAATAAATAAGAAAGTTTGCGGTTTGAAGCGCGGTATCAGGATTTAAGCTATAGGCCTGGGTATAACCCGCCATAAAATTATGATTCAATAACGATTGACTGATTTCAGCCTGTAATTGCCGTATTGAGGTGGCAATTGCCGGTGTCAGGATGCTCGTTTTTTTATTGAGATTAAGGCGCTGCAGTGAGTTCTGCATTTCTTTATTAATAACGAATTGTTCACTTTCTGTTAATTCAGAATAGGCTTTATTAAAACGAATTTTTGCCAATTCTTCCTGAACCAATTCTCCCAAACGCACCAGATATTTTGCCGTGTAGTCCTCACCAAAATAGGATCCCATACCGTATAAACTGCCATAGTCCATTAAGTCAGCGCGTTGAAAACCTGCTTTTCCTTCCACGATGTCTTGTGATGTCATCACCGTTTCGCCTGTAGAGGTCACAAAACGGTCTGGTAAAGGAGGTACCAATTGATAGGTTTTAACAGTGCCCCAGATGAGGATTAGAAAACAAAGAATGGCAGTGACTAGTAAAACCCATTTTAAAACATTAGTTATTGGGTCAAATGAGTGATCCTTTTGAACAGGTGTTTCATTTGCAATAGTATGCATCAGGCTATCCTTAGCGGAATGGTTCAATTCGGCATTGATTATAAAGAGGATCTTTACAAGAAACAATTCATGTTAGCTACAAAACTGACTCTTAGAAAACCATACATCTCCAGTACCCACAGGGTTAATCCTTGTTGAATAGTGTCTGCTTCTCAGAAAGAAGATGCGGTTCTTTTATAAGGAAAAGTAGTGCATAAGGCATAATTGATGACATAAAACAAAACACTGCAACCGAGCGACAATAACAGAGTATTTTTAAATAGCAATAATATTAAAAGTACCAATGTTGCGCGCGATATTTCCAGGTAAAGAGTATTGCTATGGCCATCTGCAATTCGGCCAAGGGTATAAAGTGTCAATAAAATTAATGCGCCAATCAGCCAGGATGTGACCATGGCGGGATCAAAAACAAGAGAGAGATAAGTATATAATAACACTGCAAATGCAGTATTGGTTAACATATAAATCCCAGGTGAGGTCGTATTTTTTTTAATCGTTGTTTTTTTTGAGAGAGGGGATTTTTCTTGTTGCAAGCGATGAATGATCCATTCTGGCGGCATAAAGAACGCGCGTAACACATCCCATTTACTTTTTAGCCCTTTACCATAATACAGGATATCTTTAACCACTTTGATGTTGGCGTAAAAAGGGTTCCATGAATCCAGGGGTTCGGTGACTCCATAATCAGCCGGCGCTTCTTCTGGTTCAAAAGTGCCGAACAGTTTATCCCAGATAATCAGGCTTCCCGCATAATTTTTATCTATGTATTGAGGGTTTTTGCCATGATGAACTCTGTGATGAGACGGAGTATTAAATATTTTTTCAAACCAACCCATTTTCCGAATGGATTCAGTATGAATCCAGAATTGATAGATGGTATTGACAGAGGCGACAATGACAAACATCCAGGTTGGAAAACCAATCAGAGCCAAGGGCAAATAAAACACCCAGGAAGTTAATGTCTGGAAATAGCCCTGTCTTAAGGCAACAGATAAGTTAAAGTGCTCACTTTGGTGATGGACCGAATGACCTATCCAGAAGAAACTGTTTCTGTGGCTTACTCTGTGGTACCAGTAATAGAAAAAATCAACCCCGATCCATAAAAGTAACCAGGAAAAAATCGATTGAGTATTCACATTAAAAATAGCGTAATGCTCATATAAATAATAGTAACTATAAATAATCAGGCCCTTGATGGGGAGTGCGCCAATTTCTTCAAGGATACCGCTGCTGAAATTGTTGACCGAATCATTCAGTTGATAGACACCGGATTTTTTATAATAGGCTACCCAAGTTTCAATTCCTATGAGGATCAAAAAAAGAGGTGAGGCAAAAACCATTAAATTTATATCCATAAATATCCTTTGAACAGTGATAGACGCTTTGCAATAGGTATTTTCTATTTTGCAGACGTTGAGGCCAATGCCTTATTTTCTAATACTTTTGTTTTGCTTGTAAATAATGATATTGTTATCAGCCTTGTTAGAAATCATTCTAAAGGATATTTGATGCATCAGGAACATCCAGGCCAAACCGATACCCCAAAAATAGATCCTTGGTTAATATTTGTCATATTAATGTTGATGGCTTTGATGCAAACAACAACCGATCAATACATTCCTTCTCTTCCAGCGATTACCACAGCATTGAACAGCACTGAGGCGTCTATTCAGTTAACCATTTCTATGTTTATGTTGGGTTTAAGCCTATCTCATATCTTTTATGGCCCCTTGTCAGATAAAATAGGACGCAAACCTCCGTTAATGTTCGGTGTTGGGCTAAGTATATTAGGTAGTTTGGTTTGTTTTGTTGCGCCCAATGTCAGTGTGTTAATCTTGGGTCGATTTCTTCAGGGGTTTGGAATTGGGTGTTGCAATTCAGTGGGGCGATCTTTAGTGAGAGATTTATTCACCGATCGTTTGCTGGCTAAAATTGGTTCTTATGTCGGTGTTGTCAGTATTTTTATTATGGCAGCCTCACCCACTTTAGGAGGATTTATTCAGGAGATGGCTGGGTGGAAAGCCAATTTTATGTTCTTATTTGTTTTTGGAATCCTTGTTTGGCTTTTAGCATTTTGTATTCTTCCTGAAACGAATAAACACTTAAATCCTGAAGCTACAAAAATCAAAGTGATGGCGAAGAATTATTTCACCTTATTACGTAGCAAGATCTTTGTGGGATATACAATGTGTGCTTGCTTTGCTTTTGCGGGAATGGTTTCTTATCTTACGATTGCGCCATTTTTATTTCAAAATACCATGGGATTGAGTCCCTTGGAATTTGGACGTTTAACTTTTTTTATTGCGGGCGCCATCTGTTTTAGCGGGATTGTCAACAGTCAGTTGGTCATGCGTAAAGGAATATCCTTTATGGTTTGTACCGGTGTTCTTTTTATGATTGTCGGTGGTTTAAGCCTGTTATTAATTACGATACTGGGTTGGTCACAAATCTATTTTATTATGATTTCAATGACATTATTTAGTGCTGGCGCCGGATTTACATTTATTAATGCCTTTGCCGGTGCGTTTCATCCTTTTCCGCAAATGGCTGGAACGGTTGGGGCTTTATATGCCAGCATGCAGGATTTAAGTGCAGCATTGACCAGTGGTTTTATTGCGGGAATTAAGGGGTATGGTCAATATTCTTTAGCTATAATATTACTGATTTTAGGTTTAAGTTCTTTAGTGGCATGGTATTATCTTGGATTGCAAGATGACGCTATTTCAAATTAAGGGGTATTAATGAAAATTACCGATGAAGAATTGAAAAAAATTATCAGCAAATTATCTGGCTCTAAAGCCGATGAAATTCAAGATGATACGGCCCTAATAGAAGATTTGCATTTGGATTCTTTAAAAATTGTTGAGCTTTTGGCTATCCTCAGTGAAGAATATCAATTAGAGGTCAGTGAAGAAGACGCGATGAATTTTCATACTTATAAAGATTTGTATGATTTTACGCAAGCTTGATTGTTGCCAGTTATTCCATTTTTTGTAGTAAGAGTTGGGGCATTTTGATCCAGGGCCGCCAATCTAAAATTGCTTATTCGTATAGATCAACTATCCGTTCGGGCTGAGGAAGCGCTTAAGCGCTGTCTCGAAGCCTTGTTATTTTTTTCGTAAAGGCTTCGAGACGGCGTAAACGCCTCCTCAGCCCAAACGAACAAGGACAAGGGATTATCGAAAAAATTTCAAAGATTATCTTATTTATTTTTATATAAAATTGAATTTGTTAAATTAGAATTTGCTAATCGTTTCCCTTGACCATGGGGTTTTTCGCAAGTCTCGACCCAAACAATTCCTGAAGCCAAATCAGACAACTTCCAATAAAGAACAGGCTGCAATTCCTCCTCCACCTGCTGCCACCAAAAGTACCTTTTCTCCAGATTTTATTTTGCCATCCGACCTCAGTCGATCCAAAGCAATGCCTACACTGGATCCTGAAGTATTTCCTGTTTCTTCAACAGTTTTTATCGTTTTTTCTTCAGGAAAACCTAATTGTTTTGCTACCGACAAAACCAGATTTTTATTTCCCTGATGAGGAACAAGCCATTGGATATCAGAGATTGTCAGATTTAATTCTTTTAGAAAATCTTTGGCGCTATCTGCCATTCCATGCACTGCTTTTACAAATAAAGCAGTACTTTCTTTTATGGTAATGTAAAATTGCTCATGATCATTGCAAACCGCGGCGGGCAAGCGGGAACCTCCTGCCGGAGTTGAGACGGCATCGTATACTTCACCGTCAGCAAACAACGCAGACGCTATAAAGCGAAAATCAGCTTCTTCTTTATCTTGAGAAACACAACATGCTGCTGCTCCATCACCGAATAAGACACTGGTTGCAAAATTGTTTTTATTTAAGAATTTGGAGCGAATTTCGCTAGCTATGAGCAATACCGAACCATCATTGGTCTGTGCTAAAGCAGCACTGGTATGCAAACCGACAACAAATCCGGCACAGGCAGCCCCTATATCAAAAGCCCCTGCGTTTTGTAGGCCAAGTCTGTATTGTACGAGAGGACTGCTTGGCGGGGAGGGGTAATCCCCTGAGATAGTGGCCAGGATCACTTGGTTCACTTTATGTTTTTCCCTCGTTTTTTCCATAAACAAATGTTCTGCCGCTCGCACAGCCAGATCGCTACAGGCTTGATCCTCATTTACCCAATGCCGGTTTTTAATTCCAGTTGAAAATCCAATCACGGTTGGATTTTGGGTACTGTTCATCCAATTGAGAACATCTTGGTTGCTCATGATTCTCTCGGGAAGCGCAACAAAAGGGCCTTTTATATAGATGGGTTTTTCACAACGGAAAAAATTCATGACAACAATCCTTCTGAACGCATTAAAGGCAGACCACCACTGACTGTTACAACTGATCCCGTCATAAACGAGGTTTTTGACAAAAGTGGATCAATGGCTTCCGCAACTTGAGTTGGTTCACCCATAGTGCCCTGTGGAATAATTTGTATTACTTTTTCTTGATAGGCTGGATTTTTCCAAAATTGCTCTGTTCTGGAGGTTTTAATTAAGCCTACGCGTACTATATTAGACAAGATATTGTTAGCACTATAATCAACAGCCAAATTAAAAAATAATCCTTCTAGAGCAGCCTTTGCCGTACAATAAACCGGATATCGACTGGTGCCAGCTGTTGCTGAAAGACTTGAAATGAGGACTAGTCGCCCAAATTTATTTTTTAGCAAGGCAGGTAATAAACGATGAATAAGCCAAATGTTGCCATTGAGATTGTTATCCAGGTAAGTACGAACAGCGTGATAGGGCAATGCATGTAATTTACGCAGTTGGGTGACCCGAGTGAACGCATTTAATATGATGCCATCGAGTGGTTCTTTTAAAATCAATTCCAAATCGGCCTCACAAGCTTGAGGATCTGAAAAGTTATAAATGAAACCCGTCACGTCAATGTTCTGTTGGCGGTATATTGCGAGAGTTTGATTAAGACTGATGTCATTAGAGCAGGTAATGATGATCTTATCGCCTGATTCACTGCGTCGTTTCGCTATGGCTTGGGCAATATCAGAGGAGCCGCCAGTAATAAGGATATTCATTTTGCCCCCAGCTCAATGAGGTATTGTTCAATAGTATTGATCGATTCGTAATGTTCTTTCTCGAGTGGAATGACAGGGATTTTAATTTCAAATTCACGTTCCAACTCAATGATTAACAAGGCCAGCATCAAACTATCCAAGCCCCCTTGCTCAAGTTTTGCCTGTTTGTTTTTAGGAAGATTGGTAAGACCAATTCGTTCCAGTACTTGTTCAATTCGATTACTTAGCATTATTTTTTTCCTTATTATCTAAACCATCAATATTCAAAACCAACGCTTTTCTATCAAGCTTCCCATGTTGATTTCTGGGTAGGGATGACATGAGCTGTAATTGAATAGGCAATTTCCTGGGTAGTAGATGCGTTTGTATTTTTTCTATTAAATTTTGTTCAGAAATGGAAGAAGGCAGCGATTTTTTTTCGATACAGACAATTAATCGTGTCCCATATATCTTGTCTTCCTGAGGGATAACAATGGCCTCTTTTATTACATCAATTTGGCAAATTGCTTGCTCGATCTCAGAGAGGTTAACTTTTTCTCCCCCAATATTAACAAGACTGTCTCGACGTCCTTTGATTGCAACTAACCCATTGGGTAATATTTCCGCAATATCTCCTGTTGATAACCAGCCATTTTGTATTTTAGTACTGTCTTTTTCACCAAGATAACCCAGCATCATTTGAGTGCCGCTAATTAATAATTCATGTTCAGCAGAAAGTTTGACCTTCCAATCGCCAACAGGATAACCTGCATAATTTTCTGTGAATAAAGGATCCTTACTGGAATAAGTCAGCACTCTCGGAGATGCTTCAGTTAAACCGTAATTGTTATAGATGATAGCGTTAGGAAATATTTGTTTCAAATCCGCTCTGAGTGTAGTGGATAAAGGAGCGCCAGCAGAAACAATCGCGTTAATTTTGGCTGCGCTATCAGGGTATCGTTTTGCTATGGCATTGATAGCTACCCAGTGAGAAGGTACGCCACTCCACATTTGAGGAACGGTACCTTGCTCCATTAGCATTTTAATGTCTGTAAAATGAGTGATTAGTCGAGTGGTCAGGCCAAACATTAAACCAGGGAGCAATTGGCCCAGAAGGCCAAAAGAATAGGATAAAGGTAAAAAGAGCAATTGATCTTGAACTTTTTTAAATTCCAGCGCCTTTATGACCGCATGGCAGTTGGCTTTTATGTTGATGCTTGATAGTTGAACTGCTTTGACTGCTCCTGTGCTTCCTGAGGTGAAGAGAATAAGTGCTGTCTGGGGATGGGGCTGGATCGTCTTATTTTCACATATTTCCTGCAATTCCCCTTCTTCATTTATCATTACGGCATTACCTAAAAGAGAAAGCCGTCTTTGCTTTTCTTCCTCTGAAATGGAATTGGGGAAAAGGGCAATGGGGCGATTTGTTTCCAAACAGGCCAATAGTTGAATAATAAATCCAATCTCAGGTGTTGCATGGAGGACAATGATGGTTTTTGGAAGTTTCATGAGTTGCTTTGAATTTGCTAAAACTTCATGCCTTAATTCATCAAAGGTTATTACTCGATTGCCCTGAGTGATTGCTACTTTATTTGGAACATCTGGTGCCAAAAACAGCATGGTTTTATTCCTCAATTTTATTGAGTTGCCAGGTAGCCACTATTGGCAGAGTTTTATCCAAAAGATGTTTTCGACAAAAATTCCTGCGAATTTTTCCGCTGGTAGTATGTGGCATTGCTTTAAGAGGAATCAGGACTATAGTATGTACCTCCAATTGGTGGTTTTCGTAAACAAGCTCAAAAATCTCATTGAATAAATTGTCTTGAGCTACGTCATCCATGAATCGATTTTTTACTTCACACATCACAGTCAGTTTATATTCATGCTCCTCCTGAATCACAAAAGCAGCGCATTTGCCCAATACGTGATGGAGCGGAGAATGCATCAGGCTGAACTCTATGTCCTGAGGATAATGATTTTTACCATAAATAATAATTAAGTCTTTAATGCGTCCAGTAACGTATAACTCATTTTCATGGAGAAAGCCCAAGTCCCCGGTTCTTAAATAGATTGCGCTACGCTCATCGTCTTTAATTTTTCCTGCGAACGCATGCCTTGTTTCTTCGGGTTGATTCCAATATCCTTTGGCGACACTGTTACTTTGTACCCAAATTTCACCAACCTGGTCAAAATCACATGGGATCAAGGTATCAGGATCTATAATTTTAACTTCTTGAATGGGATTACCACTGCTGACTAACTTGTAACTGCCTGGACTGTTATCGTCTGCAAAATGCACGCGATGATCTTGAAATTGTTCTTTGGCCAGAGTTAATGTTTTGTATGAACTTCCTGGTGTTCCTCCCGTCACTAACAAAGTGGCCTCAGCCAGGCCATAGCATGGATAGAAGGCTTCTTTACGAAATCCAAACTCTTTAAATGCCTGATAAAAATGTTCCATGGTTTCTTCTCGTACTGGCTCAGCACCGTTGAAAGCAGTCACCCATGAACTTAAATCCAGCCCTTCTTTTTTTTCTTCCCTGATTCGTTTGACACAATAATCGTAAGCGAAGTTAGGGCTTCCACTGATAGTTGCTTTGTATTTGGTAATATGTTTTAACCAGGAAAGCGGGTTTTGTAAAAATGAGAAAGGGGACATCATGATTGCCTGAATTCCACCATAGATGGGGGTCAGAATGCAGCCAATCAAACCCATATCATGATGTGGGGGCAGCCAGCTGAAAATAATGGTTTCATCATTCATATGAAAAGAGGTAAAAATTTTATTCAGATTATCCAGTAAATTATGGTGGCTTACCATCACTCCTTTAGGGTGCATGGTTGAGCCGGAAGTGTATTGCAGAAACGCAATGTCATTGCTCTTAATGGAGGTTGGTTGCCAACTACTACTTCTGTTTAACTCAATGCTCTCAAGCGCAATAGCAGGAATTTTCAGGAATTTGGGATTTGTATTTAATTCGTCTGCGGTGAATTTTTTGATGTGATCCGCAATCATCAGTACTATGACCGGTTTTGAGTTGGTAACTATGCGTTGTGCCTTGTCCAATAATTTTTCTTGGGCTGGTGGGTAAATGGGTACAGCAATGCAGCCTGCATAAAGGCAGCCCAAAAATGCCTGGATAAGGGGTAATCCAGGTGCAAACAATAACAAGACCCTATCCCCAGGTTTTGCTCCTTCTGCTTGCAAAGTTGCCGCAATTGCTTTGGCGTGTTGATCCAGTTGCTCATAAGTCATCGTCTCTTCCAACTCTTTGTTCAGAAAAGTACAGCTTTTCTTGTTAGGGCTGTGTAAAGCACGTAACCTGACGACGTCAACCAGAGACTGGCACTGCAAATATTCTTTTTTCACTATAAAACACCTTAATTGCTATATGATGCTTTTTGATAGTTTAGGACTTGTCCCGCATAGGATAGACCACCACCAACACTCATCAGGAGAATTTTCCCTGATCTGTCAAACAATTTTTCCTCAACTGCCCTTGCTAATGTGTAGAGAACTGATGCGCCACCTATATTGCCTATCGTATCAGCATCCCAGATTATTATTTTGTTGTTTAAATTATTTTCATGAAGTACTTGGTCTATTAATTTTCGATTGACCTGATGGGGGATTACCCATGTTATCTCGTTTTTTTCCTTTTCTGTTGGCAATAAATGATCAAGCATTTGCATGTATCTGGAATAGGCTAATTCTTTCATTAGGGTTTCATCACCCACCAGATGATAACCAACCGAATCGATTTGCTCATGAGTTGGCGGGAATACCCCTTGAGTCGTAAATGCGTTGACGTATTGACCATCAGTAGAAAAAAAACTCTTTTCAATGGTAAAAGACCCCTCCTTGCTTTTTTCTAAAAGTAAGGAGGCAGCTCCATCAGCCAAACCTATCCAGGTTTTTTCATTCTCAGGGTCAATCACTTTGGAAAGTGTTTCAGAGCAACAAACCAATATTTTTTGATAACCCAAAGCCATCAATGCGTAGGCAAAATGCAAGGTCGATAAAGAAGTGGAGCAACCGGTTTTTAAATCGTAAGCGGGCGCATTCAACTTCAGGTTTCCAAGTACAGCAGCCGCTTGAGATCCCGTAAAGCGTTTATTAGTTGTCGAGCCTAAGAGAAATGCGTCGACATCTTTTGACATACTGTGGGTTATCAGTTTATCTACTGCTTGCATAGCTAGTGATTCGGAAGACAGTTCTCTTGAATTATCGAGTGATTCCCAAGGTTTGTGGCACCAGTATCGAGTATGAAAGCCAAATTCTTCGCCTATTTTTTCTGCGAATTTTTCGAGAAAACCTTGAGACTTATCTGCAGTTCTCGGAAAATTCTTTAAAATTTCCAGGTTTGTGATAGGGCCTGATGCAGGCAGAATCCTTGATGCGCCAGTAATTTCAAATTGTATGTTAGGTTTTAAGATATTCATAAAGTGGCCTTATCTTGTCTGGAGCGCATAGAGGTTACAATTATTGAAATTACACTCTTTCTATCCTGCCAGATCAAGAATTTTTATCTTTTTCATATAAATAGCTCTAAACTTATACAATTAAGAGTAGCCTATTTTGGGAATTAAGTTATTATGGATATTGATCAAATTTCCAAGTTACAAAGTCTCAGATTCCAAGATTTAAATATTGCAAGAGGAAAGAGGTATGTCTTCCCAACATACAGATAAGACGTTAATTAAATGGATAGATAATTTAATTGATGAACAAAGCTTTTTACCAATAGGTTCTGAATATATTCCAGATAATAATCTTCATTCCCTTCCTGGCGCTGAGGTGATTACCGGATTAGCCAAAGTGAATCAAAGGCCAGTAGCGATTTATGCTCATGATTCTTCAGTCAACAGGGGGTATGTTACCCGACAAGGCGCTAGAAAGATTATTCATTTAATGGATAAGGCGGAAAAATTACGCATTCCTATTGTTGCCTTTTTAGCATCTCCCGGGGTTTCTCTCGAAGAAAATTTGCTGAGTGGCGACGAATACACTCAAATTATTGCTCGAAATATTAGACTGTCAGGAATTATCCCACAATTTGCAGTGATACTGGCACCCACTCTTGGAGCTCCGGCCTATTCTGCTGTGTTAATGGACTTATTATTTTTTAACAAGCATAGAAGCTATCTTATGGTGACTAGCCCTACGGTAGTACAACAAGCCATTAGTGAAAAAGTGACTATGGGCGAGCTGGGGAGCGCAACACTGCATGCAACGACAACGGGTATTGCTGATTTCGTGGACGATAGTGTTACCGCACAAATAAACCATGTGAAAGCAATGCTTGGCTTTTTTCCTCTACATACCAATGAACGTCCGCCAGTTCATCCTATCATGGAGCCTAATCACCCCATTCCTGATATTCCTGCAAATCCGAGAATGCCATTTAATATGCTCAATTTAATTCAGGCTGTCGTGGATAATTCAAACGTTATCCAGTACAAAAGGACTTATGGACAGGCGATGATTTGTGCTTTTGTGCATATACATGGCTTTGCTGTTGGGGTCGTCGCTAATCAAAGCATTCGTTACAGCGGAGCCATCGATTCCGATGCAGCTCAAAAAGCAGCCAAATTTATAAGAATATGTGATGCTTATTCTATTCCAATTTTGACTTTTATCGATGTTCCCGGTTTTATGCCCGGTAAAAGAGAGGAGCAAAAGGGATTATTGCAGCATGGTGCAAGGTTTTGCGTAGCTATGCAAACCAGAGTGCCAAGGCTAAGTGTCATCGTGCGTAAATGTTATGGAGCGGCAGCCTTTCTCATGATGCAAACCAAATCACAGAATGGCGATTTGGTTTTGGCTCTGGAAACAGCAAATCTTGGTGTCATGGGGAAGGAAACAACTAATAAGGTGCAAGCCATGGATGGTCAACCAGTACAGGAATCATCACAATCCCAATTGACAGAAAAGTCTCAAATTGATGATTCCCTCATGGAGGCTTATTCATTGGGCTTGATTGATGAAATTATCCAGGCAGCGCAAATTCGCAGTCGTCTTGCCTCCCATTTGGAGTTTTTATATAGAAGCATGGAAACCATGCCCCCGGCAAAACACTCTATTGTATAAGGAAAATAATGACCTCTTATGAAAATTTGATACAACTGTCTGAATTTTTTGAGTCATGCCTGGGTAATCCTCTGGAAAACAATTCCCCTGTTAATTTTCAACAAATTTTGCTCGCTGATGAGCAGGAAGTATTAGCTTCGTCAGCAATAGAATTTATTAAACAATGGGGGTATTTGGACTATACCATACCTCATTATCTAGGGGGTAAGCTGAGTTCCCTGGATGAGCTATATACCTTAACCAGGTTGTTGGCCAGACGTGACATCACGATGGCTATTATGTTTGGATTGGCTTTCTTTGCTGCATTGCCAATATGGATAGCTGGAAACTCAAAGCAAAAGAAACATTTGAGTGAGAGCCTTCGCCAGGGAAAGATAGGTGCTTTGGCTTTGACCGAAGAAGAGCATGGAACTGATTTGACTTCCAATAAGATGAATGCCAAGCCAATTGAAGATGGCTGGGAAATTTCGGGGCGAAAATGGTGTGTTAATTTTGCAACCTTGAGCGAGTACGCTGTGGTGTTGTGTCGTACTAATGAAAAGGGCGGGTTATTAGGTTTTTCTTTGTTTTATATCGATAAAAAATTAGCCGAAAAGGGTATTTCTCCTACGCCCAAGCTGCCGACTCATGGAGTCAGAGGGTTAGATATCAGTGGTTTTTCTTTTGATAAAGTGAAAGTATCTAAAGACGCATTAATAGGGAAGGAACAACGTGGTTTGGAAATAACCTATAAGGTATTCCAGATTTCGCGAACCTTATGCGCCTGTTTGGCTATTGGGGGCGCTGATACTGCTTTGAGGCTGGCATTATCATATAGCTTGGAAAGACAACTGTATGGCAAATCAGTGTTTGAAATACCCGCAGTAAAACAGCGGCTTGGCGAATTGTTTACTCTTTTATTAATCGCGGATTGCACTGCTCAGGTTATGGTTCGCGCCTGTACGGTAATACCGAAAAAAATGAGTCTTTGGTCAGCAATTATTAAATTTCTTATTCCGCATATTGGAGAAGATATAGCAGAACAGTGTGCCATTATTCTAGGTGCCAGAGCTTATCTGAGAACCACGCAATGGGCGATTTTTCAGAAAATAAGACGCGACATTCAAGTGGTTGGCTTGTTTGATGGAAGTACTCAAGTTAATTTATCACTTATTGCTGGTAATTTGTTGCCTCAGGCAGGCATGCGGGGTAAACATCAGGCAGAGCATTCCGAAAAAATTGAGAAAATTTTTAATGTTCGTTTGTCTTGTCCTCCTTTTAAGGAGGATAGACTCGGTTTGTTTACTCATGAGGAAGATGATGTATTGGCTGGTATCATGCGTTTAAACTCACCTGCAATCAATCCACTGATTACTACAATACGTCATGAAATTGAAAAATTGGATCAGGAAGTTATCCATTTACATGATCAGAAATTATTTGACCCACGCAGCTTAACTGTTTTTCGTTTGGCAGAAAAATATTGCTGGATTTTTGCAGCCAGCTGTTGTTTGCAGTTCTGGCACTATAATCAGGAGATACTTTCTGATGATTTGCAAAATACAGATTGGCTGGATTTAGCTATGCAGTTAATTCTTAAGCGATTGAATTCATGTTCGATGATTGATAGCTTGTTACAAGAAGCTATGAGTGAGCGTTTGTATTCTTTTTATCAGGAAAAACAGCTGTTTTCTATTATGCCAATACATATTGCGGGGTAATGAAGGATGAATTGGAAAAGGTTTTTAATTGCTGCCATGACAAAGAAAAAATACCAATTTTTTCTGAATGATACCAAACATCCTAAAGAGGCCAGAGAACGATTATGGAATTCAGAAATTGTCCCGTTGCTGAAAAAATCATCTTATTGGCAGGAATTATTAAAAGATCAATCTTCTATAGTTCTTAATGATTTTGGAATTACAGAATATGAAGATTATCAGGAAGGATTGTTGGCAGCCCAGCATTCTACTATCCAACCTTTTAATGGTGAGGAATTGATTTTTTGGTCAGAAACTTCAGGAACATCAGGAGTTAGAAAGTTTTTCCCTATAACAGATTCATTTCAGAAACAATTTCAGCGTACAATGGCCCCGTATATTTACAGTCTAACTCAGCGATTCCCCGGCTTTTTTAAGGAAAAAATGTTGTATCTTGTCGCGGTAGATACTCATAAAACGACTCCTGCCGGTATTCCTACGGGATGGATTAGTAATTTTAATTATCGTCATTTGCCTTCCTTTATTAAAAAATTTTATGCCATGCCTGATGAGGTTTTTGCCAGCCATGAAGCATACAACCAGTGGGGACCCATCTATGGTTTGGCTTCTGATTTAAGTGCGGTATTTGCGGTGACGCCGATGGTAATCGATGCTTTTTATCAACGCTGCATCGACGGTTTTAAAGACTATCTTCCTTATTTATTGGGAGATAAACTTCTTCCATCACATCTTCCACCTCTCAAAATAACCCGGAAACGACGAAGACATTTGCAGGCTTTAGCCAAGGTTGACCATCTCTCATTCAAACAACTGTGGCCATCACTGGAAATGGCTGGATGCTGGACCTCTGGTCTTTGTGAGTATCCCGCTCAGCAATTACAAAAATTGCTGGGTTCTGAGATTAAACTGGTAGACGGTACTTATTCGGCAACCGAGGGGTGGTTAACAGTTCCTGTAGAGACTAACAGCGTGGGTGGAATTTTACATCCAGGTGCCCATATTGTGGAGTTTATTCCAGAGGGGGCGGCAATTGAAAAAGAGAATCTTTTACAATGTTGGGAGTTGGAAGTAGGGAAGAAATACGAAGTATTTTTGACAACAGCTATGGGATTTGTTCGCTACAGACTCAAAGATATTGTGAAATGTACCGGATATTTGAATAGTTCACCAAAGCTTGAGTTTTGTTATAAAACTCAACTTCTGAAATTGGAAACCTGCTCAATTACAGGCAAGGAACTGCAAAGTGCAGTCCAGGCAACCCTGATCAACCTAGAGCCTTATTGGTATTTTGCGCGCAATAGTGTTGGGAATCGTATTGTTTTAGTGACTGATGATGAGGCAGAGATTTCTGAGTTACCACTGAAAAAACTGCATGAGCAATTAATCCATATTAGCCCGACTTATGCTCATAGTGTGGAAACCGAAGAAGTTTTGCCCGTGACCTTGTTGCAACTTCCAAAGGAGAAATTATTAGCTGGCATGCATGGGCAAACCAAACCGAAATTTATCTCTCAGGAGGTTATTGCTGAGAGATAACATACCTGAAAATAAAGCTTCAACATATCGACTGAGTGACAAATGTAAACAGGCCCTGAAAGAATTTATCATTGTTGTTTAAATTATGACGATTGTATCAAACAATAGGACAAATGGAATTCAAAAAACAATCAATTGATGAACGAGCATAAGAGGACTTTTGGATCCTCTTGCTTCTAAAATGCATGTTTTGCTTAGGCGCTTCGTTTGGGTGAAGGGCTTTCTTTATCGGAGTCCGGAGTATGAGGATGTGCTCCAGTAAAAAAACGACCGAATGATGCAATGATTGCAGTGAGTATCCTATTGCTTTTTCGGGGTTTTTGCTCTCTGCTGCCATGGGTAGCAAAGACTAGAGCTTTCTCTGTAGCCTCTTTCCTGGAAGAAGCCTCTCTTTTTGGTGTTGCAGGCAATGTGAGAATGGGTGTGGGAACGATGGTCAGTTCGGTTAGAAGTTTCTTGCTTGGAACCCCAAGTTGACCGTAGCGATTATCCCCGCAAGCCGCCAGTATGGGACGATGGTTTTTATCACGACCTGAAACAAAAAGGCTGCTGTATTTTACTGTCACGGAGTCTATGCAAACTATCTCTTTGGGCAGTTTGATGGGTGTGAGTAGCATTCTGTTTTTTGTATCCCCACAGCCTAGTTGACCGTAATTATTAAGTCCACAGGCTGCTATTATCGGATTCTTGTGCTTATCTCTTCCCAAAATCACCGTATGGTTATCACTGATTTGCACCGACTCAATAGAAACAATGTCTTTGGGGAATTTGATTGGATAAAGAGTTGTTCTGGTTTTAATATCACCGCACCCAAGTTGACCGTGATTATTTAGCCCACAAGCAGCCAATATTGGTTTGTTGTTTTTATCGCGACCTAAAATTACAGTGCGGCTAGTACTGATTTGCATTAACTCAATGGAAACGATGTTTTCAGGTAATTTTGCTGGGGTGAGTGCTGTTTTATCTTCAGTGTTACTCCAACCCATTTGGTTTCTTTCATTCCATCCACAATAGGTAAGTATCGGTTTATTGTCTTTATCGCGACCTAGAACTGTAGTACGACTGGTGCCAATTTGTGCTGATTGGATGGAAACGATGTTTTCAGGTAACTTGACTGGGGTGAGTAATGCTCTTTCCTTTTTATCCCCACACCCTAGTTGGCCTCTATCATTCCATCCACAAGCTGCCAGTACTGGTTTGTTATTCTTATCGCGTCCTGAAACAATTGTATGCCAATTCATCTGTAAAGTATCTATGGAAACAATTTCTGTAGGTAATTTCATTCGGGTGAATGTTGTTTTATCTTTTATGTCTCCACAACCTAATTTACCCAAGTGATTGCTTCCACAGGATGCAAGTACTGGTCTGTTATGTTTATCATGGCCTAAAATCACAGAATGGAAAATGTTGATTTCTACTGATTCGATGGAAGTGATGTCTTCTGCTAATTTGACTTGGGTGAATAATGCTCTAGACTTATAGTCTCCACAACCCAGCTGACCTTTATCATTTAATCCGCAAGTCGCTAGTATCGGCTTATTGTCTTTATCACGTCCCCAAAGCACTGCATGGAAAAGACTGATCTGCACCGACTCGATGGAGGCAAATGATTCAGGGATATTGACAGGGGTGAGTGCTGTTCTAATTTTCGTATCCCCACAGCCTAATTGACCGTCTTTGTTTTGTCCGCAGGCGAGTAAGAGTGGTTTGCCGTGGTATTGGGTTAGAATGAAGGTATTGACGCCTGAAGAAACGACCTTAAGGGGGGCGTGTTCTATTTTTTTTATTATTTCTTTTGGGGGGGTACCTTCTTTGAAGAAGCGATTTAAGCGTTTGTCGACTTGCATGAGGTTGAGTAATTCATGGTCAGGAAGATATTTTGCGAGATGAAACCAAACGTCTTTGGGCGTGTCTTTAATGAGTTGAGCCATGTGTTCTGGATTGGGTTGGCGATTAAGTTCACGAGGTTCTTTCATGATATATATTTTCCATTAGTTAAATTATGTGAGTAATTATAAAAATAGGATTAAAGTAACCTATCTTAATCCCATCATTTTCGATAAACTCGTTGTAAAGCATCAATAATTGTCTGTTGCTCGAGGTTAGATCTGAGATTAATAAAATCTTTCGTCCTTATTTCGCACAATGTTTTGATAGCAGTTAAATTTTCACCAATCCATGGAGTTCTGAATGCTGGGGCTGAGGGTGAGCGTGCTCCGCCTAAACCTGAGCGCCCACAATAGACTGCATAATTAATTCCTACCAATTTTTATTGTCCTCGGGTGTTTCTAACAAATCAAGTTGTATTTTTAGTTCTTTAATGAGGGTATTCTTGAAGTCAAAATGTTTTTCTCTCATGGGCTTGCCATGAAGTTTATAAGTGACTCCATTTGCATTGACTTCATCGTACTGAAAAAGCAATTCTATTAATATTTTTTTGCCCTTTTCAGTATGATTTAGTCAATTTTGGCAGCTATCATTCTGGTAATAGTAGCTGTGATTATCGTTTTCAGAATCGTTGTCCAATAGTGATTTTTTTTTGATCAAATGGTGTGATTGTAGTATTATTTTAAATCGTGTATTTCGGTTATGTTTCCCCTTAGGTTTGTTTTGTCATGGTGGATGAGAAAAATTATTTCTTGAAGATAGATTTTGCGAGACAGCGTATTATCGACTTGCCTGCAGGAGAGTTTAAGTATTATCTATATATTTTGTTAGAATCGATAAAATCCCAAAATGTCCCATCCAGGCACGAATTTTTAGCAGTACTGCTAAAATTGCTGGATACCTTGTATAAATTAAAAGAATTAAAAACTTCCAATTTTTTAGATAATCAATGCCCATCAAGCCAATTACTCAAAGAATTAATGCTTCACCTCTGTGAATTGCAACAAGTGGCCAAGACTCATCATTTCACTGCTCAAGTGATGGTTGTTTTACTGCATATTGGCGGTATTATTTCGGCTGTAGCTTTAAGCGTAGTCGGTGGATTGTTAGGAGGAATACTGGGTTTTGTTAACGGTTTATGTGAGTACAAACCAGTTATAGGTTTTCTTGTTGGAACATTTACCGGCACAGTTCTTGGTGGGCTTTTTGGTTTCAGGGCACCGAAAAAGCTATTTAAGAATGAGATACAGCGGCAAATAAAATTTGGTCTTGATGGTTTAGGTGAAAGCTTGGACAACATCAAGCAGGAATATTCCTCATCAATGTTTGGTCCAAATAAAATTAAACCATTTTCATTTTATCTTGGCCAAGTAGAAACTGAAATTAAGCAGCTTTTCAATGATGATAGCGAGTATGAGGAGTTTCTAAATCATAAGATCGATTATGAAATTAACTCCTTTCTGGCCAGTTTTATTGGAGAATCCTTGCTTCATGGGTGTGTAGGTCACCATGCGTATATAAAGATTAATATTAAAAATCGTGAGTATTTAATAGAATTTACCCCTCAGCCAACCGATACCAAAGAAGCTCCAGCTCAAAGCGAAACAAGAACAGTAAGTGGTAAAAAGATTGTAGAAATGTTGGCCTATCATAAAAAACTTCAGGAAACGAATCCACCGACAGCGTCTTTCATATTAACTAAAATGAAACCCGGTGATAATGACTGTTTCAGTTACGTCAATAAAATACTCATTGGAACAAATCAACAAGGCGCTACAATCAAGCGATTTGCCAATATGGGGCTCATTGGTTCTTTATTAGGAATGGGGATAGAGACTTTAAGTCCTTTTAAACCAGATTTTTTTCAAACTACAAGTTCAGTGAGAACTCATAAGGAAAAAATGCCTGGCCATTCGAATGATTTGTCAATGAATAGCCTGCTACCTCAATAACCAGCCCTCCAATATCGGATTGCAAAGATAATCTGTCTTTTTCATGTTATTGCCACTTTGTGCGCGTTTACTGCATATAAAGTCCGCTCCTCAAAACGTTTGTACCTTTCCCTAAAACAATAATCACGTTATGCAAGAGTTATAATATCTTGATGAAAGATATAAAAAAAACAAAATGAAAAGTAATTTTATACATTGCTGAATTTATGTCATATACTTTAAAGCGATAGCTCTTAAAAATAAGGTATATATCATGGACATGAAAAAATATATTTTATCTCTTTCTCTACTGACGGTGATTAACTCTTCAGCTATCGCTACGACTCAGGAAGGTGAGGAGGCCTATAACAAGGGGTATTACGAAAAAGCATTTATTTTGTTGTCTCCTGAAGCGGATAAAGGAGATGCCAAGGCTCAATATTTGCTGGGTAAGATGTATTATAATGCCCAAGGTGTAACTTATAATCCGGAAAAAACAGAGCAATTATTACTTGCCTCAGCGAATCAAGGCAATGTCGATGCCCAGGTATTGTTAGCCGGTTTCTATTGGTACCTTAATACACCAGAGGGCTATAAAAAGGCGTTCGAATGGTATCAGAAAGCAGCGGATCAAAATAATGCGGATGGTCAATATGGCTTGGGCTATATGTATGATACAGGAACTGGTGTACCTCAGAATTCCGATACAGCCATGGTATGGTATAAAAAAGCAGCAGAGCAAGGCAACTCTAATGCGGCTTTGGCTATTGGTTATAATTATGATACCGGTACAGGGGTGAAAAAGGATAAGACTCAAGCTCTCAACTGGTATGCAAAAGCAGCTGACTTAGGTAATGCCAGCGCACAATATAATCTTGGTTTGATGTATGAGCAAGGGGATGGTGTTCCTAAAGATTATCAGAAAGCAGCAGAGTATTTCGAGAAAGCAGCGAATCAAGGTCATGCCAAATCGCAATTGGAGTTAGGTTATTTATATGATTCTGGAAAATTAGGTAAATCGGATCTGCAAAAGGCTGCTTTTTGGTATCAAAAAAGCGCAGATCTGGGGAATGCCAATGCGCAATTTAATTTAGCTGATATGTATTTTTACGGTGATGGGGTCGGTAAAAGCCTTGAGCAATCCGTATACTGGATGCAAAAAGCAGCTGAGCAAGGGTATGGTAAGGCTCAAAATCAATTAGGTATCTATTACAGAGACGGTATTGGTGTTGCTGCTGATCCTGTAAAAGCTTATGCTTGGTTTACAGCAGCCAAGAATAATGGCTTTGAAAAAGCGGCGAGCAATGCCAGTGATCTTGAGAAATCTATGAACCCAGAGGATCTGAGTAAGGCGAGAATTTTAGGACAACAATATACGGATAATTACAAGGCCAAAAAATAAATGCCTGTTACCTGTTTTCAAGAGCTAGGGATACTGCATTTGTGGGCTATGGGAGTGTGCGAGAGAATTCTCGCATACACTCGGGTTCGGCAGCCCAAAAATAGAAAAATATAAAATTAATTTCACCAGAATAAAGAGACCTCTTTGAATTTAAGAATGTATCTTCCAATCTTTTACTTGTTTTTGTTAGTATACCTCCAGGTTTAAATAAAACAACCTCAAAGGTTGGCAAATGAATTGTCTATTATTTTCAAGGAAATCACAGGATGACGGAGCGCAAGAAAACGACAGTCAAGAATAAAAAAGCACCTGTCAAAAAAAGTCAGCTGACTGTTTCTTTATTGATTTTTATTGATTTGATTTCTATATTGCTCAGTTTGATGCCTGGCGTGGCTGCATTTAGCTTAACCGGTTTGTTTTTGTATTATGGGTTTTCAAAAACCTGGCTTGTTTTAATTTGCTCACCGTTTGTATTACTTTTTTCTTTTATTCTTATCATTGCACTTATCAGGATAAGCCTTCCAAAACTTAAGCCAGGTCGCTATAAACGAGAGTTAAATAAGACCATGATCGCCTGGTTTTGTCATTTTGCACTCTCTCGTGCAGCGAAAATTGTTGGTTTGATTCATTTATTACAATCCTTTAATGTTATTAAATATTTGTATTGGCGTGCATTGGGAATTAAAGTGTCATTTCGCGTTATGAACTCATTTGATATCGATTTTGTGGATTGCCCTCTCATTTCGATTGGAAAGGATGTTACCCTTGCCAGTCAAGTCTCTATCAGTTGTCATTCTGATGTAGGAAATTATCTTTTTTTATCGCCTGTGGTGATAGAGGATAATGTTTTTGTTGGAATGACGACTAAAATTGGCCCAGGAACAACAATTAAAAAAGGGGCCTGGATAGGTTATGGGAATGCTTTTGTTAACCAGGTTATTGAGGAAAATGCAAAAATTGGCAATGTTAGACCTGTTCCTGAATAGAATGAAATGTTTTATCTTAAGTTTGGATTAATAAAAATCAGAATTTAGTGCATTGTTTTCCCGGTTAACTTAATGAATCCAGATTACTGCAATCAGGCTTTGAAGCCGCTGATTATTTCTTTGATTAAACGGATGTTCCAGAATGAAAAAAATTGTTTACGTCTTGTTATTTATTTCTTCGCTGACTCATGCCAATTGTGTGATCTATTTTAACGAACAGCCGCTTAATAAAAGGTTATCTGATCCTTTGTATTCTCTGTTGTCCAATACTGAAATTTGCCCGCAATCGATTCAGGAGTTAAGAAATTCCATGAGATTGAGAGGATTAAAAGAAGTCATAGGGATGGTCGCTAATAGAGGAAGAAATAATCCTGTTGAAGGCAGTTTCAGTTTTTTTGAATCAGTGTATGGTCGATTAGCAACTAACCAATTGATTGCAAAGGGGGAGTTATTTCTGGGGTACTTTACTCGTTTAAAAGATGGCCTAATTATTTTGGATCAAAAACCCAGGAAAGGTAAATTATTGATTGAAGCAATCAGCTGGGATGCTAAAAAGGCGCTTTATAATTTTTATGAATTGCGAGGAATAGAACATGGAGGCGTACGTTGGTTTTATCGAGGAAATTCGAAGGATGCTTATAAAGATAACACCTGGTTATATAGAATAAGTCCAGAGGGCGAAAACCATTTTGGCAGTCGTATGCGATGTTCAGCTTGCCACAACTCCGGCGGGCCGATCCTTAAGGAACAGTCTCTTCCTCATAATGATTGGTGGACTAATCAACGTCCGCTTATTTTGCTCCCCAATAAGCCCGATGGCGATGTGAGCCAATTATTGGAACAAATCAGTGATGCCAGTGTATTTGCAAATGACGTGATAACAGGAATGCGACATTTGAGCGATAGTAAAAAAATGAATGCATTTCAAGGGAAACTGTCATTGCAGGAGCAGTTACGGCCTTTATTTTGTACTACCGAAATAAATCTTCAGTCCAGCACTGACTCATCAGAAACCGTTGTATCCATTCCATCAGCGTTTTGGCTTAATCCACTATTAGGCGACATTCATTTAACCATTTCAATGGAAGATTATAATCAACTATTGAAAGAGTTTGGAACTCGTTTCCCAGAAACGTCTTTGCAAGACGCTGATCATGCCTGGCTTACACCTGTCAAGGGGGAGGCTGATCTCAACGCGATTAAGCAACTTATCCAACACAATATAATTAGCAAAAAATTTGCACAATCAGTGCTGATGATCGATTTTACCAATCCTTTGTTTTCATCAAAAAGATGTGAGTTATTAAAATTAATACCGGAATCCTATCAAACAAACAGCAAAGAATGGGTTGAACAATTTCTGATTAATTTAAGAAACAGTGAGGAGCAATTTAAAGGCGCTCGTCAGCTAGCTGATTATATGAGTAAAGAGCAATTGGATTCAAAAGAGCTAATGAAAAAAATCAAAATTTATGAATACTTTCTTAATCAGTCTATATCAACCAGATCAGGATTAAGGAAACATTTTCAGCATTTAATCGAGCTGCGAAAAGCGGTCTTTCGTAGTGAACTGTCACAAAACCCCTTAGGGCAAATTTTAGAACCAGGGTTTCGGGTGATTTTCCCTGAAAGTCAGCAGTAGACAAGAAGAGGTCTATTATTGGCTCTGTGCATGACAAAAAACTGCCATGCGCTGAGTATTATTTTCTACGAAAGAGTTGAGGTGATGAAATTGATTGCATTTCCTCCACCAATTGTGAATTCAACAGGAATATAGGGCAGATTACACAGAAACAGGGTGACAATGAAAAATATTGCTGTACCTATATTTCCCATATAAATCCATTGCTTTTCCTGGTTTTCATTCAAAAATGCTGTAATGGCATAAGTGAAACTGAATAGTACGGCAACCAATAAGTAAATGAAAGCATTTGTATCTAGTGAGAAGTCAGAAAGGATCTTATAAGTCATCATTAAAGCCAGAAGGAACAGAATGACTCGATAGACTCTTAAAGATAATTTTAACCAGGAAGGATAGTCTGATTTAATAGTTCCATCCTGAAAATAGGCATTGAAAAATATGATACCTGCTGTAGTCAGTGGAATTAGTACTATTAACGGGTTAATGTGTTCCTGACTGCTCGAAAAAGAATGAAATGTATATAATATAAAATAGAGGATACTTATTGCTGCCAAGAGGGGAAACAGGTAATACATTATTCTAAGTAATAAAAATCGCATGTTATGAATGATATTGAGATTTTGTTGACCAACACCCAAACCCATAAAAAATAAGGTTGTATTACTGATTAATTTAAAATCACGATTATAAAAATACAAATCCCATAAATAATTATTTCCAACGGTTTTAAATACAAAAGATCCCAATACAATAAGTAAATTGGCCAATGAGGAAAAGACTAGGGCAATAAACAAAAGAGGAATTGTATTCCATACTCCAGCAAATAAACTGCTGTAACTTACCCGCCAGGTGTTGTCATGATGATAAGCGTAATGGAAACAATGAGCGACGTAGATAAAAAATGGAAAGCCAACAAAAAAAGTAAAAAAATGGAAATAGTCTTTCATTGAGTAGTCCATTTTCAACGGAAACAATGGTATTGATAGAAAGAAAGCGAGTAGGAAGCTGGTTCCAATCAGACGCGAAAAATTGACATTGTTATAAGTAAGGGCAAATAAAACACCAAAGATAGTGACAACACTGTATATAAATGCAGTCGTATTGTTATAGCGTATCAGTATGTCCACTACTACCCCTAGAAGTAATCCAATCAGGGTAAAAATATAAAGGTGTCTTTGAGCAGCCATCCTGTCTTTCTCCACAAGGGGGTTATATTCATGATTTAGGGTTTAGTAGAATGCCCTAATCGTTATCTAAAAATAATTCTAACTCAGTTACTTAATTGATCTAAATCGTTTATTAAAAATATTTTTTCGTTCCAAGTCTGAGCATGTGACAGATCTAATTTCAATCATTAAGAAACTCACAAAGTAGTCTTTGAAAATGATGAGTGCCCTGTTCTTTTGTTGGGGAGAAACGCCCTATATCATAATAGCGAGATTTTATCCCCCTTTGCACAGACTCCACCACTCTTTCATCTTCTTGTTCAACCTGGTCAAGTGCTCCACCAGCGCCTTTCCCAAATTTTGATTCATCAAGAACAAAAGATAAAAAGGAAACCTGAGTTAACTCAGGACTAAGTGGTTTGACTACATTCACAGAACAACCCCAGGGATAAAAATTAAGCATCGTATTGGGGAATATCCAAAAGTAATAGGCAGCAACTTGTTTGCCATAATCTTGCGCCCCTTTGGGTAAATCAAAGCTGACTTCATCAGGGCTTGCCAAAGCCAATTGCAGATTACAGTAGCGGAAGAGCTCTGTGGTGTAGGTGTTGCAATCGATTACTTTTCTTAGCGAGGGATGTACAAAAGGGATATGTAACGCTTCAAGGTAATTTTCACAGTATAAGGCCCAATGCGATTTAACTACATAATCTTTGCATTTTTCTTTATCCAGGCGCATTTTTTCCATAGGGAGCCAAAACAACCTTTCTTTAATTTCTGCAAAAACTTCATGAAATGGGACAACTGGTGAGAGCGAAGCAAAGAGAAAAGGCTCAAGAATACCCGTTGAAATTTGACTTAGGTTATCATTGTTTGATGGGAAATCTTTTGTGAGTTCAAATTCAGGCATATGAAGTAATTCGCCACAAAAATTAAACCGACGGCCATGATAAGAGCATTTGATTTTATGCGCCACGCAAGGCTCTTCAATGAGAATTTTACCTCGATGGGTACATACATTACTCAAACAACGAATTGTACCCAATTCATCTTTTGCAAACAGTAAGGGTTCTTCAAGATATCCAGGCAGCAAGGTAAAAGGAATTAATTGCCTATTAGTTGTTAATTCTTCGGTACTGATACAAAACTGCCAGGTTTTACTAAATATCTTTTCTTTTGTAATTTCAAACCATTCCGTTGATGTATAAAATTCAGAAGAGATTGTGGAAGCTTTTGTAATATCAGGATCTATATAGAGATTCTTCATGAACATTTCCTTACCGTAAAGAGAAAAACCTGCAAAAAGAGAATAAAAATTTTAACCATTTCTTTCGGTGAAGCGATGGTTAAAGTCTGATAAAAGGTAGTGCAAACCTTTGCGCCCTGTCAACTTGTTTATTTATTAACAAAATGATTGATTAATTGCATAAATGATGTAAAAATAAACACAACTTGGGTTTTAAGGAACTATTGAATGCGATATAGACGGTTTTTATGTTTATTGAATGGCATGTTATTATCCAGTAATGTTGCAGCGTTTTCACCCTCTGCCCCTATATTCAGCCCTTATGTTGATTTAACGATTAATACTCATTGGGACTCGCAATCACAGGATATGGAGCCAATGGATTTGATTTCTCCGGCAAAAAAACTGGGGATTAAAGCTTATCATTTGGCTTTTATTACAGACAGTGGTCAATGCCAACCTGCCTGGGGAGCCCAGCAAAATTACAGTGTGGCAAAGGGATGGGGTAAAAAACAGTTCGATACTCTATCAAGAGAGGGGGTGAAACTCACCGTTTCATTTGGCGGAGCGAGTGGTACTGATATTTCCTATCATTGTGATAAAAATCAATTAATTAATACGTTTAGTCAAGTGGCTAATCAATATCATGCGAATGTTCTGGATTTTGATATAGAAAATGGAACAGCCAATATTCCTAATTTGTTGCAGGCTTTGAAATTATTCCAAAAGGAGCATCCGGATGTTTTGTTAAGTTTTACCCTTCCTGTGATGCCTGAGGGTTTAACTTCTGTTGGAAAAGAGATAATCACCTCAGCGGCTACTTTAGGCCTTCATTTTAATGTGAACATAATGGCTATGGATTATGGGCCGGCTTATAGTGGAGATATGGGGGATTATGCGATATCCGCAGCAACGAATCTCCATCAATTTCTCCAGGAAATTTATCCGGATAAAAAACCGGAGGCTTTATGGCAGATGATTGAAGTAACGCCAATGATAGGTGTGAATGATGTGAATACAGAGCAATTTACCTTATCTAATGCAGCTCAATTAAAACAATTTGCACAGAAAAACCTGCTGGGGGGATTGTCAATGTGGTCTTTCAATCGGGATAAACCTTGTGCTGACAAATGGGCAAGTCCTGTATGTAGCGGTAATAATTTGCAGAGTCATGATTATGAATTTGTGAAATATTTTCAGTAATGGAATTAATTCAGGATTTCCTGGTTCTGATGAAGAAGAAATGGTTTGAATGAATTATCTATGTTATTTTTTTGTCAAGATAAACCTGGTTTTGATGAATTAGGTGATATAATTTTCACTATGATAAATTCTACGAAATTCATTACTTAATATTTAGATAATAATAGATGCATATACTGGAGTTAAGATTTAGCGGGTATTTCTCCATTTATTGTTTGGAAGAGTGCTAACTGGCAATTAGGGTTAATTATGAAGAGTAAAGAAGAACGATTTAATGAATGGCGCCAAGAAAAGGCGAAATCAGAACAGGCATATATTAAAACTGTTCCATTAGTGGAAGAATACATTAAATCATTTGATACCTTGGCTGAGCTCAGAAATGATGTGGCTAATCCTAATTCTGAAAAAATTAAAAAAATGGACGCCCATAAAAGGCGCACTCTGGGTGTTTTACTCTATGCCAAATTAAAACTGGATGAAGTGATAGAAAAAATTTCGGATTCTGATAGCCAGGAAAAGGATTTATTAATTGAGTTAAATAATACTCTGAGCAAAGCGTATGATAATCCCAAATCGGACGCCAAAAACAGAGTAAAAATTTTAATAGAAACGACAGAACACTTATTGAATATCGAACATCACTCTTATCCACAATTGGCTAAAGAATTATGCGCAGATCTATATGCTCTATTATGTATTGCGAAGAGATCGCTTAAGAAAAATGAAATACTGGCAAGCTGGTTCATCGATGTTCATGAAATTAATAAAAAACTGGAAGAATTATTAGCAAAAACAGAAGAAAAAGTCGAAAGTTTGGACAAAATCCTGTCAGAAAAACTCAATGAATCACTTGAGACTTCCCCAAAAGACAGAACGATACAAGAACATTTTAATGAGCGTTTCACCGAAATTTTAAGTGGGGACGAGAAACAAAGAACAAAACTGGATAAGTTAAAAATGAGCCTTAAGGAAGTAGCTGAGGGACTATCAGGTATTGTGGAGTTAAGAAAAGAGAAGGCTACGATTGGTGAAAAAATTAAAAAAATTGAAGCTTTACTGAAAACAGTAGAAGAAAACGATAAAAAAGTTACAGGAAGACAATATTTTTTAGACTTACTAGCCAGCCATAAAGACCATTTTAATACTCTAATGAGTACTGAGGGTGGGGAGTTAAAAAAACAGTTAGCAGGGAAAATAGAACAACTCAAGAACCCGGATTTTTATCAAACTGTTTCTTCGACCCTTTTATGGGGCGCAAGCTGGGCTACTTCTTTGGGTACAGTCATTTATCGCCAGATAACTCCTCAAGCAGTTCAGGATAGAGTTAGCGCTTATGCTCCTGCAACACTGGATAGTGAAGCAAAAGCTCTTTTGCAGGAATTGGCAAGACAACAGTTAATTGAGTTAAAAAAACAACAAAGTCTCAAAAGGGATGAGTTGGTTCAGAGATATAGCCAACTATCAAGCGGTAGCCCTGAGTTGGAAAAATTGATAATCAACGCCACTTCAGACCATCTTGAGCAAATTGCTGCAGCAACAACAGAAACAAGCAAAGTTCTTGATGGATATGATCAAATTGAGATTAAACTCAAAGATAATGTAGAAAAACTTAAGGGAAATCAGTTAACTCGAAAGCAATTATCTGATTTTATTGAAAAAAATGACACCTGGATAGTAAAATTATCCAACTGGCTTGCAGAAAATATCCATGAGATATTTAAGTCTGATACGGCTCGCATGATTGATAAGGCTAGAAAAGCACAACAAAAGCTGGGAGAATTTGAAAGACAATATCAAACGGAAATTGAAAGTGAAAAAGCAAAAATTGAAAATAATGATTCATTGTCCTCAGAGATGAAAGTTTTTTTAAAAAATCAGTTTGAAGAAACAAAAAAAACAGGTGGAATGGAGCAGAAACCACAGAAAAATCTCAGCAAGGAAACTCTTCAGAAATTATTTGTTAGCCTGTTGCCTGAACATGAAGAGATCTCATCTGGGGTAATATTCAGTCCGTTTAATTAATCAGGGATTAGAGCGATGATATGAGTCAATCGGTTGATCAAAGTCAAGTCATTGATCGATTAAATCGGTATCTCAAATGGCATAATATGCCAGTTAGCATGAATGAAGAAGGAATTTGCAATGGCTTGGTTACCGTGTACGCAAAATACGTACTCGATGGTAAAGAAAAGCGCTTTTTTGAATTGCTTGATCAGATAGTCAGAATGGAGGCAGACTCAGCAATAGAGTCTGAGATAAATCAGTTTGTCTATGATGTCGTTCTCACTTTATTCCCGCATCAATTTAATAAAAAACTAAGTCAGGCTAATTCCATGTGTGCCTTGACAGTAAACAATAAACCCTTGGTTTCTTCTTTTGATTTTGCAATTGCAACTCAAGATAAAAATTGGGAGGAAATCTTTAAAAATCTTGCTCTGCAAGAGGATGAGATTGCTCGTGTTAGCGGAACAGCGCATGCTGTAGCCGTCAGGAGAAAAAATAATAAATACATTGTATACGATCCTAATTACTCGTCTGGTACTAAGGAGTTCTCCAATGAACACGAATTGATTTCCGAGTTACATTACAATGTATTCGGGTATCATAATGGATTTTATATTAAGGGTGGTCTTTTGGGGATGATGGTTAGTGTCATCCGCTATCCCGACAATAAGAAGCCAAGAGCTTTTCCTCAAGTGACTCAGCTTTATGATCGTTATTTAACCAAAAACAATATTAATGACGTAGCTGTTTCATTTCATGGTGGAACATTTAATACTTTAGAGCATGCTGCAATGGTTAGTCATGCAGAAGTAATAAAAAATTTGCTTGAGAAAGGAGCAAAAGATAATGATCATCAGGCTGCTGGAAATGCTGTTATGTACAACAATGTAGAAGCATTAAAAGCTTTACTGGGAAAAAATAGAGAGACAGAACTCTTTCAAAGGCTATTTCACGCGGCTTTGGAGAGCGGGAGAGAAGAAGTTTATGATGCCTTGTTTTCCATGAAAGGTGCCTTGCCATTTAATTCGTCTGTTCAAGCCATTCGAGCTGCAGCAAAAGGGGGTAATTCTGTTCTCTTGGCCAAGGTAATGAATTATTTTAAAAGAAATCATACTGGATTTTCAGATCTTGAAGACGCCATTTTTTCTGCAATTACCAGTGGAAGTGTCCAATGTGTCAAATTACTTGTTAACCAATTAAATGAAAGTAAAAAACCTTTAGATGATAAAAAAAGGATGGAGTATTTGCTTGAGTCAATAAAGCAAAATCAATCTTATATGGTGGCTTATTTTCTTAAAGATATCCCACCGGAACATTTAAAAACAATCTATATGAGTGTCTCTGCTGTTGAGAGAACAAATCTGCATATTTTACGTCAGTTACAGAATTATGGAGTTCCATTTTCAGATATGTCAAAGGCTGTTTTTGAACAAAAAGAGCACCATTTTGTAGGTTTAAAACGGATACTAGGTATTTTTCTGTGTAAATTCACTGATTTTCTTAAAGAACTCTTATTCAATGATCGCGGAATACATTGCCATCGAGCAGAAGAGAGTGGAGTAAAAAAATCATTTTTTGCCTTCCCTAAAAAACTGGTTGGAGTTGAACAATTACAAATCCCCAAACTTTATTGAGGCACGGTACTAATGACAAACAGTAGTCATCAGTTTATATTAATGAAATAAGATGGCCTAAAAGGAGCTTGATTCATTGTGAATATCTTATTGGCAGGAGGCTCTGGATTAATAGGACAAGAGTTAGTTCGTGGAATGGGAGAGGAGCACCATTATACTGTGCTGGGGCGTGATAAGGACGCAATACAAAAGATTTTTACAACAAAAGCATCCTCTTTGTCCTGGGATGAATTAAATACCCAGGATGCCAGTCGGTTTGACGCTGTAATTAATTTATGTGGCGTCAATATTGCCATTTCACGATGGACACCAAAAATAAAAGAAGAAATAATCAGTTCGAGAGTGCAAACAACAGAAAATTTGCTTCATTGGATTTTGCAGCAGAATGCCAAACCTCGCTTTTATTGCGCCAATGCAGTTGGGATTTATGGTTTACAGGAAAATGGTGACGCAACTGATTTGACTGAAGACACAGCAATTAATTGGGAACACCCAAAGGATTACCTAAGTGAAGTGGGAATTCGTTGGCAGCAAGCCTTACAAAAGGCAGAGGAGGCGGGCCTTCCTGTGACTTCCACACGCTTTGGCGTTGTTCTAAAAAAGGGGAAGGGGTTTTTAGGGAAGCTCTATCCCAGTTTTATTTGCGGATTAGGAAGTACTATTGGGGATGGTCGCCAATATCTTTCCTGGATAGACAGTGAGGATTTGGTCAATGCCTATCGGTTTTTGTTAAATCATCCTGAAATTACCGGGCCTGTGAATGTGACCTCACCAAATCCATGCATGCAAAGAGAATTTGCTAAAGCTTTTGCCAAGTCTCTGCATAGGCCACTATTATTGTGGACTCCTGCTTTTATAATTCATCTTTTATTTGGTGAAATGGGTGATTGTTTAATCAATCACGGGCAAAAGGTAAAACCCAAACGACTTTTGGAAGCTGGTTTTGAGTTTAAATGGCCTGACATTGAAAAGGCATTAAAGCACCAGTATTCTGCTATATAGTAACAGCATTTTTAAGAGGATTTCATGATTTGGAGGGATATTTAAAATACCCTGTAAGTTACTGAATACTTGACAGGGTATTTAAAGGGGCACTAATTAACGAGCGCTCTTAAAGTATTGTTTTAATTTCATTGGAGAAATTTGAGAGCCATCTTTGATAGCAGCGGCGATTAAATTAGGAGTGCCTGTGTCATAACTGCAAATGATGTCTTCGTCTTGTTGATGAGGAACTCCAGGAGCATTCATCATGCTTAACACTTCATTTGATGCTTCCAAAGCGCCTTCCTCGGAATCTGCTTCAATTGGAGCAATGAAAAAGCCCCATACAGAAGAGGTGCTGTAATCACTTATATTATAAGCCAGATAGTAATTCATGCCAATTTCTTCAGCCATAGGCAAACCTTCCGCCTTGATTACATTGATATCTGGGCAAGCACCTTGTTGAGAAGCAAAAGCAGAACCGGCGAGAATTAAAGCGCCAAAAAAAGTCGCTAATTTAGATTGAAACATCATGTTTTTTACTCCTGAGTTATTTTTAATTCCGCGCAAAGAGTATCATTTGCCTAGAAGATTTACAATAATGTTGTAATTTGAGATTGGAGGGTAAACGGAAAACAAACTGGCCTTATTCTCGGAGGTATGATCATTGATTACTAATGCTATCGTCCAGAACCAGCAATCAACACAGTAAGGTAAATCGCTAATCGTTTTTGAAATCAATAATAACTATTTCATGGCCAAAACAGTTCGCGCCATCATTACTAAAATTAAAATTTGAAATAATAACCATTAACACGACATATTATGCGAGTTGGAATCTTGAGGTAGCAATTGTTTCTCAATGACCTGCAACAGCAGAGTAAGTTCTCTTTTATACATGGTTCTGTCATATCCACCTTCCAAGCCCCAATAGATGGTGTCAATGCAGTCTTTGTTCTCGTTATACAAAGTGAATATGGATTCATAGAAGTAGCTTAGATCACCGTCATTAAAGCGAAATTGATGAGCGGCAGTTTTCCCCAGCATCCGGCCTTTAACAAATTTACCGCAATACGCTGTTTCATCTTCATGAGAATCCCATCCGGTCGGGAGGTATAAAGCAATTTTTTGCCCTTTTACTTTCGCCTCTCTAATCGATGCTTTGAATTGCTCTAAAGCAAAAAGAAGCGCAGGGTGCACACCTACTGATTTTCTGGACGTTAAGCTGAGATCCACCGCATAATAACTTAAATCATTGTGGTGCCATACATGGATGTTTTTCCCTACATCTACTCCCTCAGAATTGAATTCGTTATTAATGTAGGAAAAATCTTGTTGGGGATATACTCTTGAATCAAACACATCAATGTGACAAATCGATAGATGGGAAAATGAGTGTCTTAAAATGTCACATAGGCCATTGTCGCGATTGACGTCGGTTCCTATAATGACAAATCTAGGTGGTTGAACAGAACTCAATTCAGCCTGTTTTATCAGCATGGCTGTTTTATTGATAAGGCAAAAACCGCTTCCCATTTGGGTATAGGCATGATGGCTTGGTAAACCAAAAGAAAAATGGGTTTTTGCCGGATTGAACAGAGTTGTTGCACAATCCTTGATTAAAATTTCAAAGGTTTTTGGGGTAACGACCAGATCGGCATTTAGTTGTTTAAAGCCAAAATGTTTCGCTTGAATACAATATTTAATGAGTTGATAAAGATAATCTTCTGAATGAACAGCTCGTAATGCTCGTAAAATAATATCCTCCTGCGGCAGCAGATGAAAAAGCGCATGGGCTTTGGGTGTATCTCCTTCATCTATCGCTGTGAATAATTCTAGCCAATAGTCTGGTAGCCTGGTTTCCCGAGTTGTAATAATTGGTAAATTTCCATATTTTTTTATCAGTGCTGACATGTGCTTTATACGTAAGTATTGATCTTCTTCACCGCCTGCTGGCATGCGGTGCATTTGCTCATTGTCTATTTCAGATGGGATTTGAATGGCACATTCTTCAGCGTATGGAGTGGCAGAACTTTTGTTTTTCCCCGTTTTTGCTTTTTTAAAAAATCCTTTATCCTTGGCCATATCCATTCCTAAATAGCTTGGTTAATTTATTATATTTTAGAATAGGCGAGTGAGAGATATTAATCCAGAGATTTGTTAAGCTCATGACTATCAAGACAAGAGGCGCTACTTTATTTATAATGCAAATAGAGTTTATGGACAGAATTTCATTTTGTTCTGACTCGACAATTCCTCCGTTATCCAATTAAGTCGAGGGTCTATGGTACAACATGATATAATCAAACTGCCTCCAAAACCTTATGGTGCTCATCTAATCACTAATGAAGTGATGCAAAAAATTACGTTGAGGGGTACCGGATTATTACATTTATTTATTCAGCATACCTCTGCGGCACTTGCCTTAAATGAAAATGCTTCCCCTGATGTATTGATTGATCTAAACCATTTCTTTACTCAACTTGTTCCTGAACATCAGCATTATCGTCATGATATAGAGGGGCCAGATGATATGCCCGCCCATATTAAATCAATTTTGTGTGGCTCATCTTTAACTATTCCATTTCAGGAAAACAAGTTGCTATTGGGTGTTTGGCAAGGCATTTATTTAATGGAATTCAGAAAACAAGCAGGAGCAAGAACAATTGTTGCCAGTCAATTGATTTAGGATCATAGGGCATAACTCTACTCACCATTGAATTAATCTGAGCAATGCATGTATCTTTCTGTGTTTCATTCACAGGATAAATACCTCCTGTTCTTAACTATACTTTATATTATTTTGAAACCAGGACAGCCTCATGACGAATGATCATTACGTATCTAAAAAAAAGATGTTTGCTGTGGTTTTTTGTGTTTTTGCGCCTAATGAGGTTTTATTAGCTAATGATACTGCTGTAGGTGGGGAGGGATCTTTACCCATTCCTGTTTCTCAGCCGCATATAAAAATGGTCAGTGAGTTAATCAGGATCAGCGGAAAGAATTTAAATGAGCCTCAGATGAATGGTTCCTGGCATTATAATTGTAATTTCACTTTTAAAAATACATTAAATAAAGAAGTCACCATTTCAATGGCTTTTCCCTTTCCTATAAACGATGGGAATTCAGAAATTGCCCTGCCAGCAGGACAGCAGACTAATGTTGGTCAAGCATTGGTTTATGATTTTCTGGTTACAGTCAATGATAAGCAAGTTTCAGCACAGCGCGGTAATATAGCCCCGGATCAGAATAAAGGTCTTTACTATGAGGATGCCTATTTTTGGAAAACCACCTTTCCACCCTTGGCAACAGTCAATATTCATCATGATTATTCGACGGGAGCCACTTATGATGTGATGGGGTATCATTGGGTTCGTTATGTTTTAAAAACAGGTGCTCTTTGGCAGGATAGCAGTATCGGACATACTCGACTTGAAGTCATTCCCAATACACCAACGCGTTTATGCTCTGAGATAGATCAAAAGGCAGACTACCTCAATCCTACCCCATCAGGGATGAGCATTTCAGGCTCACGAGCGGATAGAAAATACATCTGGGATTTACGGCATTTTCAACCCCAAGCAGATTTGTCACTTTGCTTATTTACGGGGATTAGTTATGTTCGCTATAAGGTGATTTATCCTTGGTTAAATTCAGATGATGCATTAAGCAAATTGGCCAGATTGAGTAATAAAGAATTACGATTCTTACGAAATACTATTTATGCGCAATATGGGCGTCAATTTCAGTCTCCTGATTTACAAGAATATTTTAGCAAGAAATGGTGGTATGTACCAAATCCTGACTATTCTGACCGTATGCTCAATGAAGAAGATAAGAAATTATTGTCAATGATTAATCAGGCAAAATAAGCTCAATCGCTGATAGGCTCTTTATAATAAATCCCATATGAGGCCTCTAAATTAATAAAAGCTGATTTTGACAGGTGACTATTACCACGCCGGTCTATTTTTGTTTTATGCCAATTCTTGTGTTTGTTGCAGGATCGCGTGAGAAAGCATTTTTGCAATTTTATTGAGATGCATTCTTACTATAATGTCCTACTAATTCAGCCGTATCTATGATATCTCCTTTCATAGCATTCACCACATCCTGAGCAGTGGCTTCTGGGCCAAGACTAAGGTAAGTGTCTAAAGCATAGAGTGTAAAATAGTAACGGTGTGTACCTGAAGGCGGGCAGGGACCACTGTAACCAGTGGTATTCCAGCTATTTAACCCACTGGTTGCGCCAGCAGGAGTTGTTGTCCCTTCTGTGAGCTGTTTCACTTGAGCAGGGATATTAAACAATACCCAATGTATCCAATTACCTGTAGGAGCATCAGGATCATGCACTATTAACACATAAGATTGGGTTCCCAGATTGGGATCATGCCATATTAGTGGGGGAGAATAATTTAAATTGCTGCATGTGAATTTTTGAGGAATTGCTGCATTCGATGCAAATGCCGGACTTTCCAATGTTAATCCTGCAGAAAAACACGGTGTAACAAGTAATGCAGAGCTGACTAATGTCAAGACAAGATTTTTAAATATGGCCATCACTTTCCCTGCTTCTATTGTTTCCTTACCTGAAATTATTGAGAGTCTAGTCTTTTATAGACTCCCTTAAATTATAGATTACGATTGATACACTTGTGATTTGTTTTTCATCAGGATTTTTACCAAAAGCACCAATTTTTTTGTTTAAAAACGTTTAATTCGGTCATTTATTTTATCTAAACTCCCTCATTAAAAGCATTTTTCCTCAACATTGGTTTTTTTTGTAAGTCCCATTCATATGAGAAATGCCTTGTGCTGTTGTTTATAAAATTTTCTAAACCTATAATGAAACTCCAGTATTTTTAAAGGAATAATTTCAATGAAAGCAATAGGTTACTACCACTCTTTACCCATTACAGATAATAAAGCATTGATGGACCTGGATGTTTCTGTGCCCAAAGCAACTGGCCACGATATTTTAGTTGAAATCAAAGCTGTTGCAGTGAATCCCGTAGATACCAAGGTGCGTCGTAATGTTCAACCAGAACCTCATCAGCCCAAAATATTAGGCTGGGATGCTTCCGGGGTAGTTACTGAAATTGGATCGGAGGTGACTATGTTTAAACCAGGTGATGAAGTGTGGTATGCCGGTGATTTAACCAGACCAGGGTCTAATTGTGAATTTCACCTTGTTGACGAACGCATCGCAGCCAAAAAACCAAAATCGTTAAGTTTTCAAGAGGCTGCTGCATTACCTTTAACCAGTTTAACAGCTTGGGAGCTTTTATTTGATAGATTGCAATTATCAGCAGAAGATAAAGGTATTCTATTAATTACTGGAGCGGCTGGGGGGGTTGGTTCTATTTTGGTACAACTGGCAAGGCAACTTACCCAGTTAACTATCATCGGAACAGGAGCCCGCCCTGAATCAATTCAGTGGATCCTGGATAATGGGGCTCACCATGTCATTGATCACACTAAAGACATGAAGGCTCAATTGCAGAATTTACATTATTCTGAAGTGGATTATGTGATCAGTTTGACCCATACCGATCAACATGCCAAATCGCTAGTTGAGGTCCTGAAACCTCAAGGAAAATTTGCTTTGATAGATGACCCTCAGAATTTGGATATTAAATTATTTAAACTAAAAAGCATTTCTATTCACTGGGAAATGATGTACACCCGCTCTATGTTTAAAACAGCAGATATGATAAAGCAACATGATATTTTAACAGAGGTTGCCAGATTGGTGGATGCCGGTAAAATCAAGACAACTATTGCCGAATGTCTGGGATTGATCAATGCTGACAATTTGAGAAGAGCACATGCTTTATTGGAAAGTGGCACTTCCAGAGGCAAGATCGTTTTGAATGGATTCAAGTCAATTTAGTTATTCTCGAAACAGCGACGATGCCTGGAATGAAACAGATAGAGTCACTTGATTTTTAAATGATTCTCTAAATAGCCTACGTGCCTCAGCTTGTCTGAGGCATCCGGAAAGTGCTTGGTTGGTATCGCTGACAAGCAGCAGTACCCGGAGGATCACTCATTTAGTTTATCTAAACTCCTCATTAAAAACATTTTTTGCCTTGACCTTGGAGTTTTACGCAAATCTATTTGTGTTAAAAAAATATCTTTTAATTAAAAATTGGACATGATGTTTTGTCGTGTTCTATATTAATTAATACAGGGAATAAAAAATATAAGATCAATTCAATCACAAGGAAAAACTATGATTATTTATCTGCTATGGTTATTAGCAGTAACATCATTTAATTTTTCAACTTCTACGATTCCAGTGTCAAAAGCCGAGCCTCAAGGGAATCTTTTATACAGTGAAATACCGTCAATCAAGATGCCTTTGAATGAAATAAAAACATTGTTACAAAAAGAGGGTAATTCTCTTCAACCTGCCGTTATTGATAAAGTGATAACGACCATACAATGCGCTAATGCTTATCAAGTGGATAGAAATAATATATTGACTATTATTGATTATTCCATGCCTTCTAATCAAAAACGGTTATGGGTGTTTGATTTGGATAAGAAAGAATTATTATTTCATACTTATGTATCTCATGGGATAAAGTCAGGCACTCTTTTAACAGATAAATTTTCAAATAAATTTGATAGTAAGGCCAGCAGTATTGGTGTTTATAAAACAGAACAAGTCTATTATGGTCGAGAAGGATTGTCTTTACGATTAGTGGGGTTGGATACCAAATTTAATGATAATGCCTTTAATCGGTATATTGTTATGCATGGCGGATGGTATATGGATGAACAATTCATCAAAAGATATGGTCGGCCTGGCCGTAGTTGGGGTTGTCCTGCGTTACCTTTGCCAATTAAAAAACAAATTATTGATACTATAAAAGATAATTCTTTACTGGTTGTTTATTATCCTAGCGATGAGTGGTTTAATAAGTCGAAATTTTTAAATTGCAGTAAACAGAAATCTGATCAAGTCGCTATTAACAAGCTTTCTGAGACCCAAGCTCCTGTTGACGATGAAATACGGGAAGATATTTTGTTTGTTGACCTCAATAAAAATAACAGCCGTGAAGAGCATGAACCTATCATTACTATGTCAGCAGATGCTTATGAGCGTATTTTTCATTCTCAACCTCCTTTGTCCCGCATGTTAAGACGCCAAATTAACAATGCAGAATACATTGCTTTGAGTAAGGAAGAATTTAGCAAGCTGGTTCTTCAGGGGAATAGGGAGGGTTTGGGAGAAATTCATTTTGTAATACCTGTCATTATTATGGAACATGGGTATTATGAAACTCAAATGCAAATCGTCAATATGGGTAAAATTAAGGAAGTTCAACCCAATTCTGATACGTCTCGTATTACACAGGAACCTGCTAAAAGCTATAGAATAGATTTTGAATCAAAACCAGCCCTCAATTTAAAAACAACAAATCGCTTTATTCGGTGGCTAGGGCTATAATTTCAATTTGTTACCCTGTTTAATGACAGGGTTGATTTTATTCACAGCTAGCTGTGTGTAATATGCACAGCGTAAGGCCCTTGGTAAAAATCCTCACCTTTTCCAAATAAGTTATCCAGATCAAACACATTGGGCATAGAGTCATGGCCATGAACATAATTAATGCCATAGGGTTTGTTATTGGGGTGAGCGTGGCGATCGAGGATAGAATAATCACGATTCCACAATATTTGCTTAATTGGGCTTGGCGTGTTGATCTGATTGTGTGCTTCGTTAAGCTCCTTGTAATGTCTAGTGAACGTGTTAGAGAGTATCCATTGTTTTATTTTGGAGTTCATTGCGTCAAGACTTTTGGTTAATTCATGCAAGTTAGAGTCTTTAAAAGGAACTTGCAGATCATTGGCTAATGCTGAGATTATTCCTAAATCGATTGGCGCATGAGTATAAATAGTAAGTTCATTTTTATCTTTATTATGCGTATAACTGGGAAGTACTATATGCTTTAAGTAATGATATTGAATCATTTCCAAAATGTCCTGTTTATCAATTAATCCCCGATCAATCAGTCTTCCCATATTTAGCATGGATTGCACTGTGGATTCGTTTTCACCTTCACCGTAAGGATTATAGTTAAAAGATTGCTCAGGTCTTTCATAGGCTGTTAAAAAAAAGTTGCCATGATTGGATAGAATCACCTCAAAAGGGACATTGGCCTGGTCGAGCTTTTTATAAATAACCAAAGTGTAATAGTCATTCATGCCACGATCACATAGATCATCTCCCAGAAAACGTATCTTGTGTTGGGTATTGATTTCAGCGGAATTGACTATAATTTGGAAAAAAGACAAATCTTTTGTTGTCAGTTCGTTAGGATTTTTCTGGTAGATAGTTACAAATAGCTTATAGTCCTCTTTGTCGATTTTAATCACATCATTGCGAATTAAAAAATAGAGCAATTTCAATGCATTTCCATGCAAATCTCCAATAGTGATTTCTACGCCAGGCGGATAACTATTGATTTCCTTGGGATACTGTTTCAGGTTTGCTTGTTTGACGTACAATTCGTTGTATGGTTTTTCCTGTTCGGCAAATGATTGAGAAAAAAAACAATGAATAATAAAAATGATGAAAAGTGCCATGCGGTTCATGAATGCTACATCCTGTAAAAATTTTTTATTGTTCTGTGTCGATGACCGTAATCTGGTAAGCTAGGTATACCTTGGTTTGTTCATGAAAGCAATGGTAGACCACTTGCCTCGACCTTGGGGTTTTTCGTAAGTCCTGCCAGGGTAAAGTGAAAACGTTTTGAGGGGCGGAGTTTCTGCACCACACAAACGTTTGCAACACTACAATAAAATGAAAGAAACAGCTTATTTAAGAGACTATAAGAGAGAAATAAGCAAAAGACAGGGCCAGAGTATAGAGTATCATTAACAATAAACGCCATGTGAATTTAAGCGATATGGTTAGCCAGATAAAAATTAAATGGGCTATTAATAAACCATAAATTATTGTCCTATTGATTGTCATGCTGCTTTCAGGGGCAAAAATATAATGGCTTGCAGGAAAAGCATTCATCCCTACCACTACGGTCGCCATAATGATAATCAAATACAATAAATAAAGTACAGCTGCATAGGCAAGCACCCAAAGCTCCATTGATTTTTTTTTATCACATTGGATTAAAATCAAAAGAATAACTACTGAAATGACTGCAATGATATTGAATTTAATATAGGGTGAGGCTAGTATCGGAAACAACGTGATATTTGCCAAAGGCCAAAACCATTCAATGAAAATTATTATCAGGAGCAGTGGGAGAAATAACAGTCCTGTCACTGGCAGTGAATTTTCTTTTTTCTTAATCCCAAGCGGGTCAAGAAGCTTGTGAATGTTGTGAGCCGAGTTCACTATGTTCCAGAGCCATGGTGTTACAAAAAGCAAAAAAAATGCAACAAAAAGAAAGAGTAAATTGATAGGGCTTGATAAAAATGAGAAAAAGGAATCTTGCATTATTAATTCATCAACGAATGCTGCCTTAGGTTAAGTATAGCTAATGAATGTTATAATGGCAGCTTCAATTCAGATTTTGCAGATGGTTCTTTTTATCGTATTCTATTTGCACAACGAATAACACTTCCCTATAATGCGCTTCACGCGATGAATCTAACGTCTTGAACAGTTAATACAAGTTTAATTAATTCCGCAAATGCCTTCACGGAGATAGAATGGTTTTTTCATCTTTAATATTTCTTTTTTTATTTCTTCCGTGCCTTAACCTGACTTATCTAGTCTGTTTTAAAAGTATCAAGTGGCAAAATTTTGTTTTAATGCTCTTTAGCTTGTCCTTTTATTATTGGGGTGAGAAAGATCATATCTTTATTATGCTGGCGTGCATTTTGATAAATTATCTATGTGGTCTATTGATTGAGGACAGCAAAAAACCAGGACAACGAAAAATCTATTTGATCACCTCTGTGAGCGCATCACTGGCTATGCTCATGTATTTTAAGTACTTTAATTTTTTTCTTGATTCACTGAACAGTGTCTTTGACTTAAATGTCATGGGAATCAGTAAAATTGTGCTGCCTCTTGGAATAAGTTTTTATACTTTTCATGCTTTAAGCTATGTGGTTGATGTGTATTGGAAAAAAGTACCAGCAGAACGTAATTTTGTTACTTTCGTTTGTTATGTATCCTTTTTCCCGCAATTGGTGGCAGGACCAATCGTTCGCTATGCAGATATAAGACATTCTTTCTATCAGAGATATATAACTCGTGCAGGGGTACGTAATGGAATTCTGCGTTTTTGTTTCGGCTTGGCAAAAAAGGTTCTTATCGCCAATGAAGTGGCAAAGCTTGCTGATTATGTATTTTATTTGCCTGCCAATGAGTTGACTTTTTGGGTGGCCTGGCTCGGAGCTATAGCCTATGCTCTGCAAATCTACTTTGATTTTTCCGGCTATTCTGATATGGCAATAGGCCTTGGTTTGATGTTTGGGTTTAAATACAAGGAAAATTTTAATTTTCCCTATAATGCCTTATCGATACAGGAGTTCTGGCGGAAGTGGCATATCTCCTTATCAAGCTGGTTTCGAGATTATTTATATATACCGCTCGGAGGGAGTTATAAGTCAAGATTTCGAACGCAGATTAACTTGATCATTGTATTCGGTTTGTGCGGTTTATGGCATGGCGCTAATTATACCTTTATTGTTTGGGGGTTATTTCATGGGTTTTTCCTTATTCTGGAAAGAACCCACTTTGGTTATTTTATGAAAAAATTACCTAAAATTATTCGCCATGGCTATGTTCTCTCTGTTGTGACAGTCGGATGGGTATTTTTCAGGGAAGATAATATTCAGTCGGCACTGGTATTCCTTAAAACGATGTTTATTCCTGCTGAGTTCAATCTTGATTCCATAGCAGCATGTATTAATATTATTCTTATTTTTGCTTTTATTGTGGGCATTATACTTGCGTTAGGGTTTAACAGCAGAGTAAGGGATAGTCTCATCTTAAGTAGAAATAAAAACTGGATTATCGCATACAAGCAATCCAGCAAGGTTTTGGGAATACTGCTTTTACTGGTTTCAATATTATTATTAAGCACTAATTCTTATAACCCTTTCCTCTATTTTAGGTTTTGATGATGCGTATTTTTTCCAGGTTTTCTGACAGGCTGGTCATCTTTGCTTTTCTGGTAATCATTTTTGTACCAGGGATTGGTATGTTTTTTGAAAAACAAGCGGATGAAGTGAGATCTCTGTTAAACAGAGAACCTCATCAACTCCCTCCCATTAATATAAAAAAAATAGGTCGTACTGATTTCAAGGGCATAGAAAATTGGTTTGTTGATCATACCTTGTTCATGACTTCGTTGAGTAAATTCTGGAGTCATGTCGTATATCAGTTGGGAACCAGCATCAAACCTGGGCAAGCCATTTTGGGGAAAGAGGATTGGCTGTTTTTGGGCAATGATTACGCGGCATCCATCGATCAGTACACAGGGAGAAATAAGCCTACCGAGGAAGAAGTTCTCTTGAAATTATCTGTTTTAAAACAGATGAATCATCTGGCTAAACAAAATGACATTCCTTTTCTGGTGGTCATTGCCCCAGATAAACATGAGATTTATCCGGAATATTTACCGGCTAACGTTCATAAAAGCTCCAATAAGAACAGGCTTGACCTTTTACAAGAGGGAATGCTTGCTCGAGGTATTGATTTTATCAATTTGAGACAAAAGGAAATGGAAGCCAAAAATACTCTTGGCAAACAGTATGGAGATCTTTATTTAAAGGGGGATAGTCACTGGAATTATGTTGGTGCTTATGTTGCTTACCAGGCAATATCAGATTACATGCGGCAAAAAGGGTTACAGAGCAGACAATTACAATTTAATTTCATACCCAGAGAAACCACCTACTCTGATCTTACCAATTTTCTGCAGTTGACGCATATCAAATCCAATAATCCTCTTCCCGATGTTTCAAATTTAAAAATCGATTTGTTTGGCAGAGACATTGATGGAAAAGAGATTAAATTGGATGATTTTCAGGGCAATCCAAATGGTGTAATCCTCATTGCGCCTTACGAGAATATTAATAAAGCTGTACAAAACAAACAAACCTGTTTATTAATAGGAGACAGCTTTTCGGAGTCTCTCAGTTTTTATTTTCATAATGATTTTTATAATACAGTACGTATTCACTCCGGGAATACCTCCTGGAATTTGTCTGATTTAATTCAAAAATACCATCCTGATTTGATTGTGTATGAAAAAGTCGAGCGTGATTTGCTCTATCCACTCGTCAATTTTCAAACTACAGCAAATCAAGTGAATCTTGAACTCCCTAAACAGGTTTTAACCGCCAGGGGAGGAGTCGATAAATTCAAGATTGGCCCAGATACAATCTCAGTCAATGGCTGGGCTTATATTCCCGATTTAGATGCTGGAAATGGGGAAGTGTTTTTAAAGTTGTCGATGGGAACTCATACTTATTTATACAGTATGAATAAAATGCAAAAACAAAGTGTTAATCTGGCTTTCAAACAGGATGGTAAGCATCTTGATTTGTCAGGATTTAATGGAACTATCTCGCGTAAGGATTTGCCTTCTGGCCTATATAAAGTATCACTCATTGTCGTAAACGACGAGGTGATGGGCGAAACGGAGCTTCCAGGCACTTATACTTTGAGTTAGATGGGATTTTTATAATCGAGCTGGAAGCAAATTGGCTACCGGGCAAAAAGAAATTTTAATGGAAGCTAAAAAGGAGTTGCGATTATTAGCAAAAGACAAAACCCGTTACCATTAAATAAATACTGGGAACACTTCATTCACGAGGCAGATATTGGAGTTCGTGGCATCGGACCTACTCTCCCAGATGCCTTTGAAATGGGAGCTTTGGCATTAACGAATGTAGTTGCAGATGCAGCCCTAATCAAGCCTTCTTTATCAATAAAAATACATTGTGAAGCACCCAATGAAGAAATTTTATTTACCGATTGGCTAAATGCCGTGGTCTATAATATGCAAATTCATAATATGCTGTTTCGTGAGTTTGATGTAAAACTCAACCGCTTCGTTTTGGATGCTGTCATTAGGGGTGAAAAGGTTGATCAAAAAAAGCATCAACCAGTTGTCGAGGTCAAAGGGGCCACCTATACTGAATTAAAAATATACAAAAATAATGGCATTTGGATAGCTCAATGTGTTGTTGATGTATAAACTCCTTAACAGGAATTAATGTGGTGAACAGTGATGGATTTAAGTCTTTTGAAAAAAATAAATGATTTTGAATGGCAAATACCGCAACATGGAAAGATGTTGGTGCCAGGAGTTATTTTCGCTTCAGAACAGCTGATTCTTGATATGGATATGAAAGTTTACGAACAATTATCTAATGTTGCTACTTTGCCGGGAATTGTTTCTGCTGCTTATGCTATGCCTGATGCGCATTGGGGATATGGTTTTCCGATTGGCGGTGTCGCTGCTTTTGATCCGGATGATGGAGGGGTTATTTCAGCAGGTGGCGTGGGTTTTGATATTTCATGCGGAGTGAGGCTCTTATCTACTGGATTGAAGCGAGATGAATTGGAGTCTGTCAAAGTTAGCCTTGCAGACGCTTTATTTACTCATATTCCAGCTGGAGTAGGTAGTAGAGGCGGCATTCATTTAACTATCAAACAGCTCGATGATATGATGCGAGGGGGTGCACAGTGGGCAGTAAAACAAGGCTATGGTGAAGCTGCTGATTTAGAGCGTATCGAGGATCGCGGTTGTGTGGAAGGAGCTATCCCTGATTTTGTCTCTGAGCAAGCTAAAAAGCGCCAGAAAAATGAAATGGGTACCTTGGGTTCAGGTAATCATTATCTGGAAGTGCAGGAAGTCAGGCAAATCTACTGTTCCGATACAGCAACAGCTTTAAATTTGCATGAAGGAGATATTGTAGTGAGTATCCATTGTGGTTCCAGAGGATTGGGGCATCAAATTGGTACAGATTACCTCCGTTCCATGGTTATTGAATCACAACATTATGGTATCAAGCTGGCGGATAGGGAATTGGCTTGTGCTCCTATTCATTCAAAGCTAGGGGAAAATTACCTGGGCGCTATGAGAGCAGGAATTAATTGTGCTTTAGCCAACAGAGAAATCATCACTCATTTTATGCGCAATGTGTTTCAGGATATTTTACCCCGCACTCAGATTGATCTAATCTATGACGTTTCTCACAATACTTGTAAAGAAGAATTTCATGAGGTAGATGGCAAGAAAAAGCGCTTATTTGTTCATCGAAAAGGAGCAACTCGTGCCTTGGGCCCAGGCCATCCACAACTACCTAAAGCTGTTTCTCATATAGGCCAGCCTGTGATTATTGGAGGGAGCATGGGAACAGGTTCCTATGTATTAGCAGGCGTCAAAGGTTCTGAGCATAAATCTTTTAGCTCGGCATGTCATGGAGCAGGTCGCGCTATGAGTCGTCATCAGGCAATGAAGAAATGGAACGGGAAAGACATAGTAGATAAATTGGCTCAACAAGGAATTTTAATTCGTAGCGGATCATACCGTGGGGTTGCTGAGGAAGCTCCGGGGGCTTATAAAGATGTTCATTCTATTGTCGATGCCGCTGAAATGTCGGGTTTGGCAAAAAAAGTTGCTAAATTAATTCCCATCATTTGTGTCAAAAGTTAACAATCCATTGTTTATTGAGGTGAAAGGAGCAGCTTATAATTGTAAGGAATTTGTAAAAAAAATGAACTCAAAATAATTTTCGATAAATTTTTAGACTAAAATTAGCTCAACAAGTGCGAGGAGATATCTATAATGAGTGCAAAACAAAAAGAGCTTGAGAGATTACTCGAATTAAAGAAAAAACAGGAAGAACAGCAAGTTTTAAATCAGAAGGATATGCTGGAGCGAATAAAGCTCGAGAATAAATATATGGAATTTTTGCAGATGACCAGCCAGCAAATGGAAGAAGAATTAAAGAAAAGAGGTCCTGTAAAAGAAGTTGAAGTGAAGGGTAAAGATATTGATCCCATTATTGCAGACTACAAAAAGCTTTATAGTAAGGAAAGTTGGTATAAAGAACCCGAAACGAAAGACGGAAAAACTCATTTGACTTTCCCGTCTCAGGAAGCAGCAGGTACCTTCTTTAAAGATCAGGCTGAAAAAAACAGATCTTTTATTGTTATTGACGCTGCAACCAATAAAGTGCTTGCCTATTCTAATGGCGATGGAAAACTATACAATGGGAATGGTAGCCTTTATCAAGGCGGTGACTTCAAGGCGTCAAAAGAGGATTTCACTAGCTTTAAAATGCCTGAAAGAGAAGAGCCTAAAATGGGTATGCAACTTTAATCTGCTTTGATTTAAATCGGATTTAGTGCCGATAATCATTTTATGATTGTTTTTTCTCTTTTTTAAATAAAAACCAGACTGACTTTTTTTGACGTTAATTGTCAAATATCATATCATGTAATCTGAAAAAGTTTAAGCTTTATCAAATATTACCAATTCTGGAAACTGTACCCAAATTTCTTGGGTATGGCTTGCCTTTTTCATAAGAGAAAAAACATGCTAACTATTAATAGAGAAAAATTTGAGGAAATTAAAAACCAGCTAAAAGAGAAACAATTAGTTTGCAATCAAATTGCGCAATGGAAAAAAACTCCGCTGTGGTTGAGAGAAATGACTCATCAGCCAGAGATTCCCCCCAATTTTTTAAACGAATTAAGACAGATTCGGGATGCTATTGTATCCTTTGAGATTGATAAAAATACCTTAGGTTTGGCAGTGTTTTATAATGAGTTGTATAAGCTTTTAGCTCCATCGTACAATGTATTAACACCAATTGATACCGATCATATGAATAATCATGTGCTTTTGCTTCAGAGAATTAGCAACTATGCGGGTAAGGTAGACGAGCATATAAAAAGTTTGTCAGCGAGTGAAGTAAAGCATTTGGATTACGCTGAGTTTTGGTCTCTGCTTAGTGAGACATGTTCTATTCAAGAGGTAGACAGGCGCAAGCAGGCAAAGGAAAAATTTTCCCAAAGTATATTCTTACGTTTGTGCCAGTACAATCCGAAAATTTACCTGGATGTTGCTACTCGTCTGGAAGAACCCGCTGAGCAAAGCAATACTTTAGATTTTTAAATGATTAGTTAGAGTAAGGCATGGGGAGAGCCTTGCTCTCATTAACTGATTTATTGTCTTTTGTACCATTTATTATCCTGGTTAATTTACCTGAAACAAAATATAACAAGGCAGCACAGAGTAAAGACCAAAGTCCCAATTGCTTAAATGCGGTTAGAAAATCCTGATTTGTAATTAGGGGGTCTACCGATTCTGATTGCACCATGGCATTGGAGAAATATTGGGAAAAAGAGGCTGCTACACCTATAACCAGCATCCAGGTACCCATTAAAATCCCTTGTAGTTTCGGGGGAGCTATTCTTCCAATTAATGCATAGCCAACAGGGCCAAGAAGTAACTCAGACATTCCTTGCAAGATATGATGGCCTATGATCCAGTATATGCTGATATACCCATAGGAATTTGAACAAATAATTCCAAAGATAAGGCATAAAAAGGACAGGGCTAAAAACACGAAGGAACAGGAAAATTGCACAGGAGCAGAGACATGAAAACCTTTTGCTTTTAATTTGTTAATGAGCATGGACATGATTGGTGCTCCGAAAATAATGACCACGGGATTAATATTTTTTATCCATTGAGTAGCCAATTCAAAGCTGAAAAGATGCTTATCCACATTATTTTTGACAAAAAGAGTTACACCCATTGGGCCAGTTAGATAAATCATCCAAAATAAAACCGAACTGATTGCCAAAATTAAATATGCCATCATTTTTTTCCTGTCGGAGGAGGATTTTTGTTTTAGCCCCAGGATAAAGATAATAAGAAACATGAATAAACAGGTAATTATTACCAATCCATTACAAAAGTTTGCAAATTCAAAACATACCCGCATAAAAGGAATAAGGAATGTAATGAATGCTATTGCCAGAATATTTTTTATGAAATACCAGTTTCGTTTAGTGAGATTGGGTAATGGAAAATTTTTATCGCCAAGGTAGGCCCAGTTTTTAATAATAATCAATAAAGCAATGGAGTTAGTCAGGATGCTTGCATAGAGCAAATATTGATACTGGTTGGAGTAATCAAAAAAACCGCAGGCTATATAACCTATGCAATAACCGACATTCATGCCGGCATAACTGAGAAAAAATGCGCTTTCCCTGCGATCATCTTGTGGTATGAAACATTGAGTAAGCATGCTGTTGCTGGAAGTAACATTCAAACCAGAACCTACCATAAACAAACTTAAGCCTATGTTAAGCAAGGAAGGATTTGCTTGCGCTAAAAAGAATAAACCCATATTTTGAATAAGAATAGTTGTAACAAATAGTAGTCTGTTACTTATAAAACGGCTTCCGATGACACCGCCAATTAGTTGAAAAATATAGCTAAAACTTAAAAACAGGCCCACTATGCTATTGGCTGATAAATTGGCAATTCCAAGTTGTTTGGTAATAAAAAGTGCGAGCGAAGAATATTGAACAGCGTATGAAAAAGTTGAAAATGCCTGAATTAAGCAGAGCGCAGCAACTCCATGCGGCATTTCCCGAATTATTTTAATCATCAAACATTTTGGCTGATTTTATGAGAATAGACTTTACCATCAATAATCAGTTGCCTTCAAGAATGTAACAACCTGCCATTCAATTTCTTTCCAAACTTTACTTTAGTAAAATTAGGAAAGAAACGTTGATTAAGCTTCGTTTATCAAACCTGTTTGAATTGTATAGGTTATTTTATTTAAATGATTCCGCAGAATATTTTTTCTGTTGAGAGTCAGATTTCTCTATATGATGAGGCAATCCATTCGCTGCATCGGTATCAAAAAACCTCAGGGAACAGGGTAATTCTATTGTGGGTTCTTTTTTAACAAAGCAAAAAAATGTTGCTTTAGCAACATCTGTTGCAGGTTAACAATTCATTAGGTTTTTTGCAGAATTTGCTACAATTAAAATTCAGGAAGAAGCCAATTAAAGGAGATAAAGGTGAAATCTATTGCGAATAAGGAAAATGAGGTGGCAATAATTCATAAGCTCATTGAAGAGTATGCCAATGCAGCACGCGATAAAGACATTGATAAAATCATGTCTTACTATGCACCAGATATTCGTTCTTTTGATGCAGTTTCACAGCTTCAGTTTAAGGGAGCTGATGATTATAGAAAACATTGGCAAACCTGTCTTTCATTCTGTCCGGGACCTTCAGTATTTGAAGTACATGAGTTGGAAACTTTGGTTGATAATAATCTGGCGGTTTCCTATTATTTGACTTATTGTGGTGGAACGAACGAAAAAGGTGAAATGCAAGGAGGTTGGATGCGAGGTACAATGGTACACTGCAAAATGAATGGAAAATGGAAAATCATGCATGAGCATTATTCTGTTCCCTTTGATATGAAAACAGGAAATACTTTATTTGATTTAAAACCATAAGATGTGATTCTATTCAGTCACTACGTAGTTAACTAAAGTATAGGGTTTATTGATATGAGTCTCAGGATATTGTCTTTAAGCGATGTAAAGCAGAGCATCACCATGCATCAGGCAATCAGTGCTTTGGAAAGCGCATTTATTCAATTGGCAAATAACACGGTGAAGTTGCCCTTGAGAACGGGTGTTACCATTGAGGAAGAAAACGGATTAATGTTGACTATGCCGGGTTATCTTGCCCAAGAAAAAAGCTTAGGCTTAAAAGTAGTATCCATTTTTCCTGAAAATTTGACTAAAAATAAACCTACTATCACTGGTTTTATTATGTTGCTTGACGCAACAACAGGTGAAGCTAAAGTATTAATGGATGCTGCTTACCTCACCTCCTTAAGAACGGGCGCTGTTTCAGGACTGGCGACAAAATATTTTGCACGCGATAATGCGACTCAGGTCGCGATCATTGGGTCAGGTGCTCAAGCGAAAACACAACTTGAGGCAGTTGCTTCTGTGCGAGATATACAACAGGTTTTTGTTTGGTCGCGCAATATTAAAAATGCCGAAAAATTTGCTAACGAATTCGAAGATCAATTTGATATGACAATTTGTCCTTCTGTCGCCATGGCAGTGAAAGATGCCGATATTATTTGTACAGCAACCAATAGCACAGAACCACTGATTCATTTTGGAGACATTTCGCCACATGCCCATATTAATGCCATAGGCTCGCATCACCCTTCAATGAAAGAAATTAGCCATGATGTGTTAAGCCGAGCAGTGGTGATTGCTGATCAGTTAGACGCTGTTTTAGCTGAATCAGGGGAAATCATTAGTGCAGTAGAGCACAATCATTTAAAAAAGGAATTGATTATTGAAATCGGTCACTGGCTATTACAAAAAAATACTGACTATAAAGATAAGCTTACAGTGTTTAAATCCGTTGGTTTGGCAATACAGGATTTAAGTGTTGCTGAAGCAGTTTATCAAAATGCATTGAAAAATAATCTTGGTGAGATCTTTTCTATTAGTTAGTCAGGGCAACATTTATGAGAGTGAGTATAAATGAGTCATCCTGGGAAAAAGAAAATACTTTTTTCAATTTTATATTCCTTACGTCATCTGATTGCTCTACTGGTTATGTCAGTGGGTATTTATTTAATTAAGACAGTAACAGCAATATTGTATCTTCCCTCTGATTATTCAACGCTCCCACTTTTGTCTTTGTGCGGTGTCTTGTGGTTATCCAATGATTTTTTCTTACGTTTTATATTAGTTGTTAATTTTATTATCAAGCCATTTTTTCTCTATTTAGGAGTTTTATTTTGCTTTTATTATCTGCATAAAAAATGTTGTTCATAGATGCGGACTTCAAGTCTCAAGTCCGCAGCAATTCTTTGATAAAAGCATTCCACATCAATACTGTTGTACAGCTAAAAAGAACTGATCATTGAAAATTATTGATGCCTTGATATCACTCATCAAAAAATTGAACTTCTCCTGTCTCAAGCTGATATAAACCACCAACAATTGCAATTCTTTTTTCATCAAGCAATTGATGTACGATATTACTGCGTTGTTTAATTTCATTCATAGTATGTTTTACATTCAGGCTGGTAACGCAATTCAAAAATTCTGGGCTATGAACATCGTGTTTTGAATCCAGCTTTTTGGCTTCTTGAATCACAGGGCTGATTTTATTCAGTAGATTTGTCAGGTTGCCCAATTTGACACCATCACAAGCTCCTTTAATTGCTCCACATTGAGTATGGCCGACAACTGCAATCAGTTTCACACCTACTACCTGACATGCAAATTCAATGCTGCCCAAAATATCATCATTTAAAATATTACCGGCAACTCGAATACTGAAAACATCGCCAAGGCCTTGGTCAAAAATCAACTCCGCTGGAGTACGTGAATCCATGCAACTTAAAATAACAGCAAATGGAAATTGTCCTTGTG